>CAHJWI010000034.1 GCA_903642225.1 Acidobacteriaceae bacterium | reverse complement strand
CGATGCGGGTGCCGTACGCGGCACGGTTTGTGCGTGTGCCCTGCAGGCGGAGCGTGATGGAGTGGTTGGTAGTGCTGGCGGGGCCAGGGTCGGGCAGAGGATTGCGGTAGAGTGCGGACTGGTAGGGGTCGCCGGGGAAGGCGCCCCCCATTTCTTCGAAGATGTCCTCAACGCCGCGGTTCTCGATGTCGGCGAAGGCGATGGAATGGCCTTTCTGCAGGTGGCCCAGGCCGGTAGCTGTGGTGACATCGTTGAAACGCTTGCCGGCAACATTGCGGAAGATGCGATTGGGCAGGAGGGCCTCGTAGGAGGGTTCGCCGGTGCCGAGATAGATGTCGAGCCAGCCGTCGTTGTCGAGGTCGCCGAAATTGGCGCCCATGGTGAGCATGGCGCGGTTCAGGTGCAGGGCAGGCGCGACGTCGGTGAAGGTGCCGTCGTGATTGTTGCGGTAGAGGTGGGGCATCTCGGCGTCAGCGGTGTGGCCGGCCTGAAAGCGGCCGACGTCCTGCATGGATCCTGCGGAGTAACCGGCAGCGAAGATGTCGGGCCAGCCGTCGTTATCGAAATCGAAGAACCAGGTGGCGAAGGTGTGATGGGCATTGCCGAGGCCGGCCTGTTGCGTGACGTCGGTGAAGTGCCAGTGGGCTGAGTCGTTGTCGCCGCTGGGAATGCCATCGTTGCGGTAGAGGCGGTTCTCGCCTTCGCGGACGGAGACGTAGATGTCGGGTCGGCCGTCGTTGTTGTAGTCGCCCCAGGCGACGCCTTTGACGAAGCCCTGTTCGGCCAGGCCGGTCGCTCGGGCGACGTCGGTAAAGGTGCCATCGGCGTTCTGGTGGAAGAGCTGGGTGGGAAAGTGCTCCTTGGCGCCGGGGTTGTTCTCGTGCCCGACGAGCAGGTCGAGGCGGCCGTCGTTGTCAAAATCGGCCCAGGCGGCAGTCTGGGTGGGGCCGAAGCTGAGCAGGCCTGCCTTGACAGTGACGTCTTCAAAGGTGCCATCGCCGCGATTGTGGAGGAGGCTGAAGGGGTACTGGCCGAAGTTGCCCCACCACGCTCCGCGCAGGACCAGCAGGTCGGGGTGGCCGTCGTTATCGTAGTCGGTGACGACCAGGTTAAGGCCGCCGATTTCGTCGCTGAGGCCGGCAGCGGAGGTGCGGTCAGCGAAGGTGCCATCGCCGTTGTTGTGGAACAGGTGCATGGCTCCGAGAGGGTTTGAGGTGCTCGTGACGATGTCGAGCAGGCCGTCGCCATTCATATCTTCTACGACGGTGCCGCCGGAGCGGGTGATGAGATCGATGCCGGCGAGGGCGGCCATGTCGGTCCACTCGGGCAGGTTCTCTTCAGAGGCAAACATCGCTGGTGGCAGGAGGTAGGCCTTGGGCACCTCCACGGGATACTTGCCGAGCTGCATGTACGCGACGTTTAGCAGCCAGCGGGCGAGGTCGTCTTTCGAGTCGCTTTCAAGCAGGGTGGTGAGGTCGCGGATCGCACCCTGTGCACCGCGTGGCAGGGTGTGGACGCCACCGGTGCGGATGGGGAAGATGCACGAGTGTTGGCCATGGTGGGCGAGGCAGTTTTCTGTTTCGCCGAGACGAAGATAGGCGATCGCGCGCAGGTGAAGGAGGTCGCGCATGGCCTGGGGCGGCAGGTGAACCTGTGGAGCTAGAGTGAAGGTGCGGTCAAGGGCTTTTAGCGCGGCTTCTACGTCACCGGTGCGGAGCTGCTCCGTGGCAAGTTGTTGCTGGACGGCGAGTTCGTCGGCGGGCGGCAGTGTGTGCTCGCGGAGCATGCGGTCGTAGTAGGCGGCGCGCTCGGCGGTTTTATTAGGGTCGCGCTGCCAGTCGGTGGAGCGGTAGATGCTGCGGAGCCGCTGGCCCATGGTGACGTTGCTGTCGGGCGTTGTGGGCGCCTGCGCGCTGGCAGCAGAGGCCAGCACGGTAGCAATGGTGAGCGTGAACCGAAACAAGCGCATACGAAAGGTGTTTCACCACTTAGCATGCTCCTCCATCGCGATGTCTGTACAGCACCTGGCGCGTCGAATATTTGTCCAGTGGACGGTGCGGATAATGTCGCGAACGGATTGCCGCAAAGGCCGTATAAATCCTGTGTGCCGCAAATGGGGAATGAGGCGTTGCGAACGAAGGGCGACGATGACCTGGACCTGGGTGGTCACGGGTTCTTGCGCGGCCGTCGAAAGACGTTGCGGTGGACGGCGCTGTGGTCGACGGTGGTCACGACCGGCGTGTTTCTGGCTCTGCACTTCTTGCATTTGCGTGCCGATTTTCCAAATCTGAGCCCATGGAGCGACTGGGCAAAGTACACCGATGAGGGATGGTATGGGGACGCGGCAATTCGCCATTACCTGCGCGGCACCTGGCACCTGCCGGGCGACTTCAATCCTGCGGCTGCGCTGCCCGTGTGGCCGCTGCTGGAGGCAATGCTGTTCCGGTTCACCGGCGTCGGGATTGTTGCGGCGCGAGCGCTGACGGTGGTGGTGTTCGTCGGCATTGTGGGTGCGGGGGTGGCGCTATTGCGCAAGCGGTTGAGCGTCGATGAGTCGCTGGGGACATGGAGCCTTTGGTTGTCTGCCGCCGCTGCTGCGCTGATGATGGCGGTGAGTCCATACTTTTTTGTGTTCAGTCGCATGGCCGTGCTGGAGCCGCTGCTTGTCCTGCTGATGCTGCTGGCGCTACTGACGGCCGCGCATGTGCGGCCAGGCGCGCGCCATTGGCACAATCTCGTACGCGAGGTGGCGCTTGGGGTGCTGCTCGCGTTAATGATCGGTACCAAGACGACGGCGATTGCGTTGGTCCCGGCGATGGCGTACGTGCTTGCGGATGCGTGCCGCTGGAATGTGCGCTCTATGCTGCGGGCTGCTGCGGTTGCGGGTGGGACGACGGTGCTGCTGTGGAGTACGTATTACGCCGTGCTGGTTCGACCGCGCTACATGGAGGATTTTCGGTACCTGTTTTCGGCCAATCGCTACACGGGGATTACCGCCGAGAATGCCAAGGAAATCCTGCTGGGCGCGTTCAAGGATGGCATATGGATTGGGACGTTGATCTATCCGATGATGTTTGCGGCGCTGCTGTTTGCGCTGGTGCGGCGGCGCGTGTGGCGGGATCCCGTGTTTGTGTCCCTGGTGCTTTGGATCGCGGGGTATTTTGCGTTTCTGATCTATCACGCGAATCTTCAGCCGCGGTATTACCTGGTGATTGCCGTACCGATGACGCTGCTGGTAGTGCGCGGCGCGCAGCATGCGTTGGCCTGGCAGTGGAAGAGCGCGTATGCCCTGGTGCCGGTGTTGCTGCTGCTGGTAACGCATGATGCCAGGGGGACGCTGCACTACCTCCGGCATCCGGATTACACCTTTCAAAATGCGGCGATCCAGGTGGGCAAGATTGTGGAGAGTGAACCGAATCACAGCCACACGGTGCTGTCGATTTCAGGGTCGGATCTGACGCTGATGACGGGTTTGCCCAGCATCTGCGATGACTTTGGGACGATGCAGCTGGAAGATCGAATAGCGGCATACAAGCCGGGCTGGTTTGTGGCCTGGAACTACGTGGAAGACGACAAGATGGAGGCGCTCGCGAAATTTTACCAACTGACGCGCGTCGCGGAGTTCCCGGCAATGGATGACCCGGACCGGAACCTGATGATTGTGTATCGGCTGGATCCGAAGCGCGGCGTAATTCCAAAGCGAAAGCGATTGCGGCCGGCCGCCTTTACGCGCCGCGTACTACCCTTGCCCTTGCAGGAGACTGGTGGGGCATGACGGCTTTGGCCTGCGGCGGCGGTGGAAGTTCGGTACGATGAGCGCAGCATGACCGGAGTCCAGACCTTTGTTGCACGTGCAGTGTTGGGAACTGTTGCCGCGGTTGCGACTGTAGGTGCATTCCACTGGCAGCCTGCGTACCGTGCCACAGCGCGCCGCTTCGAGCGAGGTTATCTGGCGGTGTTTGCAGCGTCGCGGCTGCTCCTATTTGCGGTGGTATTCCTGCTGTTCCGGCTGCCGGTCCGCGGCGATCTGCCCAGCTTTTACATGCAGGAAGCGTGGCGACGGCTGGAGGGCAAGGTGCCTTACCGGGATTACCTGAGCTCGTATGCGCCGCTGTCGTCGTACGTGTATGCGGCCGTGTACAGGGTGCATCCGTCGCCGGTGACGCTGGTGCTCTTTGCTGTGCTGGTGGAGATTGCGGCGGCTGCGCTTTGGCTGCGGGTTCTCAACCAGGTGGTGCCGGAGCGGGTAGCACGGGGTGCCTCGCTGCTATGTCTTTTTAATCCGATTTCGCTGCAGTTCGTGACGATTGACGGGCAGAATAACGTGATCATCAGCTTTTTTCTGGCGTTGGCGTTCCTGGCTCTGCTGCGAAGGCGGTCTGCGGCGAGCGGAGCGTGGGTCGGCGCTTCGATCGCGGTTGTGAAATTTTTGCCACTGCTGTTTGTGCCCTCCTTTGTGCTGTACAGCAGGCGGCGTGGGGGCGCATGGGCTGCGGGGTGTTTGGCCTTGGTTCTAGCCGTGTATGGATGTTTTCAGTTTGTGCTGCATGCGCCGGTGTTGAGCGTTTTTTTGCGTGAGGGCGATTTGAAGACCGCGGGTGGGCTGCCTTATCTGGTGGAGAGCATCACCGGTCTGGACCTGGGATTGAAGTTGTGGGACGTGCTTCTGCTGGTGGCGCTGGGTGCGCTGGTTTGCCGGGTGGCATGGCTGGTGTGGCGGCGGTCAGGGGGCGTCCTGGTGGGTGAAGCGCGGGCGACGATGGTGTCAATATCAGTGTTTCTGCTAACGCTGATGGCACTTGCCAAAAAGACGTGGCCGACGTACTCGCTGATGGTGTTATTCCCGCTGGGCCTTGCGGTGGCGGCGACGGCTGCGGGCCGGCGCAGCCTGTGGCAGAGATCGGCGGTGGTGTTGTTTGGGGTGTTCAGCCTGTTGAGCGTGACAGTGCACAGTTTCTGGGCGTCGGTGCTGGTACAGGCACCGGCACCGCTGCTGCATTTACTGCTGGGGTTCGATAGCGGTTCGGCGTGGGTGCTCCTTCTATTGGAAATGTGTCTGTTTGCGGCCTATGCGTGGCTGGTTGCTGTATGCCTGCGGCGGGAGAGCGCGGACCTGTGGGAGCGGCTGCCGTAGAGTGCGGATTGGTTGACTCCCTCCCTGAACTTCGATATGCTGAGAACTCGCGCAGACCCCCGTCTGCCGCCCTGTGCTGCAGTCCTGAGCTGGGCGGTGGCTTGGGTTGTGTGGTGGTGATGCGGGATGTACCGGAGCAGCGAAACAGGGCTGCCGGTGTTGCTCCCCGGTTGTATGCGGTGCTGGACTTGGGCATCGGCGGCACGGGAACGATTCGCACAAGCTTCCACTGAAAAACGCATCCACACCCCTGGTGTCTGGCTGTGTGCGCACGGGATTTGCAGTGAAGTCTGGTTGGAGTGGAGTGCTACCGATGTCGACGTTTGTTCCGAGTTCGAAAGACCTGAGCCGTAAGTGGTTTGTGGTGGATGCCAGCGGCAAGACCCTGGGACGCCTTGCCAGCGGCGCAGCACGCGTGCTGGCCGGGAAGAATAATCCCCAGTACACCCCGTATATCGATACGGGTGACCACGTAATCGTGATTAATGCCGAAAAGATTGTGCTGACCGGCATGAAGGCGTCGCAAAAGCTGTACCGGCGCTATACCGGCTTTCCTGGTGGATTGCGTGAGGAAGAGTTCGAGAAACTGCTTGTGCGTAAGCCAGAGGCGATTCTGGAGCAGGCAATCAAGGGCATGTTGCCGAAGACGAAGATGGGTCGCCAGATGGCGACCAAGCTGAAGGTGTACAAGGGCGACAAGCATCCGCATGACGCCCAGATGCCGGAAGTTCTGGATGTGAGCTTCGCGGCACACAAGGCTCCCAAAGTTCCCGTATCAGCGCAGCACGACAGTTTGGAAGGTTGATCAATGGCAGATTTGGTGCAGTACTACGGAACGGGCCGCCGCAAGTCGGCGATCGCGCGTGTATTTCTTCGTCCGGGTTCCGGCGGCTTTACCGTCAACGGCAAGGCATTTGATGTGTATTTTGTGACGCCGGCACAGCGCGTTGCGGCAAAGCGTACGCTGGAAACCGCCAGCATGAATGGCGAGTTCGACATTGTGACGACTGTGAAGGGCGGCGGTGTGAACTCGCAGGCGGATGCAGTAAAGATGGGAATTGCACGCGCTCTGCTTGAGTTCAACCCGGAGCTGCGCAAGGTGATGAAGGCGGACGGCCTGTTGACCCGGGACGCGCGCATCAAGGAGCGCAAGAAGTACGGTCAGAAGGGCGCACGCAAGCGCTTCCAGTTCTCCAAGCGGTAACAAGCGGATTGTCCTTCGGTGTGTGGGCTTTGCAGGCCGCACACCGATCCGAATCACACTCAAGGGGATTCAAATCTCCCAGACGAACGGGAATCAATCGCGAGCCTGATCTGCTCGGGATGTGTTTACAAGGAGCCACATGGCATCGATCACAATGAAGGAACTGCTGGAAGCCGGCGTCCACTTCGGCCACCAGACGAAGCGTTGGAACCCGAAGATGAAGGAATACATCTTTGGTGAGCGCAACGGTATTTACATCATCGATCTGCAGAAGACGTTGAAGATGTTCAAGGAAGCGTCGAAGTTTGTGACGGACCTAACATCGACCGGAAAGCTAATCCTGTTTGTGGGTACCAAGCGCCAGGCTCAGGATGCAGTGGCTGAAGAGGCGAACCGCGCCGGCATGCCATACATCAACAGCCGTTGGCTGGGTGGGTTGCTGACCAACTGGATCACGGTGCAGAAGTCGGTGAAGCGCCTTGCGGAACTGGATGAGATGGCCGTGGACGGACGTTTTGAGCTCATGACGAAGAAAGAAGTCATCAAGCTGGAGCGCGAGCGCAAGCACCTGAATACGAATCTGGCCGGTATTAAGAACATGCGTCGATTGCCGGATGCGATCTTTGTGATCGACAGTAACAATGAGGCGATTGCGGTTTCGGAAGCGCGCAAGCTGGGTATTCCAGTGGTTGCGGTTGTGGATACGAACTGCGATCCGACCGTTGTTGATTACGTGATTCCGGGTAACGATGATGCGCTGCGCGCGATTCGTTTGTTCACCACCAAGATTGCCGACTCGGCATTTGAGGGTGTGCAGATGATTGGCGACAAGAGCATCGCGAACGAGTACCAGGACGTGACGCCCCTGACGACGGAGCAGCACTTTATCGGTCTGGAAGATGAAGAAGGCGCAACCCCCGACGTGCCTGAAACGGCGAATCTGGTTGCATCGACGGCGGCTGACCCTGCAGAAGAGACGGTCGACCTTGAAGCAGCCCTCGGCGGCGGCATTAAGCACATGCTGGACACAACGGTTGAAGCGGAGCCTGCTGCAGAACCTGCCAGCGTCTAGAGCGATTCAGCACCAGCTTTTCACGCGGAGCGTGGCTGCCTGAATCCCGGCGACCACGCTTTTCGTTTGTCCGCCAAGTACAAGGATTTGGCACGACAACTCGCACGAACCAAACCCGCGGCACTGCCGCACACAAGAGAGAGCACACCATGTCCGCAACAGCAGAAGCACCGTTCAAGGTAGACGCAAAACTGGTCAAGGACCTGCGCGAAAAGAGTGGCGCCCCGATGGGCGACTGTCTCAAGGCTTTGCAGGAGAGCAAGGGCGACATGGAGCAGGCGTTTGTTGTGCTGCGCAAGCGCGGCATGGCTTCGGCCGCGAAGAAGGCGTCGCGCACGACGAACGAAGGCGCAGTGGGCACATATATTCATCAGGGCGGCAAGATCGGCGTTCTGCTGGAGCTGAACTGCGAGTCGGACTTTGTGGCACGCACCGAAGACTTTCAAGAGTTGCTGCGCGACATCAGCATGCACATTGCCGCAACAGACCCGAAGTATGTGACCAAGGAAGAGGTCACCGAAGCCGACCTTGCACGTGAGCGTGACGTCTTCAAGGCACAGGCACTGGCGACCGGCAAGAAGCCTGAGTTTGTGGACAAGATTGTGGACGGGAAAATGAGCAAGTTTTACGAAGAGGTGTGCCTGCTGGAGCAGCCGTTCGTAAAGGAGCAGTCGCAGACCGTGAAGCAGGTGATTGCGACCAAGATCGGTAAGCTGGGCGAGAACATCTCGGTCCGCCGATTTGCGCGTTTCAAGGTCGGCGACCCGAGTTACACCGTTGCGCAGGTGCTGCAGATACAAGAGTCATCCGAAGACGCGCAGGCGTAAGACGTACGCTGCGTATTAAGGAGGCCCGGGCCAGGCCCGGGCTTTTCTTATTGCACTTGGGTGATGTCTTGAGAGCTTGCGGTGGATGCAGGAAGAAGGAGCTCCTGCAATTGGAGTGCGTTCCGGAGAGCTGCGCCCGCGGCGGTGTTGTCGAAGACGACAAAGGCCTGAGCAGCGGGCGATTCATGCTGCAATGCACGTGCAAGCGTCTGCAGGTACTGCCGTGAGTACGCGGAGTAGTAGGTATGTGGTGAGCCGTGCAGGCGAAAGTAGTGGGTGAACGGGTCGCCACCTGGCCGGGCGGCCGCAGGCAACAGAGCGGGGTCTGCGGCGACGCGACCGATGTGCAGGCTGAGGAGCAGCGCGTCGGCCTCGTCAGAGAACCAGGTTGCGTGGCGCGGTTCTAGAACGATGGTGCCAGTTGGGTGGAGTGTTCGAAGGGTAGTGAGGAACTCCGCTGCTTCGACTGCGGCAAATGCGCGACGTGGTGGCAGCTGGATGAGTAAAGAGCCGAGTCTGGAGCCAAGGCCGCCAACCTGGGTAAGGAATTCTCGAAGCAGTGCGGGCGCGGAGAACAGTACTGCTGCATGCGTGATGGTCCTGGGAAGCTTGACCGAGAAGCGAAAGTCTTCCGGCACTGAAGCGGCCCACTTGGCATAGGTTGTGGGACGGTGCGGACGATAAAAGCTGGAGTTGATCTCGGCGCAGTGCATGCGGCGGGCGTAACGCTGTAGATGGGTGCCAGCTGTTTCGAAGCTGGACGCGAGAGCGGAAGGGAGAGACCAGCCTGCTGTTCCAATCAGGATGCGCTGCTCGCCGTGTGCTTCACCATGAGCGATGTCCCGCATTATGCCTTGTGAACCCCGTTCCAGCATAGGCAATCACGGGTAATCATCATGGGGCGAGAAGCTTCATCGTGCCCTGGTCCATGCGGTCTTTGAAGTAGGACGCAAGGGCTTGGCGAAACGCCAGGTTGGGTGCCTCGGACCGCTCCGTTGCGAGTGCAAACAGCGTGATGCTGGAGTGGAACTTGAGATCGTCGGGGTAGCCGAAGATCTGCGATGCGGAGCGCTTCCTGATGTCGTTTACGATCTGTGTCACCTGATGCAGGCGTGGTCCAAGAACCGGGTGGATGAGGTACTCCGCGGCCTGGCCGAGACTGGCGATGCTATAGCGTTGCGCCATGGAGCTGGAGCCCAAACCAGCCAGCTGCGGAAAGATGAACCACATCCAGTGGCTCTCTTTCCGTCCTGCTGCCAACTCCGCGCAGGCGCGCGCAAAGGTGTCCTGCTGCGCCTGCACGAAGTGGTCGAACTGATTGTTTGCCGGCATTAAAATTCCTACTTGAGCAGCACAGGTTGAGCGTTCACCTTGATGCGAAACATGGTGTAGGGTTTGACGCGTTCGTCGGTGCCATTGTGCATGGTGGGTTGGCGATTGAGTTGGTTGGCGTTGACATAAAGGTAGCCGTCGGTGGCGATGGACATGGTGTCTGGCCAGAGCAGGCGGGGGTCGTGGACGAGAGTTTCAATCAGGCCGGTGGTTGGGCTCCAGCGGTGAATGCTGTTTGTGACCGGGTCGGAGAGATAGACGTTGCCGGCGGCGTCGGACTCGAGGCCGTCCGAGGGCATTTTGCCGGTAACGATCCGGACAGTTGCTGCGACCTGCGCGTCGGACTTTGTGCGGTCGCGGATCATAGCCGTGGAGACGGCGTAGAGCTTGGTGCCGTTAATGGGGCAGTAGTACAGGGTGCTGCCGTCGGCGGAGATGGCGATGCCGTCTGCGGCGAAGTTGACGGCCTTTGGCGGGTAGCCGGGTGTGGTCATGTAGACGGGCCGGCCTTCGGCAAACATGAGGAACTGATCTTCAGACAGGACGGAGGAGTGCTGGTTGAGGCGGCGGAAGCTCTTGCCGGTGGCCAGGTCGACGACGACGATGGCATTGGGGCCTTCAGACGAGGAGTCGGTGATGTAGGCGGTGCCGTGAATCTCTGCTCCGGCTGCTTCGGGCTGGCCGGGTGTTCGCTCCGCCAGCGGGTGCATCTTGTCTTTCGATGGAGTGTTCGGGTTGGGCGCGGGCATGCTGCCGACGGCGGTCATGGGATCCTGCAAGCCGGTGTCGCCATTGCGCAGGTCGAAGCGCACATCGTTCATGTAGCTGTTGATGCCGGCGGTCTCTGGTGGCAGGAGGATGGTCTTGACGATGCGGTTGGACCTGAGGTCGATGCAGACGAGCTTGGGGCCGCCGGGGACGGTGTTCTTGAGCATAGGCGCTCCGGTGTCGAGGGCCCAGAGGCGGTCCATGGGATCGACGACGACGGATTGCACGTTGACGAAGTGGATCTGGTTTTCATGCTCGTCCATGAAGGCGTTGGGGTTGGGCTTGGAGCGGCCGGCCCAGTCGTTGACCGTTAGGTTGGGGTAGGCTACGGCCTTGCCTTTGACGATCTCCGCAACGGTGAAGGGGACGTCGTCACCCCAGCGGGGAAAGTTGACGAAGATGCGGCCGGTCTGGGAGACGGTGACGCCGGTGGGCATGGGGCCGTTGAAGAGGGCGACTGTCTCAAGCTGGCCGACAGTGCGGTCGGTGGCGACCGCCTTTTGCGCGTGCAAGGTAGGCGCCGGTATGGCAACGAGGCAGGAAGCGAGTACGGCAGAGGTCACGATCCGAGTCATACGTGCTGGGATGCGGGACCTCGGCGCGACGTGGGTTTGCTGCATGCGCGCTGGCAGCCTTTGACGTTTAAGGGGCGGTGCCGCACCTCTCGTTTGAATCTGGCGGATGCAGCTGCAGGACGGAGCCAAGCGGCAGGGTGGGCCGGAAACGCTCGAGTTCAGCGAGCAGCCGCTGCTGGTCGGCCACGGGCGTGGCGTAGATCATGACGCGAGGAGCGGTGGCGCTGAGGGCGGGATCGACATCGTTGGCGCACAGCTTGGCCATGGGTGTCCATGTAGTTGGGATGCCTTTGCTGAACCATTCCGGATAGATGATAACGAGGCCGATGCCATGCTCGCGGGTGATGGCGTCAAGCCATGCGGGGGTGCGGTCACGCTCCCTCATCTTGAAAGCCTCGTAGGAGCCTAAGCCCACAAGGTCGAGCGTGTAGTGATCAGGTGTGCGGAGATAGCTGATCCAGCCGAGGTCGTTCACGGCGATGGGACCCGTGTGGAACCGTGAGGCGAAACGGCCAAGCTGGGCCTGCTCCTGCCAGATGCCGAGTGCGGCCTGGGGAATACCCAGTAATGGCCGTGCGTAGAACATGGCCAGGGCACCGACGGAAGCGAGGAGGAGGCCGGGAACGCGCGGAAGATCTGGCGTTTGCGTCGGTTCAGGGACAGGTGGTGGGTCGCCGCCGAGGAGAGGTCTCGCAACACTGTTGATGGATGGCAGGCGTGCATCAGCTGCGATAGCAACAACAAGGGTAAACGCGAGGCAGTAGATTTCGTAGCGGTAGAACCAACCGACGGGGCCGAGAAAGACCTGCACCGTGCCTGCAACGGCGGTAGCGGCCAGCACCAAGAACGCACTGTGCCTGTGACAGGTGTGCCAAGCGAGCCAGCACAGCGCGACCACGAGCAGGAGTTGCGGCGCACGCTCCGGGTCTTTCACCGTCGCCAGCAACGTCTCGACAATGAGGCGAGCGATGCGGACAGGGAAGCTGCTGTGGTCCTGGAACTTGTAGCTGCTTTTAACAAGAACAGAGAGTGGGAACCACGGCAGGCTGAGGTGGTGCAGGTACAGGCTGAAGAGAACCGCGGGAGCGAGGCTGAGCGGCAGAAGGACGGACGCGAGTTGCTTGCGATGGGCGGCCCAAAGAGCGACGGCGACCACGAAGGTGATGAGCACACCTTCATAGCGAACGGACGGCAGGAGCACGGCGGCGGCGATGGACCACGCAGGGATGGGCTCTGGCGTGAGCACGGCGAGTATGGCGAACGCGGACGCAACGCAGAGCAGAACCTGTAGCGGGTGCTCCAGGCCGGTGTATGCGATGCCGAGCAGGTTAAGTGCGACCACGAGCAGAAGGCCGAGCGCGATGGCGCGTGGGCCGGGGGTGAAAAAGCGTTCGACGAAGCGGCCCAGTAGCCATGCAGTTGCCGTACCGCAAAGAATATTGAGAAGCAGAGGCATCCAGGGCAGAAGTGGCATGCCTGCGAAAGGTACAAGGAGCAGTGGCCAAACGATGCTGGAGGAAGGGCTTGCCGGCTCACCGGCGTTGATGCCGTACAGGCCGTGCCGCAGCCGTTCTGCAAGGGCAAGGTGGATATACGGATCGTCGAGACAATAGCTGAAGTGGCCGTGGGTGCGCCGCAGGATAACGAGAAAGAGAACCAGGGCAGCACCGAGAAAGAAAAGTGCATTGCTGGTGGCGGCGGAGCGCAGACGGCGGAAGGCAGGTTGTGGGCTAGGGATGGGTGCTGCTGCCACGAAGTCTCCTGCCGGCGTGTGAGCCGGTCGCGTTGCGTGCCTTCAGAGTAGCGCAGGAGTTTAGAGCACCTCTTGCGCGAACTGGTGAAAGATGGCGGCAAGCTCGGCCGGCTGCTGATACGGCGTGAGGTGGGCGGCGTTGGGCAGGAGGTGCATGCGGCCGCCGCTCGCCGTGACCATAGGAAGGGTTTCGCGCTTTTGCAGCTCAAGGGCGACGGCCTTGTCCTCTGCTCCGACAACAAGAATTGTTTTTACGCGGAAGGCCTGAATGCGGTCGCGCCAGTCCTCCTTTGTGCCATTCAGCGGCCAGTCGTGAAAGGCTTCGTCGCTGGCAGCGAGGACGTCTTCAACGGCCTGCTCAAATTGGGCGGGATCGGGCTTGCCGTAGAAGCCGGGGGTGGTGAATGCCTCAGCGTGGGCGCGGGTGGTGTTGGCGACGGTCTGGTTCTGGCGCTGCTGGTTTGACATAGGTTCTCCGCCGAGGGGAGATGGTGCAACAAGAATGACGCCGCGCAGGTTTGGTGGGGGGTCCGCTGCAACCACCATGGCTGCCTTGCCGGGCATGCTGTGGCCTACCAGAATGACGGGCGCCGGTGCGAGATAGCTGAGCAGCGTGCGGATGCGGTCTGTAAGCGCCTGGACGCTGAGGCCCTCCAGGGCCTTGGCTTCGCCAAAGCCCGGCAGGTCGGCTGCGAGGGTTCTGTAGGTAGGGGAGAGCCGCTCGACGATGCCGTCCCACTCACGATGCGATCCACCGAAGAAGTGAAGAAGAAGGAAGGTGACCGGTGCATCTGCGGGGCCATGTTCGCGGAAGGGAAGCATGGGGCTGTGATGCCGGAGTGGTGCGCTTTGCACGCCGGGTGTACAGGATGAGTTTGTCCGGATCGAAATACGCCGGCTTCTTGCCAGAGGGGTCAACTGGATGGGAGTAGAGCTGGACGTCCATGAAGCCGATGCGAGGGTAAGCGCGTCCTATGCGCTGATGACCACACCAGAACTGAAGATTTTTCAAAATGTCGATGTGCGCGAGCGCGTCTCTGATGCAACACGTCGCGTGCTGGAACAGCGTGCGAACCCAGAACCGCGTGCGAGCCGTTTCTTAACGGACGAGGAGTTTGCGCAATTGCAAGAGCTTGTGGACGCGATTCTGCCACAGGGCACGGCGGGTACGTCGGTGGATATTGCGGATGCGATCGACCGCCGGCTGCAGAGTGGAAAGACTGCCGGATGGAGGTATGCGACGCTGCCGGCTGATGGTGAGGCTTATCGGCAGGGGCTGCGAAGCCTGTTCGGCATGCTGCAGCACACGCCGATGAAGACGTTCATCGCAATGCCCCCGCCGGCGCGCGAGGCGTATCTGCGGTGCGTGGTGAACGGAGATGTGGATGGTCCGGCGCAGTTTCCGCTGTCGACGTGGATGAAGACGGTGAAGACAGAGGTGGTGCGCACGTGGGTGAGTCATCCGGACGCCATGTATGCGATGGAGTATTACGGCTTTGCTGATGGGATGACGGGCGGTGTGGAGCCGGGCGAGGGATGGGTGAGCATCGGCCCCAACTCCGCAGCACCGTTTGAGTACAACGACGGCGGAGAACGCGGAGAGATAGCGACGGCACCGGATGCAACCGCGGTGAGTGGCAGCATGGGAGATGGATCGCAGGACGATCCAGGAGCAGGCAGGCAGACAGAAGTAGCGTCGGCCGGCAGCGAAGGCGGTGCGCGATGAAGAAGCCCGCAGAGATGAAGCGTTATGCGACTGACGATGTAGTGGACGCCGTCATCATCGGCACAGGTGCCGGTGGCGCGCCACTGCTTTTCAAACTGGCGCAGGCGGGCCGCAGTGTGGCGGCGCTGGAAGCAGGGGAGTGGTTTCAAGATCCTTCCTCAGAGTTTCCGACGGATGAGGTAGCCGCCAGCATTTACTGGACGGACGAGCGGCTGAGTGCGGGAAAGACGCCAACCGCATTTGGTGCAAACAACAGTGGACGCGGTGTGGGCGGAAGCATGCTGCACTGGGGGGCGTACGCGCCGCGGCCGGATGCGCGTGACCTTGCGCTGAAGTCCAACGATGGTGTTGCGGTGGACTGGCCGGTGTCGTACAGCGAGATGAAGCCGTACTTTGAAGAGGTCGAGAGCTTTTTGGGTGTGTCTGGTCCTGCAACGTATCCGTGGGACCCGGGACGCACCTATCCGCTGCCGCCCCTGCCGCTGAACACGTCTGCGGTGTACATGGCGATCGGGGCTGAGGCGATGGGCATACGCGTGTCGCATGCGCCCATTGCTGCAGCGTCGCAGCCGTATTTCCGGCCGGAGTACGGGCAGCGTAACGGGTGTATCAATCGGGGCTACTGCCACCAGGGCTGCCGCAACGGTGCCAAGGCGACCATGGACGTGACTTACCTGCCAGCGGCGTTGCGGTTGGGTGCGGAGATCCGCGAGCAAAGCTATGTGCACGGTGTGGAGCAGGACAGCACAGGCGCAATTACTGCCGTGTTGTACACGGACAAGCACGGTGCCGAACAGCGGCAGCGTTGCGCGACCGTCTTTCTGTGTGCGGGCGGTGTGGAGACGCCGCGGCAGCTGCTTCACTGGGGCATTGCGAACTCGTCGGACCAGGTTGGCCGCAACTTCATGGCGCATATCTCAACGCAGGTATGGGCGACCGTACGTGCGGACACGCGACCGTACAAGGGGTATCCAACGCCGCTGATTACGGAAGACTTTATGCGTGCAAAGAACGCCGACTATGCCGGTGGGTACGTGCTGCAGAGCTATGGAATTTTGCCGGCGGGCTGGGCGGAGCAGGTGGTGGCGGGGCGGAACCTGGTGGGCCAGGCATTGACCGATTACCTGCTGAAGTACAACAACGTTGTTGGCATCGGTATGAACGGTGACACACTGCCGGACGCCGACAACCGGGTGACGCTGTCGGACGAAGTGGACCAGCATGGCCTGCCGAAGCCGCTCATCACGTTCTCATTGAGCGACAATGAATACAGGATGAGCGATCACGCAGAGAACAATATGCGGCGCATTTTGATGGCTGCAGGCGGTAAGGATTTGTGGAGCTCGCAGCGCACGGCGCATACGGTGGGAACCTGTCGTATGGGGACCGATCCGGCAGAGTCAGTGCTGAACCCATGGGGAAAGAGTTGGGATGTATCGAACCTGTGGGTGGCCGACAACTCGGTCTTCCCGACGTCGCTGGCCGCGAATCCAGCGCCCACGATCATGGCCCTTTCACTGCGTACGGCCGACAAGTTCCTGAGCCAGTAGCAAGGATGGTGACGATGCGGCAGTGCACCTCTTCACTTTTACGTTCGAGGTGTGCTGCTTGACAGGGCTGTTATACTTCTTTCAGTGGTGAAGTTTTGCTGCTCTTCGTTGTGGGAACGACCCGGTATGGATTGGGGTTGGCCAGAGACCGCAATGGAGTATCCCCTTCGCTACATGCCATCCTCGAACAAATGAGAGGAAGCGCAGGTTGCTCTGGCTCGACTGGTCTTGATGCAAGACCTCGCCACGCAGCAGCGTGCCCCCTGTGGGCTAGCTGAACCAAACGAATCCAGATGCCGCGCTCCAACGCCAAGGGAGCACTCGCGCATCGCTGCAACCAGGCAGACCTTGGCAGGCAGGCCGCATACGAGCGCGCCGCCGCAGACAGAAGAAAGATTCTCTTGAATTCCAGCAATTCTGCAGTTTTGAACGAAGAAGTACCGGCAAACCAACCCAAGAAGCGCGCAAAGGCCGCACCCGAAGTTAAGCACACCGAACCAACGCACAGCGACGCTGCGCCGACGCCCCAGGCCGCCGCGCCTGCAAGCCTGGTCGACGACGTCACGTTTGACGATTTCGACTTGTCAGATAAGTTGAAGGACCGTTTGCACGCGGCAAAGTTCGTTACACCCACGCCTGTCCAGGCAAAGGCGATTCCGCCGGCGCTTGCAGGCCACGACGTTCTGGCGACGGCTGCAACCGGCACTGGAAAGACGCTCTCTTTCCTGATTCCGATGATCGAGACGATGGACCGGCACCCGCTGGCGGAGCAGCCCAAGCAGGTGCCGCAGCAGCAGGGACGGCAGGGAAGCCGTGCTCCGCAACGCCAGCCGCGCAGCAACTCGCCCATTCGTGCGCTTATTTTGCTGCCCACGCGCGAGCTGGCCATGCAGGTGCTGGAGGCGTACAGCAAGATTGTTCCGCAAGCCAAGCATGATTCCGTGCTGGTGTGCGGCGGCCTCTCAGAGCACTCTCAGCTTGAGGCTCTGCGCCGGGGACCGCGCCTTGTGGTGGCGACACCCGGTCGGCTGGAGGACTATCTAAAGCGCCGCGAAGTCTCGCTGGGTCACGTGGAAATGCTCGTGCTGGACGAAGTGGACCGCATGCTGGACATGGGCTTTTTGCCGGCCATTCGCCGCATCGTGGGCGCGCTGCCGAAGGATCGCCAGACGATGTGCTACTCCGCCACGCTGGATGCCAACATCACGGAAATTGTGAAGGACTACGTTCACAAGCCGGTGCGGATCGAGATCGGCACGACCTCAAAGCCCAACGAGCACGTTGAGTTGCGCGCCTACATGGTGATGCAGGACCAGAAGCTGTCGTTGCTGAACAAAATGCTGGGTGAGGGTGAAGGCACGTACCTCGTGTTCAGCCGGACTAAGCATGGCGCGGACCGCGTTGCCAAAAAGCTGGAGAAGTTCGGTCATGAGTCGTCCGTGATTCACGGAGACCGTTCGCAGGGTCAGCGGACAGCGGCACTGAAGGCGTTTGCTACGGGCAAGAGCCGGATACTGGTGGCGACGGATGTGGCTGCACGCGGCATCGATATCTCGCACATTGCGAACGTAGTGAACTATGATCTGCCGGGCACAAGCGAAGACTTCGTCCACCGCATTGGCCGGACCGGGCGCAACGGCAAATCAGGCATCGCGACAACCTTTGTGATGCCACAGGAGAAGTCAGACGCGCGTCGCATGGAGCGCGAACTCAAGATGAGCTTCGACTGGCAGGTGACGGACAAGAACCTGGCCAAGGAGGAGCGCAATGCGCCAATTGACACGGGCAAGGCGACTGACCTGATGCAAATGGAAACCCGCAGCTGGAAAACCGGCGGTGGTGATGACACCAGCAACGCGGCACCGAGCCGCCCAAACACGGGTCGGCCGTTCCAGCGCCGGAGCGGTAGCGGCGGTGGTGGCCGCAGCAGCGGAAGCGGCAACGGTGGTGGCGGCGGACGCCGGCGCTACTAAGTTCAATCAGCGAAGCCCCGGTAGATGTCCGGGGCTTTGCTGTTTCTGGCGTTTGAGACAGTGCGTTGCATGCCGGAAAGTTCAGCCGCAACAGCTTATGCTTGCGGCATCTGCGTGGTTCCCGGGGTTAAGGGAAACTCCCCTTGTGAAGCTTCGGCTGCCACTACCTGCATCTCCGGTCCAAACCCCATGTCACGTGCGAACTGGTTCCAGACAGGCGTTGGCAGGGCTCCGCCACTGGCCTGGTCGTGGCCTCCGCCAAAGGTCCCATCTGCGCCTGTTGGAGTGTGGGCGCGGAGAAAGTGGAGCAGGTTTATACCAGAAGGTGCACGTCCGGAAAAGTGGACGTAGCCGGGACGAAAGCCGGTGTTGACGCCAAAGATGACGGCCTTCTTCAACTGCGATCGCCAGATCTGCGCGATGAGGGGATGCACCTGGCATGCTGTGTGCAAGCGGACCATGGCCATGTCTGCGCCCAGCTCTTTCTTCCACTTTGTGCTAAACTTCGGTGCCGTCTTTCTGGCAGCGGCAAGAGCCGCACTTACCTCGGTTCTGGCGGCGCGCAGCGATTCAAGCGCTGGGTCAGTCGACTTCATGACCTGCTTTGGAGTGTCGGCACGCAAGAGCAGATCGAGCGCGACGGAGGCGTCCCCAACGGCGCTGCGGCGCGGTGCGTTCAACAGGACGGTGAGGTCCTTGAGGGCAGTGGTGCCGAAGCGCTCCTTGCTTTCCGCAAGTTCGGCAAAGGGTGCCTTGTCGCCAAGATCGCTCAGCAGCGAGATGCCGGCCAGCCACTGCAGGTCATGCGCCAGCTGAGGAGCGATGCTCTGCGCACACCACAACGCCAGCAGGCCGCTTGTCGCAGTCGGCTCTGTGCCGTAGCTGGTCAACAGAACGGCCCCCGGTGGCGTGCCGAACGGCGCAT
Source organism: Acidobacteriaceae bacterium (assembly GCA_903642225.1). Lineage (GTDB taxonomy): Bacteria > Acidobacteriota > Terriglobia > Terriglobales > Acidobacteriaceae > Terriglobus. Next base: position 30,949 of record CAHJWI010000034.1, on the reverse strand, counting down.
GATGGTCCACCAGCAGAGTGGGCACGCCTGGCAGCACAGGGTCTGGCCGTGCGCCCAGGTCGACGAGCAGCAGCGCCTCCGGCTTCAGGGCGGCAAGGCGCGCGTGGACCTCCGGCATCCATGCATTTTCGAACTTGCGGCGGGGCTCAGTTGTGACGTTCGCATAGCCGGCTGCGTTCAACGACCGCAGAAGCAGCGCTGCGGCGGGCAGGCCGTCTGCGTCGGCGTCGGTCAGGATGTGTATGCGGGTTTGCACACCGCGGGGCAGGCCAGCAAGAAACGCTGTGAAGATGCGGCCCGCTTCCGTGCGGTCCATGCCTTGGGTAAGTTCTTGGTCCATGTGCTTTGGATGCAGCGGCAGCTACGGCTTCATGGGCAGGCTGTAAACGGAGTGTGTCATTGTTTACCGACGCGGCATCTTACGGCTGTATTGTAGGCACACGCGCGTCAGCACTCAGCGCACAGCTTTGTAAGTGGTTTAACGACGGCGTGAGCGCCGGAGCGAAGAAAGAGGACACGCACATGGCTGCACCAGGTACCGCAGAACAACGGCACAATGCATGGAAGGCGCTGGAGGCGCACCATGCGCAGGTTGGCACGGCAACACTGAAGGAGATGTTTGCGCAGGACCCGAAGCGCGGCAAACGCATGACGCTGACGGCCGAGGGAATCCTGCTGGACTACAGCAAGAATCGCGTGAATGACGAAACGCTGAAGCTGCTGACAGGCTTGGCGGAGGCTGCCGGCCTGAAGCAGAGCATCGAGGCCATGTTTAACGGCGAGAAGATCAACATCACAGAGAACAGGGCCGTGCTACACGTTGCATTGCGCGCACCCAAAGACGAAGTGATTGAGGTCGACGGCCATAATGTGGTTCCGGATGTGCATGAAGTGCTGGACAAGATGGCCGCCTTTGCAACCAGGGTTCGAAGCGGCGACTGGGTGGGCGCCACCGGCAGAAGGATCAAGACGGTAGTTAACATCGGGATTGGTGGCTCAGACCTGGGTCCGGTGATGGCGTATGAGGCGCTGAAGCATTACACGCAACGCGACTTAGCTTTTGTGTTTGTGTCCAACGTGGACGGAACGGACTTTGTGGAGGGTACTCTCGGGCTTGATCCTCACGAGACGCTGTTCCTGATCGCAAGCAAAACGTTCACGACGTTGGAGACGATGACCAATGCGCATTCCGCTCGCGAGTGGTTCCTGAAGAACACCGATGGGGATGAAAAGGCGATTGCAAAACATTTTGTGGCGATCTCCACGAATGCAAAAGAGGTCGCAAAGTTCGGCATCGACACTGCAAACATGTTCGGCTTTTGGGACTGGGTCGGCGGACGCTACAGCATGGATTCCGCCATCGGTTTAAGCACGATGATTGCGGTTGGGCCGGACCAATTCAAGGAAATGCTGGAAGGCTTTCACGCGATGGACGTGCATTTCCGCACCGCTCCACTGGCGCAGAACATGCCTGTGTTGATGGGCCTGCTCAGCATCTGGTACACCGATTACTTTGACGCCCAGACGGTCGCGATCCTGCCGTATGACCAGTACCTGAAGCGCTTTCCGGCGTACCTGCAGCAGCTCACGATGGAGAGCAATGGCAAGCACGTGACACTGGAAGGCGATCACGTGGGCACCGAGACCGGCCCGGTGTACTGGGGTGAGCCGGGGACCAATGGTCAACACAGCTTCTATCAACTAATCCATCAGGGCACACGGCTGATACCGTGCGACTTTATCGGCTTTTACAAGACGCTAAACCCTATCGGCCATCACCACGACATCCTAATGGCCAATGTATTTGCACAAACCGAGGCGCTGGCCTTTGGCAAAACCGCGGAGCAGGTGAAGGCCGAAGGCACGCCGGACAACCTGGTGCCGCATCGCGTTTTTGAAGGCAACCGGCCATCGAATACCTTGCTTGCCGACACGTTGACACCGCGGCTGCTGGGCTCGCTGATTGCGCTGTATGAGCACATGGTGTTCACGCAAGGCTGCGTTTGGAACATCGACAGCTTTGACCAGTGGGGTGTGGAACTGGGCAAGGTGCTGGCGCAGAAGATTGTGGGTGAGCTTGATCCAACGACGACGCCTGACCTGAAGCACGACAGCTCGACCAATCACCTGATCCAGCTTTACCGCCAGAAGAAGGCCGCCAATGGGTAGTGTTGCGGAACCGCAGTCACGATCGCCCATTGATCCGGCGATGGTTACCACAGCGTTGGAATTGCCTGGGCTGCGCATTGTGCGCTCGCTCGGCATCGTGCGGGGCATCGTGGTGCGGTCCCGCTCCGTGTTCGGCAGCATTGGTGCAAGCCTGCAGACGCTTGTGGGCGGAGACATCACGCTGTATACGAGCTTGTGCGAAAAGACGCGTGAGGACGCTTTCCTGCGCATGGCTCAACATGCGGCGGAGCACGATGCGAATGCAGTCGTAAGCTTCCGTTACGACGCCAACGAGCTAATGCCCGGTGTGACGGAAGTGCTGGCGTATGGGACGGCTGTTGTGGTGGAGAGGATCTGACACAGGACGCAAGGGACCGCCGCCAGGCCCGGGCGGCGTTTACCATCGAACGATGGATTCGCAGCAAGCCGGCACAGCTCCCGGTGTTCTTGAAGTAATTACCGGCCCCATGTTCAGCGGCAAAAGCGAAGAGTTGATCCGCCGTCTGAAACGCGCGCGTATTGCACGGCAGCGTGTGGCGTGCTTCAAGCCGGACATCGACCTTCGCTATCACCGCACAGCCATCGCCTCGCATTCGGAGCAGACGCACGAGGCTTCCGTAGTGACGCCCAACGCGGACCGTTTGCGCGAAGCTCTGTTCGCCGACAACTCCATCGACACAACGGACGTGATTGGCCTGGATGAGGCGCAGTGGTTCGATCCTGCGATTCTGCCGCTGGTGTTGGAGCTTGTCGGGATGGGAAAGCGCGTTGTGCTTGCCGGGCTGGATACGACGTTTGCCAACGAGCCTTTCGGCCCTGTCCCTGCGCTGATGGCGCTGGCAGACAAGGTGACGAAGCTGAACGCGGTGTGCATGACCTGCGGCGCACCGGCCATCCACACGCAGCGGCTTGGCACCAGCACGGAGCTGGTTGTGGTGGGCGCGGCCGGCATGTACGAGGCGCGCTGCCGCGCCCACTTCAAACCCTACGTGGAACAGCCTGCCGCGCAACAGCTCGAACTTCCGGAAGCTCCCGCGTAAACTTTCGACGGTGCAGCATCGTCAGAGCGCTGAGAGAAGGATGCGATGAAGACTTGGTCACGTAGGAAAGTTCTGACTGCCGCATCCACCGGTGTGGCGACGGCCGCGTTCGCCAACACCTTTGGCTCGTCGCTTTGGGCTGCGGAACAGGTGAAGGCGTGCACGCTCACGCCAGAGCTTGAGGTAGGCCCGTTCTACTACCCCTACGAGCTGCTGCGGTCGAACATGAGCGAGGGTAAGCCTGGCCTGCCATTGCGGTTCGCGTTGGAACTTCGTCACGCCAGGACGTGTGCGCCCATTCCAAATGCGGCGATCGACGTGTGGCATTGTGACGCGATGGGCCTGTACTCCGCGTTTACAAAGATGTCCTTTGGTCCGCCGCCGGGCGGATCGGGTGGTCAAAACGGACCGGGTGGGCCGCCGCCTCCTGGCGATCCAAACCAGAGACCGCCCATGGTTGCGGGCCCGAACGGACCGCCTCCAGGTGGGCCGGGTGGACCGGAAGGCAGGAACGGTCCACCGCAGATCAAGCCAACCGATGAGGAGAGGTTTTTGCGAGCCGTTCAGCTTACCGACGCACGCGGCCGGGTAGAGTTCGAGTCCATCTTCCCCGGTTGGTACCAGGGTCGCGACACACACATCCACATGAAAGTACACGTGGGCGGCCATGCACCCGCAGGCACCGGCCACGCACATGATGCCAAACATACGGCGTATCCGAAGTACGCTGGCGGCCACGTGTGTCATACCGGTCAGATTGCATTTCCAGATGAGCTGAGCGACGAGATTGCCAGGCTGGAACCGTACCGTCATCACGACCTGCGTCGCACCCGCCTGAAGGAGGATCACGTGTTTATGGGTGATCCGCAGGAGTACATGATGCAGGTAGAGCGCAGCAGCGGTGGGAACCGTCAAGCAGGTCTGACAGGAACGATCACCGTCTTTGTCGACCCGGACAGCACGCCCGCACCTGTTGGAGGAGGGGGTGGTCCGCGCGGCGGCGGTCCTGGTCCTCGTTCGTAAAGACCTCGGGCTTCAGAAGCCCGCGGCGATCAGGGAGAACTCGGTCACCGTCCCAGCCTGAGTCTTCTTCAGTCTCGCCTGCTGCTCGGCGTACTTTGCCAGCACGTCCACCTCAAGGTTCAGCTCGTCGGTCGGGTGCAGGCCATGCAGGTTCGTCGCCTGGTAGGTGTGAGGAATGACAGCGATGGTAACTGCGGTAGAGCCATCTGCTTGCAGGTCTGCTGCTGCAACGGTTAGCGAGATGCCTTCGACGGCGATCGAACCTTTCTCCACAATGTAGCGGCTCAGCGCTGCCGGTGCGACGAATCGCAGCAGCCAGTCAGTCTGGTCGGGAGCACCGGATGCGACTGCTTCGAACGCAGTCAAACGGGCAACGCCATCGACGTGGCCCTGCACCACGTGTCCACCCAGTGGTGTTCCAGCGGGTGTCGGCAGCTCAAGGTTCACCGTGGTTCCCGGCGCCAGGCGAGAAAGTGAGGTGCGCGCCAGGGTCTCCTGTGCAAGGTCCGCCTCAAAGCCGTCCGGCTGGATGGCAAGGGCAGTCAGGCAGACGCCGCTCACCGCAACTGAATCACCCAGCGCCAGTTGCTTTGCGAGTGTTGGTGCGGCGATGCGGATCCGCGTCGTTCCGGCCCGGGGCTCTACCGCAACGATGCTGCCCACTTCTGCAATCAAACCGGTAAACATCTATCAAGCCTAGTGCAAGGCTGAAACGCAGTCCAATGCTGACGTCAGTTTGACGGTGCCTCTGCGCCGCGGACGATGTACCGGCTTCCGCACATTCGCTGCATGCATTCAGAACTGTTTTGTGGAATTCAAGCATCCCACCTTGCACGCATGCCTTTTTCGCCTACCGATTATGCACACATGGAACGCGCATTGGAGCTGGCGCGCGCAACGCTGGGGCTGGCGTCGCCCAATCCGCAGGTGGGCTGCGTTCTGGCCCACGGCAACGTAATCGCCGGCGAAGGCGCGCACCGCTACGATGCGCGCGACCATGCGGAGATTGTGGCGTTGAAGCAGGCCGGTGAGTCTGCGGTAGGTGCAACAGCCTACGTGACGCTGGAGCCGTGCTCGCACCATGGCCGGACCGGCCCGTGTGCAAATGCGTTGATCGACGCAGGCGTCTCTCGCGTGGTCACTGCAACGCTTGATCCCAACCCGCATGTGGCAGGGCAGGGGATGGCACGCATTCACAACGCCGGCATCGTTGCGGAGGACGGCCTGCTGCAGCCGGCAGCGCGTGCCATGAACGACGCCTTTGCGCGGCACATCCTTACGGGTCTGCCGCTGGTCACGTTGAAGTCGGCACTCTCTGTGGATGGGCGGCTTGCGCCGCTGCCGATCCATCGCCCGGCGGGCTCACCGTTCTGGTTGACGGGGACTGCTGCACGCGACGAGGTACACCGGTTTCGGCATGCGAACGATGCGATCATGACGGGGATCGGAACGGTGCTGGCGGACGATCCGATCCTGTCGGATCGTAGCAATCTGCCGCGGCGCCGCCGCTTGCTGCGCGTTGTGCTGGACACACAGTGCCGTACACCGGTCGGATCCCGCCTGGTGGAGAGCGCCAACGACGACCTGGTTGTGTTCTGCGCAACGACGGCACCCAACGATCGACAACGAGCATTGCGGCAACGCGGTGTGCGGGTAGAAGCCCTGCCGGCGCTACGGCCGGAGCAGCAGGCAAGCAGTGATGGCGTTGTTCGTGATGCAAAGCGACCGGAGCTGGACCTGCGCGCGGTTTTGAAGCGCCTGGGTGAGCTTGAAGTGTTGTCTGCTCTGCTGGAGGCTGGACCGGGGCTGAATGCAGCATTCCTCAACGGCGGGCTGGTCGATAAGGTGGTGCTGTTTTTTGCAGAAACCGAGCTTGGCGAAGCTTCAATTCCATTTGCGGATGCGGCACATAATCCGTTTGCGTTGATTGAGCAGCTGCAGTCAGTGGACCGTTGTGACTTTCAGCACGAGAAAGAAGGTGGCCGTGGTGTGGATGCATGCGTACGCGGCAGCCTGCGCGATCCGTGGGCGGAAACCTTTGTGCTCACCTCACCCACGATCTGAAGGCCCGGCTAGTGGGCAAGGTAGCCGAACATCGCGAAGACCGTTCCGATGCCGCCGATGGTGAGTGAGAGAAGCCAGTAAAGCCGCTGCCGTGTAAGCAGCGTGATGGATGCCAAAACAACCGCGATCTGTAGCAGGGCTTCGCCGGCATCGAACCTGCCAGCCCTGTGCTCTGCGGCTTCGACTTCTTCTTCCAGACCGCGCGCCTTGTGCTCGCTTTGAGCCAGGTCTGCATCCCACTTTGCCGTGTGTGTCTTGTAGTCCTGCAGTTTTGCAGCCGCGGCGGGGTTGCCGGGCGCAAGGACGACCAACAGGTCGCTTGTGCTTTGGATGGAGGTTTGCCGGATCTTCTTCGCCTGATAGAGACTCCACTCGTCGGAAGCGCGTGCCTGGTCAAGCACGGCGGCTGTGTGAGCGCGATGCGAGAAGACCGTGACAAGGGCAACCAGCACGGCAAGAACACTGATGGAGAAGGACACGGCCACCATGTTGTTTTCGCGCGCACCTTCCTGTTGCTCGACGAACTCCTGAATCTCGTTGGCTTCCATTGCTGTTTGCTCCCTGTGCACAGTTGTAGCAAATGCCGGTGCTTGAAACGATCTACAACGTAGGCTGTGTACAGGTGGAACAGCTATGCATGCAGAAAGCCCGCTCCTGAGAGCGGGCTTCTGTACAAGCAGAGTAGAGCGGAGTTGCTTCGTGGTCAGGCGATTCTGCTCAGAATGGAGGACAACAAGCCACCAGACTCAGGTTGCGTTCCCATCTGCTGACCCTGCTGGTCCACGTGTCCCTGCGAGATCAGGTGATGTATCAGCACCGGCACAAGAACAGCAAGCCCCGTTTTCACCATGGTCTGCGATACGCCCGTTTTTTGCGAGATGCTGTCGATGATGCCTGTACCATTCAGTCCCTGCTCCACCTGGTTGGGATCTGCAGGAGCAGTGTTTCCCTGCCCCCACTGCTGAACCGCCGCACCCTGTCCGTTGTTTTGGAACGACTGCAAAATGCTGCCGAAACCTCCCGGCCGGTTCTCCAGTTCCTGCATTAAACCGCCGCCAACCTGGGCATTATTTCCACCTACCCCACCGGCCATTGACGTGACCATATCTAACAAGCCCATAAAAAACTCTCTTTCGCGTTAAAGGTTAGAGCTGCGGTTGCCAGTGACCAGCCGAAGAAGCAGCGTCAGAAGAATGGCACCGATTGTGGCGACGATGATGGTGTAGATAAATCCACCCTGTCCAGCGAAGCCGAGAAGGCGCATGATGAACCCGCCGATGAAGGCACCCACGATGCCGATAAGGATGTCAGCGAAAATACCGAATCCGTTACCCTTCATAATCTTGCCGGTCAAAAAGCCTGCGATCAGGCCGACGATGATCCACCAAAGAAATGCCATGAGGTTGCCCCTTACAGTTCAAAATTGCGAGGCCGCCTTCGGGGTGTTCACCTGCAGCGTGCACGCGCGTTCCGTACAGGCAGTGAGAGCAGGTGGACGCTGATTAGGTTGCGGCGCTGCGGCAATAATCGATTACATTACGGCCTGCGACTCACCTAACAAAGAGTCGATGAAATTTCTGCTGTCGAACGGCAGGATGTCTTCCATCTTTTCGCCAACACCGACAAAGACCACCGGCAGGCGCAGCTCGCGTGCGATGGCAATCACGATGCCCCCCTTCGCTGTCCCGTCCAGCTTGGTGAGCACGATGCCGCTGACGCGTGCGCTGTCGAGGAACAGGCGCGCCTGCTGCAGGCCGTTCTGGCCAGTGGTGGCGTCCATGACAAGAAAGGTCTGGTGGGGTGCGCCGGGAACAAGCTTCTCTGCTGTGCGACGCATCTTGTCGAGCTCTGCCATAAGACCAGCTTTGTTGTGCAGGCGCCCGGCAGTGTCAACGATGACGATGTCGGCCTTACGGGCCTTGCCTGCAGTCAGCGCATCGTACAGCGCGGCAGAGGGGTCGCCGCCCTGGCGCGTCTTGATGATGTCGACGTTGGAACGCTGCGCCCACACCTCAAGCTGGTCGATCGCGGCGGCGCGAAAGGTATCTGCGGCACACAGCAAAGCACGCCGGCCGTGGGTGCCGTACAGGGCGGCGAGCTTGCCGCTGGTTGTCGTTTTGCCGGTGCCATTCACGCCGACCATCATGATGACTTCAGGCGATGCCGTCGGGTGGCTGGTGGGCTGGTCGACAGAGTCAAGAACGGCGAGCAGCTCTTCGCGCAGCATGCCGCGCAGCTCTGCGCCGGTGGCCCTCTCGCGCAGAGCACGGGTACGCAGCTTGCCGATAATCTCCTGAGTCGTGGTGAGGCCGATGTCCGCGGTCAGAAGAACGGCCTCAAGCTCGTCCAGGGTCTCCGCGTCTACCTGGCGAGTAAGGCTGAGAACTCCGTCCAGCGAGGTTGTGAACTGCGTCCGGGTGCGCGCGGCAGCAGTGCGCATGCGCTCCAGAAAACTTTCGTCCTCCTCTGCCGCCGTGGCATAGCCGCCAAAGCTGAAGGTGGAAGAGACCGGGCGCAGACCGAACTCATTCCGACCGTCATTGGGCGCGGCCGGTCGCTCGCCGATGAGGGCTGACTCTTGCGCTTCGTGCTCCACGATTGCGTTGGGTGCAGCCGGCGTCTCGAGGCCTTCGGTGAAGGCCAGCTCGTTCACGGAAGCTGGCACAAGGTCATCCGCAGCGGCGCTGGGAAGGACCTGTGCGGCATGTTTGGACAGATCGAGAGGCGCTGCTTCCTCGTCCGGCGTGATTCGAGCTGCAACTCCGCCGCCGCCCACGGCTTCGCGTACACGTTGAAAGAAGCCCGGCTTCTTCGGTGTGTCGTCCGATCGCTGAAAGAACGCCATGCGCCTAGTTTACGCGGCCAGCGGTTCTGTTCGGACGCACCAACGGCCTTTCAAGCCGATGGAGCAGGTGCACAGCGACGGCCTCGCGCGACATCTAACCAGCGGACTCGTTCCTGCCAGGTCGTGTCATCAGGAGTCGGATGGCTTCACGGGGCGTCAAATTCTCGTGCAGGATGGAGAACATCTGGTCGGTGATGGGCATTTCCACGCCGTGCTTTGCAGCAAGGCCACGCGCAGTGGAAGTGCACTGAACGCCTTCGGCGACCTTGCCGTTGAGCGATGCAAGAATATCGGGAAGCTTGCGGCCGCGGCCAAGTTCTACGCCGACGGTACGGTTGCGGCTGAGGGTGCCAGTGCAGGTCAACACCAGGTCGCCGTAGCCGGCTAGGCCAGCCATCGTTTCAGGTTTTGCGCCGCAGGCTACGGCAAGCCGGGTGATCTCTGCCATGCCGCGCGTAATCAGCGCTGCTGCTGCGTTTGAGCCGAGCTCCAGACCCGCGACGACACCTGCTGCAAGTGCGATCACGTTTTTCAACGCACCGCCGAGCTCCACGCCCACAACGTCGTCATTGGTATAGACGCGGAACGAATCGGAGGAGAAGTCCCGCTGCAGCGCCGATGCAAGAGCAGCGTCTCTGCACGCCAGCGTCGCGGCCGTGGGTAGCTGCGCTGCGACTTCCTTCGCAAAACTGGGGCCGCCCAGGACCGCGAAGCGGACCGCGCTTGCAGCGGCGACAACCTCTGACATGCGGCGGTGTGTGCCTTCCTGGATGCCTTTAGAGGCGGATACGAAGACATGACGCGTGCCAAGCTGCGATGCAAGTGCCGACACTGTTTCCGGCAGAGCGCTGGACGGTGTAACGGACAGCAGAATCTCCGCGCGGTCGACGGCAACCGACAGGTTCGTGACGATCGCGATGTCTTCCGGCAGCGCGAAACCCGGCAGGTAACGCCGGTTGGTGCGCGTCGCGCGAAGCTCGTCCGCGTGGTCCGGCGAGTGAGCCCAGAGCGTGACCTCGTGCCTGCCCTGACGTGCGAGTGAAAGTGCGAGTGCGGTTCCCCAGGCTCCTGCGCCCAGAACAGCTATGCGGCTCATGCGTGTAGTCCTGTGCGGTCGTTTACGTGGCTTTCGGGTTGCCGAACTTTGGTTCTGTCCCGGCACGCAAGCGGCCGATGTTGCCGCTGTGCTTCAGGATGACGAGCAGGGGAATGGCAATGTAGACGAGATCGACAATAAGGCGGTGCCTGCCATCAAAGAAAATTCCAAGAACCGCATACGCGACTGCCGCCACGATGGATGCGAGCGAAACGTAGCGCGTAAGTGCAAAGGCAACGACGAAGATGGCCCCGACCGTCAGGGCTGTAAAGGGAAGCAGCGCGATGAGAACACCAAGCGCGGTCGCCACACCCTTGCCGCCTCGGAAGCCGAGCCAGACAGGAAAGATGTGGCCAATGACTGCAATAAAGCCGGCGAGCGCAGCAACGTCGTAGCCCTTTGGGAATGCGCTGTAGTGCAGGGACAGACGCTGTGCGATGTACACGGCCAGGAACCCTTTAAATGCGTCCAGAACCAGTGTTGCGATCGCCAATCCCTTGTTGCCGGAACGAGCCACGTTTGTGGCACCGATGTTGCCGGAACCGGTCGTGCGGATGTCGCCGCCGCTGAAAAGCAGGACCAGCACATAGCCGAATGGAATGGAGCCCAGCAGGTATGCGGCGGTGAGTGAGACGATCCAGAGGACGGTGTCGTTCATGGCGAGGATGAGTGTAGCAGCGCACGCGCTCTATCACAGCGCAGAGCACACTAGGCGAGGCGTTTGCGAAGTTCGACGAGCGCGTGCTGCGTGCTCATCCAGCGGATACGCTCGCGGTCGCCGTGCAGGTCAAGCTGCGAAGCGGACGTTTGACTGTTGTCAGACACGGCGATGTACACAGTGCCGACGGGCTTCTCGGCGCTCCCTCCACCTGGTCCAGCGACGCCGGTGATGCCGATGCCTATTGCTGCGCCAGTACGTTGGCGTATGCCTTCGGCAAGTGCGCGCGCAACTGGCTCGCTGACTGCTCCGTGCTGTTGTAGAAGTTTAGGCGAAACTCCAGCAAACGCCGTCTTGAGTGCGTTGCTGTACACCATGGCACCGCCAACGAAAGAGCCCGATGAACCGGGCACGGCGGTGAGGCGCTGGCCCAGCATTCCGCCGGTACAGCTCTCCGCGACGGCCAGTGTGAGGCCACGAAGGCCGAGCATGAGTAGAACCACCTGTTCCAGCGAATCGTTGTTGTTGCTAAAGACGAACTCTTCCATTTCGTGCTCGCAACGACCCAGCACGTCGGCGACGCGTGCATCCGCTTCGGCGAGCGTGGGCTTGCTGCAAAGGAAGTGAAGCTGGATCTCGCCCTGCGTGCTCAGGATGGTGGTCTGCACGTCGGTGTATTCCCCGTAAATCGGCGCAGTACGTGCGTCGACTGTGGATTCCGGCACCACCGCCATGCGCAGGGTGCCAGTGGCAATGTGCGCTTCCGGCAGCAGGGCACGAAGACGCTCGCGCACCTGGTCGGCGAACAGGGCCGTAAGTTCCTTGGGTGGCCCGGGCAGAAGGATGACAATGCGTTCTTTGCCCTCAAACGTTGTGTTGAGCCATTGACCGGGTGCCGTGCCGTTGGCATTGGGCAGCACGGTCGCGCCATCCAGCACATTTGCCTGGCGGTAGTTGTTCTCGGCAATGGTGATGCCACGCCGGTTGAAGCGTTCGCGCAGAGCCTGGGCAATGTCCTCGTGGCGAGTCATGCCGATGCCGAGCGCGCCGGCGACGGCCTCTCGGGTGAGATCATCTTCGGTCGGTCCCAGGCCTCCGGAGAAGAGGACGATGTCTGTGCGGCGCAGTGCGATCCGTGCAGCGTCAACAAGCTGTGGGAGAGAATCGCCGAGGATGGTCTTAAAGGCAACCTTAACACCTAGTTTGTTGAGCTCGGCCGTGAGTGCAAGCGAGTTCGTGTCCACGCGAAAAGGCGTGAGCATTTCAGAGCCAACGGCAATAATCTCAGCCAGCACTGCTAGCGCACCAGTCTTCCTTCGACGCCCAGGTCCACGTGGTACAGGGCGCTGGTGGTCGTCAGTGCTGCTGCGCCATCGTCGAGAAAGGCAAGGCCGATGAGGCCGCTGCCGCTGACTACGAGTGAGGCTTCGCGCATCGGTGTTATGCGGTGTACACCTCGTTCGCCGTGGTGCGAAGCGGCAACGTAAAGATTGTTCTCTGTGTCGAAGGCGATGCCCTGCGGTCGGCCGAGGCCACGAAACCAAATGCTCACATCGCCGTTGGGAGCGATGGCGTGAATGACTTCGTTTGAGGAAGTCGTGGGGCCGGTAACGAAGAGCGTACCAGCGTCGTTGAACGCAAGATGGTAGGCGGAGACGGATGGCTCAAGCGTGGCAAAGACAAAAACACTGCCACGGTTATCCAGCTTGAAGATGGTGCCGCTGCGGTCGCCGACGTAGAGGTTGCCATCTGCGTCAAACGCGAGGCCCGTTGCCACACCCATGCCTTCGGCCCATTGCGCCATCGTGCCCTCAGGCGAGATGCGGTAAACGGTGCCTTCAGCGCGGGAGGAACAATAGAGATAGCCGTCCGGACCGAAGGCCAGGCCACTCGCGTTGGCAAGGCCGCGAACAAAGGCCCGCTGCTGGAAATCGCGGTCGAGCCGAAAAATGGACACGGGAACAGTCTGGCCGCGAGATCCGGAGAAAGTGGTGTACAGGTTTCCGCTGGAGTCCACGGCGGGGTTGGCGATTGGGTGAAGATTGTCCGCGATCGGCACGGCAACCTGGACTGGCAAGGGATTGCTGCGGCGCTCGCCGAAGCTGAGGGTAAGGTCGCCGGCAATGGCACCATCCGGCACGCGGAGAGTCATCTTGTTGTCTGAGGTAAAACCAAGTGGCGCAAGAGAGTCGCCGATGTGCGCCTGTGGCACTCCACTGGAGTTGAGGTGCGTGCCGCGCAGGTCGAAGATGCCGCCGGGCATGGCAGCTGCGGGCGTAACCATGTCAAGGTGCGGTGTTGTGCTGTCTGCAGGGCGAAGATGGTCGAACAGGGACATGCTGTCAGGTTAGATGATCGCCGCTAACCATGTGACGCTATCGATGAGTGAGGATAAGTGCAGCAGCGATGAGGAAGTAGACCAAAAGGGCATAAAGGCCGGCGGCAAGGTCGTCAACGACGATGCCGGTGCCTTCAGGCAGGCGCTCAAGCTGGCGGACGGGCGGCGGCTTGAGAATGTCGAAGGCGCGAAACAGGACGAGGGCGAGCAGGGCGTAGGGCAGGCTGGGTGGGGCGAGCGTAAGGGCGAGCCACTGGCCGGCAACCTCGTCGATGACGACGATCTGCGGATCTTTGCGGCCGCTCTCCCGCGCGACGCGGGTGGCTGCGGGAATGCCGACGAGGGTAGCTGCAGCGGCCATGCCGAGTGTGATCCACGGGGCGAGGTGCGTGGGAACGTGCCGCATGACGAAGAACCAGATAACCGTGGCGGCGATGGAGCCGTAGGTGCCGGGACCGGGCTTGAGCAGGCCTGCGCCGAAAAAGGTGCCGATGATCCAGGCCCAGCGGGTACGGTGCACGCCGGGCAGGTGCTCAGCGGCGAGGACGGCTTCGGTGGGGAGTCTATCGGCGTTGTTCATCTAGTCGTCTTCGTGAGAGCGACGGCTTTCGAGGCTGTCGAGCAGGTCCGGGTCGAGGATGGGCGAGGAGATGCGGTACTCGCCAGCGGCCCATTTGCCGAGGTCGATGGTGCGGCAGCGGTCCGAGCAGAAGGGAACGTCTGGTGAGGTTGCAAGCACGAGGGTTTTGCAGGTCGGGCAACGGAGTACTTTGTTGGGCATTGCTTGTTACCTTAACCACGTTTGCAGGAGGGCGGTTGCAAGTTCGTAGGCGATTACAGTGATCGCGACGGTGAACAGGGCCACCAGAATGTGGATGCCCCAGCTTCAGCCGTGCGCATAGTAGGTGACAAAACGAAGTGCCTGCCTGCTGAGGAAGGCATCTTTGCCCCCCTGCAGCCGCTCGGGCGTAGTACCAGTGAAGGTAGAGCGTATAAACGGCTACAGGAAACAGGATTGCCAGCAGAAGTGCCTTGACAACGTGACCATGACGCAAGATGTATCAGGCTGTTCGAATCGGCGCAAGAATATTGCTGCGCCGAGCAGCCTCTACCCTTTGTTGTAGGCCGCCTCGGCTTTTGCGAGGGGATCTTCAGCGGCGGCGACAGAGCGCTTGTGGAACATAACATGGAGTTTTTCCGCGGCGGGGTACTCGGCGACTAGCCGGGCGGTGTTTGGCATGAAGTCGACGCCGGTGCCTTCTTTGTAGAGGCGGTGGAACTTGGTGTAGACAAGGATGTTTTCCATGCTGCTGTCGAGGTAGAGGTCGGCGTCGAGTGCGCCGCGAAGGACCAAGGACGCGGCCATCTCCCAATAGGTGACGACCTGGCGCCAGTAGGCGTTTTCCTGGGTGCCGGTGCCGCGCTGCACTTTGAGGACGTCATCGGTGGTGCCTGCAGCCATTTCGCCGGTGACGAAGGCACGTGCCTTGCGCATGGTGGCTTCACCGCGAAGTTCGTAGAGCTTGAGGATGAGTTCTGCATCTGCTGTGGTGGCCATGGTGCTCCTGGATCTAGTCGAGTATGCGGGCGACTACGTCGTAGTCATGGGCTTCGGTAATTTCGGCGTGGTAGAAGGTGCCGGGGACGAGGGCGGTGTGGGGGCCGAAGTCGTTGAGGAGGACGTGGCCGTCGATTTCGGGAGCCTGGTGGAGGGTGCGGGCGCGCCAGAGGAGGCCGGTCTCTTCCGATGGTCCTTCGACGAGGACTTCGACGGTCTGGCCGACCTGGGCCTGACGGGCGCGGGCACTCAGCTTGAGCTGGGTCCGCATGAGGCGGCGTCGGCGGGCTTCGATGGTGCGCTTCGGCACCTTTGCGCCGAGGTCGAAGGCGGCTGCGCCTTCTTCGTCGGAGTAGCTGAAGACGCCGAGCCAGGTAATGTTCGCGGCTTGGATGAACTGTTCGAGCTCAAGGAACTCCGCGTCGGTTTCGCCGGGGAAGCCGACGATGAAGGCGGTGCGTACGGCGATGCCGGGGACGATGCGGCGCGCCTTCTCGAGCATCTGCAGGAAGATTGCGCCGGACCCGCCGCGCTTCATGCGCTTGAGGACGGTGGGGGCGGCGTGCTGGAGGGGGACGTCGAGGTATTTGGCGATGTTGCTGTGGGCGGCGATGACTTCGAGCAGGCGGGTGGTGACCTTGTTGGGGTAGGCGTAGAGGAAGCGGAGCCACTTAACGCGGCCGATGCCGTCGACGTTCATGGTCGCGAGGGATTCGAGGAGCTGGGCGAGACCGTCCTTGAGGCCGAGGTCTTCACCGAAGCAGGTGGTGTCCTGCCCGATAAGTGTGAGTTCGCGGACGCCCTGGCGCATAAGGTTCTCGGCCTCGGCGAGGATGGAGGCGATGCGGCGGGAGCGGAACTTGCCGCGCAGCTGCGGGATGATGCAGAAGCCGCAGGGGTGGTCGCAGCCTTCGGCGATCTTGATGTAGGCCGAGGCGCGCGGCGTGGTCAGGAAGCGGGGGGTGTCGTCCGAGTAGAGGTAGGTGGGAAGCTGGGCGGTGGCTCCATCCCAGGTGTCACGATTGAAGCGGCCCTGCTGCTCGCGGAGATCGCCTTCGGGGCGGGACGTCTGCGGCACCACGTCCATCTGGGAGTGCTTTCGGACTGCGCTCGACGCGCGGTCGATCAAACTGCTCTCCGCAAGTGTGCTTTGCGATAAATTGTTCTGCGCCAGCTCTACTTCGAGGGCTGCGGCACCGCCCAGCTCCAGGTGCGCGTGAGTGTGCACTGAGGCGTTGACCGCCGCATCGCCGCGCGCTATCTGGTCTGTGCTTGCGACACTGCCGTCTTGTTCGCCAACGTGGGTCTGCAGTGCGGCTGCTTGTGTCTCGAAACCGTCTGGTTCGCCAAGCGACATGGCCTCCGGCGACGCCGTGATGGCGAGCCCTGCCGGAACCTCAAGCGCGGGAACAGCGTTCAGGATGGTGAATGGCGACAGCGCAGTCCGCGGCGCTATGCCGGCAGCGACAAGGATGCTGTCAAGTTCCCCCGTGCCCAGAACCGCGTCCACCTCGGGAATATTTTTGCGGATCTCATCGCGATAACGTTCGACAAGGCAGCCGGCGACGATGAGCTTGGTAGCGCGGCCACCGTTGGCAACCTTGTGGTTGGCCATCTCCAGGATCGTATTCACGCTCTCCTGCTTGGCGGAATCGATAAAGGAGCAGGTGTTGACGACAATGATATCGGCGGTCTCTGCGTCAGGTGTAAGGTCAGCGCCGGCGTGGTGCAGCAGACCCATCATCACTTCAGAATCCACGAGGTTCTTCGGGCAGCCAAGAGAGACGAAACCGATGCGCGGCCGCTCCGGTGCAGAAGCTGCGGCGGTCGGTGTGTCGAGGATGTCTGCGGTAGGCACTCTTTCAAGAGTAACGCGGATTTGTGAGCTGTTCGCGCACCCGATGGTAGGATTGGAGCTGAGCCGGGTCCCACGCGACATAATCCCGCCAACCCCGCCAGGTCCGGAAGGAAGCAACGGTAACGGGCTAGTATGTGCGCAGTGGGTTCACCCGGTTCTTTTCTGTTTATGCGTGCGGTGTACATTCCATCTTCCGGCGCAACAATTTCAGCCACATAGACGTATGCTCGACAGGGATGTTGATGCGCCGCACAAGCGGTGCTGGAAGGGCTGTGCCTGTGAGTTTGGAGTTGAAACCGCGCGTGGCACGTCGCGCGAAGATCTCATCGGTGGGTACGTATGCTCCGCCGAAGCTGTTGACCAATGCAGACCTGGAAAAAATCGTGGACACGACGGACCAGTGGATCCTGGAGCGGACGGGCATACGCGAGCGCCACATTGTGAATGCAGGTATGGCGACAAGCGACCTGGCAACGGAAGCGGCGCGGCGATGTCTACAGCGCCGTGGTGTGTCAGCAACTGAAGTGGACGCGATCATTGTCGGCACAGTGACGCCGGACATGCTGTTTCCGGCGACGGCGTGCCTGGTCCAGGCCAAGCTGGGAGCGACCAAGGCCTGGGGGTTTGACCTGTCCGCGGCATGCAGCGGATTCCTCTATGCGCTGCAGGTGGGCGCGAAGCTTGTGGAGAGCGGCGCGCATACCAAGGTGCTGGTTATCGGCGGAGACACAATGAGTTCCATCGTGGACTACACGGACCGGTCCACTTGCATCCTGTTTGGCGACGGCGCGGGTGCTGTGCTGATTGAACCGTGCGAGGAGGGCGAGGTCGGCCTAGTCGACTTCTGGCACGAGGTGGATGGGCACGGCGGCAACAGCCTGTGCATGCCGGGCGGCGGATCGCTGCATCCGTCGAGCGCACAAACCGTAGCGGAACATATGCATTACATCAAGCAGGATGGGCAAACGGTGTACAAGTTTGCCGTACGCAAGATGATGGAAGCGAGCGAGCGGGTTCTGGAGCGTAACGGGATCGTCGGTGGTGACATAGACACCTTCATCCCTCACCAGGCGAACAAGCGCATCATTCAGGCCACGGCAGAGCGGCTGGGTCTGGCACCGGAGCGGGTGGTCATCAACATCGACCGGTACGGGAACACGACTGGCGGGACAATTCCGCTTGCCATGGGGACGGCGCTGGAGGATGGCCGGCTTAAGAGGGGCGACCTTGTGCTGCTGGCGAGCGTAGGCGCGGGTTTTACAGTGGGCGCAACGCTCTTGCGTTGGGAGTTTTAAGGTCGTCTCCTGTTGCTCGCTCAGGCTGCGGCGGGTGCTGCGGCCTTTGTGTTTTTGGACTTGCGCGCCTGGACGACCCTGACCGTCGCGTAGACGGCTGCAAAAGCGATGGAACCCCAAACGATGAGCAGCAAAATCCAGCCGTACTCTTCTGTAATGTGGTTGTAGATCGGCAGAATGTGACGGCCGTAGTGGACGCCCAGCCACGCGTAAAAAGCGTGCCGCACGCAGCGGCTGACGGTAAAGGTGGGATAGAAAATGTGTCGAGGCATGCGGAGCGCACCTGCCGCAATGAGAAAGGGCATGAGCGGCGCAGGGGGCGGCAGGATGCAAGGTAGAGCAACGGAGAGGATGGCATGGTGCTCGGACCAGCCCTTCAACCGGTCCGCCAGTCGCCGCGGTGTGTGCTTGTCCAGCAGGGCGACGCCTCCGACCACACCCAACTGGTAACTGGCGATGGAACCCAGGGCTGAGCCGAGGGTGGCGATGAGCGTGGCCATCAGCCATCCGTGCTTTTGCGCGGCGAAAACGGTCACAAGCAGGTCGGACGATCCAGGAATGGGCAGCGGAATGGGAGAACTGTCAATGATGGAGACCAGCAGGAGTCCGACGGGTCCGAGACGCATAAAGTAGCCCATCAGACCGCCGTGCGCGTGGTGCACATGCTGGGCAGCGAAGAGAAGCATGGCAGGAGGCGAGTACATGCGTGGTAGTTCAGACGCGGGACCGGACGTGGAAGTCGCTCAGGTTGCGAGCAGTGGCAGGTTGTAGCGGGGAAGGACTGCGGTTTCAGCGGCCAGGCGGTAAAACTCGGCAATAGCCCGCAGACAGTCAGAGTCCAGGTCGTAGTGAATGTTTTTTGTGAGATACGTCCGAATGGTGTCGGGCGGCACGGCAATTCGCGGCTGCCAGTCCTTCACCAGGGTGTCGATGTGGGTGAGGCCGTCATCGCGGGAATTGGTGAGGTCCTCAATGAGCTTTGTGGGGCTAGTTTCGGTAAGAGCAGTGGGGTTGACGGCCCACACAGCCGCGACCCATGGCAGGCCGGTGTGCTGGTTCCACAGGGTCGCCAGATCGTACCAGGTGTGGCCTGGGTAGGCGTCGAGGTCTTGAAGGGCGAGCAGGGCAGGGTCGCCGATAAGGAGCGCCGCGTCGGAGCTTTGCAGCATAGGAGCCAGGGCAGCTGGACTTTTTGTGAAAACGGGATCGTTGGCGTAAAAGGCGCGAAGGATGATTTGCAGGTAGGCGACGGAGGAGCGTGAGGCGCTGTCCGCAGCCACGGTGCGGATCTGGTGAAGCGCCATGCCGGGTTTGACCACGACTTGAATAGAACGAACCTGTCGCGGAGAGGCAATTACGCAGCCCGGAACGGTGGTGAGGTGCGGTAAGTGAGGCAGGGCACCGATGGGGACCAGGCCAAGATCGGCGTCGCCGTTGGAGAGCTGTTCAGCGCATTGCGCGGGTGTGGTGTAGTGCAGGCTGTAGCGATCTCGCAGCTTCGTCGCCTGGGGTTCGTGCTCAAAGTCGTAAAGCAGGGGTGCTGGATTCAAGAAGCTGATGGCCGCAATACGCAGGCGAGTTGGGAATTGAGTGGGCACGCTGATGGGTTTGGATGTCTCAGCGGAGCGCGACGGCTCCGGCGGGTATGCCGATCTTCGGTGACCCCTTGTCAGCAACGCGTTGGACAAAGCGGTTTGCGCCCGGTCTAAAAAGTCGTTGCCTACTGCGGTTGGTTAGTGCGACGGCTCACGGCGTGCCGTGCTGCAAGCGTTGTATGGGCACGGGTGGAAGGGTGATGTATAACGAGGGCGACTGGTGCCGGAGGCGGGATGATCGGAGGTTTGCAGGTGGAGGCCGTTGGACGGCGCGGTGCCGGTGCGAGTGAGACGGCTCGGCTGGCCTGGATGGCGCTGACGCTGACGCCAGGAATGGGCGCGACCCGAACCGTGCGCGCGATGGGCAAACTGGACGATGCCGCGGCGCTGCTTTCACTGGGCCTGACGGAGCTGGAAGGTTTGGGCATGCCGGCGGCAAGCGCGCGCTTCGTGTTTGAGGGCAAAGCACGCGCGGCGGCAGAAGCAGAGCTGCAGCGGCTGAACGAGCAGGGTGCCGGCTTTCTTACGCACGACTGTGCCGAGTATCCGGACCGTCTGCGAGAGATTTATGATCCGCCACCGGTGCTGTGGTTCCGCGGCGAGACGGCATTGCTGGAACTGCCGGGGATAGCGGTCGTTGGCACACGTCACCCTTCACCGTATGGAGCGGGCATGGCGGCGATGCTGTCGCGGGATTTGGCAAATCGGGGCGTTGTGATTCTGAGTGGCATGGCCCGCGGCGTGGACACAGAGGCGCACAAGGGAGCGATCGAGGCCAAGGGCAAGACGGTAGCGGTATGGGGAACGGGGATCGATGTGATTTACCCGAAAGAAAATAAGAAGTTGGCGGAGCAAATTTTGATGAGTGGTGGATGCATCCTGACGGAGTTCCCGACCGGGACCTTTCCGGCACCGCAGAACTTTCCCCTACGCAACCGCGTGTTGAGCGGCATGAGCGTGGGTGTGTTGGTGATTGAGGCGGCCGAGAACAGCGGTACCCGGATTACGGCACGCTGCGCGATGGAGCAGAACCGCGATGTGTATGCGGTACCGGGAAATGTGACGAACAAGAACGCATGGGGCCCAAACACGCTGATCAAGCAGGGAGCCAAGCTCACAGCGACGTGGGAGGACGTATGGGAAGACCTGCCGAACCAGGCGCGCATCGACCTGGAGGACCGGCTTGCGATGCTTGCGGCGGGCGGTGCTGAGTCCAAAGGTGGAGGTGCCGCATCTCTATTCGCGGACCAGGAGATGCCGCCGACAGAGCGGCTTGTCTACGATCACCTGCGGGCGGACGAGGCAGTGCAGCTTGACGAGTTGATGGAGGTTCTGGACGGGCAACTGCCGTCGGCTGAGATTTTTACAGCACTTTTTGAGCTGGAACTGGCTGGTAGGGTGCGGCAGATGCCGGGGAAAAACTACGTGCGGACGTTCTGATCGGTGTTCTCTGTCGGCTGCTTGAGTTGCCGGTTTTATGGAGATGCGGGTGTACTATGCAGGACGCCAGATCTGATCGGCTCCCGCAAATGATGACGTCCTGAGTGGGGAAGCACGTTTCAACTTTGGCCGTTTTGCAGTCAGATGTGCAATTGTGGCGCGTGACGTAGCGAAACGTTCGTGGTAGCGTCTCACCGAGACAGTAGGGACGGAATGCAAGGCGGACCCTGGGCGAGCGCATTGTGCCCGGCGAAGGCAGAATGGGCACGACCCGGGAAGCCGGTGGCTGCGGAGACGCGGCAGAAAACAGGAAGTGCGGTATGGCAAAAAATCTCGTGATTGTGGAGTCGCCGGCGAAGGCGAAGACGATCAACAAGTACTTAGGCAGTGACTATACGGTTGAGGCGTCGCTGGGCCACATCATGGATCTCCCGAAGAATGATATCGGCGTGGAATTGAAGAAGCGGACGTTTGAACCACATCTGATCGTGTCGCCAGGGAAGGAGAAGCTGGTGGACAAGCTGAAGAAGCTGGCCGCGAAGGCGGACGCCGTGTACCTGGCGCCTGACCCGGACCGCGAAGGCGAGGCAATCGCGCACCACCTGCAATTGCAGTTGGAGCCCGTTTTAAAGGGAAAAACCACGATTCAGCGCGTCACGTTCAACGAAATTACGAAGAAAGCGGTGGTTGAAGCGTTCACAAAAGCGCGGGCTGTGAACGAGAATCTGGTGGACGCGCAGCAGACGCGGCGGGTGCTGGATCGTCTGGTGGGGTACGAAATTTCCCCGCTTTTATGGGACAAAGTCCGGCGCGGATTGAGTGCTGGGCGGGTGCAGACAGTGGCGCTGCGGCTGATCGTGGACCGGGAAAACGAGATCAAGGCGTTCATGCCGGTGGAGTACTGGCCGGTCGATGCGCGGCTGAAGACAGCCGCCGGTCTTCCGTTCACGGCCAAATTGCGAGAGAAGAATGGCGCACGGCTGGAAGTAGACACGGTAGCCTCTCCAGCATTTCCAGATCAAGTGTCTGCGCTAGATGCACAAGCTGATTTGTCACGAGCTGCTTACAAGGTCGTTGCGATTGAAGAGAAAGAGTATCGACGGACGCCACCGGCGCCATTCTCAACTTCGCAGTTACAACAGCAAGCTTCAAGCCGGTTGGGATTCAACGTCAAAAGAACAATGGGTGTGGCGCAGCGTCTATACGAGGGCGTAGAGCTTGGGTCTGAGGGTACTGTCGGCTTAATCACGTACATGCGCACAGACTCTTCACGAGTTTCACCTGTAGCTATTGAGCAAGTGCGGCACTTAATTGAAAGTTATGGCCCTGAGTATCTGCCTCAAAAGTTGCGCGAGTTTAAGGGAAAGAAAGATGCTCAAGATGCTCATGAAGCGATCCGGCCAACTAATGTGGACTATTCTCCTGAGCGAATCCGACATTATCTGTCGGACGAGCAGTTTCGCCTTTACGATCTGATTTGGCGAAGGTTTGTTGCCAGTCAGATGACCGCAGCGATATTCGATCGTACAACGATTGACATTGAGGCGATCGCCCAGCAGAGCTACTCTCTGCGTGTGACGGGTTCTGTACTGCGGTTCGATGGGTTTTTGAGGATTGCGGATCCTGACTTTGGGAAACCGAAGCGGTCTCCTGCAGGTTTGCCGGACAGCGAAGAAGAGCAGGAAGGCGGACTTCCTGCAATGAAAATAGATGAGATCGTCACGCTAGATGATGTCATTGAGAATCCGCCTGAAGTTCCCATTCCGCCGGTCTTCACCGAGCAGAAATTCACGCAGCCGCCGCCGCGGTTCAATGAGGCGTCGCTGGTGAAGGAGCTGGAGGAGCAGGGCATCGGACGGCCGTCGACGTATGCGTCGATCATCAACACCATTCAGGATCGCGATTATGTGAAGAAGCTGGCGCGGAAGTTCGTGCCGACCGAGATCGGCATGGTGGTAACGACGCTGCTGGTGAAGAACTTTCCGTACATCTTTGACATGGCGTACACGCGGAGGCTGGAAGAAGAGCTGGACCGGGTGGAGGATGGCGAGGAGAAGTGGACGCATCTCTTGGACGGCTTCTACGACCACCTGACCGACGAGATCAAGGTTGCCGAGATGTCGATGGAAGACATTAAGCGGCGCGAGGAACCGACGGACGAGATCTGCGAGAAGTGCGGCAGCGCGCTGGTGATGAAGTGGGGCAAGTTCGGGTCATTTTATTCCTGCAGCAACTACACGAAGACGAAGCCGAAGACGATTGCCGTCTCTGCGTTCAAGAAGGATCCGAAGGCGGTGGTGAAGCGGATCAAGGACGCGATCGATTTTCCGTTCCAGGTGAAGGGCATGGTCGACGATGCCGAGGCCAGCAACGAGGAGGTGCACAGCGACAAGGAGCTGATGGCGGCATTAAAGGTGGCTGTGTCACGGGGCAAGAGCATACTTGTGGACCCGGTGAGTTGCGACTTTACCAAGGAGAACTTTGCGGACAAGCCGGACCTGGCGGCCATGGAGCAGGGCGATACCGAGGAAGAAGAGTTTTGTGAGAACTGCGGCAAGCTGATGGTGCTGAAGAACGGTCCGTTCGGGCCATTCATGAGCTGCCCGGATTACAACGCCGATCCGCCATGCAAGACGGTGCGACGGCTGAATCAGAAGGTGCAGAGTAAACCGCCGGAACCGACGGGGGAGCCGTGCCCGGAGTGCGGGATGGAGTTGGTGAAGCGGAGTGGGACGTACGGGGAGTTCACGTCGTGCAGTGGGTACCCGAAGTGCAAGTTTGTGAAGCAGGTGCTGTTGGATGTGGCTTGCCCAAAGTGCAAGGGCGCGCTGGCGGAGCGGAAAGCACGGACGGGAAATTACTTTTACGGTTGCACGAACTATCCAAAGTGCGACTTCACGAGTAATCAGAAGTTGATTGCGAAAGCCTGTCCGCGCGGGAACAGCACGTACCTGGTGGAAGTGTTCAACAAAGGGGACGGGTTTATTCACGAGGTGTGTCCGCATAACCACGATGCGATGCCGAAGCGACGGCCGAAGAAGGGTGCAAAGGAAGAGATCGCCGACCCGATTGAATGCGATTGGGATGAACGAACGGACCGGGTACCGGAGGTAGTTGTGCCGTTGGAGGTGCCGGTGTTGGCGATTCCGAATCCGGAGACGACGCGGCCTTTGGCGGTGGCCTGAGCCGGGCGGAGATGAGGATTGCGGGCCTTCGCCGACAGGGTTTGTTGGTGGTGCCGGAATCTTTTATCATGAAAGCTGGTCTAATAGGTTGAACGATGAACCGTGCAAGGTGCAAAGCACCCATACGGGTGCAACTGAATGCCGTTACGGTCGTCCTAGCTCGACCATCCAACCGGGAAGTGAGTTGCAGCATGGCAAAGGCAATGTGGAATGGCCAGACAGTGGCCGAAAGTGAAAATTTCGAGACGATTGAGGGAAACGTTTATTTTCCTGAGGAGTCGGTAAAGCGGGAGTTTCTGCGGCCGAGTTCGACGACATCTTCGTGCCCCTGGAAGGGGCAGGCGCGGTACTTTAGTCTGCTGGTAGATGGGCAGGAAAACCCGGATGCCGCCTGGTACTACCCGGATCCGAAGCCGGCGGCGCGCAGTGTGAAGCATCATATGGCGTTCTGGCGTGGGGTTGAGGTCTCGCAGTAGAGTCATTTGTGATTCGAAGAGCCCCGGCGATGGTCGGGGCTTTTCTGCGTTTGGGCGCACTGCGGTTGAGAGCACCGGTGAGGAGACGGACAGGCAAGCGGAAGCTCGCGCCATCCAACGCTTTGAGTCGTTCGGTAAAGCCAGCCCGAGGCTGCTGTTGGCCCTGAATACGGAGCTCTAAGTCCGTGCGAGAACGACTCGCATCCAGTTCTTCCCCAAAACAACAACACCTTAAAGCGAATGCTGCTTTGATGAAGCCGTGTTGCTTATGAGGTGTCGTCATCCTGCGAAGAAAGGCAGGTCCCTTCGCTCCGCAGGACGGAAGAGCTGCCCCGCCCGGTCAAGGGACGGACCTATGGGTGCAAGGGTGACTGCAAACGGTGCCGGCAGGTGGCTAGCCGGATATTGGCAGCTCGAACCATTCGCGGGATTGCCGTTGCTATCTACGCGGCTGAAGCTGCATCTTTGCGTTACTGCAGGGTGATCCGGGTGGCTGAAGCCTCAAAGCAGCGTGCCAACCACATGCCCAGCCTTCCTAGTAGGCGCCGGTCTGTTCGATGGGGAGGCGGACCTGGAGGCAGGTTTCGTGTGGTTTGGACTGGACGGAGATTTGTCCGCGGTGCTTGAGAATGATGCGATTCGCGATGTCGAGGCCGAGGCCCATGCCGCTGCCGACGGATTTGGTGGTGAAAAAGGGCTCGAAGATGCGGGATTGTATGACCGGGTCGATGCCGGGTCCGTTGTCCCAGATTTCGACTATGACGGTGGGGCCGGAGAGGGCGGTGTGGAGACGTAGGGTGCGAGGGGTTTCAGGTGGCAGAAGGTCTACAGCGTCGATCGCATTTTCGATGATGGCGGTCCAAACCTGGTTGATCTCGCTGCCGTAGACGAGGACGGGGGGTGTGGCCGGGTCGTACTCGCGGATGATGTCGATGTTTGAGAGTCGCGAGTTGAGCATGGTGAGGGTGTTGTCGAGCGCGGCAGCGAGGTCGATCTCCTGGATGGGCGCCTGATCCATGTAGGAGTAGTCCTTGATGGCGGTAATGAGCTCGAAGATGCGACGGGTGGAGTCCATGACGGCGTCGGTCATGCGCTCGGCTTTGAGAGCGGAGGCGAAGGAGGAGATGGCAATGGGGAGCGCCTCCGGCTGCATGATGGTGACCAGTGACTCAAGATGGGTGAGATCGATGCGAGTTTCAGCGAGGATGGGGGCGATTTTCCAGCTTTCCGGAACGTTATGCGCGTCGAGCCAGGTGCGGAAGAGGTCCTCGCGCTGGTTGACCAGGACGGTGTCGCAGGCGTGGGTGTCGTCGCCCTGGGGGATGGTGGCCCGAACGGCTGCGACCCACTCGCCGTACTGTTGCTTGACGGTGTCGTCAAAGCAGAGGCTGCCGAGGCGGTATTTTTGGTCACCATAGGTGCGGAGCTCCGTCCAGAGATTGTTGGCGGCGGAGCGGGCTGCGGATGCGGGGTTATTGAGTTCGTGGGAGAGATTGGCGGCAAGCTTGCCAAGGGCGCTGAGCTTTTCAGACTGCTGTTCGAGACGGGTGACCTCGCGAACGCGGTCCAAGAGGATGCCCACACAGCGCTGGCCGATGCCGGGGATGGCGGCGAGCATGGCGGGAAAGCAGGATTCGTCGAAGTCGAGGGTCCAAACATCGCCGGACGCGTAGCCGTCGCCGCCGTAGGTCTTCATGCGGCTGTAGGGCAGCTTGCCGGTAATCTGGCCGGAGCGCCCGATAAAGTACTGGACGGGGCCGGACTGGTGGCGGCGGACGTGAACCTCGCCGGCGAGCAGGATGGTCATGGTGCGTGTGGATTCGCCGAGGCGAAAGAGGACGGTGCCGTCGGTGAAGCGATGCTCCGTGCCGTGCGTGGCAAACCATTCAAAATCTGCGATGGTGAGACCGTCAAGCTGCGCGAGCTGGCTGAGGGCGCGGACGATAGTGGCGGGAGGAGTTTTCTGCGCGGGCTCGTACTGTTTGAAGCGTGCCAGGGTTTCGGGCTGAGGCGTGTCAAGCGTGAGGGTAGCCATGAGCTTTGGTGTCCTTGTCTGGATGGTATACGCGGGGTGTGTGTGACGCTGGCTTCAGCTAGTGGGCGCGGGTTTCCTGCTGGCGCATGGGCATGGCATCAATGATGTGGGTGAGGGTAGCGAAGGAGACGGGCGTGCTAGAGCGGAATTTTTCACCGCCGTCTTTACCGATGAGGATGACGGTGAAGGTGTCTGCCGGGATGTGGAACTGGGTACGGAGGGTTTGCTGCTCCTGCTGTGTGGCGGCGACGGTGCCGGATGGCGGCTTGGGTTGTGAGGGTGTGGGTGCCGTGGTCGCGAGAATGAGGCGGATCTGACGGTCTTGGACGCCGGCGGCGTTGGTTGCGAGATCGCGGTACTGCTGCGCGACACGCGGGTCAGAGGGGCCGGCGAAGATGAGCAGCGGGCGAGTCTGGTCGCGCATGCTGCTGAGCAGCGTGGAGGTTGCGGGAGCTTGGGCGAGGCTGGGCATTGCCGTACTGAGCAGCATGCCGAGCGGGAACGCGAACCGATACATGGTGGGTTCGATGCGCTAGTCGAGCGTAATGACTATTTTGCCGAAGTGGGTGGCTGCGTTGAGGGTTTGGAACGCGTCTTTTGCGGCGTGAAAGGGGAAGGTTGCGCCGATGGCGGGCCGGACGCCACCTGCTGCAAAGGCGGTTGCGAGGTTGTGAAGCATGACCACGGAGCCGACGAAGATGCCTTGGAGACGGAGGCCGTTCATGAGGATGGGACGGACGTTGAAGGGCTGCTCTTTGCTGACCTCTGGGCCGCTGAGGACGCCGATGATGGCGACGAGGGCACCACGGGCAGCGCTGCGAAGTGAGAGGGCGAGGGTGTTTGCACCGCCGACCTCAAGGATGTGGGTGGCACCTTTGCCGCCGGTGAGGTCGCGTACCTGCGTGGACCAGTCCGCGTCGTGCGCGACGTGAAGGGTGTGGGTGGCGCCAAGGGCTTTGGCCTGGTCGAGTTTGGCTGGGGACGAGCTGGTAACGATGGTTGTGGCACCGCGAAGATGGGCGATCTGCAGGCCGAGCATGCTGACGCCGCCTGTGCCCAGGAGGAATGCGGTATCGCTGAGGCCGATGTTGCCGACAGAGACAAGGGCGTTCCAGGCGGTGACGCCGGCGCAGGGGAGAGTGGCGGCTTCTGCATAAGTGAGAGAAGCGGGGATGGGGACGAGCGCGTGAGCGGGGAAGAGGCGGTAGGTGATGAGGACACCTTCGGCGGCGTCGCCCATGGCAGAGCGTGCGGCGGCGTCGGTGAGCGGGCCGTCGGTCCAGTCGGAGAAGAAGCCGGAGACGACGCGGTCGCCTGGCTTGAAGTTCTGGACCGAGGAGCCGACGGCGACGACATCGCCTGCAGCGTCGGAGCAGAGGGTTCGAGGCTTGTGGATTTTGGGGTTGTAGAGGCCGCGGACGACCATGAGGTCGCGGTAGTTGAGGGAGACAGCGCGGATGCGGACGAGGACCTCGTCCGGGGCGGGGTCCGGCACGTCGAATGTGCGGTGCTGGAGGGCGTCGATGGAGAAGTCGTCGGTGAGCTGGAGGGCTTCGGTCTGCATTGCTGTTGGATGCTGTGACCTGGTGATGCGGTTTAAGAAGTGCCCATGCCTCACCACTCGAGGCATGGGCCACACGTCGGACTATCAGGCTTTGACGACGGAGCCGTTTTCAACCTTGACGGGGTCGAGGAAGGGCATGGCGGCGCGGAGGTCGGCACCGACTTTTTCGATGGGGTGGTTGCGGTCTTGTTCGCGGAACATTTCGAACTTCTTGCGGCCGGTGGACTGGTCTTCGATGAACTTTTTGGCGAAGGTGCCGTCCTGGATGTCGGTGAGCAGGGACTTCATGGCGGCCTTTACTTCTGGCGTGACGATGCGCGGGCCGGCGACGTAGTCTCCCCATTCTGCCGTGTCGGAGATGCTGTAGCGCATGTATTCGAGGCCGCCACGGTACATGAGATCGACGATGAGCTTGAGCTCGTGGAGGACTTCGAAGTAGGCGAGTTCGGGCTGGTAGCCGGCTTCGGTGAGGGTCTCAAAGCCTGCTTTGACGAGGGCGGCGGTGCCGCCGCAGAGGACGGCCTGCTCACCAAAGAGGTCGGTCTCTGTTTCTTCGGTGAAGGTGGTTTGGAGGACGCCGGCGCGGGTGCAGCCGATGCCCTTCGCGTAGCTCAGGGCGTTGGCGAGGGCGTTGCCGGAGGGGTCCTGCTCGACGGCGACGAGGCCGGGGACGCCGCCGCCTTCGGTGAAGACCTCGCGGACGCGGTGGCCGGGGGATTTGGGGGCTACGAGGGAGACGTCGACGTCTGCCGGGGGCGTGATGGTGCGGAAGCGGATGTTGAAGCCGTGGGCGAACATGAGGGTCTTGCCGGAGCCGTCGGCCGACTTCAAGCCGAGGCCGGGCTCGATTTCCTTGTAGACGGCGGCGGCTGTCTGGTCCGGGACGAGGACCATGATGGTGTCGGCCCACGCAGCGGCATCGGCGACGGAGAGGACTTCGAGGCCGGCGGCCTGGGCTTTCGCAGCGCCTTTGCTGCCTTCGCGCAGGCCGATTTTTACGTCGACGCCGGAGTCCTTGAGGTTGAGCGCGTGGGCGTGGCCCTGGGAGCCGTAGCCGATGATGGCGACCTTTTTGGATTGGATGAGGGAGAGGTCTGCGTCGATGTCGTGGTAGGTCTTTGCCATGGGTAAGTGGTCGTCCTTTAAGCGGTTAAGTGAAGTGTAAGTGTTGGGGTGCTCGCAACGGTGCTGGATGACCTGCAGGATGGAGCTCTGCAGGTTGCTCATGATTGCGTCGGTCCAGAGCGAGGCGTAGCTGTTGACGTCAGTCGTGAGGCGCTGATGTGAGGTGAGGTGGAGGCGGACGGTGTTGTTTGAGAGAGGCTCGATGCGGTAGGTACCGTCGAGTACGTCAAAGTACGGTCCGCCGATGGTGACATGCTCGTCGAGCGTGGTGGCAGGAATGTGGGCGGTGTCGGCCTTGATGGTGAAGGAGAGCTGATGCGCGGGCTGCCAATCGGTCACAGTTTCGTAGAAGACGAGGCCGCGCTCGAAGCTGGCGGTGCGCACGCCGCCAACGCCGGGGTGGGAGAGTTCTGCCGCAATCGGGCGCGGGAAGCCGATGGCGTGGGTCCAGGTGGCTTTTAGTTCTGACGGGGCGATGGGTGGGACGGATTGGATTTGCTGCCAGACGGTGGTGGGTGTGGCGTGGATGACAACCGTATTTTCTACGGTGCGGATGGCGGTAGGCGGGTGCAGGTAGGTTTCTGACGGGGCGAGCAGGAAGGGGAGAACGGCGAGGCAGGCAACGGTGCCGGGGCGGGGCTTGGTAAAGCGCGCGAGTAGACCGCCAAGGACGCCACCGATGGAGGACAGGACCATGGCGATGGGTAGGAGCATGACGATGCAGATGAAGCCTTCGATGGCGAGGAGAGCGGTAGCGAGACAGGTGAGCAACACAGGGATCCAAGGTTGCAGCAGCCAGCGGGCGGTGCTGATGCGCATCTGACGTTCGACCGGGTAGATGGAGAGAAAGCCGATGACGAGCGGGCCGAAAACGAGGAATGCCACGGTGATTGTGCCGGAGTGACCGTCGCCCTGCCATTTGAAACCGACTAAGAGACGAAAGACTAGGCCATATGCGAGGCCGAGTGCGACTGCGCCGATGTTAAGAGCGCTGAAGCGCTTTGCATCCCAGCGGCGCGGGAAGTCACCTTCTGAGTTAGGTGCAGAGGTGTCCCGTTGCGACCGACGCTCACGAAGCCACGTGTCAATGAAGATGACCGGCACAGTCCCGACTGCGATGACGAAAATGATGATCAGCGCAAGACCAAACCAGGAAGATGTCATTCACTAAGCCTCGTGGTCGGCGAATTGGTTGGGGAGGGTGTTCATGGGGTCAAGGGTGTCGGGGTCGAGGTTGGGGTCGTCTTCAAGTTGGTGGGGTTTGCTGCCGAGGGCGCGCATGACGCGGGTGCTGTGCTGGCCGCGGCGCATCGCCATGCGGCCGGTGCGGCTGACCTCGAGGATGTCGTAGGCGGACTCGCGGATGACCTGGATGAGGCCTTCGATTTTGCTGGCGCTACCGGTCATTTCGAGCATGATCGAATCGGGGGCGAGGTCGACGACGCGGGCTCGGAAGACGTTGGCGAGCTCGAAGATTTGGGTGCGGCTACTAATGCCGTGGGGGGATTGCGGGCCGGCGGCGACCTTGAGCAGGCATAGCTCGCGGACGACGGCTTCGCTGCGATTGACCTCGTCGACTTCGCGC
>CAHJWI010000033.1 GCA_903642225.1 Acidobacteriaceae bacterium | reverse complement strand
TGGTTGCGGGGGTAGGATTTGAACCTACGACCTTTGGGTTATGAGCCCAACGAGCTACCGGGCTGCTCCACCCCGCACTCTCAATATATAGTCCGATTTGTGGGATGTCAAAGGGCCGCTATGGCACCGGCGCCGTGCGGTGCTAGGCTCCAATGCAGCATCTGATCAGTTCGCGTGTGGATTTTGAAGCATGGCACCAAAGGAAACCCGGTGAGGTTCAATTGTCAATTTCACGACGAAGATTCTGTGCCGTGTTAGGCGCAAGCGTCGGGGTGCTTGGTCAACCTGCGTTGCGATCTCAGGGCGCTAGTGGAGTCCACTTTTCAGTGGCCGAGTTTGATCGGCACAGAATTCTCTCAGGGGCCGCAGATGCATTAACTCGTGGACTTGTTTCGTTGGGAAAGGTCTCCACTGCTCCTGGTAGGGATCCACACACGTTCTACTCTGAGCAGGCAAGCGCTTCATACACACAAGATACGCCAGAAGGCGAAGTGCCATTCCTGCAGCATGTGGACGCGCTTATTTTGATGAATCGCTCGCTCAGCAGTCTTGTTGCGGCGTGGAGGCTTACCGGCGAAGTGAGCTACTTCAACGCTGCCTACGATCAAGCTCGTGCATGGTTCTTGGCCGAGAAGACGCGCATGATGCCGACTCTGGAATCTGCTGGTGTCAAGCGGGGCGTGGACGACGATCGCAACTGCGGCGTGAAGCAAACCGTAGCGCTGGCAGAGAGTGCGCGAGCCCTGGCATTTCTGTGTTCCTCGCCAGCCATGGTGGAGCCGGATGTGGTGAAGCTGAGACTTTGGTTCGGAGATCTGCTCACCTGGTTTACGGATTCGGCAAAGGGAAGTATCGCTCGGCAGGCGAAGAACCTTGACTCTATCTGCTGGGCGATGCAAGCAGCGGAATTCGCTCGGTTTACACGGAATGATGCTGCCCTGAAACTCTGCAATCACCTGTTCCGTGACGGCTTGCTACGGCAGATGAGCTTCGATGGTTCTTTCCCCGGCGCCTTGCGCGATGCCAATCCATACGCAACCTCGATGTTCACGCTGGAGTGTCTGGCAAGCACATGTGAGAGTCTCTCGACCCCGTTTGAGAGCCTATGGAATTACTCGTTGCCAGATGGTCGAGGCATGCACTCTGCTGTGGCCTGGGCCGCTCCGTATCTGCGTCAGCGCGGAAAATGGCCCTATGTCGCGGACGAGCGCCACTTTAATGATGAACCGGTGAGGCAAAATGCTTTGCTGTTTGCGGGCAGGGCGTACGACTTGCCGGAGTATATCGACCTGTGGAAGACACTTCGACCGGATTCTTTGCCGCTGGAGAGGGAGCATCCCATCACTGAACCAGCACTCTGGGCAACGCGACCGCCTGCTTGACTGTAAATAGTTAAGTCTCGGTCTACACATACGCACTTACAAACCGCCAAACCAGTCATAACCAAGTCTGGTCCAATAATCATCGGGTTTGTCGTTGGTATAACAGATCAAGCCGATGCGCTTGATCTGTTTGTAGCCGTACCGGGTAGGAAGGTGCAGTCGCAGAGGTGCTCCGTGATATTGGGTTAGTGGCGCACCCATCATCTCCGTCACTAACAAAGTCTGCGGGTGACGCATGATGTACATGTCGTAGCCGTTGTAGAAGTCTCCATCCGGTGTTTCCGCATAAACGTACTTGGGCTCCTTCCCATCAATTGTTTTTGGGGGATATTGTTCCAGAAAATCAGCCATGCGGTATCCGGCCCAATGTACTATCTGACTCCAGCCTTCGATGCACTTGAACTGCGTCACCAATTCATAACGCTTCAACTTGCTTGTGATGTCCGGAATGGTCAGCAGAAGCCCCGGCGTGTTCGGTTCCAAGGTAGAGGCACTCTCACCGGCTTCCTCCATTCCTCTGGGTCGCCGACCAGTCCGATTTTCGTCTTTCTGCGCATCCTCTATGGCTTCTTGCGGCGCCGTCTTTGCCGTTGACGAAGTGCTCGGGTCCGTCTTGCTGTCATGCCCTGTGCCCCCACTGGACTCGTCAGCCTTGTACTTATACTCCCACGCGGTTACATCATTTACATAGCGGGGGTGTCTTTCATCGTTTGCCATGCCAACAAGCTGCATGCGATAACTATCCATCACAAGTTCCTTGTTCAGCCCACACCTGCCATTCACACGCAGGTTCTCCGCGCGACTTAACGGGTAAGTGGGTGCAAGCGCATGAGTGTCTAGTACGTTACGAGCTACAGACGCATTGAATTCGTATGACTTGCGCAGCAGGGGTGGCAGCATCTCTTGTTCGTTTCCCGACCTGTGCAAATACTTATAGAAACCATACGAGCCTGCTACACCCACGCCAGCAACAACGAACGAACGTCGGGTGTGTTTGCGAGACTGAGAGAGCACAGTAGCATCCGCGGTCTCGTGCGCAAGCATATGACTCCTAAGAAGGGCATCTTCGACGGATGTCTCGGATGGACTCTCTTCTGCGGGTGTCTGCTCCAGAGCCGGAGCTGCAGTTACTGGTTCTGCTGCACTTTCCGCTTCTGGGGGGAGTAACTGCGCCTCGTCGCTCATCGCCAGCTCTCCCGCTCTTTCTCCAGCGAAGGTGCCTCCGCCCGCTG
Source organism: Acidobacteriaceae bacterium (assembly GCA_903642225.1). GTDB lineage: Bacteria > Acidobacteriota > Terriglobia > Terriglobales > Acidobacteriaceae > Terriglobus. The sequence continues at coordinate 49,174 of CAHJWI010000033.1, read as the reverse complement.
TATCTCATATCCACTCACCATTGAGCGAAAGTTGTTCCAGCCTGCTAGGACGACCTGTCCGACATGAAGAAGGAAAAAACCAAGAAAGCTTATTGTGATCCAGAAGTGGAGCCATCGCGCCAATTCATACCCGCCGCATAGGGTTGTCAGCCAATGGGCCTGCGTGGGCTTGTAAATGGCGAGTCCAGTCAGCAGCATCCCTGCACCCATCACAAGCACGGAGGTGTAGGCAATACGCTGCGCGCCGTTGTATTTTGTCTGGGCAGGCAATTCTTTGCAAACGTGTAGATCCACCAAGATTACTTGAATTGCATCCTTCAGACTTTGGCGCTGTGGCAACAGGAAACGCCATTCCCCTGAAAACGCGGTGAAGGCTACGTAAAGTAAACCGTTGATCGCGAAAACCCAGAAGAATAAAAAGTGATAACTGAGCCCCTGCGTCACATGGTTAGGCACGTGCAATTTGTCATAGAACCATGGAGGAAAGAACCGAAACAGGGTGAACCTACCAATTCCCACTCGGTACACCTGGTGTGCGTACTGGTGCGCATTGTCCGAATCGTTCCAGTAGATGAGCAAACCGCTCCAGATCATGATGAAGAGCACGGGAAAATTCACCCAGTGCATCCACCGGATGGCGAGCGGATGTTTGTAGGCGAGACGAATGCTCGCTCGCGGCTGTTCTACGTCTTTCGCCGGGGAGGTTTTGGTGTCAGAGAGCGGTAGTTGGACTGCCATGTCCGTCATTAGCTTCACGCAAGCGGGGTGCTGTGTCCAGATTCTGACGACGCACCCGCGGTCCAGGTAACAAAGAAAGTTCATCTAAGTTCAAGTTGAACGTGATAAGGCAACTAATCACGCCACCTAATATAGAGCCTGCTGCTATTGTGACACGGGTGAGTTCGTACGGCGCTGCTCTATCGGAAGACGTTCTCTGGTGTTCGGTGCTTGGACTTGGGTACCATCTAGCGCTGTTCTGCTTTGGCATGAGGAGGGAACTGACGATGACGAAGCACGATCCGGATGTCGCACCTGCTGTGGACGAAGATATTGTGTATAAAGCGACACACGCGAAACCTGTGCGCCTCCTTTCTGTCGATGTGATGCGTGGTTTGACGATCGCCCTGATGATCGTGGTGAACGCCCAGATGGGACGAGCACCCTTTACGCAACTGTCCCATGCTGCTTGGAATGGGGTAACCGCCACTGATCTTGTGTTTCCCACCTTTCTCTTTCTTGTCGGGCTTACGACGGTCCTCTCCATATCCGCACGATTAGCGCTGGGAGCCAGCCGGAGAGAGCTGTTTATGCATGCGTTGCGGCGTGCTGGTTTGCTGGTTTTGTTCGGTTTTGTCGTGAACAACTTCCCATTCCTCCATCTGCAAACGGCACGGTATTACGGCGTGCTCCCACGCATCGGTGTCTGCTACCTGGTGGTCGCCTCGCTTTACCTGCTGTCGGCCCGCTGGCAAAGCAAACTATTGATTGCTGTGGCATGCCTTGTCGGCTATTGGGCCCTTTTGCGCTTCGTTCCTGTCCCTGGCTTCGGTCTTCCAACCCATTCTGTGCTTATCAACGATCACGATGGCAATCTGGCGGCATGGTTGGATCGTTCGATCTTTGGTGCCTCACACCTGTATGAACACACGCGCGATCCAGAAGGGCTGCTCTCCACGTTGCCTGCGATTGGAACAACACTGTTTGGCCTGCTCGCGGCGGTGTGGCTACGCACCCGTGCCAGTACTGCCCGAAAAGCTGCCATGCTGGCCGCGGTTGGTGCCGTCATGCTCGTAGCTGCTCTTTGCTGGAATCCGTGGTTCCCCATGAACAAAAAGCTATGGACAAGTTCCTACGCCCTGTTTGCGGGTGGATGCAGCAGCTTGTTGTTGGCTGCGTGCATCGCCGTGATCGACCTTTGGCGTGTTGGACGAAGCCCCGAAGAGGGCAGCGACCCTGCTTCCATGCGCCACCCCGCACTCTACAGACCGTGGCTGGTGCTTGGAACCAACGCAATCCTTGCATACATGATTTCGGAGTTGGGCGACAGCTTTCTGCACCTTGTTCCCACTCCGTCTGGAACCGACTTTAAACTCTCCATCTGGCACACCATCCTGGCGGCGATTTCACAGCCTGCATGGGCTTCCCTTGTGTATTCCTTGGTCTATCTGGCTGTGTGCTGGCTCCTCGTCTACCCGTTCTATCGTAAGCGGATCTTTCTTCGTATCTGATCGGCCTTTGACCAGGACCGGGTCGCCTGTTCGCCAAGTCAAGAGCCGCCCAGGCCTTGTTCGCGACAACCCGCAAGCGTACTTACAACGATTACCAAGGGAGTACCTCGACATGCTGCAGCCGCCTCAGTTGAAAGACGTCTCCAGCCAATACAGCAAGGAAATCGCTGAACTTCGGTCGTTCCTCGCGAAGGCTGGCGTGCCGATTGGAACGCCGGAGGCACTCGCCAGCGTCGCTTTCAGGGTATTGAAAGACAGAGCATTTCATCGCGATCTTACGGCTAGCCTATGGGTTACGACCGAAGGCGGAGACCGTCAAATAGGCTTTGCTGACCTTCTTGGTGTGCTTGCGATTGCATCAGCAGGCATACGATTTGCCACAGATGCCGAGGAGCAGGATGTTCTGACCCTCCTTCGCTTTTTGAAAGAAATACGAACTTATCGAGAGTCGGAATCCGAATCAGAGTCGGATTTGGGGCCTGCCGTAGTCGACGACGCACAAGGTGCGTGGGTTGTGACAAAGCCTGTCGACCAGATCGCACATACAACCGACACATACATCCATGTGGCTACCGGTGTCAGTGAACCGCGAATCACTCCAACCCAGCAAGGTGAGAAGGCAAAGCCACTCCGCAGACGATCTACTTGGCTGATGGCTACTGCATGCTTTCTGTTGGTCTTCGCACTAAGTGTTGGGCTCTATCGCCGTTGGTTCTCGTCGCGGCCCGTAGCGCCGCAGCCCCCACAAGTAGGGAACCTTAGGGATGCTATGCCTGGAAGCGCGGCCAAGGTCACCATAGCGTCAGGCGGTGAGCGCACTGATCGCGAGCCAACTTCATCCAGGCTGAAGGTGTACCACTCCAAAAACAGCGTTGCGCCGTCGCCAACATCGCCAGCGCCGCCCATTGGCAAATCGGTTAGTCCGGCTACCTTCCCTGCAAGTCAAATCCAAAGGTCCGCACCAGCATCCACACTTGCTTCCGATGTACCACCTTCGGCAGCAGCGGCGATGGCGAACGCTTCGTCGTTGCCTAGGTCTTCCCGACCTTCTTCCGCGGGTCCTCTCATCACCGGACCCGCAGTGCCGAGGTCAGCCAGTACAACTCCCGTGCCGGCTGCGACACTGAGCAAACGACTTGGCGCACCAACGCTTCCGCAGTACGCCTCTTCGCAAAACAATGATGCAGTACCCGATACACCTAGGCGTCCTCGACTCTTACGCAGGCATCCGGCAGTCAATGGAGACCCGGATCTCATAGCAGGGCTTCAGCCCATCGACAATTCAGCACAATTGGTAAGACGGCGATCACCTGCATCAACTCAAGAATCAGCTGGCAGCGTTCGTCCGACAGCTCTCGGCATGATGGCGGCAAACGTGCTGTACAGTCCCGCTCCCGCTTATCCCTTAGCGGCATCAGCAGCGCACGTGACCGGCGAGGTGAAGCTGGAGGCTGAAGTGGATCGTAGCGGTAACGTGACGTATGCGCGCGTTGTCAGCGGCCCACCTCTGCTGCGCGATGCTGCAATGAGTGCATTGCAGCAGTGGCGATTTCGGCCCTATCTGTCGCGCGGCAAGGCTGTTTCGATGACGGCACAGGCCGTAATGGATTTCCAAATGCCCTAGCTCTCCTGCCGCAGGCACCGAAAGGAAAAGTGAAGGCCTTGTATAAAGGTGAGCGAAGCAGCTAACCTTATGACACTGCCGAGGAACTGAGCGGAGGGATGTGTGAGCGGTTGAAACAGGCGGTCTTGAAAACCGCTTAGCCCTGACGGGCTACGGGGGTTCGAATCCCTCTCCCTCCGCCAAAGCTAACTGCACATTGTCTTTGTGCCGCCATGCCCTTGCATGTCCGACGAGATGGCGGGGCCGACCGTGGTAAGCGAAGGAAAGATCGCCGTGACTGCGTGGAGCTTCTGACCAAGCCTGACTTCGCATCACTTTGGCAGCCTACCACCCAGCGTTGTCATCAAGAATCAAGAACTGCTGGCCTGACTGTTCGTGTAGAGCTGTCGGTAGGCGAGATCTATCGCAGAAGAGCACTTTACACTTTTTAACCCACACTTAGAGACCTCGGCTCGGTTCTGTCGCAGAACGCGGCACCCTTTACGACACATATCAAGACTTACAGCCAAGGCCGACTAACGTCACTGGTCAAAGCTCAGGTCGTGGCGTGATACGGGCTAGCATAGTGTGTGGACCACTCCGCGCGGTTGCGGTCGAGCCAGCGCACCGTGCCTGATTTTGGATCTGCTTCCCAAAGCATCCAGCTATGAGCGTCGTAGCGGGTGGCCGCCATGACGGTGTGCTGTGGACCATAAGTACGCGCGAAGTCGAGCCATTTGTGCCAGTGACCACTGATAACGATTTGGATGCTGTCCTGGTACTTGCGCAATAGCGGATGCAGACCGAAGTCCGCGAACTCGGTCGGTTGCACGACCCATAGTGGGTAATGGATGAAAACGACGGTGGGTTGACGCGCGGCGAACTGCGCCTCGGCCCACTGCAGCTGGGTTTCGCCCAGGGAGCCTATGCCCTTGTTAAAGTCCTTTGATGTGGAGTCCCACGTGCTGCCGAGAAAGTTGTTCAGGTGGACGAAGCGGAAGCCGCGGTCGTCAACGGCGGAGTACGGTTCCGACTTGAGCTTCTGCTTAAACAGGCGATGTGACATCTCGCGCGAGACGCGGGGCACGTCGTAGTCGTGGTTACCCCAGTTTAGGTGAACCGGCGAGTGAAAGCCGTCGATCAGTTGCTTGAAGATGTCGATGCGCGTTTCGTTCTGCTGATAAAAGTCGTAGTCCGCCGATGGATAGTTGTGGAAACAATCGCCTGGAATAAAGATGTGCTCGACTTTGCGACCATCGGCAAGTTCAATCGTATTGATGGTGTCGCGGGCGGCGAGCAGGCGCTCGTTGGCGTGGAGAATACTGTCGTTGTCTTCTACGCCGTTTTCACTGCCGGGTTTGTAGAACTTGTCGATGACATGGGTGTCCGAAACGACGGCGAAGAGGAAGGGTCTATCTGCCGGTGCGGGCACGCCGGGACGCGCGTGCAGCGCGGGTGCGGCTTGTGCGGCCAGCAGCGGTGATGCCGCAACGGCACCGGCGAAGGCTGCGCTGCCGGAAAGAAGAGTGCGTCGAGTGAAGGCCATCGGGTACTCCCGGAAGTGAAACCGCGGGCCCACGCCCTAGATCGGGACATGGGCCGCGGAGAATGGTTAAACCACGTTTCAGGATTGAAGCAGGCCAAACTCACCAGTTGCGTTAAAAAATGAACTTGGCTGCCAGCTGCAGTTGGCGCGGCGGGTAGCTGGTGGTGACCTGGCCGAAGGTGCTGCTGCCAAATGTAGTCGCCGGTGCCTGCAAGTTTACCTTGTTCAGCACGTTGAAGGCTTCTGCACGAAGATCTAGCTTGTAATCCTCACGCAAAATGGCGAAGGCCTTATGGATGCCGAGATCTGTCTCGTAGTACGGTGCTGATCGCAGCACGTTGCGCGACAGGTTGCCGTATGGATAGGTGGTGGGCAGGGCGAACGCTGCGTTATTGAAGAACCCGCTGATCGGTCCGCCAGAGATGGTGCGTGTGCGTGCCGACGAGGGGGCAAACAGGCTCTGGCCGGCGACTCGGCTAGGGCGATAGGTCACCAGGTCTGTGCCGTACAACGGCGACGACGAGGCAAGCGCGTAGTTGATGTTGATGGGCAGGCCGCTTGTCACGGTGTTGATGAGTGTCGTCTGCCAGCCGCCCAGAATTTCATTGACGACCGCATTGCTATCTGACCCAAAGCGCCGGCCATGACCGTAGGGCAGGTCATACACGACCGAAAGCGTGTCATTCAGTGGCTGGTCATAGCCGGAGGGGCTGTAGTCCTGCGATGGGTTAGCGTAGTTCACGCGGCTGTTGTCGCCGTTTGCCGTTTCCAGGTGGCCGCTGGAGATGTCGAACCCGCGGCTGTAGGTGAAGGAGTTTAGAAGGAACAGGCCGTTGCCGGCACGCTTTTCCAAGCGCATCTGCACGGAGTTGTAATTCGCCGATCCGCCACCGAAGGCGATTTCTATATCGCCGAAGGTGTTGATGGGGCGCCGCGCCGCAAGGTTGGGGCAGCCGGTTGCGAGCAGGCAGGGCACGCCCTGGTTATAATCCGCAAGCACCTGCAGGTGGGTCCCCTTATTTCCCACGTAGGCCAGGTCGACGAGAAAGCCATGGCCGAGCTCTTGCTGGAAGCCGAGAAAATAGTTCTGCACGTAACCGGTTTGAAAGTTGCGCGGGATGTAACGTGTCGTAACGTTGGCCGCGTTGAAGTACGCCGGCGACGTAAGAATGTTGGAGTAGCCCTGCTGCGTCTGGCGGAAGCACGCCGACTGTAGCTGCGTGTCGCTGGTGCACAGCGACGTGGGCGAGGGCGCCACCTGGTTGATGCTGGCGTTCACCACGTTCGGTCCGTTGTAGGTCAGGTTATTTTCGCCGCCAGCGCGGTTGAATTGCGTATACACAATGCCGTAGCCGCCGCGGATGACCGTCCTCGGTGAGGCGGAGTATGCCAGGCCAAAACGCGGCGCAACGTTTTTAGTCGGCAGGTTTACAAGCGAGCGATCATAGATGTCGCCAGGCCTGGCATTAATGATGGCGTTGTAACGCGGGTCAAAGTTGCCGAGCTTATTGTCGCGCTCCCACTGCGGCGTAACGACCTCATAGCGCAGGCCGGCGTTGATCGTCAGATTCGGCGACACCTTAATGTCATCTTGCAAGTAGACAAAGTTAAAGCGTTGCCGCAGGTTCACGACCGTGAAGTTCGTCAACGAGTACGATGAGCGATTGCCGAACAGGAAGTCCGTTAGATTGCGCGCCTGCTGCAGCTGCGAAGACAGGGTGGGAGCACCTGCGGCAATGACGGTGCTGGCCGGGTTGCCGTTGGCGGAGTAGAGACCGGAGTAGTTGTCCTGCCCGTAGCTGGGATTGAAGTCGTTCACCTGCGTGTTGACGGCCTGGTATTCGTACCCTAGCTTGATGCTGTTGCGGCCCTTTACGGTGGTGAAGTTTGCCTTGGGGTTGTAGATCGTCGGGTTCTGGAACTGCGGGTTCGATGTTTGCGACCCAAGCTGCGCAAATCCGGTGATGTTCTGGCCGTTCAGCGAGCGAACGATGGTAGGGTCGGTCGGTAGACCGTCGGAGATGCCGCTCTGTGTAAGCAGCGAGGTTTGGCCCACGTTGATGGGCGACTTGCCACCAATGTTGCGTTCGTAGCCGAAGCGGACGTCGAGCAGCTTGGTCGGCGTAATGGCCCATGTCACACCGCCGGCGATGTCGCGGTTCTGGATGTTGACGTTGCCGTTCGCATTCCCGCCTGCCGCGCCGGGAATGTTAGCCGGCGCAAAAATGTAACCCCGGTGCTCGCTGTAGCGGCCGAAGATGCTGAGGCGCTGCGAGAAAGTGTGGTCGACACGGGCATCGCCCTTGTCGTCCTGAATAGAGCCGCGCGGCGTAATGGTGTAGTTGCTGGCCAAGCCGGCGGCCGTGTTCGCCGGCAGGGCGGCAAGCACGTTCTTCGCGAACGTCGTCTGCGCTGCCTGCGGAATGACACCAAGGTAGGTGGCGCCCGTAATGGGGTTCTTGAGCGGGATGGCGTTGGCCGGGTTGCTGGCGTCGTCATTCAGGTAGAACAGGCCAGCGCGCTGGTTGGCCGTGGGCAGAACAGACGTGGCCGCCGGATTGTTGAAAATCTGGCGCAGGCCCTCATAGTCCAGGAAAAAGAACGTGTGGTCCTTGTAGATCGGTCCGCCAAACGTACCGCCAAACTGGTTGCGAATGAACTTGGGCTTGCGTGCGCCGCTGGCTAGAAACGGTCCGGATGCATTGAAGACGGTGTTGCGATCGTATTCGTACGCCTTCCCGTGAAAGTTGTTCGTACCGCGCCGCACAGACACATTAATGACCGCGCCAGGATTGCGTCCATACTCTGCGGAGTAGTTGTCCGTTTCCACACGGAACTCGTCGACGGCGTCGGGAGAGGGAGGAATATTCTCATTCGCAAAACCCTGGTTACTTGTGCCGTAGTTGTTATTGTCCAGACCATCAAGCAGGAAATTGTTGAACGCCGAGCGCTGTCCGTTGACGTTGTAGGACGCCTCTCGCTGGGTAACGGAGCCATCCTCAAGTGCGGACCGGCGGACGCCCGGAGCCAATAGGACGAGGTCTGCGTAGGAGCGGCCGTTGAGCGGCAAGTTCTCTACCTCGCGCGTGCCGACTACCTGGCTGCGCGAGCTGGTTTCAGTCTCAAGCTGGGTGGGCGCCGCAGACACTTCGACGGTCTGCGTCACCTCACCCGTGCGCAGCGCAACATCCACACGCTGGCGGGCGTTAACGCTTAGCGCGAACTGCGGCGTGTCCGCGATGGAAAAGCCGGCGGACTCGGCTGAAACCTTGTAGTCGCCAATCTTCACGCTGTCGAACTCATACCGGCCCTCGCCGTCCGTGTGGGCCGTAAGAACCACGCCGGTCTCGACATTGGTCAGCGTCACCGTGGCATTTGCAAGGAAACTGCCGGCCCCATCGCGGACGTAGCCAAGCACAGAGGCGGCGTCAAACTGTGCAAAGGCTGGGACGGTAGAAGCCAGGGCTGAAACGCAGAGAAGCACACGGACGTGCTTCAGGGGGTGACTCAAAGGCATGAAAACTCCTGATGTTTACTGATACCTTCGCCTACACAGATTGCTGGGGGATATCAGGAAAGTTACGGGAGGATGAAGATCGGGACTTCCGAAACGCACCGTTTGCAGCCGCACTCTGCCGAGTTGATCCCCGGCACTTAATGCAAAGCAGGAAAGCTGGTCAGCGCGCGTGAGGCAAGCGCCGCGTCTTCTTCATTCCACACGAATCAAACAGCTAAATCCAGACCTTGGACTTGATTCGGTCTTCCCTCTCGTGGAGTTTCCCGTCGCCAGCTTCTGCGTCACCGACACCTTTGCCTTTGGCAACTCTCACAGAGTTTAGCGGAACTGCCGTCACCGTCGAACTTGTGGCACTTGTGCTGCCGTCGCTTGTAGTCGCACCGGGAGCGTAATCCACGCTCTCAGCGCGTGGGTATTCTGCCGGTACACCCATACGATTCATGCGTGCAAAGTTGGGGATAGCCCGCATGGGTGAACCGTCTTGCCATGTCCCGGTCATGGCCATAACGCCGCCGAGCAGCTTTGGTTGCCAATCCATAGTGAGAGGCGCATCGCCCAGGCGCTGGTCGATACGTTGATTATCCTCGGTTTCAACGTTGTACAGCAGTGGACCATACTTGAGGGCGACTGCCTGGTAATCAGCCTGAACCCGTGCATCGGCGAGAACACGCTGCGGGTGCATTGGTAGCTCAAGCGCGACGACATCACCGGCAGTCCACACCCGAGTAATTACGGCATAGCCTTTCTCGATCCTGGGCTGTATCGCCTCGCCGTTGACCGCAAGCGACGTGAGCCCTTGCACCTTCGGTGAATCTGTATACAAAGCACTCGTCGTGCGGTTGGGTACGCGCACATACACGCTGAACGTCCGTGCATCCTTTGGATTGACAGTTATCTCCACAGCACCATGCCAGGGATAGTCGGTCTTCTGCACCATCTCCACTTCCGTGCCGGCCACCTGGCCCACATGGATGCGGCTACCGACAAACATGTTTACGTAAACCCCATTGGGGTCTTTCACGTATGTCCACGTGGGCATCATCAGCAGCGTCCGCGGAATGTTGCCAACACAGCAGGGACAGTCATGCCATCTTGCACGCTCGGTGTTCACCAAGGGATTTGTGTAGTTGAAGCTCTTTCCATCCAGGGCAACGCCGCCCAGCAGTGCGTTATACATGGTCTGCTCATACAGGTCGGCGTACTTTGCATCGTGGTACGCAAGATTCAACTTGTATTGGAAAAAGATTAGCCCGCAGCTTGAGCAGGACTCGCAGTATGCGTCATTGCGTAAGGAGTAGCTTGGGCCGAATCCCTCTGACGTTTCCCCGCTGCCGATACCTCCGGTTACATAATATTTGCGGTTTACCATGTTGTCCCACAGGCTCAGCACGGCACTCTGATAATCCTTGTCGCCCGTTTCGGCCGCAATATCGGCCATGCCCGAATAAAAGTACATCGCACGCACCGCGTGACCGACAGCTTCGTACTGCTGACCGGGAGGCAGGTGGCTTTGGTCGTACTCTGAACCACCGCGGCGGCTGTCGAGCAGGAATTTGGCGAGCACAATGTAACTGTCGCCACGACCGTTACCTTCCTGGTCGTTGACAAAGCGGCCGAACCGTACGAGGGCCTGTTCCATTTCCTGGTGCCCATCGAACCACTCCTGCTTGCCTTGCCCAATATTTGCAACCCAGCAGTCTGCAAGCCGTTTTGCGGCGTTATATAGCCGCAAATCTTTGCCGTCTGTATAGGTGTAGTGGTTGATAGCGGACTCGATGAAGTAGCCTGAAACGTAGCCTTCGTGGTTGCCCCTGTGCTCCGGAGACCAGCGCCTGGGCCAGCTTTCCCGGTCGGCCAGAATGTATGCCGTCTGCAGGTAGCCATCCGGCATTTGCGCGGCCAAAATAATCGGGATCCAACGCTCCAGCGTCAACCGCATGTTGTCCTGCGCCGTCAGCATGTCCGGGTCACCCTGTGGATCTACCATCAATGCAATACACATTGACTCGACCGTTTGGTGCACCCACGCATTTGAGAACACATATCCGCGATGCGCATGATGCGGCTCACCCCGGTTTGCCTTGCCAGCCTCAATGAAATTGTCGAGCCCTCCATCGCCCTTGTTCTTTGGAATGTCGGTTCGCTCGCAGTATGCGATGCAGTGGGGAATCCAGTTCACGATGAGGCTCTTCGCGCGTGCATTCCACAAGGGGCTGTCGATGGAATATCGCCTTGTGTAGACCACCTCCAGCCTTTTTGCAGGCGGTGCCGGTTCAGCGTGCACGTGCAGCACCGACTGCGCGGCCTGTCCCTCTCCGCTGCCCTTCAGTCGCAACACATAGTCGCCCGGCGCAGAGAACGAAGCCGTAGTAGCCGGTGTTCTGGCATCCGCAAACAGAACCTGTCCAGGACCACTCACCTTGCTCCATCGAGCGATATTGGCCGAAGTCTCCTGCAAAAATACCGCAGAACCTGCCAGATACGTGCGTCCGCCCATCACAACACAACGGTCCAGGCCTGCTCTCACGACAGGCGCGATTGCGGGTACAGCGCCCGCGCTAAAGACTCGCCACTCTAGAATGCCGGTATCCGCATGTTTCCCGTTATCGACCACTACGCGCAGTCTATCCGTCGTGACCGGCTGAAAGCTGGTGCTATTGAATGCATCAGCGGCGCGGCCATACCCGTTGGCCTGCTGCACCGGTACGAAATGTGCACCGTCCCAGTACAGGATGCGATATGCGCTGGGTACATCCATGGGCACAAAACCACTGCCAGGGGGCGCGTCAGGTCGTGGAGGGTCGACGGCCCAGTAGATCTCGACCCGGTCCATCCTCACAGGTTTGCTCCATGCGTATTGCACCCAGGTGCCGGAGACCTCGCCGGTCACGGTACCCCGAAGGGCAAATGTGCCGGACTCACGGTCTGCAGAGTTCTTGGGAACAACACCGTCGTTCAACGCCGCAATCTTGTTTTCGCTCGTTACCGAGTGGCTTGACGGCACTGCAAGGCGTGCCAGATTTACGGAAAGCGGAACAGTTCCGGTACGTGCGACTGATGCAAACAGAGGATGCGTGTTTGTCGCCCACGCCACCGCACCCAGGCCTGCGACAAAGGCGCGCCGCCCCACAAAGCTCGGTTGATCGCACTCGCTTGCTGCCGTTTCGTCACGTTCGATATATGTGCCTGCGTCCTGTGTCATGCGCGCTCCCTGTATGCGGTGTTTGCTGCTGGACCGCATCTGCCTGACGTGTCTAGAAAGTGCTAACGAGCCATGCGAAAGCGCTTACGAACACCGAAATGAACTAAGGCGGCTATGTGAAAAATGAGCCGGCTGTCCACTGCAGAGTGGTTTCGCCTGCTTTGTGCTGTGTTGACCCAACTTAAGCCGAAGTTTGCTTGTTACAAAGGTATGCAGCCGAATGAGCGCTACTATTTCTAGTAGTTCTCCTTACTACGACTGTCCTCAATCTGGGATGAACTATAACCTACTGCTGCTAACAAATGCATCCCCGAATTCCTACATCGTGCAAAGGACGTTTTCTCTGATCGCCCGTGTATCGCACCCTTATCACCTGCGCTTCTCGCGAACTCAAAAACACTGCGCCCAGTTCTCGGGTTAGCCTACAAGGCAAGTGCTTGACCCAAGTGGTGCCGCCGTCGCCAATGCCGCGGTCACCCTGACTGACGTGGCAGCTGATGTGCAACGGAACGCAACCACTGGCGCTACCGGGGGTATATAACATTGTCTCGCTCGCTCCCGGCAAACACACCGTGGTGACTGAAGCGCAGGTTTCCTCAAGCAAGGTCGAATTCGGTTTGCTGGGCAACGAGAATCGCGATGTCACACGGAAGTTGGTGGTTTGCGATGACGTCACTTAGGTAATCGTGACCGAGCAGGCGCCATTGCTTGACACCTCCGACAATGGAAACCAGCGCACGTTGGACTCGCAGGCTCTCTCGATTCTGCGTTCCACACCAACAAGTATCGTTTGGCGGTGGTGCACCTGTTTGGCGATCCAAGGAGTTCGCCTTTTCGCAACGCTGCCGTCCACGAAATTGCTTACAGTCCAAGCACGACCATCCTAAAAAGATGGTGTTTGTCGCGTTCGCAAAAAGCGTGCAACCAAATAGTTCGGGCACTTATCCTTCCGAAAAGGCATTGGACATCTCTGTCGCGCCAGTCCTCCGCATTTTCATACGAGTATGACCCTGGTACAGAAGAACGATCGGTCGGGCGTGTCATCTGCATAGTAGACCTTTGTAGTGACCACGTTTCTTGATCTGCTCGCTCCTAGAGAGGCATTGTGCCTCCGTCTAGGCAAGCGCCTTGGCTAGAGCTCGTTGAGCAGCGCTGTTTTGTGACGGCAGTCCAATGGTAATGCGCACCCAAGTGTTGAAGGGCGGAAAAGCACGGGCGACCACGATTCCTTGCTGACGCAAGCGTCCTGCTACTTCCTCGTGCGGTCGGCCAGTATCGAAGAAGACAAAGTTTGCAGCAGCTTGTGCGTGGCGAAGCTTCAACTCGCCTTCCAGGAACGCGTGCCATTTTGCGCGCTCGATGCTGATAGTGCGGCGGACAGAGGCGGTATGAGCCGTGTCTGCAAGGGCAGCAGATGCAGCAGCCAGGTTCACCCTGCCTAGGCCTTCGGCGTCGCCCAACCCTTGCTTCTTCAATGCTTCAATTAGCGGCCGAGGGCCGAGCGTATAGCCGATGGGCAAGCCTGCCAGGCCGTGGATTTTGTCGAAGGTACGGAAGACGAGAACGTTGGCTCCACTGCGCACAAGCGAGACGGCAGAACGCCGGGAGAAATCTTCGTTGTATTCCAGGTAGGCTTCGTCGACGATAACGGGCGCCTGCTGTGACACGTCGGCGAGGAAGCTATGAAACGTGGCGAGGTCGCTGAGCGTTCCCGTGGGGTTGTGCGGGTTTATGAGGTACGTCGCTCGCGTCTTCGCGTTGACGCGCGATCGAATTGTGGGAAGGTCGTTCTGAAGGTCTGCGTTAAGAGGCACCGGAACACCTACCCCACCCACATGAGCTGCCGCCGCGACGAGCGCAAGATAGCCTGGCGCGGAATAGATGAACTCGCCCCCGGGGCCGCCGGCACTGCTGAGATACAGACCCAGGCCGCCCAGGGCCTCGCCAAGCAGCACCTGGTCGACCGGTACATGTTCGTATGCGGCAACCTGCTGCGCGAACCGGGCTGCCGTGTTCGCGTCGGCGTATCGCGCCAGCTTTGCCAAGGACTGCTGGATGGCAGGCTCCACGGAGGACGATGGACCGAACGCATTCTCGTTCAGGTTAAGGAAAATAGGTTCGTCGTCGCCTGTCACGGCGTCCCTTTTCTGCGCCCGCAGCGGCATGGCCCCGGCTGCAATCAGCATCGTCGACAACTTTACCAGCGACCGTCTTGAAACATCGTGCGGCATAGCGATCCTTTGCGGGCCTGCTGTGCGATTTAATAGCGCACGTGCAGGCCGAGTTGCAGGTAGCGGGGGAAGTTGGCCTGAGCCGTAATCTTTCCAAAATTTGCGCTGCCGAACGCAGTGTTTGGGCCGGCAAACTGTGGCGTGTTCATGGCATTGAAGAGCTGCGCGCGAAACTGAATGTTGGCGCGGTCACGGATGGGAACATTTTTGAACAGGGACATGTCCCAGTTTGCGACGCCGGGTCCGCGCAGTGGTAGCGTGCGTGGTGCGTTGCCAAAGGTATATGCGGAGGAGGCGGTAAAGCCGGCTGAATTTATGTACCCGTTCAGACGGTTGTAGAGGCTGCCGGATGTGCCGAGCGGAACGCCGGGGTTGAGAGTTGGCCGTTGCACAACATTGCCCACGACGGAGCTATTGGGATTGCTGGTCTGGCGAATGGTGATGGGGAAGCCGCTGTGGAAGGTGGGAAGAACATTGACCTGCCAATGACCTAACACCTCGTCTGCCCAGCGTGTGCCGGTGTGGAAGCGTTCGCCTCGACCAAACGGCAGATCGTAAATGACGCCCGCGACAAAACGGTAGGGCACATGGTTGACCGCATAGGAGTATTCGGCCTCAAGATCGTAGGCGTTCTGCGGCGCTGCAACGCCGGTAGATTGAATGCTGTTGGCCGTCGCGAACGAGGAGTCCCGGTTGCGCGACCAGGTGAAAGACCCAATAAGGTTGAGGCCGTGCGCGGCGCGCTTCTCGGCTTTGATGAGCAGGGCGTTGTAGTCGGAGTGGGCCGAACTGAGGAAGAGGTTGACGGAGGTAAACTGCGGGAAGGGCCGCAGCAGCTGGGAACGCGAGAGGTTCGATTGGCCGATCAGACCCGGGCCGCCAGGGACGTAGTAGGGATTGGCAACAGACTGATTGAGCGCGCTGCCCTGTGACAGATAGGCAGGGTCGAGCTGGTTAATGTTGACCGCGTTGCTGCCCGTAGGCGACGGCGACAGGTTTGCGCCGCGCGTGCCGATGTACTCCGCATCAAGCGCGACGTGGCCCGGCAAATCGCGCTGCACGCCGGCAGAGAACTGCTGCACCCGCGGCGCGTGGAAGGCTTGGTCATAGGTCGTAACGGAGTTGCCGATTCCGGTCAGCAGGCCGGCGGCATTACCCGCAGGCTGCACCAGCCCCTGTGAGAACGGATCGCTGAGCGTGGTTGCGGGTGTCTGATTGTTGTCGGTGCTAGCCACCAGTGAGTTCGCCTGAGTGTACCCGGGGGCAAGTGACGCGACCGGATCGTAGCGCGTGGGTGCGTACAGGATGCCGTAGCCCGCTCGAACCACCGTTCGGCTGGTCACTTGGTATGAAGCACCAAGGCGCGGCGCAAATTTGGCGCGCGACAGGTCACCGACATCGCGAGAGCTACCATTCGCGCCGGCAAACAGAATTCCACCGGTCACCTGCGCGCCGTTGGCCAGGGTGGTCCGTGTTGCACGGTCGAAGCCCACAGCGATGTGGTCGTTGTCTTCCTTCAGGCCGCTCTCCGAATCCCAGCGCAGGCCCAGGTTCAGGGTTAAACGCGGGTGAATGCGCCAGTCGTCCTGCACAAAGACGGCGTTGTAATCAAGGTAGGTGTGTAGCGGTGTGGTCAGGTCGATCTCTCCAGCGATGGGTGTGCCTAGCAGGAGGTCGGCGACATCAGAACCGGAAAGGCCGTCGGAAGAATTGGGATCGGCCTGCGTAAACGCACCGGAGAAGGTATAGGTACCGGGTGCGTTGCCGAAATCCTGGTAGTTCATGCGAAGGCGGCGGTACTCCGCGCCCACCGTTACGTTGTGCCGGCCAGCAGTCCTGGCGAGCGTCGCGCTAAGCTGTTGCGATTTCCAGTTGTCCAGCTGACTTGTGTTCTGGCCAAGCTGGTCGTGGTCTGCCAGAAAGATCGTGGGGAAAAACTTCGACTGTAGCTGACTTGTGAGCGAGGTGGGAAAGCCGAGCGCCGCAGGATCGAAGCCCTGGCTCACCTCGGCAATCAGGTTCGGAAAGCGGTTGGTGCCGTAACGCGCGGTGACGACGGTGGTCGGGTTTAGGACAAAGGTGCTGTTGACCTGCACGGCATCGACCTGGCGATGGTAGGTGTACGAATAACTGCCGGGCAGGGTGTGCAGTGGATTGCCCAGCGGCTGCAACGCCTCGTAAAAGATGTACGAGCCGCTGAGCTGCCACCAGGGCCGTACCTGCTGATCCAGCTTAACCGTCACCTGCTGGGCGTGGTCCCGCACGTTATCGGTACCCGTAAAAGTGCCATCTGGACCGGCATTGGGATAGTACGACGCGATGGCGCGGCCAACCGCGTTTGGCGCAGTGATGATGTTGCCGGCATACGGCCTGCGGTGGGTGCCGGTCGCGTCGGTGTACTGGTCGTATGGGTTGTAGATGACGTGCAGGCTGCCGTCAGCGTTAAAGGTCTGCGAGAAGTCGCCTGTCTTTTGCGCGGCTGTAGGCACAACGAAGGTCGCAGTGTAGGGCGAGGTCTGGATATAGCCTTCTGCGGCAACCCAGAAGAAGGTGCGGCCGCGGCCGTCATACAGGTGCGGAATCACCACTGGGCCGCCGAGCGAGGCACCCCAGTTGTAATACGGGCTGTCGGGCCGGGGAATGCCGCTGCGGTTGGCAAAGAAGTCGTTGGCCAGCCACCGTGTCTGGCGCGTTTCGCCAAAAAGGCTGCCGTGCAGGCTGTTGCTGCCGGAACGTAGCAACGTGTTGAAGACGCCACCTCCGGTACGCCCCACCTGTGCGTCATACGTCAGCGCCTGCAGCTTCACGTCCTGGATGGATTCGATGGTGGGGATCACCACGGGACGGTTGTTGGTGTCGGTGATGGGCACGCCATCGACCAGGTACAGGTTGGTGGCGA
Organism: Acidobacteriaceae bacterium; assembly: GCA_903642225.1. Lineage (GTDB taxonomy): Bacteria > Acidobacteriota > Terriglobia > Terriglobales > Acidobacteriaceae > Terriglobus. The sequence continues at coordinate 31,948 of CAHJWI010000033.1, read as the reverse complement.
CCGGCCCGCCCGCGACAGAGGTTTGCGAGGTTCCGTTCTGATCGGCAAATCGGATGAACTGCGGATTCCCTGTATTGATGAAAACGCCGTTCAGGCTTGCCGTGATGTAAGGATTACGGCCCAGCACCGGGATGTCTTCAAGCCGTCGCTGGTCAAACTCCGCGCTGATCGACGAGGTTGAGCTGTCGACAAGCGGTGCTTGCGCGGACACCTGAACCGACTGGTCCGCTGCGCCCACCGACAGTTGCAGGTCGAGCGTTATGAAATCCTGTGTAGCGACCGCGATGTGAGTGCGGTCTGCCGCGTTAAATGACGGCGCTTGAACATGCAGGTTGTAGATGGACGGCCGCAGCGCGTTGAAGACGTAAACTCCGGCACCGTCTGTGTGCGTGTTGCGCACCTGGCCGGTGCCCTCGTCTGTCAACGTAACGGCTGCGTCGGGCAGGAGTGCGCCGGAAGCATCGGTAACAACGCCCCGAATACCACCGTTGTACGTCTGGCTAACGATAGGCGATGCAAGTGCAATAGCGGTAAAGGCGAGAATCGGGAGCGGGCGCTTGAGCATGTGTCCTCATCGAAGCATGGAGAGAAAGATGACGGAGACCCATGCACGGACAGGACACACGGGAAAGTACCACTAAGTGGGTGTCCCGGCGAAAGATTGCGGATGTGGAGAACTACCTACAGTCGACCACGTTGCAACCGCTCAATTCGACAGGACAGACCTGCGAAGAGCCGCAACAACATGTGAAGAGCGTGGGACGCATGGTCGCAGAATAGGGCGAATGGACCGACGAGTCAAGGTGGTCGGTAATCTGAAACGAACCTGACTCGCGTTGTTGGCCCCGCAATGAGTCACAACAGGGTCTCCGAAAGTCTGCTCACCAGTGGGAAAGCAAGATGATGCAGATCGAACACTTCAGATCCGATAAGAACGATCAGCAATCGCTCGTACACAAAGGAGCGAAATGAGAGCTTCGCGCATCGCCCTCGCATTGAAGTACAGGCAGCGCCAGCCGTTGCTGAACTGATGGCTGCGGCTGGATTTGAGCATCAGTTTTCCTCTTGCGAATGCCGTTCGATCCTTCCAACCACCATCTTGCCCAGACGGAGCAGGTACCTGTAATGTGCTTGGGTTCACTGTGCCCGGCCGCAGCAGGACCCGCCGATAGCGACAGCAGCAAGGCAGCCTGATTGCACTGGTACGGAATTCGGACTCATGGGCAGCCTCAAAGAAGTAGCGCAGATGGTTCGTGAGTTCCTTTCTTAATGGGCTTGTAGTGGCGTAAGCAAAGAAATTTCCTGGTCAGCACCGGTCTTCTGCGCTTGACGCATCCTGACTAGCCAGTATGTATAGATGGCGGCTCCTGCCGTAAGCGAACCGACACCTCTCCCGATCCACAGCCCGTGTAGTCCTTGGCCGGCGCGGAAGGTAAGCAGCCACGCAATGGGCATACCCAGCATCCAGTTACACACAACGCTGATCATCAGCGGTGTCCGCGTGTTACCAAGCCCGGTAAGTGCGGATGCAGAAATCACAAAGGCGGTGTCGCTCAACTGGAGGACACCGGCAATGGCAAGGATCGGCACCGCTGCTAGAGCCACCTGGTGGTCATTCGTGTATAAGCCGGCCCAGAGTGGAGCCAGGCCGACAAGTAGAAGCGAAGAAACGAAGCTAAAGCTCATTGCCAGCGCAAACGTCGCCCTTGCAGACTGGCGCACTTGTCTCAGATCGCTGCGCCCTGCACCCTGGCCAACACGGATCATTGCGGCATACGAAAGGCCGGCCGGCACCATGTATACAAAGGCGTTCAGGTCCAGCGTGACCTGGTGCGCTGCAAGCACAGTGGTTCCCAGCCGCGCACACAGAATGGACATGTACGTTGAAGTCCCAAGCTCCAGGCTGAATTGCAGGCCACTCGGCCATCCAATCCGCAGTAGAGCCCGCAGCCTTGACCAGTCAGGCTTTAGCAAGTGTCTGCCCGTGTGTAGTCCCCATGAACGCAGGTTGCGCGACGTTGCAGCCAGCAGTAATGCCAGCATCCAGACGCGCACAAGGCATGTCGCCCAACCTGAACCTGCCACGCCCATCGCAGGCACACCGAAATGTCCATACAGGAAGATCCAGTCAGCCATTAGGTTTACAACCGCTGCCGTCACCAGCGACACCGATACTGCTGCTACTCGGTCAACGGACTGTAAGTACCGCCGAAGAGCCATGTACAGCATCAGTGGTAGCGTAGACCAAACTAACGCATTCATATAACGGCGTGTTTCTGCCACAAGCTCTGGCGGTGTGCCAAAGTGTGGTAGCAGCGCCAGGCTACCCAGCGACAACAGCATTACCAGTGGGGTGCCTGCCAGTACGATCCACATAGACTGCGCCAGCATGCGAATGCATTCTTCGCGATCCCCGCGACCGAATGCCTGAGCAATGAACGTCTCCAACCCGTTCAGCAGATAAATCGCAAAGAATGCCAGTGCGTAGTAGATCGTATTTCCAAGCGAAGATGCCGCGATGGACAATGCCGAATGCGGCAGCCGGCCAATCATTAAAGCGTCAACGATGTAGGTCGACATCCATCCAAGCTCGCCAATGGCGAGTGGCCCGCCAAGCCGCAGCGCCCATCTCACCTCACGCTTAAAGCTGCCCTCATGTGGGTAGATGGGCTGCCTCGGATCGTCACCGATGTACTTCGTCCTCAATGTTTTACCTCGAAACTCAGTACAAATGAACCAAGACTCGAATGCCCGGCGTCTTGCTCGGCCTTTGATTCCATGAAGGATGACAGGCAGAAATGCAATGGCAGGAAAGGGATAGTAGATGCAAACTCCCAAACGGCACACGAGTATCGCTACACAACTCCCGATCAATGCTCAGTGTGTGGGATGCGCTAACCGCACAAGGCTCGTGCACCCTCGTCTTGAGTTGCTTGTGCCAATACTGGCAAACCCTGCCACAATACGTTAATGCCTTCGAACAACGATCGTGCAATGGCCCCAGACGTCTCCGTACTTATGACGGTCTTGGACGGTCAGAGCTACTTGCAAGAGGCAATTGAAAGTATTTTTGGACAACAGACCCAAGCAAGGTGGGAACTGATTGTGGTCGATGACGGATCGACCGATAACAGCGTTACCATCGTTGAACAGTATTGCGCCCTTTACCCGCACTGTATTCGCCTGTTGCAGCATCCCGCACATGTAAACCGTGGCATCAGTGCATCCCGAAACCTCGCATTGCGGCACGCCAGGTCGCCGCTGATCGCTTTCCTCGACTGTGATGACATCTTTTTGCCGCATCATCTCTCCACTCAGATGGCGATTCTCAAACACCATCACGACGTGGCTATGGTTTATGCTTCTGCAGAACGTTGGGTGGATCACGAGTTGCCGTATGATCAGCAAGCAGCGGAATGCGCTTGGTGGGGTGCAAATTACATCCCGCCACTGGTCCCGCAGAATTCGCCCTGTGGTGTACTGCAGCCTGGCACACTCTTACGCTGGATGCTGCAGGACGAGAGCCTCGCTCCATGCATGTGCACAGTGGTCATGCGCACAGCAGCAGCGCGTGCGGTCAACGGCTTTGAAGATGAATTCCACGGCCTGTACGATGACCAGGTTTTTCACGCAAAGCTGTCATCCCGGTTTCCCGTATTTGCGCACTGTACTTGCACGGCGCGGTATAGGCAGCACGCCACGTCGTGCTGTACCAAGGCAAACCAGCAAATGAAATTGCGCCTGCTGGAGGCTGCACGTTTTGCCGCCTGGGTAAAGCCATTTCGGGAAGAAGGCCATCGGCGTGCAGGAAAATGTGAAGAGGAAAGTGCTTCACGTCTACAGATTGTCAGTTCACCGTCCTGAGCCTGATCGGAATCTGAGTAGCTGAACGTGCTTGCAAATGCAAGACAATCAGAAAGTATGGAGGCGCGGGTCGGGATCGAACCGACGCATAAAGGTTTTGCAGACCTCTCCCTTACCACTTGGGTACCGCGCCGCTCTTTTACTACACCGCGCAAAATGAGTGCGCATCAGGACTGGCCAGGGAGCACAGACTGATTGGAGCGGGAGACGGGATTTGAACCCGCGACATCTTCCTTGGCAAGGAAGCACTCTACCACTGAGCTACTCCCGCTCAACAATGCCACTATAGCAGAATCCCTGTGTTGAAGCAGAATCCATGTGTTGGGTTAAATCAGACCAAAGTGGCTTTCTGACCGTGCCTGGGGTGGACTCAGACGAAGTACCTAGGCCGCCAAACGTCAAGTTTTCTCTTCTGCAACTTCGCATTGGTGTCACACTTTCGTTGCATACCCGTATCGTTGACATTCGGTCAGTAGCCGACGTAAGTTTAGAAATAAAAGCAATGCACCGTTGCCCATGCACGTCGCTTGGGAGCCGGACTATTCGGCCACATCAGAAAGTGGAGGCATTGACGTGAGCGACGGGAAGAGTGCAATGACTGAAGAAGCCGCGGCGCTTCCTGCTACCCCAGAAGACGTTGCCATTCTTTACTCTTGGGCCAATCTTCCGGGTGCTAAATACCGTGATTTTTCGGCTTCTCGTCGCGAGTACCGCGCCCAACAACGAGCTCGGCTTGCCGAGGAGCAGCAGCAGGTGGAATTGGAAGCCGCGCGTGCTTTGGAAGATGCGGCTCGCAAAGAGTTGGAGGATGCTCATAGGTCACTGCAAGTGGCTCAGCAGGCTGAGGCTGAAGTTGTGGCCAATGCTGAATCAAAGGCAAACGCCGAGGAACAATTCAGGCAAGCACAGGCGAACGTCGATCGGGAACAAGCAGAAGTACAGAGACGGCAGCAATCAGCCGAAACACTTCGCCTCCGTGCACAATCTGCTCGGACAGAGATGATGGAAGCGCGTAAGCGTGCCGAGGAGCAAGCCGCAAGATATGCAGAGTTCGATGCGCAGTACCGGTCTCAGATGGACGGTCGCGTTGAGGAAAGTCCACCTGGCCAGCTGGACGATCCCTACTATTACACGGGTCAAGTCGATCCTGCCTATTTTGCCCCCACGCCCGGTGTCCGCACATCTCAGGCTTCTCGGGCGTCTACTGAGCGGAAGACCTATGTTCTGCCCGTGCACCCAGGGTCTGACGAATTTGACGCGGGTACCCTGCAGTCCTACCGTGCAAACACGACCTTCGCCCCATCGCCGGCACAGGATTACCGCAGCTTTTCTCCCATGCGTGATTTACCACCGTTGCGTGATTCACTACCCTCGCGGGATGTGATCGGCAGGCGCGAGGACCGAGCGAGCCTTGCTTCAGAAGAGCAGGTGCATGTCTCTGCCGATGACGTTGAAAGTGTTCATGGCTGGGCCGCTGCCGATGACGACTACTACTCCGACGGCGCAAGGGAGAGGTTCAGAAAGATCAGTGATCGATTCCAGGGATACGGCACTGCCGAGCACGACCTCCACATTCGTCCCCAGCCTCGGTTCGTCCAAAATCATGACGGCATTCCCTCTGCCGAAGTGCACGCCCCCTCAGACGCGTGGGAAAGCAAAGGGGAGAGAACGGAAAGACGTCATCGACGTTCTTCAGCAGCGGACAATCGTGCTCGGACCGTACGTCAGCCCCGCCATGATGAATCTGTCCCCATCCGCGTCATGGAACTTACCTCTCAGGCTGATTCGTTTGTTCCGCCAGCTTGGTTGGCCTACAACGAGGATCAGGCCTTAGAGGCGCAGGACAATTTGCCTCAAGTCCCGCAGCCCGTGTTCGCGCCGGTTGAGTTTGGACCGCCCGCCAGAGCCGTTCGTAGCTCGCCCTTTCATGCACAGTCTTACTCAACGTTGATTGCGAGCGCATCGAGCTTTTCCGGACAAAGTACGTCTTCTTCCTCCGAGTTGAGAAAGGACACAACTATGCCTGCAGACCAAGCTTTTGTCGCCCAAGCCGGCATCCTTCCCGCGCCGGACACTCTGCAACAGAGTCGGGAGCGGGTCGCATCCCGTTGGTTTGCACTTCAAGGCTTGATGGAACAGCAGGCCGATGTCGAAAAAAATCATCTCCGTCCAGCCTCCATAGCTGCGTCCGTAGTTACCCTTCTCTCACTGAGCGGCGGTGTCGGCAAGACCAGCATGGCTGCGACCCTTGGTCGCGCGCTTTCATCACTGGGCGAAAAGGTCATGATGGCCGACACGAATGCGCATGGCCTGCTCCCCTATTACTTCGGCGCGCGTGACCTCAGGCCAGGTGCCGTTCGTACGTTCAATCCACCGGCAGGTAGTACAGATGCATCGGTGTTGATGGTTCACTATGAACAGGACCGCATGGTTAGCGATGAAGACGTGCAGAACGGTCTGCTGAAGGATCTCGCGGAACGTGCAACGACGGTGCAGCGCATCATCGTAGACCTTGCGAGCGGGGGATTTTGGCTGGCGCGCCGTTTGGCAACCACAAAGCCCTATTTTCTGGTCCCGGTCGCTCCAGACATGAACTCCATTCTCACCACACAGAGCATCGAAAGCATCTTCGGAGAGATTAGGGATGCAGAAAACCAGCCAGTTCGCCCATACTACGTTCTGAATCAGTTCGATTCGGCCCTACCTCTTCATCTCGATGTCCGGGAAGCCCTGCGTAAAGCTCTGGGCGACCGACTGCTGCCCGTCACTATCTCCAGAGCTCCAGCTGTGTCTGAGGCGCTTGCCGAAGGTATGACCGTCATCGACTATGCCCCGGGTAGTCCCATCGTGGACGATTACATGAGGCTCGCAAACTGGATCCGCGGCCTTGCCGCACCGGGTATTGCAGACGTGCGCGGCTCACGCTGGAGAGAACAATGACGCGAACTGCCATCTGGACTAAGTTTGAGACCGGCAGCAGCCCACTGCTTCACATTTTCCGCAGCACCATGGTATTCATTAGCCTGCTGGCACTGCTGTACAGCGGTGCCATCGAGTTAACGTGGCCCAAGCAGGCAGTGCTCGGTGTGATCTCGGTCCTCATCGCCATTTGGATGGACAGGTCTTCTAGTTCCTATCTCATTACTCTCACGCTCATGCTGTCGTCGTGCTTTAGCACCTTTCGCTATGCGTGGTGGCGCATTTCCACAGTGGTCCAGTTCCTTCGCGATCCGAGTTCGCAATGGGGATACTTGGATGCGTTCTTTATTCTTACCCTGCTATTGGCTGAAGCCTACGCATTCTCCATCCTCTACCTTGGCTACATCCAAACGCTCTGGCCTCTCCGCAGGACTCCCGTGCCGCTTCCGGACGACCCGGAAGAGTGGCCTGTGATTGATCTGCTGATCCCCACGTACAACGAACCCCTCAGCATTGTGCGGTACACCGCGCTTGCTGCCATGAACATTGATTGGCCCGCAGACAAGCTAAATGTTTACATCCTCGACGATGGAAAGCGGGACGAGTTCCGTATCTTCGCGGAGGAAGCGGGCATCGGTTATATGACTCGCGACGATAATGCCCACGCGAAGGCAGGTAACATCAACCGGGCTCTGGAACGGCTCGACGCGCCACTCGTCGCCATCTTCGACTCAGACCACGTGCCGACACGCTCATTTCTGCAGGTTACGGTTGGCTGGTTCATGCGCGATGCACGACTTGGTATGTTGCAAACTCCGCACCACTTCTATTCACCGGATCCGTTTGAGCGCAATCTTGACCAGTTTCGCTCGATCCCTAATGAAGGTGAGCTGTTCTACGGAATTGTGCAGGACGGCAACGACTTCTGGAATGCAACGTTCTTCTGTGGGTCATGCGCTGTCCTCCGTCGATCTGCACTGGACGAAATCGGCGGAATCGCAATCGAAACCGTCACAGAAGATGCTCACACCAGCCTTCGCATGCAAATGCGCGGCTGGAACACCGCTTATATCAATATTCCGCAGGCGGCAGGCCTTGCCACCGAGCGCCTAAGTGGCCACATCAAACAGCGCATCCGCTGGGCTCGCGGCATGATCCAGGTGATGCGGACGGACAATCCGCTCTTTGCTCCTGGCCTGAAGTTCCTGCAACGTATCTGCTACTTCAATGCCATGACCCACTTCCTGTATGGTCTCCCCAGGCTTATCTTCCTTTTTGCTCCGCTCATTTACCTGGTACTGGGTCACACAAATATTCCAGGATACTGGGCAGCCATCCTGTCCTATGCTTTTCCGCACCTTGTGCTGTCGTCTATGACAAACTCGCGTATCCAGGGCCAGCATCGCCACTCGTTTTGGAACGAAATCTACGAAACGGTGTTGGCGCCCTACATTCTGTTGCCTACCACACTCGCGCTACTCAATCCAAAATTCGGATCGTTCAACGTCACCGCCAAGGGGGGTGTGGTGAGTCGCCGCTTTTTCGATGCGCGCATCGCGCTGCCGTTTTTAACGATGCTGGGGTTTAACGCTTTGGGTTTGATGTGCGCGATTCCTAGGTATTTTCAGTTTTCGAGGTTGGAGACGGGTTTTGCACCGTTGAGTTGGTTGCTGAATGTGCCCGCGAATATGTGGGATGGAACGCATCCTGGAACCATCGCTATGAATGTTATCTGGACGTTGTTCAATACATTGATCTTAGGCGTCGCATGCGGTGTGGCGTGGGAGAGTCAGCAGCGTCGGTCAACTGTGCGCGTCACCATGCAGTTGCCTGCCCGGATTGAACTGAATGATGGCACGATCGTTGAAGGGTTGACGGCAGATGTGTCGAGCGGCGGAGTGCTGATGGAGATGGACTCGCCGCATACCATTCAACCTGGAACTACGGTTTGCATTCTGTTTCCGGTGCTGGATGGTGAATCTGGTCTGCCTGCCACGATCGTTCGAGTGACCACCACTGAAGTGCGTGCACAGTTCGAACCGTTGACTTTGCAAGAGGAAGAAACGTTGACACAGGTCCTTTACTCCCGTGCTGACACATGGCTCGGGTGGGGAGAAACGAGAGACCCGGACCGTCCGCTCCGTAGTCTCTGGCTGATCATGTGCCTGGCAGTTATTGGTTTAAGAGAGACACTGGGAGGGCTCCTGCAGCGTGGAGACACCGGTGGCGAGAGTGCCGCACGTACAAAATTGGCCACGAGCATTGTGCCGCTTGGCCTGTTTCTTGCGGTTGGACTTTCACTGCTGGGGGGGCGAGGTGCACAGGCGCAGCCCACAACGGTCAGGCCGGGAGCCAGTGCATCAGCGGTCACGCTTCCGGGCTCATCGACGGCCCTGAACCCAGGTCTGCAGGGGCCAGGACGATCCGCTCCCGGAGGCGTTGGGCAGTTCGACAACGTCTTTACGCTGGCCGATGTTGGTGTTCCAGACACAATTGTGTTGCGCGGTACGGATGCGTACCACTCGTTATACTTTTCTGTACCGCAAACGCAGGTCGTGAAAAGCGCAACCATGCGTCTGCGCTTCCACTTCTCGCCGGGTCTGTTGCCGGCGCTGTCGCATTTGAAAGTAAGCGTGAACGGGACACTGTTCGCGACGCTTCCCGTTACAGCGCAGCCGAATTACGTGGGCGCGCCGCAGGACCTTACACCGGACGAGAAGGTAGCGGCTTCGCAACAACTCTCCCCGAAACGTGCCGGGGAGGAGAACGCACAGCTGGAAGCCACGCTCGAGATGCCGGCCGAGATGTTGGTGCATGACAACCAAATAACGTTTGAGTTCATTGGGCACTACACGCTGCAGTGCGAGGATCCCTCACACTCCACGCTGTGGACCCATGTTGATGCAAACAGTTCGATTGAACTTCAAGGCAATCTGCTGCCGCTGCAGGACGATCTGAAGTTGTTGCCGCTGCCTTTTTACGACGCAGCCGTGAACCTTCACCCCGTAATCCCGATTGTGTTCCTGAACCAGCCCTCAACCAAAGGTCTAGAGGCTGCTGGCATCGCCGCATCGTGGTTTGGCCTGCTGCCGACGGACTTTCGTCCGGTCCGTTTCCCGGTCTCATTCGGTCAAATCCCGCCCGGGAACGTGGTTGTGGTTAGTGAGAGTTCCGCCGATCTGCCGGCGTCGTTGAATATGCAAGGTTCCGGCGGCCCAACTGTTGCCATGAGGACCAACCCGTCAGACCCCTACTCGAAGGTGTTGATCCTTACAGGTGACTCTGCGGACGACACGATTATGGCCGCGCGTGCCTTGTCGCTGCAGCGGGATCTGTGGCAGGGAAGCCAGGTCTCCGTTTCCATGAAGCCGGTCAAGAAGAGCGTCGCAGATGATGCACCGCGATGGCTTCCGACCGATTCGGCAAACCCGATCACAGTCGGACAGATCATGAATACCGGTGATCTTCAAGGCGACGGGTCGGTACCAGTTGGTATTTACTTCCGCCTGCCACCAGACCTGTACCGTGGCGACAATGCCATCCTGCCGTTCCATTTGGAGTATCGATACAACCCCGTTCCGCTGGCGCAGGAAAGTACGTTGCAGGTGTACATGAATGGTGCGTACGTCAGCTCGACGCCGATGCCGCACAAGGATACGGCAAGCGCCAAGCTCGAAACGGAGATTGCGGTTCCATGGGCGGACATGCGCCCGTTTTCGAACTCGCTGAATTTGAAGTTTGTCTTTCAGATTGCGAAAAAAGGCAAGTGTCAGGACACAGCGCCGTTGAACCTGCAAGGCTCCGTGTTAAAGGACAGCTACCTGGATATCCGCGACATCCCACATCTGGCGAAGCTGCCGGATCTGGAGCTGTTTGCAAATGCGGGATTCCCCTTCACCCAGATGAAGGACCTGTCGGAAACTGCGGTCATTTTGCCGGACAACCCTGGTGCGGACGAAATTGAAACATACCTGACCTTGATGGGTCACTTTGGTGCGCAGACGGGCTATCCTGCCGCCAACGTTACGGTCGCGGGCCCGGATGCGATGACGCAGGACGGCCACAAGAACTACATCGTGATGGGAACGGTTGACGATCAACCGGCCATTCAAAAGCTGAATAACCGACTTCCAGTCCAGGTGAGTTCAGGAGGTTTGAGAGTTCAGGACACCCAGGGATTTTTCGCTCCGCTGCAGCATGCCTGGTGGAAGGTACGGTCGTCTGACCACGTGCAGTCCGGGCAGTTGGAGACCTCTGGCGGACTGCCCGATGCATTGATCGAGGGACTGGAGTGGCCGTCCAGATCTGGACGTTCGGTGGTTGTGATTGCACTTCGCGATCGCGCCGTGATCCCTACCTTTCTGACAACATTTCTGCGCGTTGCCCAATCGAGCGATATTGGTCAGAGCGTAAGTGTGCTACACGGCACGCAGTTCTCGTCCTACCGGATCGGGACCGACAACTATAACGTTGGTTCGTTATCGCTGGTTGTGCAACTGCGGATGTTCTTTGCACAATACCCCTGGCTCGTCGTGATCCTTGTGTTTCTTGCGTGCATTCTGCTCGCGGCGCTTCTGCGGGTATGGCTGCGGCGGCGCGCTCGCCTGCGGCTGCAAGGGGAGGATTAACGCGTGGAGGTGTGGCCACGCAGGAGACGGGGAAGGCTGTCTGGTTTCAGTTGGCAACAGATGATTGCGGCGGTGCTTTCGTTGAGTTTCGCGGCGCAGCAGGGTTGCAGGGCTGAACAGCCGTGGCCGCTTTGGCAGCAATATCGGGCGCACTTTCTGGATGGCTCTGGAAGGATTGTCGACCACTCAGCCGATGAGAAGACGACCAGCGAAGGCCAGGCGTATGGCATGTTCTTTGCACTGGTGGTGAACGACCGTTCGTCCTTTGACAAAATGCTGCGTTGGACGGAGGACAACCTGTCAGGCGGCGATTTGACGGCGCGTCTACCAGCGTGGAAGTGGGGCAAGAATGCAGAGGGTGCCTGGACCGCGCTGGACAGGAACTCGGCCGGGGACGCCGACCTTTGGCTTGCGTACGACTGCCTGGAGGCGGGGCGGCTATGGAAGGACGATCGGCTGCAAAAACTTGGGCAGGTACTTGCGGACCACATTGCTCATACAGAGATTGCGCTGATTCCAAATGTCGGGTCGGCATTGCTCCCGGGACCACAGGGTTTTCATCCCGGTGGATCGGCTTACCTGCTGAACCTGAGCTACACACCTCCGCAGTTGCTGGCCAGGTTGCGCGAGGAGCAGCCGTCGGGTCCGTGGGCAGACATGCAGACCGGACTGCCGCTGCTGCTGGCTGGGGGTTCGCCGGCGGGCTTTGCGCCGGACTGGGTGCTTGCAGGCACGACGATCAAGCCGTCCATTACGCCGGAGGCATTGGCGCAGGGGAAGAACGACGGAGTTGCCGTTGGCAGCTACGACGCGATCCGGGTGTACCTGTGGCTTGGCATGGCAGACGGTCATACCGAGGGGGTGCACGCTGGCCTGGCAGCAGTGGGCGGCATGGGACAGTACATGAGTACACACGTGCTCCCGCCATTGCAGGTAGGCAGCGATGGGACAGTGTTGAAAGCCGATGCTCCAGTGGGCTTCTCCGCGGCAGTGGCACCCTACCTGCAGTTGACGGGGCACAAGCGCGAAAGCACCGCCCAGTTCAATCGCCTGGATGCTGATTTTGATAAGGCTACTGGTCTATATGGTCATACGCCGGAGTACTACGATCAGAATCTCGCGCTGTTCGCCAAAGGATGGAGTGAGCAGCGCTTTCGATTCGATAAGAATGGGCGGCTGCAGGTGAAATGGAGGAGTTGACAACTATAGTGCAGCGCTCTTGCAGATTAGTGATGCGCACCACACGATGTGCAGGTTAAGATTCCTTGAACCCTCCCTCGATTTGTCGGATAGAAAGCCGATTTGATTCACGTTGCCAGGATGTTTGAATGACACGGATGTTGCACACGCGATCCACGCTTTTTCTGCTCGCAGCACTCGGCGCGGGTATACCGTCGGCGTGTCTGGCGCAGGCGGCGGTCTCTGTAGCTCCGAGTCCAGTGACGGGTGTGTTGCTGGACAAGGCACATACGTTGGAAGCGAAGGGTCGCATCGATATGGCAGCGCAAACCTGGCAACAGGTGCTGCTTGCCGATCCTAACAATACCGAGGCTCTGGGTGGCCTGGCACGGGCCGCGAAGGTCGCCGGCAACCAGGCACTGGCGAACACGTACCTGCAACGGCTTCGCGCGATCAACCCGAGCGATCCGGGGATTGCGCGTGCCGAGGGCATGATGACGCAGTCGAACCAGCTGGCGGAGCTGCAGAAGGCAGGCAGGCTGGCAGGGCAGGGAAACTACGCGCAGGCGATGGTGATTTACCGGCAGGTGTTTGGCAATGCGCCGCCCATTGGTGACTGGTCCCTGGCATATTACGAAACTGAAGCCGCGACTGACGATGGTCGTCCGCACGCCGTTGCAGGATTTCGGTCGCTTGTGGATCGGTATCCGCAGGACTCGCGCTATCAGATCGCGCTTGGCCGGATTTTGACCTATAACCCGCAGACACGTGCGGAGGGACGCAGGCTGCTGGAGCGCCATCCGCGGGATCCGGGGGCGGTAGAGGCGCTGAAGCAATCGCTGGTGTGGGATGCGCAGAATCCGGCGACGTCGGGTGAGATCCGAAGCTACCTGCGTACGCATCCGGATGCGGAGCTGCAGCAGTCGCTGACGGCTACGGAGAACCAGGCACGCGCGAGCAGGGCAGCGGCGGCACCGCGGCTGCAGAGGGGTAGCGGTGCTGCGGGACGCGGTTCGGTTGCTTCGCCGGCTGTTCCTGGTGAACCGCCGAGTGTAGACGTTTTAGAGCGGCGGGAGACGGACCGCGAAGAGCAGGCGGCCTATGCGGCGCTGAATGGAAAACGGTTCGCGGAAGCGGACGCTGCGTTTACGGCGATTTTGCAGAAGCGTCCGGATGACGCGCGGGCTCTTGCGGGCATGGGGTACGTCCGCATGAATCAGCAGAACTTCGGTGGGGCGATCTCGTTTTTGGAGCAGGCAAAGCAGGACGGTGCGAAGGATAGCGGGCTCGAGAAAAACCTGGAGACGTCGCGCTTCTACTTTGTGCTGGGTGAGGGTGGGACGGCGCTGAATGAGAACGACCTGACAACTGCGGAGGCAAAGTACCGGCAGGCGCTGGGGATGCGGCCGACCAGTCCAGAGGCCACGGAGGGACTGGCGGGAACTCTGCTGAAGGCGGGGGAGGCGCGGGCGGCGGTGTCGCTGTACGAGCAGCTGGTGCGGATCAAGCCTTCGGCGTCGGCGTGGCGGGGGCTGTTTACGGCGCAGTACCAGGCGGGGGATGCAAATGGCGCGTTGGCGACCGAGCGACGCATTCCCGCGGCTGTGCGGGCACAGCTGATGCGCGACCCTGACTTTTTGAGAACCCTGGCGTCAGCCTACCTTGCTGCGGGCCGGGATGCGGATGCCCAGCGTGTGCTGCGCTCTGCACTGGAGTTGCCTTTTCCTGAAGGTGCGCGGGGGCTGAAGGCGGAGACGCAGCTGCAGTACGCAAGCTTGTTGTTACAGGCAAACCATACGGATCAGGCCGCGGGGCTGTATCGGCAGGTGCTGGCGGGCGATCCTAATAATGTACTCGCGTGGCAGGGGCTGGTGAACGCCGAGCATGCACTGGGCAACGACCCCGTGGCACTGCAGACCATTGAGAGCATGCCTCCGGCGGTATACGACCAGGCTCTTCGGGACCCTGGTTTCCTGATTGCAACAGCATCGGTCTACCAGGCGAACAAGAAGGACGACCTTGCGCAGAGCTTGCTGGAACGTGCGATTGCCGCGGAGAATACGTCTGGTCAGAAGGTTCCGCTTGCTCTGCAACTGCAGCTGGCGGGCTTGTACCTGCAGCGCGGTGATGCCGCTCATGCCTACCCGATTTTCCAGCGGGTGCTGTCAGAGAATCCGGAGCGTGTGGATGCGTGGAAGGGTCTACTGAACGCTATGCACAGCTCCGGCCGCGACGGCGAAGTATTGGCAGAGGTGCAACAAATTCCGGCAGCGGTGCGCAAGCAGCTGGAGAATGATGTGCAGTACCTGCAGGTCATCGGGCAGGTGTATGGGTCGCTTGGTCAGTCGCGAGAGTCGCTGTTTTTCTTGAATCGGGTGCAGCAGCACTATGCGGCGCAGCGTACCGCGCCGCCGGCGGATGTGGACATTCAGAGTGCGTACCTGCTGTACAGCGGCAACAACGATGCGGGGCTGTACCGGCAGTTGCTGTTTCTCGGCGGACGCCATGACCTTACAGATGAGCAGCGCCGGTCTGTGCAAACGATCTGGGCGAACTGGGCGGTGCGGCGGGCAAATCAGGCTTCGTCCGCCGGGAATACGCGGCGCGCTCTGGCGATTTTGAACGCTGCAGCAAAGGCGTTTCCGGATAACCCCGCGGTCGTGAATGCACTTGCCGGTGGGTATGTGCGAGCTGGCCTGCCGAAGGAAGCGGTGACGATCTTCAAGGCGCAGGACATGAGTGCGCAGAGCCTGGGCGACTACAAGACCGCCATTGGCGCCGGTCTGGCGGCGAATGATTTGAAAGACACGGAAGCGTGGTTGCGGTACGCGCTTGTGCGCTACCCGAAAGACGGTGAGCTGCTAGGGTACGCGGCGAAGTTCGAGCAGGCGCGCGGGGACAGCAGCCGCGCGGCGGAGTACTACAAGGCGTCGCTGGACTCGCTGCCCCGGCCTGATCCGGGTTCGGAGCTGGCGTACGTGCTGAGCGCGCCTGCACCGCTGAACCCGCGTGCGCTTCCGGCTGCGTCTTCGCAGGACCTTGCGAGTCTGCTTGCACCGGGGTCGGACCCTGCAGCTTCGGCAGCGGCGGCTCGTCTGCCGGCACAACCGTACCTGCCGAGTGCGTCCAACACATTTGGGAGCGCACCTGTGCAGGTGGGCAGCAGTTCAAGCGGCACTGTTCCCGGCTATATGCGGAACCCCGGTCGCAGTGGCAGCACACGTCTGGGGGACTACAAGCCTTATCAGCCTTCGGACGGATTTGAACCATTCGTGTACGGTAACCCGCAGGGCATGTACGAACCCCCTGGTGCTTTGCCGAGCGGGCGGTCAGAAAGCCAGGTTCCTGCGGATGCACAACCTGCGGCTGCCGATGTAGCACCGTACCTTGCCTACCAGCAGGAGCAGATTCGCCGAGCGAACGACGACGCGGTCCGCAGAGGTACTGCCGACGGCGACGTGCAGATTGCTGCCGCGCGGGGCGAGGGCGCACAGACCGCGGAATTCAATGGCGAGGTCTTTGGGCCTTATGTGCCTTATCAGGCTCCGCTTCCTATTACGGGGCCGGCGCTCAGCTACAACCCCAGCGAAATCGAACTTCCAGATTCGACCATTATCACAACGTTTCCGACCGGTGCCGGCAAACGGGTGACTCTGCATAATGCGAAAGCGTCGCACAATGCTGCCGGTGTCTCCCATCCGCAGGATGAGGCAGCGGAGGCGGCAGAGACGCGCCGTCACCAGTCAGACCCGACGACCGCGAAGGTTGAGACTCCTGCCGATCTTTCCGATGGTCAAGCTGTTCAGTACACGGGACAGACGGGCGGCTCGCAGATGCAGCCATATGGTGCTTCGATGACGCCGGCGCAAGGGCAGATGGGGCGACCATCGTCCATGCCCGCGACTGCTCCAACCAATACGACTCCGAGCTACACCAGTTACGGCACCAGTTCTACCGCTGGGCTGAACGGCGGCAACGGCAACAGCAGCGCACAGCAGTATCCGCAGCCTCTGTCATCTCGCGTCCCTTTGTCTGGTGCGCGCCGGCGTACGCGGACACGTCCTGTGCAGCGGGCACAACGGATCGACAGCTTTGGCGTAACAAGCGCGCCCATTTTTTATCCGGGCGTGGCGTCCAGCCTGGGATCTGAGCCTTACCCGGATCTTCCTCCGTACAACACGGATGGGCAGCAACCACCCACCGACCCTGAACTGATTGCGCGCAACGTGATTCCGTTGCGCCATGGGTACTTCACGCCGGATGCCAGCCTTGGTGCAGCGGGTGGGCCGCCGCTGACCGAGCGCCAGCAAACAGAGCTTGACCTGGCCCAGCTGGATTCCAGCTACAGCGGTTGGGTGGGGGGCAGTGCCTTTCTGAGAGCGCGTAGCGGCGAGCCTGGCATAGACAGGCTGCGTGCTATTGAGGTGCCTGTGGAGGCGACATTTGTCGCGGGCAAACGGGCCCGGTTCAGCGTGGTTCCACGCGCTGTCTTTTTACAGAGCGGGACGATCGACAGCAGCCGGTACGCGAACGGCGGGGCACCTTACCTGGGTACGCTGACTGCCAACGCCATCAATACACCGTCGCCACAGTACGCTTCAGGCATCGGCGGTGAGCTGCAGATGGTTACGCAGAATCTGGGTCTGGCCGCCGGGTATACGCCGTACGAATTCCTCGTGAACAACTTCACCGCACGTGCGCGTTATCGCGTGCTTGGCGGACCGATTACGATCTTTGGCGAACGCGATTCGGTGAAGGAGACGCAACTTTCCTATGCCGGTCTGCGCGACCCTGGCAGTGTGACTTTGCTGAACGGTGGCAATATTTGGGGTGGTGTTGTGGCCACCGGTGGTGGTGTGCGGTTCGACCACGGCAACGAGCGTGCGGGGCTTTACCTGAGCGGAGACGGAGCGGCTCTTACCGGCTTTCATGTGTTGGACAATCGCCGCTATGAGGGGACGGCCGGAGCGTACTTCCGCGTGAAGCAGTTTCCGGGTGTCGGCACGCTGAACGTCGGGGCTTCGTTGTTCGCGGAGCATTTCGATCATAACGAGCGTGCGCTGACGTATGGCAATGGCGGCTACTTCAGCCCGGAGATTTACTTTCTGGGCAGCGTGCCGTTCACGTTTACGGGGTACTACAAGAACAAGCTGCACTACGTGATCCAGGCCGCTCTGGGCGTGCAGACGTTTCAGGAAGATACCGCGCCGTTGTTTCCGCTGGACGCGGCGACGCAGACCAACGCACAGGCCGGTTGCACACTGGTCCAGTTGGCCAACCGCACCTGTGCAGCCGCCGAGGCATCTGTGAACACGGACACCGGGTTCAACTTCGGTGTCCAGGCTGAGGCGGCGTACCGGCTGACGGACCACTTCTTTGTCGGTGGATTGCTGGAGGCGAACAATACCAACAATTACAACGTGGCGCAGCCCACTGTTTTTCTGCGGTACACGTTCCGGGCGCAGTACGCGACGGAAGACTACCCGACGGGGCTCTTCCCGGTGGCTGGGTTCCGTCCTCTGCGTGTGCCGTAGGTTGGTCGGCACCTTGACTTATGGCAGTCTGCAGACCTTTGCGCTGGCATTGATGTAAGGACAGTAGAACCCAGTGGATGCCGAGGCGGGTAAGACCAACCATTGCACCCCATAGGCTCGCAGGCGTTCGATGCGTTGAGCGTCTGTTGCGGTATTTAGTGCGGTCTGCGCACGGACGCCGTTAAGCCAGCTTTGTTCGAGTGTGGGAACGACCGCCGCAATGCCCGCGTCCTTGGTATCGTCGGGCAGGGTGGAGCGGAGCGCTACGGCGCGGAAGCCCTGGGCGTCCTCACCGGGGGATTTTGTGTAGTGTGCGTCGAGGGCTACGCGGTCTCGCACGCCGGTGTGTTGTTGGATCCAGAGGAATGCCTGAACGTAGCCGTTGTGCGTGGTCGTCCATGGCCACTCAACCCAACCTGAGTGCCGGTAGAGCGTGCGTTGCGACAACATCATGGCGGTTGCGACCGATACTGCGAATCCGCACATGAGCCCGTGACGCCACGGTGCCGGCCTAAGGTGCAGCAGTTGATAAAGGCTGCCGGCAAGGATTAAGAGCAGGACCGCGTAGGTGAAGTGGAACGTGCGCATCGGCTGGAGGCGGGCAACGGCGAAGTTGCGGCCGCCCAGGTGGGCGAAGAGGAGGGCGGCGATGGTGCCGATGGTCGATGAGGTGCAGGCGGCTTGGGCGAGAGCTCGGGCGTTGGCGGTCCAGCTGCGTCGCTGCCGGAAAAAGACGGCGCTTGCTGCGAGAAGGGTAATTGGGGCGACGACGCCCAACCATTCGTACCAGTGCCATGCGGAGAGGAACCAGTAGCCGCGTGTGAGCGCGAGGGAGCGGCTGAGTGGAGATGCAGGTGGAGAAGACCAGGAGAGTGTGCTGAGTGTGAGCAGCGCAGCCGATGTGAGCGCGATCCACGTGAGGCGTCGTTGCCGTGGTGTTGCGCTGGTGCAGGAGGCGAGCAGAAGGGCCAAGGGGAGGCTGCCCCATGCTGCCATCAAGGGGTGCATGACGCATGCCGTAGCCCAGAAGAGTGCTGCCCAAAGCCATCTGCGCCGCAGGATGCAAGCAGCGGCGGCCAGCAGCAGGGGAGTGCTGAAGGTGCGCGCTGTCACGTAAGGATCGATCAGGTACAGTGCTGTACCTGCGACCGGCAAGCCGGCGGAGATGGCGACCAGCAGCGTGGCCCACCATGATGTTCTGAGGTCCTGGAAGCAGAGCCTGGCGAGAACGAGGACGGCGAGAAGCGTTTGAAAGAGGCCAACGCCCTGAAGCAGCAGCAGACCCCAAGCCAGTGACAGGTGCACATGCAGAAGCAGCCAGGCCGTGGCTGGAACGAATACCGAGAAGCGCGTGTGACCCTCGACCCATTCTGCATCCCACGGGAACAGCGATGGTTGAAGCCTGTGTGCGATGGCTGCGCCGTAGATGCCGCCATCCTCGGCGAAGGGATGGTAACCGAGGACAAGGAAGGCGAGGGCGGTGAGAAGAAGCAGCCATGCCATGTCATGAAGGGAGATGCACTGCGGCGGAGGCCGGTCCAGATGTGGAGCAGCGGAGGGTCGCAACCATTGCTTCAGCCGTTGCAAGCGCATGCTGTTCACTGTAGACGGTGGCTGGCCGTTTCCCACGGGCATTTGTGGTTGATCTTCGGAGGCGCGGCGAGCTCTGCGACTGCTTCGTATAATGGGCGGTAATGGTTTCCGTCATGCACGTGTGGTACGTTGACGATGCCTTGGAACTTCGGTGGCTGAATTGAGCGCGGACAAAGCGAAGAGCGGCAACCAGCGGGCCTGGTGGAAGGTACTCCCAGGCATTGCGGTGTCAGGGTTCTTTTTGTGGCGCGTCTTGCGCAGCATTCATTACAGCGATCTACGCGCGCTGCACTTTGCGCACCTGCAGTGGCTGGGCGTGCTGATTTTGTTCCTTGTGCTGGGCTATTTGCTACGCGTGTATCGCTGGTGGTTCATGCTGCGCCGCAGCGGCGCTCCAAGCGTTGCGGTGTGCGGGCGCGTGCTGATGACGAGCTACGCCGCGAACAACGTCCTGCCGTTCCGGATCGGCGATTTTTTGCGCATCTTTTCGTATGCGCCGGACCTTGGGGCGTCGTCGTCAACCATATTGAGCACCGTTATTCTTGAGCGGCTGCTGGACATCTTTACGCTGCTTACATTTCTGGTAACGCTGCTGGTGGGTGCGGCGCGGTCGCTTCCGCCGGTCGCGTTCAAGGGTCATTCGCTGAGCCTGCTGCATGTGGCGGAACCGGTGCTGGTTCTGTGCGGGCTTGGCCTGGGTATGCTGCTGTTCGGTGCACGCCTGCTGCAACGGTTTGTGCAGTCCATTGTTGCCCGGTTCAAGGCAGGGCCGCGCACCGAGCGTATGGAGCGTTGGGCGTTGCTGCTGTTTGACGCAGTGCTGAAGCTGAGCTTTGGCGGGCGTGTGCTGCTGCTCGTCGCTAGTGTCGTGATCTGGTTGTCTGAGGGCATGCTCTTTGTGTCTGTGGCGCGCATGCTGGACATTGCCGTGGGCCACCGCGGACCGTGGCTCGCGCTGGCGTTCAGCAATCTGTCGTTTCTGGTTCCAAGCTCACCGGGTGGCATTGGAACGTATGATCTTGCGGCAAAGGTTTCAATGATCAGCCAGGGTGCTCAAACGCCGATTGCGGCTGTCTACGGTCTGCTGATTCATCTTGTTGTCTTCTTCTGGGTTACGGCCATCGGTGGCGTTGCGTTCCTGGTCCACCGTTTACAACGCGGCGCTGCCAGCAAGCCCATTGCGGAAGACCTGGCTGAACTGCCGGCTGAGCTGCCCCTCAGCTAACGTCTGTTTTCAAAGGAGTCCATGTACCGCACGTTGCAGCAGCGCCTTATCAACCATGCCACGCAAACCGTTCAGGAGCTGTACGGCGTCACCCTGGAGCGGGTGGCTGTGGAGCAACCGCCGACGGTGCTGCTGGGAGATTTTGCCCTGCCACTGGCCTTTGAGCTGGCCAAGCGGCTACGCAAGGCACCGCGTGCCATTGCGCAGGAACTGGCACCACAGCTTGCATCCATGGCCGGCATTGCTGACGTGCAGGTAGCGGGCGCGGGATACCTCAACGTTCGTATGGACAGGGCGGCAACGGTGCAGCGCATTGCTGCCGGTGAGCATAGCGACGTGGGTGGAGAGGGGTTTCGGCTGGTCGAGCACACCAGCATTAATCCCAACAAGGCTGCGCATGTGGGACATCTGCGCAATGCCATTCTGGGCGACACCTTTGCGCGCCTGTTGCGGCCTGATGAGTACAAGACGGGCTGGCCGACAGGGGTGCAGAACTACATCGACAACACGGGCGTGCAGGTGGCGGATGCCGTTGTGGGCCTGGTGCATCTGCAGGGGAAGTCGCTGGCCGATGTGCACGCGCTGCTGCTGCAGCTTGCGGCGGAGGGAGGGCGGATCGATTACTACCTGTGGGACCTGTACGCGCGGGTGTCGCAGTGGTACGACGAAGATCCGTTGCAGAAGGAGGCTCGCCGTGCGCTTCGATTGCAGACCCTGCACGAGTTGGAAGGCGGCGAGAACGACACGGCGCGCATGGCCGACCTGGTAGCGACCGCCGTGCTCTCTCGGCATCTGGAGACAATGAACCGGCTGAGCATTGAGTATGACTTTTTGCCGCGCGAGAGTGAGGTGCTGCTGCTGCACTTTTGGGAGGCTGCACGGCAGGAGATGATTGCGCGCGGAGTGCTGTATGAAGAGACGGCCGGTAAGAACAAGGGTTGCTGGGTGATGCGGAGACCGGGCGTGGAGGAGCTGGCGGATGGAGATACCGACGAAGATGCCAAGGTGCTGGTGCGCAGCAACGGGACTGTCACGTATGTGGGCAAGGACATTGCGTACCACCTGTGGAAGTTCGGCCTGCTGTCGGGAAAGGATTTTGGGTATAGGGTCTTTCGCGAGTACCCAAAGCATAGCTGCTGGATTTCCGCTGTAAACGGTGAGGAGCCGCATCCCTACTTTGGGACGGCTAGCGCCATTTTCAACGTGATCGATTCGCGGCAGAACGATCCGCAGAGCAATGTGGTGGAGGCGCTGCGCGGCATGGGCTACGCCGAAGCGGCAGACCACTACACGCATATCAACTATGCGATGGTTGCGCTGACGCCTCGCTGTGCGATGGACCTTGGGTACAGCTTGAGTGACGAGGACCGCCAGCGGCCGTATCTGGAAGTGAGCGGGCGCAAGGGGTTTGGTGTTAAGGCGGATGACCTGCTGGACAAGCTGATCGCTGCCGCAAAGGGCGAAGTGGATGCGCGCCATCCGGAGACCCCGGAGGCGGAGCGGATAGAGAGTGCGACCGCGATTGCCATTGGAGCGTTGCGCTTTTTCATGTTGAAGGTGACGCGGAACACGATCATCGCGTTCGATTTTCGGGATGCGCTTTCGTTTGAAGGGGAGACCGGGCCGTACGTGCAGTATGCCGCTGTACGCGCCGCGAATATCCTTCGCAAGGCAGGCGTGACTGAAGAGAGTTCGATTGCTGCGCTTGCCGCCGTAGACACCTCGCTTTTTCTTGAGGGGGGTATGGAGATCGCGACTGCGGGAGACGATCTTTGGTCGATGTGGCTGCTGCTGTCGCGCGTTTCAGCCGTGCTGGAGCAGGCCATTGCCGCTGCCGAACCCGCGATCCTGGCGCGCTATGCCTTCCAATTGGCGCAGGAGTTTTCCAACTTTTACCATCGCAACCACGTGCTGAACGAGACGGACGCGGACCGGAAGACACTGCTGTTGGCTACAGCCGCTGTGACCCGGAGGGAACTGGCACGTGTGCTGGACTGGCTGGGTATTCGCGTTCCCGCTGCAATGTGAACTCTAACGTGCGGGGATGTCCGCCAATACGGCAGAAACGGCCGCAAGCAGCGCCGCCGGCTGGATCGGTTTGGTCAAGAGACGTCGTACACCCACGGGCTGCAGCACGGTTGCATCCTCCTGGCCCATGCCGCTGACGAACAGCAATGTGGGCACGGTTCGTCCGTCTGCATGGAGGATGTTCAACAGGGTCATGCCATCCATGACCGGCATGTTCCCGTCGCAGATCATCACATCGACCGCGGTCCTGGTCAGGTGCTCGAAGGCCTCGGCTCCGTTCTCTGCGCGAAGAACGGTGGCGCCGGTTTGCTGGAGCAGCAGACTCATCGTCAGGTTCACGATGGGTTCGTCATCGACGACGAGGATGGTCGCTTCAGCGATCTTCATGTGTGGATGCTCCTACGCTGACTGCTCGAAGGATCGCAGCCAAGCAACCAGCGTGCGCACGCCGATGCCGGAGGGACCCTTTGCAATGTACGGTCGTGCATCATCAATGTTGACGAGGCCGGCGATGTCCAGGTGGATCCAGGGTGTGCTGCCAACAAATTCTTTCAAGAACATGGCGGCGGTGATGGCCCCACCCCAGCGGTCGACGCCGGTGTTCTGGATGTCGGCGATCTGGCTCTTAATGAGGTCGGCGTAGTCGTCCGTGCAGGGCAGCCGCCAAAAGGATTCGCCCTGTGCGCGCATGGCTTTCTGGAAGCGTTCGCAGACGTCCTCGTCGTTGGCGAAGAGGCCAGCGTTCAGACGTCCGAGGGCCACGACACATGCGCCTGTGAGGGTTGCCGCGTCCACGAGGTGCGTGGCGCCCAGAGTCTTGGCGTAGTGCAGGCCGTCCGCAAGAACCAGGCGGCCTTCGGCGTCGGTGTTCATGACTTCGATGGTCTTGCCGCTCATCGTGGTGAGGACGTCGCCGGGCCGGTACGCCTTGCCGTCGGGCATGTTTTCTGCGCTGCAGATGACGGCCATGACGCGGATTTGCGGTCTGAGCATGGCGATGGCCTGCATGGTGGCGATCATGGTCGCGGCACCGCCCATGTCGTTCTTCATCTTTTCCATGCCGTCTGCCGGTTTGATGGAGATGCCGCCTGTATCAAAGCTGATGCCCTTGCCGACGAGGGTGAGCAGTGGTGCATCCTGCCGGAGTGGCGCGTCGGGCTCGTAGCGCAGGACGATGAGCGCGGGTGGTTCGGCTGAACCCTGTGCCACGCCGAGGAAGGCGCCCATATTCAACTCTTCGAGCTTTGCAGTGCTGTGCACTTCGCATTGCAAACCGACGCGCTCGGCCATGGCGGCCGTACGGCGGCCAAGTTCCGTTGGGGTGAGGACGTTGCCGGGTTCGTTGACGAGAAGGCGTGCAAAGTTTGTTGCCTCGGCAATGGCCACGCCTTCGGCAAGTCCTGCCGACATGCTGTCGCGGTCATGGGTTTCTATGAAAGCAGGAGCGAGCACGGTGAGGCTTGCGGGCGTGCGGTCCTTGCGGTCCGTTTTGTAGGTGTCGAAGTCGATGCCGGCCAGCACCATGCCTTCTGCGGCGGCGCGGGTCATGGGTTGATAGGCAAGTGGCGGCATGCCGGCGGCGGCCAGCGCAGCTTCGTCCGGAAGCACGAGGGTGAGATCGGTGATGCTTTTTGCCATGGCCGTACGGACGGCCGTTCCTGCAGCCTCGCGAACGCGCGATATGTCCGCCTTGCCGGCCTTGCCCATGCCCACGACCAACAAACGTTGGGCCTGCAGGCCTGCGGGTGCGTGTAGCAGAAGGGTTTCGCCGGGCTTGGCTGCAAACTCACCGGTGAGCAGCAGATGCGAGGCTGTATCGCCGGGTAAGCCGGATGCGGACAGCAGCGCGGGTGCAGGAGTGTCGCCGGTGGAGGTATCAACCGCCATGACCACGAGCAGCGGTGTCGAGATTGTGGATGCGTCGGCAAACAGCAGCGAGGTGGTCATGAGTGCAGTGGATCTCCGGTTGGAAATGTTTCGCGCCAGTCAATTGAGCACTGACGACCTACGGCTTTTGTATTTAGACGGATTAGTTGAGTGCGAATCGACCTGCTGCGGGCTTACCGGCGCTGCGCGCGGGCGATGGCAGAGCGAGCTTCCTTGTCGTCTTCGCGGCGTCTTTCGGTTTCGCGCTTGTCCCAGTCCTGTTTACCTTTGGCCAGCGCGATTTCGCACTTGACCTTGCCGTGTTTGAAGTAGAGGCGCGTGGGGATGAGGGTGAAGCCCTTCTGGTTAGCCTTGACTGCGAGTTTGCGAAGCTCTTCCTTGTGCAGCAGGAGCTTGCGGGTGCGGGTGGCGTCGTGGTT
Source organism: Acidobacteriaceae bacterium (assembly GCA_903642225.1). Lineage (GTDB taxonomy): Bacteria > Acidobacteriota > Terriglobia > Terriglobales > Acidobacteriaceae > Terriglobus. Next base: position 6,672 of record CAHJWI010000033.1, on the reverse strand, counting down.
CATGGCGTTGCCATGGCTGAACGGGCCGATGTGGGCGTTGAGCAGGAAGCACTCACCGTCTTTCATGAGGCCGTAGCTGTCCTTGAGGTTGGCCTTGCCTTCGCGGATGCTTTTAACTTCGGTTCCGTGCAGCTGCACGCCGGCTTCGAATCGGTCTTCCAGAAAGTAATTGTGCGCAGCGGAACGATTAAATGCGGCATCCCTGCTGCCCATAGCGATGGGATCTCGCGGCACCGCTTTTTTGGACGGGAGCGACTGCGTGGGTGTGGAGGTGGGATGCGGCACAATCCTTCAAGTTTACCAGTGTGGGATGCAGGTGCCGATGTGGTTTGCCGGCAGGGCTAGACCTTCTTGCATTTCCCGCGTCCAACGCGATGCCGATGATATTCTTTTCAGGAAAAACAAGCCCGGTGCAGCACCATTCTCGCGACACGGTCGGAGCGCGAACGGGCGACGCAAGTGGGTCCGCTTCCCAGCGGTCAGGAGAGGCAATCGCTTTGCATCCGGCAAGACCCAGCGCCATTTCTTCGACAATGAGCTTTCCGACGTTCCATGGTTTCAGGCTTCGCCTGTGTGTTGCGGCAGTGCTTTGCAGTGCCGCGCTGGCGGCGACGCCGATCGCCCATGCAGAATCTGCAGCGGGATGGGCGAAGCGCGGCGCCGATGCGGAGGTGCGTGAAGACTACGATGCGGCGTTCGAAGCCTATCGCCAGGCACACCTGTTGAAGCCGAAAGATCTGCGGTACCAGACAAAGTTTGAGCGCGTGCGGTTTGCCGCCGCTGCGTCGCATGTGGACCGCGGGCGGGTGCTGCGGCAGAGCGGCGATCTGAACGGTGCGTTGACGGAGTTCCAGCGGGCGCTATCGATCGACGGCGGCAACCAGACTGCACAGCAGGAGATCACGATCACGTCGCGGGAGATGTCGACCGCGCCAGGTGCTGCGCTGCAGCGTGAGACGCCGTTGGGACCATCGTCGGCGGTCATCGGAGTGGCAGAGCCGTTGCAATTGAAGACGACTTCAAGCGATCCCATTACGTACCATGCCGTTGCGGACGTGAAGGACATTTACACGGCGCTGGGCAAGACGGCCGGGCTGAACGTGATCTTCGATCCGGAGTATACGTCGCGCCGATTGCAGTTCGATGTGGTGAATGCGTCGCTGTCAGATGCGCTGCGGATTCTGGGTATTCAGGCTGGAACGTTTTACAAAACGGTGACGGCGAACACAATTTTTGTGGCTGCAAATACGCGTACGAAGCGCAATGACCTTGATCCCCAGGCAGTGCAGACGTTTTACCTGTCGAATGCGGCTACGCAAGCAGACCAGAACGAATTGTTGACGGCGCTGCGCAACGTGCTGGACCAGACGGCGAAGATCTTTCTTGTGCCATCGCAGAACGCCATCGTGATGCGTGCGACGCCGGATCAGCTGTTGCTGACCGAGACTCTGTTGAACAACCTGGATCGCGCCAAGAGCGAGGTTGTAATCGACGTTGCTGTGCTGGAAGTGAATCGGGACAAAGCGCGGAATCTGGGTATAACGCTGCCGCAGTCGATTTCAGTGACACCACAAGTGAACAGCACTTCGACGACGTCGAGCAGCACGACCACAACGACGGGCACGTCCACGTCGACGAGTTCTCTGCCCAATATCAATACGTTTTATAACTTCACGGGCGACAATCTTGCCGTCAGCATAGGCTCTGCAACGGTGAACGCGCTGCTCAACGACTCGGACACGCGTATTCTGCAGAACCCACGCATACGGGCTTCGGATAACCAACGCGCTCAGCTGAAGATCGGTCAGCGCATTCCGATTGCGACCGGATCGTATTCTTCCGGTGCGTCGACTGCGATTGTCAGTTCGCTGGTGAATACGCAGTTCACCTACATTGACGTTGGTGTGACCATTGACGTGACGCCGACCGTGCACCAGGATCGCGAAATCACCCTGAAATTGAAGATGGAGATCTCCAGCCAGAATGGTAATGTCACGATCTCGTCGGTGACGGAGCCGATCATTGCGCAGCGAACGGTAGAACAAGTGATCCAATTGAAGGAAGGCGAGCCTTCGATTCTTGCGGGTATTTTGACGCGGCAGGAGTCGAAGTCGCTGACCGGGACGCCGGGCTTGTCCGAGATTCCGATTTTAAAGAAGATCTTTGGTTCCACCCAGACGGAGCGCATTCAGGATGAAGTGGTGTTTCTGCTGATTCCGCATATCGTTCGCGAGCCTTTGATCACGCGGATGAATACGCGTGCCATCGATACAGGAACCGGTGCTGCCATCGAGCTTCGGCATGATCCGAATGCGCCGGACGCCGTTGCCGTCGACAACTCTGCGTTGCTGACCACGGGTGCATTTCAGCGGCAGCAGAACAACGGCAATATCACTGCGGCAAAGGCTGCGGCTGTGATGATCGGCCAGGTAGGAAGCGAGTCTGCGGCGGCGCAGGCGGCGCAAGCCGCACAGGCTTCGCAGGCAGGCCAGGCCTACCCAGGCGCTACGCCGGGGCAGCCTATCGCACCTGCGGCACTGGGTGCGCCTTCAAGTGCGGCGTTACCGGTGAGCTTCTCCATCGTGCCACCCAACTCCACGCAGGCGGTGGGTAGTACTTTCCAGGTGTCGGTGAGCGCCAACAACGCGCGTGACTTGTACGCCTCGCCCCTGCAGGTGCAGTTCAATCCCAAGTTGATGTCGCTGGTAAATGTGGACGCCGGCGAGATGCTGAGTCGTGACGGACAGTCGGTCGCGATCGTCCATCGTGACGAGGGTAACGGTCTGGTCACGGTGTCCGTCTCCCGTCCGCCGGGAGTGCGTGGTGTGGATGGCCAGGGAAGCGTTGCGGTGCTTACCTTCAAGGCACTCTCCGCGGGTGATTCGACGTTGTCGCTGGTGAAGGTGGGTGCGAAGGACAGCAACCAGGCTAACTTGTCGGCGGTCGGTTCCCAGTCGCAGGTCCATATCAAATAGCGATGTTTGCCCTTGGATCAAACCCGGGACGGAGCGCGCGGCAGGAAACGACGCTGGGGATGACCCTTGTCGAATTGATTGTGGTGGTTTCGATTATTGCGTTGCTGGCGACTGCTGCTGTGCCGATCGCGCGGTGGCAGGTGAAGCGGACGAAGGAGCGTGAGTTGCGTGCGGACCTTTGGCGCATGCGCGATGCGATCGATCACTACAAGGATGCGGCTGACCGGGGAGCATTTCAGACCAAGGTCGACTCCTTCAACTACCCACCGGACCTGGACACGCTGGTAAACGGCGTGGATGTGAAGGACAAGAAGGTGCGTTTTTTGCGGGAGATTCCGGTGGACCCGATGACGAAGAGCACGGAGTGGGCCACGCGGTCGATGCAGGACGATCCGGACAGCCAGACGGCAAGCGGAGACAACGTATTCGACGTTCACAGCAAGAGTGATGGAACGGCGCTGGACGGGACGAAGTACAACACATGGTAAGCATGCGCGAGAGCTCTGAGGACGGATTTACGCTGATCGAGCTGATGGTCGTGATGATCATCATTGCCACCTTGGCGGCGATGGCTGTGCCTGCGTATGCGCACCATCTTAAGTCGGCCCGCGAGAGTGTGTTACGGCAGGATCTTCAAGTGATGCGTCAGGCAATCGACAGCTACACGGTGGACAAGCAGAAGGCACCGGAGTCTGGTGATGACTTAATCACGTCTGGGTACTTGAAGGTGATGCCCATCGATCCGATCACGCATTCGAATGGCACATGGACGTTCGATCGATCGGACTCGTACAACAATGTGGACGAGACGTCTACCGGGATCAACAACGTTCACAGCGGGTCCGGGCAGGCCTCGACAGATGGCTCGAGTTACTCGACCTGGTAGGCCCTCCCCGCTAAGCCAAGCTCCTGAGTTTCGCGGAACTTGGCTCGCTGTGATCTACAGGGCCGAGCGCTTCGTGAATCGGGGTGGATCATCTGTGAGCCGATTATTGGTCGGAACCGGCACCATTACTGGTGACGTTGCAGGGCGTTCTGTAGGACAGTTTCGAGCGCGGGTTTGAGGCGGTCGTACTGGTCCTGGCTGATCTTGCCGGTGAGGCGGTCACTTTCGAGGGTGAAGAGTTCGTCGCGAAGCGCTTGCAGGATGGCGGTGGGGGCAATGTGTGGCGGGGCGGCAGGTGCGACTGTTTCTGGAACAGCATTTGCGGTCTGTGTCCCGGCTTGCGGGCGTGAGAGCAGGAAGCCTGCGCCGCCGGCGAGGGCAAGGGCGAGGGCGCCGATGATCCACCACTTGTACTTGGTGAGCGGGTCGGGGGTGTCGATAGGATTGGCCAAACCCATGCCTGGGCGCTTGTCGAGGGTGGAGGTCTGCGAGCCAGGATCGGCGTTCGGGTCTGCGCCGACGGCAGGTGTACCCGAGGGAGGCGCGTTGGGGCCGCCCTGATTCTGCGTGGAGGGATCACCGGGAGCGGCAGTGGGCCGGGGAAGCTGGCCGGTACCGGTGACGGAGAAGCCGGTGGTTTTGCCGAGGGCGATGTTACGGGCGACGTAGGTTTGGGCGTCGACTTCTTCAGCCACCGAGGTGAAGGGTGAGGTGGAACCGGCGTTGAACTTCATGGATTTGGGCATCATGACGACGACGTTGTCGGTGGCCATGGTGGCGAGCGGGTTGAACTGCGCCGAGCCGCTATAGGGGACTTTGTAGCTGATCTGGAAGCGGGTCTGACCGCCGGGACGGATGGGGAAGATAAAGGCGTAGTGGCCTTTTTCTGGCAGGGGTACTGGTGGGGACTGGACGGTCATACCGCCTGTACCCTGGGCGGCGGCACCTTCGACCACGGCGCCGTCAGGGAGGGTGAACTCGAACGCACGGTCGCCGAACTGTGTGCGAGGAGGTGCGGACTCGTTCTTGAGGAAGAAGTTCTCGACAACCTTAAGGCTCTTGTCTCCGGGTTCGGTCTGGAGGCGGATGACGTCCGCATCGAGGGAGACGCCGGCGACTTTGGGCGCGGCGTTGTAGACGTCGAGATCGAGCGACTGCGTTCCCGGGGGTGCGGGCTTGAAGTAGTTGGCCTTGTCGTGGGTGACGCGGACGAGGTGGATGCCGTCGTCGGGAACGTCGAGGGTGAAGTGGCCGCGTGCGTCGGTTTTGGTCTTGGTCGCTTCCTGCATGCCCTGTGCGAGGCGGATGAGGGTGACATCGTCGCCGGCTGCGGGCTTGTTGTTCGTCTTGTTCGTGACGGTGCCGGTGATGGAAGAGGCTGCGAAGGAGGCGAGGGGGAGGACGAGACCGAGGGCGAGTGCGCGGAGGTGGTAACGAGGCATACAGAGGTAAGGGTAAATGGATGGGGGTTTGCGGGTATCGTTCGGTGGGCGGAGATCGGGTGATGGTGAGGGGAGGAACCCACCTTAGCTTCGCGAAGGTGGGGCACCCGTCTTCGTGAGGCGCTTGTTAGTGGAGGGATGTGGCGAGAGGGAGATCGACGACGGTAGTGCGGGGGGCGAGGCAGACTTTATCGTTGCAGGCCTGGTAACGGATGGAGACGTGGAGGGCGGTGGATTTGGGGAGGGGTTTTGGGGGGAGTTTGAGGCTGAGGGTGAAGTGGGCTTCGTGCTCGAAGAGGGAGGTGCGCTGGCGGTAGAAGGGGTCGGAGAAGACGCGGGGTGCCTGCTGGTCGACAGAGAGGAGTTGGATGGCGGTGTCGTTGTTGCTGAGGCCGATTTCTGTGGGGATGGGGCCTGGGTCGGGTTCTTCAAGCGCGTAAATGTGCCAGGTGGGGTCGATGAGGCAGTCGAGGGCGATGGTGGTTTTCGTGCCGGGCCGTAGTGATTTTGCGGGGGGAGCGACAAGGGTCCAGTGGGCGGGTGGCTCCATGGGGGCTGCGTGGAGGGGCGGATTGAAGAGGAGAGCTGCGGCAAGGGAAGAGAAAAAGAGACCCACCTTAGCTTCGCGAAGGTGGGGCACCCGTTTTCGTTGGGATGGTGGAAGCTTCATCGGGCTGCCGCCGCAAGGCTGGCGGCAACAGGGCTGAAGGAGGAGATGGCGGCCTGGACGACTTGGCGGGTGTCTGGGTCGGAGACCCAGGCGACGACGTAGAGGTGGTCCGACGGGACGGTCGTGTCTGTGCTGAGGAAGGTGATGGTGCCGAAGCGGTCGCTGTGTTTGGCGAAGCCTGCGAGGTAGTCGGTGAGCGATCTGCTGATGGCGGCGGTGTCGAAGATGGCGGTGGCTTCTGTCGGTTTTTGGAAGTCGACGGGGAAGGCTGTAGCGGAGGGTTTGCTGACGGAGCGCACAACCATGCGGTGGAAGCGGACGCCGTTCTCGCCGGAGTAGCGTAAGTCGTCCTGCGCAAGGGCGAAGTTGAGGACGAGCTGTGGGCTGGCGGCGGGTGAGGTTGCGGCGACGGGAGCGCCCTCCGCGGTTCCCTTGGCCGTTTTCGATTCGCGAATCTGTTCCGCCTGCTTTTTGACGATCTCCGCGTCCTCGGCATTGCGTGCCGTCGCTGCCTTTAGAGCAGAGGCGAGAGCGGCGGGGTCGCCGACCGAGGCGGAGGCTTTGGCGGTAACGGATCCAGAGGCGTCGACGCTGGCGTTGAGGGTGAGGCGGACGGTGTAGTTGACGGCAATTTCGGCGTCGAGAGCCTTGCTGAGGCGGGTGTACATCGTCTCGCGCTGGTCGCGGGGGCCGCCGAAG
>CAHJWI010000032.1 GCA_903642225.1 Acidobacteriaceae bacterium | reverse complement strand
CGATCTGGGCGGTGGAGGGTGCGCGTTGGCGCGAGGATCATGCGCTGGTAGACAAGGTTACGCACCTGACGGAGTGGCCTTCGGTGGTGATGGGCGGGTTCGAGGCGGACTTTTTGCGGTTGCCGGAGGAGGTGCTGGTAACGGTGATGCGGGATCACCAGAACTACTTTGCGCCGGAGGGCGGGGATGGGAAGCTGCTGCCGTATTTTCTGGCGGTGCTGAATACCGAGGTGGCGGAGCCTGCGCTGGGCGTGATTCGGCATGGGAACGAACGGGTGCTGCGGGCTCGGTTTAACGATGCGCGGTTCTTCTATGAGTTCGATCAGCGGGTGCCGCTGGTGGAGCGAGTGGCGCTGCTGGAGAAGGTGACGTTTCAGAAGGAATTGGGGAGTTACGCGGCCAAGACGCAGAGGGTACGTCGCATCGCAGCGGAGTTTGGCACCCGGGTTGCAGGTTTGGACTTAGCGGCGCTGGACGAAGCAGCGCGGCTGGCAAAAACGGACCTGACGACGGAGTTGGTGAAGGAATTCACAGAGCTGCAGGGCGTCGTGGGCGGGCTGTACGCGCGGGCGCAGGGTATGTCTGCGGCGGCGGCCACGGCGATCTACGACCACTACCTGCCAGCATCGATGGAAGACGGTATTCCACGCACCGCCGAAGGCCTGGTGCTTTCCATCGCGGACAAGGCCGACACAATTAGCGGCATGTTCGGTTTGGGCCTGCAGCCAACGGGGTCTAAAGATCCATTTGCATTGCGCCGCGCGGCGAACGGAATCGTCAAGATGCTGGCAGAGAGTGAGCTGCCGCTGACGCTTGAACAAATAGCTCTTTTGATGCACGCTCCGGGTGTGTCAAACACGCAGATTGAGGTCAAAGCGTTTCTGTTTGAACGTTTGGAGTGGTATCTGCGGGACGTACGTGGCTTTTCCTACGATTCTGTAAAGGCTGTACTCGCGACAAAGCATACGGATGTCCGAGACGCAGTTGCGCGTGTCGAAGCAGTGTCGCAAGCGCGAAACACCGCGGACTTTGAGGCTGTCAGTGCCGCTTTCAAACGCATGAAGAACATATTGGACCAAGCTCAGGCGAAGGGTGACGGAGGACTGCTGAATTTTGATTCGCAGATAGCAAGCGGGGCACAACTTGAAGAAACAACACTTCGACGCGAGGCAGCAAGGGTTGCGAAGGAAGCTGAAACTTTCAGAGCACAACTAGATTATCTCCAAGCTCTTAGAGTGATCGCGACGCTTAGGCCGGCGGTGGATGCCTTCTTCGACAAGGTGATGGTGATGGTGCCGGAGGTAGAGATACGAGCGGCGCGGCTGGGCTTGCTGCAGCGCATGCTCAATGACTTTTCCCGTATCGCGGACTTCTCGGAGATCGTTGTGGTGGGGTAGGTGCGTGCCGTCAGCCGCGAGTCTTGCCCGTGAGGCCAAGGTGAGTGTGGTTGAAGCCGGTGCGGTACTTCAGGCCGTAGCCAAGGCTTCTGTCCAGGCCGATATGACTGAGCCAGATGAGCGCGTACGGCAGGGCCGCGGGGTGCGCGATGCCCGCGCAAAGCAGAGCTGCCGGCAGCACGTAGCTGTGGACGGCGTCATAGGCGGCGGCACCAACAGATGGCCCCGCAAGGTAGGCGAAGAAGGCCAGGTCCGGAGCGAGCAGGAAGACTGCAAAGGTAGCCCAGTGCGCACCGGTGTGATGGTAGGCCCAGACCGACGCGAGCAGGACGGCGAGGCCCTCCGCACGCAGGAGGCGACGCACACCGCCGGTCGCAGAGCCGCTTTGAGCGGGGACGACCATCGCTAGTTCACCCGCTGCAGACGAGCGATCAACTTCTCTGCGAGGGGTTCACCGGATTCTGTCCAGAGGAGGCGGCTGCTGATGCCGCAGTGTTTTTCGACGGAGAGGACGAAGGCCAAAAGCTTTTCGACGTTTTGCTTGACGCGGTCGGTGTCGTCTGTGGACAGGTCGGTGTCTTCCTGGACCCATGGGGTGTCGAGGCCGAAGTCGACGCGGATGTGGCCGTTCTGTTCGTAGGAGCCTTCGTCGAACTCGGGGCCGAAGCCGAGGACGCGGACGGTGGCTGGTTCGAGGCGCCAGGTGGGTTCGAAGCCGTCGCCGCCAGGTTCGGGCTGCCAGAGCTGCCACTTCGTCTCAAACTCATAGGCCATGTCGTCGTGCAGCTGCTCGGTGGCTTCGGCTACGGCGTTGGCGGGGAGGGAGTCGTCGGTCTGCTCGGAGCGGTCGTCGTTGACGAAGATGCGCTGGAAGACGGGGGACTCGTTGAAGCCGAGGGGGAGTGTGCTGGCGATGGAGACGCGCGGGTTGCCGCTGACGCGGGTGAACTGGGCGAGGACGGCGGTGAGTTTTTCTGGAAGCGAGGCCAGGCGAAAGTTGGGAAACCAGAGGCTGAGGTAGAGCTGATCGGACATAAGGCATTGGATGCCGTGGTGAGAAGATAGCTGCAGATGAGCGGTGCGGAGCAGGCTGGGGCGGGTCAGGGCGGGTCGGAGCGGAGCACCGGGCGGCGGGCGCGACGCGGTGTGGGGCGGGCCGTGCGGCTGCGGCGCTGGCTGCTGGGCGGGGCGGTTGTGCTTGTGGTTGGAATTGCTGGCCTGATGGGGTATGCGCGGCACCGAGCGCGGAGAGCGCTGCTGGATTTGCCGCGGCTGCTGGGTGCGGATATTAGGAGTGAGACGGACGGGTTTACGTATTCGCAGACGGTGAAGGGGCGGACGCTGTTTACGATCCATGCGTCGAAGGCGATTCAGCACCGGGACGGGAAGACGACGCTGCGGAATGTGGATGTGCTGCTGTATGGCGAGCCGGGAACCAACCGCGTGGACCGTATACGCGGGTCGGAATTTGAGTACGACCAGGCGGCGGGCGTGGTGAGGGCGACGGGGGAGAGCGAGATCGACATGGCGTCGCTTGCGGCGGCGGACGGTGATGCCAAGCGGGTGCGCGTGGTGGCGAATGGGTTGGTGTTCGACCAGAAGCGGGGGCTGGCTACCGCGGATGGTGCGATCCGGTTTGAGTATGGGGCGTTGATGGGAACGGCGACCGGTGCGGACTTTAACGCGCACACGGGCATGCTGGTGTTGCGGCGTGATGTGCACGTGACGAATGCCGGCGGTGGCGAGCGGCAGCGGGTGGATGCGGCAAGTGCAGAGCTGGACCGGGCGACGCGGGTGGCACGGCTGCATGAGGCGCGGGTGGCGCAGGACGGGGAGACGCTGCTGTCGCGGGAGCTGGTGGTGCAACTTGGGCCGGAGGGTGGGAACGAGAGCGGGTCGATCGAGTCGATCCATGGCAGTGGCGGTGTGACGGTGAGGACGGCTGACGGTGCGACCGCGGAGACTCCGCTGCTGGAGGCGAAGCTGTCTGCGGAGAACAAGCTGCAGTCGGCGACGATGACGGGCGGTGTGATGCTGCATGCGGCTGGAGAGGCAGGGCATGCCGGTACGGCTGTGCTGATGTTTGATGGGGCTGGACAGGCGACAGCTGTGCAGATGGATGGGTCTGTCGACTTGCAGCAGGCGGGTGTTGAGCAGCGGGAGTTGACGGCGCGGACGGTGAGGGTTGGACTTGGCAGAGATGCGTCCGGGCATGCGGTGCTGCGGGACGGAGTGGCTACCGGGGACGCCGTGTTGAAGATGGTTCGTGGAGCGGTGGGCAGCAAGCCGGGAGAGACGACGGTGTTGCGGAGTGATGTGCTTCGCATGATTGGAAGCAACGCCGCTGGACACGCTGCCGGACAAGCCGTTGGGCGATGGGTGGTGAAGCGGTTGGAGGGTGACGGAACGACGCGGGTGGAGCAGACGCTGAGCACGGGAGAGGTACGGACGAGCACGGCGGATGCGTTGCAGGTTGGATTCAGTGAAGGGAAGGGCAGCGCAGAGATCTCCAGCTTTGTGCAGCAGGGCCACGTGCACATGGTGGATGCGCAACCCGCGGCGGGTAAGCGGGAGGCGCAGGAGAGTGTGGCAAACGCGCAGCGGGCGGACTACGAGGCGAGTTCTGGCATGGTGGTGCTGACGGGTTCGCCATCCGTGCGGAACCGGTCAATACAGGTGGAGGCAGGGCGGATTGCGGTGGAACGGGAGACGGGCAATGCGGAGGCGAGTGGAGCCGTGCGTGGCGTGGCATTTGCCGATGCGGGCAAGGGCGGCGAGCCGAGCCACTTCTCGGCTGAGCGTGCCGTGATGAACCGCGGTTTGCAGCAGGCGACGTTGTTTGGTGGGGCAAAGCTGGCGCGGGTCTGGGATTCGACGTCGCAGGTGGAGGCACCGGTGATTGAGATGGACCAGGCGAAGCGGACGCTGTTGGCGCATGGGGAGGCGGGCGCGATACCAGGGATGGTTGTGCGGGCCGTGCTACCGGGGCGGTCAGGTGCAGCAGGCGAGCCGGTGCGTGTGCTTGGAGGTGCGGCGCGGTACGACGGTGGAACGGTGCCGGCGACGGTACAGGTCACGGGCGGGGTGCGGATGGATTCAGCCAGCGGACAGGTGTTTGCGGACCACGCGACGGCGACGATGCAGGCGAAAGCGGGCCAGTCGGGCGGTAGCGCGATGGCAGGAGGCGCGCTGGAGCAGGTGGTGGCGGATGGGAAAGTGCGGGTGCAGCAGCCGGGCAGGACCGCCACGGGGCAGCACCTGGTGTACACGGTGGCGACGCAGCAGTTTGTGTTGACGGGCGGGCCACCTGTGGTTCGGGATAGCGTGCAGGGTACGGTGACGGGCGCTTCGTTGATCTTCGGTGCAGGCGATGATAGCGTCGAGGTGGCTGGGGCGGCAGGGCAGCCAGTGCGGACGGAGATCGACTTGCCGCGCCAGACTGGGAAGCCGAACTCCCCTGGAAAGCAAGGGCGGCCGGCAAAGGCGCCGGGACAGAAATAAGCAGGAATGCGCACACTAATCACCGACAACATTGCGAAGAGCTACGGCGGCCGGGAGGTTGTGCGGGGCGTGAACCTGTCTATTTCGCAGGGCGAGGTCGTGGGGTTGCTGGGTCCGAATGGTGCCGGCAAGACGACGAGTTTTTACATGATTGTGGGGCTGGTGCGGCCGGATGCCGGGCAAGTGCTGATCGACGGCGAAGACATCACGCGGACGCCGATGTACCTGCGGGCGCGGAATTTTGGCATCAGCTATCTGCCTCAGGAGCCATCGGTCTTTCGGAAGCTGACGGTGGAGGAGAACATCCTTGCGATTCTGGAGACGCAGCCGGGGAATTGGGAAAGCCGGCGGGCGAAGACGACCCAGTTGGTTGAGACGTTGAACCTTGGGCATATTCGGGAGACGCGCGGATACGCACTGAGCGGTGGCGAGCGGCGGCGGGTGGAAATTGCGCGCTGCCTGTGCATTGAGCCGTCGTTCATTCTGCTGGATGAGCCGTTCAGCGGGATCGATCCCATTGCCGTGCTGGACCTGCAGGAGATTATCTTTGCGCTGAAGGCGAGTGGGATTGGGATCCTGATTACGGACCATAATGTACGTGAAACGTTGAGTGTGACGGACCGTGCGTACATTATTACCGAGGGCCGGATTTTCAGACAGGGCACGCCGGGCGAGCTTGGGCGGGACGCCGAGGTGAAGAGGATTTATCTAGGGAATAATTTTTCGCTGTAGGCGGCCCGTACCCAAATCGGAACGCTCCGTTGGACGGGCCGATAGGATGCGGGTCATGTTCTGGCGGGAGTATTCTATGGTGGTCAGGCAATCGACGGGCCAAAGGCCGCGGTTGCAGGGTGTCCGCCGCAAGGTGGCACGATTCTGACAACCTGGTGAGGTCCTGCTTTGCTTCTACAGCCCAAACTCCATCTCAAAGTGGCGCAGCGACAGGTGTTGACGTCCGGTCTGGTGCAGATGGTGAATGTTCTGGCGCTGAATAAGCTGGAACTGAAAGAGATGATCAACTCCGAGGTGGTGGAGAACCCAGTTCTGGAGGAGATTGACGACACGTCGGCGAGCTTTGAGGAGCTTGCGGGACGCGAGGGAGAGCGGGAGCTTTCTGCCGAGCAGAAGGCAGCAGAGGCGGAGAGGCCGGAGAAGGATCCGTTCGACGAGATCGACTTCGGCAGCTACTTCCAGGATTACCTGGATCCTGGCTTTCGGACGGGTGGGTCGAACTTCGAGGAGCTGGACGGGCCGTCGTTCGAGAATTTTCTTTCAAAGCCGAGCACGCTTTGCGACCACCTGCTTTGGCAGCTGGGGTCGATGCAGCTGCGGCCGGAGGTGCGGGAGACTGCGGAGCTGATCGTTGGAAACCTGGATGAAAACGGGTATCTGATTGCGTCGGCGGAGGAGTTGGCGCAGAGTGCGCGGACGGACACGCTGGATAGAGTGCTGATTGAGGAGGCGCGGCTGGTGGTGAGCGCGCTGGATCCCGTGGGAGTGGGGTCTCGCGACCTGAAGGAATGTCTGCTGCTGCAGTTGAGCCTAATGTGGCGTGAGGTAGAGCAGATTGTGGCGCGGCTACGTGCGGCGGACGATCCGCATGGGACCGTGGCAATGCTGGAAGGGCGCCTGTGCTCCATCCGGATGGCACGACAGATTGTGGAGTCGCATCTGGGGCTGCTGCAGAAACGCGATTTAAGGGATCTGAGCAAGCAGTTGCAGGCGACAGTGGAGCAGGCGCAGGTGGCACTGGAGCTAATCCGCACGCTGGACCCCCGGCCAGGGCAGAGGTACGACCAGCCGCAGACTCGGCTAATCGAGCCGGATGTGGCGTTTGTGCGGCGGAACGATGCCTGGGTCGTGGTGATGAATGAGGAAGACCTGCCAGCACTGCGTTTGAATGCCGGGTATCGACGCATGCTTCGCCAGAAAGAAACGGAGCGCGAAGTCAAGGAGTACGTGAAGGAGCGGTATCGGTCGGCGATCCAGCTGCTGCGGAACATTGAGCAGCGCAAGAACACCATTGTGAAGACGTGCGATGCCATTCTGCGGCGGCAGGGGGAGTTTCTGGATCGCGGCGTAGATGGGCTGCGGCCGATGATGATCAAGGAAGTGGCGGAGGAGATCGGGGTTCATCCGTCGACCGTGAGCCGGGCCGTAAGCAACAAGTATGTGCATACGCCGCAGGGGGTGTATGAGCTGCGATTCTTTTTCAGCGAAGGTGTGGGTGGGCCGGAGGGCGGCGATCTGCCGCTGATGCTGCTGAAAAAGAAAGTGCGCAAGCTGATCGAGGACGAGGACAGCGCAAAGCCCTGGACGGATGACGCGCTGGCTGCGGAGCTGCAGCGGCAGGGAATCCAGGTGACGCGGAGGACGGTGGCGAAATATCGCGAGGATATGCAGATTCCGAGCACACACCAGAGACGCTGCCGCAACTGAGGCTGCGTTTGAATATGGCGTGACTGGACGGGCTTCACGCGGGCGACGTGCGGCATCTCACACCGGTAGATCAGGAGGATCGCCACCATGGATCTTGAAATTACCGGTAGAGGCACGCAGGTAACGGCGCAGTTGCGCAAGCAGGCTGAAGAGGGTCTCGCGCGGATCGAGCGCATCCTGGGACCGAAGAGTACGGCAAAGATTGTGCTTACGTGCGAGAAGTATCAGTGCCAGGTGGAGGTAGCAATTTTTCATCCGCTGCACGACCTGAGCGCAAAGACCGAGGCTAAGGTGGCGATGCACCAGGAAGCTGCGGAGTTGGAATCGGCGCTGGCGCAGGCATTAAACAAGGTGGAGACCCAGGCACTGAAGCTGAAAAAGAGAATGATCACGATGCAGCACCATCCCGAGCAGGATGCGACCGGGTCAGTGCGATTGCAGAATGAGGATGATACTGCGCCGGTGAATGCGCGGGATCCCGAGTCGAAGCGGCTGGCCGGTGCGAAAACAGCTGTCGGCAAGGACCTGGCGCTCATGGACGATGGCGAGATGCACGCTGAGCAGAGTGTCGGCGCACGGTAGTCGTTGAAAGCTGAAAGTGACGGCAGGCATGAGAGGGGATGTGGTGCCCGCATCCCTTGTTTAGTCCAGTGCTAGCATCGACGCATGGCGCGAACTCGCAAACTGACCGCCGTACGGATTGTGTCCCACATCGCTGATGTGGCGCCGCCTAAGTCGAAGCCTGTGACAGCAAAGTCAGGCAAAGCGAAGCCGGCAAGAGCAAAGGCGACAAAGGCCAAGGGTGTAAAGGCGAGAGCAGACAGCAGCGGAGCTGAAATCGAGCCGGCAAAGGTGGCGGTGCCGGTTGTACCAAGCGAGCTTGTAGTACTGACAGGTCTATCCGGCGCGGGCAAGGCGAGCGCGATGAAGGCGTTTGAGGATCTTGGCTTCTATGCGGTGGATAACTTACCGCTTGAGTTAATCCCGCAATTTGCAGAACTGGTGCGCGGGTCGGGTGAGATTCGGCGCGCGGCGATTGTGGTGGACGTGCGGGAGGGCCTGATCGACCGGTTTCCGGATATTTTGAAGCAGGTGCGTGCAACGCTGCCGACGACGGTGCTGTTTTTGGAGGCGAGCGACGACGTGCTGGTGCGGCGGTTTAGCGAGACGCGCCGGCCGCATCCGCTGGGCAGAGACGAGGGCATTGGGACACAGATTGCGCAGGAACGAAAGCGCATGGATCCGATTAGGAATGTAGCCGATGTGCTGCTGGATACGTCACGCTTTAATGTGCACGAGTTGCGGGCGCACGTGATTGCGCAGTGGAGCCGAGAGCAGGGCGAGCAGGCACTAATGCTGAGTGTGATGAGCTTCGGGTTCAAGAACGGCGTGCCGGCGGAGGCAGACCTGGTGTTCGATGTGCGTTTTTTGCCGAACCCACATTTTGTGCCGGAGTTCAGACAGAAGACCGGGCAGAACGGTAAGGTTGCGGCCTATGTGAAGGGGTTTCCGCAGACGCAGGAATTTCTGCAGCGAACGACGGAGATGCTGCTGTTTTTGCTGCCGCACTACCTGCAGGAGGGAAAGAGCTACTTGACGGTGGCGCTGGGTTGCACGGGTGGGCAGCACCGCAGTGTGGCGCTGGCAGAAGAGATGAAGAAGCGGTTGAGCAATGGAGGTTATCGAGCGAAGGTGACGCACAGGGATATGCCGCGTTGAGATGTCGGCGGAGGTGACAGAAAGCGGCGACTGGAACCAGTGACTACAATCAAGGCAGTGCGGTCGTCATTGGCAGTTACGGAACAAAGGGCGGGTGGTTTGGGCCGCATCTGGCGGCTGTTTCTTTATCTACAGCCATACCTGCTTTACTCGGTATTGGCGACGATCCTGATGGCGGTCGTGGGTGCGATGGCGGCGGTGCGCATCCTGCTGGTGCGGCCGATCTTCGATAACGTGCTGAGTGCGGATACGTCATCGCGCGAGATGCTGCTGCGGTTTCCTGTTCCCCACACGCATCGTGCGATCGACCTGTCGCCGCTTGTGCCAGGGTTCATGCACAACGCGTGGGTGGTGGTGGCGTTTGCGCTGGTGATCAGTGCGGCGGTGAAGGCGGCGTGCGATTACGCGGGAACGTACCTGGTAAATTACGCCGGTTTCGGCATGATTACTGACCTACGGAATGACCTCTACAACGCTGTGCTGCGACGGAGTGTGGCATTCTTTCAGCGGTATACGACGGGTGCGCTGTTGTCGACGCTGATCAATGACATTGAGCGCGTGCAGGTTGCGATGTCGAGCGTGCTGAGCGACTTTTTGCAGCAGATCTTTACGCTGGTCTTTACAGCGGCGGTGGTGGTGATTTACGGCGGCAACCTGGCGTGGGTGCTGCTTGGGTTTGTGTTTGTAATTGTGCTGAGCGCGCGGCGCATTGGCCGGCGGGTGCGGGCGACGACGCGAGGCGGTCAGGACAAGCTCGCGGACATTCAGAACATTCTGCACGAGACGCTAACGGGCAACCGGATTGTGAAGGCGTTCGGGATGGAAGGCTGGGAGATGGTGCGGTTCAAGCGCGCGGCACGCCGGTTGTTTCGGGCTAACCTGAAATCGATCAGTGTGCAGGCACTCTCGTCGCCGTTGATGGATGCGCTGGCCGCGGTGGCCATTGCGCTGCTGCTGAAGTTGGGGCGCGACCGCATTGTGCATCACCAGATGACGGCGGGGTCGTTTATCACGTTTCTGATTGCAGTGTTTACCCTGTACGATCCAGTGCGCAAACTGGCGATTTTTTACAACAGCTTTCAGCAGGCGCTGGGCGCGAGCGACAAGATCTTTCAGTTTCTGGATGAGGCGGATGAGGTGCCGGAGAAGAAAGACGCGTTTCGGCTGCCGGGATTCACCCAGGAGATTTCTTTCAGGGACGTGTCGTTCAGCTACCAGGATGAGGAAGATTTTACGCCGCGGCCGGTGTTGCGGGGCATTGACCTTACGGTGGGGCGCGGGGAGTTGATCGCCATTGTGGGGCCGAGCGGGTCGGGTAAGTCGACGTTGGTGAATCTGATTCCGCGGTTTTTCGATCCCACAAGCGGGTCGATCCTGATTGACGGGCACGATTTGCGAGACACGAACGTTGCGACGCTGCGGAGGCTGGTAGGCACGGTGACTCAGGAGACGCTGTTGTTCAATGATACGGTGCGGAACAACATTGCGTATGGGCAGCCGGACGTGCCACTGGAGCGTGTGCAGGCTGCTGCACGGGCCGCGCTGGCGCACGACTTTATAAGTGCCATGCCGGAGGGATACGGGACGCAGATTGGCGAGAAGGGGTTGCGGTTAAGCGGCGGGGAACGGCAGCGGATTGCAATTGCGCGTGCACTGCTGAAAGACGCGCCGTTGCTGATTCTGGATGAGGCGACGAGCGCGCTGGACAGCGAAAGTGAGCAGTTGGTGCAGCAGGCGCTGGCTAACCTGATGGCGAGCCGGACGGCGCTGGTGATTGCGCACAGGCTCTCGACGGTGCGGAGGGCAGATCGCATCCTGGTGATTGAGCGTGGGCAGATCGTCGAGCAGGGCACCCACGCAGAACTGCTGATGGCTGGTGGTTTGTATCGACGTTTATATGAGTTGCAGTTCAGCGATGATGTGCCGATGGATGAAGCTGAAGCTGTTGCGTCACCTGCATGAGTTCGCGTCGGTAGCGGCATCGGGTATAAGGGGAGCAGACATGGCGGGCATTCTATTCATCATCTCCGCCCCCAGCGGTTCCGGTAAGTCAACGCTGGTGAGCGAACTCCGGCAACTGGTGGAAGGGCTTGAGTTCAGCGTGAGTTACACGACTCGCCTGCCACGCGGATCAGAGACGGACGGGCGGGAATACCACTTTATTGCGCGCGAGCGCTTTGAGCAGATGATGGCGGATGATGCGTTTTTGGAGTGGGCCGAGGTGTTCGGCAACTACTATGGCACGGCGAAGAGTGCGTTGCACCTGGCCGCGGAGCATCACCGCGACTTGCTGCTGGACATTGATGTGCAGGGTGCGATGCAGGTAATTGGAAGGATGCCGGAGGCGGTGTCGATCTTTATAATGCCGCCGAGTCCTGCGGTGCTGGAGAAGCGTTTACGCAACCGCAGCGTGGCCGAGCACATGACGGATGAAGCCGTGATTGAACGCAGGCTGCAGCAGGCACGTGGAGAGTTGGCGTATCTGCACAGCTATCGGTACGCCATTGTGAACGATGTGCTGGAACCAGCAGTGGCAGAGATGCGTGCCATCGTGCTGACGGCGCGCCATGGTGATGCTTCGTTGCAGGCATTAGCAGCGCAGTGCGAAACGGGGCATGGTTCGGTTCGGTTGCGTCGGGCACTCGAGAGTTTTGCAGCTGTTGGGCAGGCCAAGTCGTTGTAAGCACAGAGACGGTGTGTGAATCAAGTGTCATTCTCCATCCGCCCGCGCCAAATTGCGAATTTTCGCGTAGAGTAGCAACAGTAACGGAGGAGTCAACGCATGATGCTGCCGATGGACGATTCGCTACAAAACAAGTACAGCTTGGTGAAGGGTGTTGCGCGGCGTGCGCGGCAGCTTCAATCGGGTGCGGTCCCGCTGATTCACACGACCAGCCTGAAGGCGTGCCGGGTGGCGCAGGATGAAATTCGTGGAGGACAGGTTCGCTTCGTGGTTCCAAAGCCTGCTCCGCGCATTGAGCCAATTCAGATCTGATTTCATGCTGAATGCTTCGGCCGCCTTTTAGAATGATGGAGTGAGCGCAGCGATCGAGCTAAGACCGGAAGACGTCCGCGGGTATGTGGACTACCTTCGCGATCTTGGAGTGTTTGACTTGTATGTGGCAGGTGACTGTGCTGGTGACGAGGCTCTGCTGGCCTGGTTTGCAGCGTCGGGGCGGGCTGCAACAGGCGATGCGGTCACTGCGGAAAAGCGGGATGTCTCCACACCAAGGGGAGCAGCACCGCAGACAGAGCGGCCAAAGGTCGGCCCCATTGCTGCTGCGTCAACGGCTTCTCCGTTTGAAAAGTCTGTGCAGCGCGCGGCGGGTGGTGCACGGTCCCTCGCGGCAACCGGCTTGCGTTCGGCGGGTCCGCAAATATCGGTGTCTGCGCCGGTTTTGGCAGGTAAACACACGCCGGATGCAGAGGGCGCGGCAGGTTTTACCGGCGATGCGGGTGAGCAGGATATCTTTGCAGAAGCGATGCCGCCTGTGCCTTTCAATCAGATTTCGCCCTTGCCCACGATTCGGATAGAGCCGCAGGGGCATGCAGCGGCGCTGGTCGCTGTACGAGAGAGGATCGGAGATTGCACGCGGTGTCCGCTGGCGTATGCGGGTCGGCATTCCATTGTGTTTGGGGATGGCGATGCGAACGCTCGGCTCATGTTTGTGGGTGAGGGGCCCGGCGCGGATGAGGATGAGACGGGTGTGCCGTTCGTGGGCAAGGCCGGTCAACTGCTGAACAATATGATCGGTGCGATGGGATTGCGTCGCGATGCGGTGTATATCGCAAATATTGTGAAGTGCCGGCCGCCGAAAAATCGAGCGCCGGAGCCTGTCGAGGCGAACACGTGCTCGCAGTTTCTGCTGGAGCAGATCGACATTGTGCGGCCAGAGGTGATTGTGGCGCTGGGTGCGACGGCGGCTACGTACCTGCTGGGAGTGAAGCAGTCATTGAGCAGCCTGCGGGGGCAGTGGTTTGACGTGCGCGGCGCGAAGTGTGCGGTTACGTACCATCCGGCGTATTTGTTGCGGGATCCGCGGCAAAAGGGCGAAGCGTGGAAGGATCTGCAGCGCGTGATGGTGGAGATGAAGCTGACGCCGCCGGTGCGGGGCTGATGCTGTGTCTTAGAGCTCTGACCTGGTCTGCGGTGAGGCTTTCTGCGTAGTTTGAACGGACCTTTTGATTGATGTATGTGGTGAGACCTTGTCCTGCTTCTGCGAGGGCGCGCATGTGGCGGATGTGTTGTTTGCCGGGAAGGTCGTCAGTGTACAGGTACGCGGAGCCGTCCTGGAAGAGGACGATGATGGCCTGGGGCAGCAGCGCGAAATGAGTGATGCCGCTGTGTGCTGAACCCGAGCCGTAGGGCCGCAGGGCGGTGTTCATGTGCGCCGTCGATGACTGCGGGCGACAGCCGCGAACTGTTGAACGATGGGGCGCTGCTCGTTGTGACGGAAGGCGAGTTCAACGATGCTGCGCTCGCGCACGGCCGCAAGAGAGAGACACGCGACGCCTGGACCTGCGATGGACCGGACACATGCCGGTGCGATGGAAACGCCGAAACCGACCGCAACAAGCTGGAGGATGGTGAGCCAGTGGGATGCTTCCTGAACGACCCGTGGGCGAAAGCCGTCTACCGCGCAGAGTGAGAGCGGCTTGTCGTAGGCGGTGGCGCCAGCGGATCGGGCGTAAAAGACGAATGAGTCGTTACGGAGAAGAGCCGGACGGATGAATTTTCGTTTGGCGAATGGATGAGTTGAGGAAACGACGGCGATGTACGGCTCTGTCCAGAGCGGTTCACGGTCAATGCCGTTTGTGCTGTCGCTGTCGCGTAGAAGGCCGGCGTCCAGCGATTCGTCGAGCAGCCCGGCGAGTACCTGTGCGGTGAACGATTCGTACAATTGCAGCTGCACCTGCGGATAGCGGGTGCGATAACGCTGCAGCATGCCGGGCAGCTTGGTCAGCATGCCGGAGCCGATGAAGCCGACATGGAGTGAGCCCTGTTCGCCTCGACCGATGCTGCGGACTTCTGCGAGGTCGGAGGTCAGACCGCGGAGGGAGCGGCGAGCGCGCGGTAGCAGGGCTTCTCCGGCCGGTGTGAGGGCGACCGAGCGGGAGGTGCGTTGCAACAACTTGTAGCCGACTAGTTCCTCAAGCCGGCGGATTTGCTGCGACAGGGCGGGCTGGGCCAGGTGCAAGGAAGCGGCAGCCCGGCCGAAGTGCAGGTATTCTGCAACGGCGGCGAAGGAGCGCAGATGGCGCAGCTCGACCTCGGTGTCCATGCATTCAGCTTATCAATAAGGTTCAACAAACGATTGGACGCAACAATGTGCGAAAGCTAGGCTTTGCAAAGGAGTCAATGATGAACGAGTCGACCCTGCAATTTTACCCAATGCACTCCCCGGCTGATGCGCACGCGTTCCGGACGTTGAACGAGGAATGGATCCAGAAGCTGTTTACGCTGGAGGAGAAGGACAGGCGGACGTTGAACGACCCTGAGAGCCAGATTGTGGCGAAAGGTGGCCAGGTGTATATCGCCAAGCTTGACGGGCAACGGGTGGGTGCAGTGGCCTTGCTGGCGTACGGAGAGGGAGATTTCGAACTGTCGAAGATGGCTGTGGCACCCGGCCTGCGCGGCAAAGGGATTGGGCGCAGTCTGATTCTGTATACGTTGGAGCAGGCGCGGTTGCTGGGCGCGCGGCGCGTATTTCTGGGTAGCAACAGCGTGCTGGCGAATGCGGTGCACCTGTATGAGGTGCTTGGATTTAAGCATGTGCCGCAGACGGAATTGCCGTACATGGGGTATGCGCGTGCCGATGTGCACATGTCGCACGATCTGCGTACTGACATGCTCAGCGCATAGACTTGAGATTGTGGCGAGGTTTGTGGATGTTGCGTTGCCGGTGCCGTTGGAGCGGGCGTTTACCTATAGCGTGACCGGTGAAGACCCGGCCGTGGGTGCGCGGGTACTGGTGCCGTTTAGTGGGCAGCGGCTGATGGGTGTCGTGCTGCGGGTACACGATGACGCGCCGGTGGACGGCATTGTGGTAAAGCCGGTGCAGCAGGTGCTGGATGAGGCGGCACTGTTGCCGGATGAGTTGATGCGGCTGGCGGAGTGGATTGCGCAGTATTACATTGCGCCGCTGGGCGAGGTGCTGCGGGGCATGCTGCCGCTTTCTGCGGAAATTCGAAGGACGCTGCTGTACAGGATTGCCGAGCAGGGCAGGACCGTGCTGCACGAAGGTGCTGCGAAAGGGAGTTCGCGCCGGTCGAGGTTAAGTGCCGAGGACCAGAACCGCGAGTACGCAGTGCTGAATGTGCTGGAGAGCGGCGCGGTGATGAAGATGACGGCTCTGCGTGGTGCGACCGGGGCGAACAAGGCGCTGCTGGAGGGCATGGTGCGTAAGCGCTGGCTGGTACGCGAGGTGGAAGCTGCGGACAGGGATGCGCGGCGATTGGAGAAGATTGCCCGGCTGGTGGAGGATGTACGCCTGCCGAAGCTGAACGCGAACCAGATGAGTGTGATGGAAGAGTTGGTGGCAGCAGGTGGTGTGCTGCGGCTGGCGGAGCTTCGTGCAAGGCTACGTGGGCGTACAGCGGTGAATGAACGCGGTGAACTCGTCGACGCGGCAGTGCCGGACAGCACACTGGCAACACTGGTGCGACGCGGTGTCGTGGCGCTGGAGGATGCGCCTGAGGCGTTTCGGATGGGCGGGTTGCAGGTGCACGGGAAGAAGAACGCGCATGAGCACACGTTGAATACGGCGCAGGCTGCGGCTCTGCGAGCGATCGAGGACGTGATTGATGCTGGAGGTTTCAGGCCGCATCTGCTGTATGGCGTAACGGGCAGCGGCAAGACCGCGGTGTATGTGGCGGCGATGCGGCACACGCTGGATGCGGGAAAGGCGGCGCTGCTGCTGGTGCCTGAAATTGGGCTGACACCGGCAATGGCGGGGCAGATGCACGCGGCGTTCGGAGGCGAGGTGGCGCTGTTGCATTCGCAGCTGACGCCAGATGAACGAGCGGAGCAGTGGCACAGGATTCGGCGAGGTGAAGCGCGGGTGGTGGTGGGCACGCGAAGTGCTGTGTTTGCGCCGGTGCCGTCGCTTGGGTTGATCATTGTGGATGAAGAGCACGACAGCAGCTACAAGCAGGAGGAGACGCCGCGGTACCACGGCCGGGATGTGGCGGTGATGCGTGCGAAGCTGCTGGAGGTGCCGGTGGTGCTAGGGTCTGCGACGCCCAGCATGGAAAGCTGGTCGAATGCGGAACGGGGGCGATATGCGCTGGTGCGCATGGATGAACGCGTGAATCGGCGACCGCTGCCTTCGGTCGAGCTGGTGGACATGCGTGCAGAATTTCGCGACACCGGGGGGGATGCGATTTTTTCGCGGGCGCTGATTGAGGAGACGCAGGCTACGCTGGATCGCGGCGAGCAGGCGATCATTCTGTTGAATCGACGCGGCTACTCCTACGTGACGATGTGCAGGTCGTGCGGCGAGAAGATCGAATGCGAGAACTGTGCGATCAGCATGACGCATCATAGGCCGGTGGCGGGCAGTGACATGCATGCCAATCCGGGCGAGAGGCTGGAATGCCACTACTGTGGTTTCCAGAGGACGGTGCCAAAGCAATGCCCTACGTGTAAGAGCGAGCACCTGTATTTCTTTGGTGCAGGGTCCCAGCAGGGTGAGGAGAAGTTGCAGGAGATCTTTCCATCGGCACGGATAGGACGCATGGATCGAGATACCGTGCGAAGCCGTGCAGATATGGAGCACTTATTGCAACAGCTTCACTGCGGAGACATGAATTTACTTGTTGGGACGCAGATGATTGCGAAGGGTCATGATATTCACGGTGTAACTACCGTGGGTGTCGTCGGGTGCGATCATGCGCTTGGATTGCCGGATTTTCGAGCGGCGGAGCGTGTGTTCCAGTTACTGACTCAGGTAAGTGGGCGTGCGGGACGCGGAGATGCGCCGGGGCGGGTGATTGTGCAGACGTATCATCCAGACCACTACGCAATCGAATTTGCGGCGAAGCATGATTACGAGGGTTTTATACGGAAAGAGAAGAATTTCCGCAGACCGTTCTTCTACCCGCCATATGGTGTGCTGGCCAATGTGGTAATTCAGTCGGAGAAGCTGGAAGAGGCGAGTGCGTGGTCGCAGGTACTGGGGCGATGGCTGGGAGACGGGTCCCCTGGGGTGCGCGTGTTGGGACCATCGCCTTCGCCGATCTCGCGGTTAAAGCGGATTCACCGGTTTCATATTGTGTTGAAGGCGGAGAAGCGGACGGAGATGCAACGGACTATTCGGGCCATGCTGGCGCATGCAGAACTTAAGGGAATACCGCGCAGAGCGTTGCTTGTGGATGTGGATGCCCTGAGCTTGATGTAAGTAAAAGCGCAACTTACGGCTGTCCGCTGGAGCTAGGAAGTGGTTATATGGAAACCAATGTTTCAGCGACTGCTTAGCCGTAGTGCGACTTAACATAGTCGTCTAGCAGGACCTTAAATTCATCCACAATATGATCGCCCTTTAAAGTCAGCGCGAGTTTGCCGTCAATGTAGACGGGTGCTTTGGGCTCTTCAAAGGTGCCGGGTAGCGAAATGCCGATGTTGGCGTGTTTCGATTCGCCTGGCCCATTGACGATGCAGCCCATCACGGCGAGTTTCATTTCTTCCACGCCGGGATACTGGAGCTTCCATTCAGGCATAGACTCCACGAGGTAGTTTTGTACCTGTTCCGCAAGCATTTGGAAGTAAGTGGATGTGGTGCGGCCACAGCCTGGGCAGCTTGTGACCTGGGGCATGAAGCTGCGGATGCCGAGAGCCTGGAGGATCTGCTGGCCGCAACGAACTTCTTCAGAGCGGTCGCCGCCGGGTGTCGGCGTGAGCGAAACGCGAATGGTGTCGCCGATGCCTGCGAGCAGAAGGGGCGCAAGCCCTGCGGTAGAGGTGACGATACCCTTCATACCCATGCCAGCTTCGGTGAGCCCGAGGTGGAGGCAGTGGTCGGTGCGGCGGGCGAGTTCGGTATAGACGTCGATCAGGTCGCGCACGCCAGATACCTTGGCAGAGAGCACTATTTGATTGCGGCGAAGACCGTAGCGTTCGGCGGCTTCCGCGTTGTCGAGGGCGGAACGCACCATGGTTTCGAGCATGACGTCGCGAGCTTCAAGCGGGCGAGCGCTGCGGCTGTTCTCGTCCATCATTTTTGTGAGCAGTGCCTGGTCGAGAGAGCCCCAGTTGACGCCGATGCGCACCGGCTTTTGATGCTCGACCGCGACTTCGATCATGGTGCGGAAGTTATCGTCGTCTTTGCGGCCTATGGAGACATTGCCTGGATTGATGCGGTATTTGGCCAGGGCTTCAGCGCAGTCAGGATACCGGGCGAGGAGTTGGTGGCCGTTGTAATGAAAGTCGCCGATGAGGGGCGTTGTCCAACCCTTGGCGGCGAGACCGTCACGGATATAGGGAACTGCTTTTGCGGCGGCATCGTTGTTGACCGTAAGGCGGACGAGTTCCGAGCCTGCCCGTGCGAGCGCGGCGACCTGCTGAACGGTGCTTTCCACGTCTGCGGTGTCGGTGTTTGTCATGGACTGAACCACGACGGGGGCGCTGGAGCCGACGCGCACTCCCCCAACCGAGACGGTGACCGCGTTGCGGCGTACTAGGGCAGGCATAAGATCCTCCCCAAGAGTTTACCAAAGCGGAGTGAATGGGTGAGGTGCGGGACCCTTTGCAGAGAAGTGGGTGCGCCTTCAAGCAGAGGCGGCGCAGGGTGTGTGGACGCTATACACTGGCAGCATGGCCCGGTAGCTCAGATGCATAGAGCGGCGCACTCCTAAGGCGAAGGTCGGCAGTTGGAATCTGCCCCGGGTCACCAACACCCCACACATGGAAGAGAGTGCAAGCTGAAGTCGAGTCGTCTCTGGTTGGGGTCCTTTGCATCCGGCCGTCATTGCGAAGGTCTGGTTCGAGTTGCCACGGTTTCCCTATACCGTCCATCGTCGTTTACGTTAATTTTCATTTCTGATCGGTGTTCCTGGTCTTGAGCCATGAAACTTTCGTACGCGTCATGTTTTAGGTGCCGACCTGCGGATTCGCGACATTCTTGGTTGTCTCTCTTGCGGTGTGCAGAAGGCGTCTGTTGCATGGGCCTGTAGAGTTGGCTATGGAATGAGAGCTTCCTTTGTGAACATCCCGACGCTCCTGGGCATTGTGCTGTTGTTGTTGGTTGATCGTCTGTCTTATGGACAGAGTCTTGACCTGAATCCTACGCGACCGACGGTGGCGAACTCTACAGGGATTCAGGGTAAGGGTGTGCTTCAGGTGGAAGTGGGCGAGGACTCGTACCCTCAAGTATTTCCCAGCGATCAGGAGACTACGGCGCTGGCGGTATTCTATGTTCCTTTCGAGCGCTTGAGGATCGATTTTGGATGGTCGGCCTTTAACACCGAAGCGACTCGGTCCGACAGCCACCGGGGCGTTGGCACCATTCAGGTTGGAGGCAAAGTCCTGCTGCGCAAGGAGGTGTATAGGAGGAGCTTTCCCGGTGTCGGGCTGCAGTATGAAGCGACGCTACCGACCGCGTCTGACAGCCAACTTCAAGACAAGGGACAGCAACTCATCCTGTTGCTGAACCACCATTATGGCAGGCACGGCATGCTTGACGTGATCGCTAACGGATCGTTGGTCCAGTCGGGTTGCGCAGACCAGAGCAGGTGCCGCTATGGCGGACAGCAATCAGCCGCGCTTAGCCTGCATGTGCGCGAAAGCACACGACTTTACGCAGAGGTCTTTGGACAGAATAACGCGCAGTCCAACACGCCGCCGGGCACCTACGCCTTTGGCGGGTTTTACCACAAGATCAATGATTCTTTCGGGATAGATGGCGGGATGCGGTTTGGCCTGAGTAGTCACTCGGCCAGCTTTGGCCCAACCTTGGGAGTTGTTTTTGGCAAACGGCTTCAGGCGTCTGGCGCACAGAGCGACGAGCCAGGAGTAGTTCAATCATCGGATCGCCGACGTTAGCGAGCCGAATAGACAGAGAGACAACATGTCCAAGTTAAAGCCCGGCATCGGTCACGTTCTCGCTCCATGGCCCTTTGTGCTGTTTGGATTAATTGCCGTGCTGGTGAGCGTTTTTGCGTATCCACGATTCGGATTTGCCCGCGGAGCGATGATCGCCTTTGATTTCGCGTCATGCGTGTTTCTGGTGATGTGCGTGCGCCTGTTCCGTTACGGTGCGGAACAGATGCGCGAAGCTGCGCAAAGGAATGACGCAAATCGTGGGTCTATGCTTCTGATTGCAGTTGTTGTTACCGGAGTCATTCTGGTTGCAGTAGGAAGTGAGCTGTCGCAGAAAGGGCGGCCAAGACCTCTGGAACTCATGCTGGTTCTTTTCACGTTATGTTCCAGCTGGCTCTTTAGCACGCTTGTTTACACATTGCATTATGCTCACCTGTATTACCAGCAAGATGCGCGGGGCAACGATATTGGCGGACTTGCTTTCCCTCATACAAGGGAACCTGATTACTGGGACTTTGCCTACTACTCCTCCTGTCTCGCGATGACCT
Organism: Acidobacteriaceae bacterium; assembly: GCA_903642225.1. Classification (GTDB taxonomy): domain Bacteria; phylum Acidobacteriota; class Terriglobia; order Terriglobales; family Acidobacteriaceae; genus Terriglobus. Next base: position 33,735 of record CAHJWI010000032.1, on the reverse strand, counting down.
TTCAGACGTCAGATGTGGACATCGAGTCCCGAATCATGCGACGGGTGACGATGTTTCATAGTCTTGCCGCATTTGTTTTCAACATTGGCGTGATTGCCTTCAGCATCAACATCCTTGGTGGTAGTTAAGTCGTCGCTGCTAACAGCGCCATTGCTTAAGCGATGGTTTCTTCAAGCAGCGCAGATTTCGCGCCAGGTGGGCTCAGCAGGATGGCTGCTGGTCGCATGGCGTAGGACGGGCCTGCTAAATGGTAGCCGGTTCGCTGAGCTGCGGCGAATTGGCGGCCATGATGTCACGTGCCGGCGGCATGTACGTTACCTGCTTGAGCTCATAGTCCGCTGCTGGTTTGATATGGCCGGACCCTGCTCAGCATAATTCAGACAGGAACCATTGCAGCTGTCGCCATCGCGTTTGTGCGGTTGAGCGCGACTCTTTTCGGCGATAGTGAGAATCACTATCTGCTTGGGCCGTTAGGCATCTTGCCGGCTCAGGTTGGCAGCCGGGCGTACGGCTGTAAGCACCGCACCTCTTCCTAGGTAAAGATCTAGATCGAAGATGAAGATCAACGCTTACCTTCCCTTTGGCGGTTCGGCGGCCTTGATCAGAAGCGTCGTGCCAGGGTTAGAGTCGGCTGGATGCTCCTGCCAAGTGGCTCAGGTGCTGCTTCAAGGAGTCGAGCTTTGCACCGGCTTCGCCAAGCTTGCCTTGTGCGGTCAGGCGTTGGTAGTCGGCCAAATCCTGTGCGGCCTGCTGAATTTCTGTGCTCTTCAGGGTCGGTGAACCGCTCGTGACCGATCCCGCTACTGAACCTGGTGCGTCCGGCACACTTGAGCTCTCCTGCGGCGCCACGGCCGTAATGGTGGACACAGTTCCATTAAAGAGACTCGACAACGCAGCCTCGAACGTGGTGCCGTACGCCAGCCGGTCCTGCAGCGCGAGCACCACCAGCCGGAGCTCGGGCATGGGGCTGCGGTCCGCCTGCAGGTAAATCGATTCCGCATACAGCAGCGCTGCACCGGTGGGGATCACGAGCAGATTGCCACGGTGCACGTGCGATCCCTGCTGATTCCACAACGTCAACTGGCCGCTGATCTGCGCATTCTGGTCAATGCGTGCTTCAATTTGCGATGGTCCATCAACCAGGCGGGTCTTGGGAAAGTTATAGACCACGGCAGTGCCGTAGGCCGCGCCATCGCTGCGACCGGCGATCCAGCCAATCAGATTATTGCGATTGCTTGGCGTGAACGGCAGAATATTCACAAACTCCATTCCGGGTTCGCCCGGCAGCTTCATCAACAAATAGTTTGGCTGCATCTCCTGTGTCGTGCGCTGGCCGGAACTGTCAACGGCAGATTCTGCCGCCGGTGTCCAAAGGTCTTCACGATTGAAGAAGGTTGCAGGGTCAGTCATGTGGTACAGGCTATAGGCGTGGGCCTGCGCCTTTAGCAGGGTATCCGTGTAGCGCAAGTGCGCGCGCATGGACGCAGGCATCGAGGAGGCAGGTTGAAACAGGGTAGGAAAGGCGTTGCGGTAGGCGGAAAGAATAGGATCCGCCTCGTCCATCGCATAGAACGTGACTGTTCCATCGTAGGCATCGACCGCGATTTTGACACTGTTGCGCAGGTAATTTACGTCGTTGTCGCCTACCCCGTAGTGCCGCGCGTTGGGATAGGTGTCGGCGCTGGTAAATCCATCCAGAATCCAGCGCAGCTGGCCGTCGTCGCCTACTGTGATATACGGGTCCGGGTCGAGCGTCAGGAATGGCGCAATGGCGCGCACGCGCTCAGTAATGTTGCGCCGCATGAGCAAGCGGGAGTCAGATGTCACGTCATCGCTGAAGGGCAGCTTCGCCAGATCCCCACGTTCCAGCGCGATCACTGCGCGCCGCAGCCAGCTACCCAGAACAATGCCGCCGCTGCCCTTGTAACTTGTTGCTACGTTGGTCTGGCCCTGCGGGTAGTCGAACTCCTGCTGATGCGTTTTTACGTAAACATCGCTGTCGGTCATCTCGCCGAAGTAGACCTGTGGGCGTGTCACGGTAAGTCCGGACACCGTGCTCTGCACCGGCATGTTGCCCAACAGTAGCGTAGGTAGACCTTCTGCAGTGAAACCATTCACCGGGTTCATGGTCACACCGTAGCCATGTGTGTAAATCAGGCGTTCATTGATCCAATTGCGGCTGCTCTCCGGCAGCTTGTCTGTGCTCAGCTCGCGGGTGGCAAGCATCACTTCGCGCAGGTTCCCGTTTAACACGTAGCGGTCAATGTCGATGCCGGGAAAATCATAGTATGTGCGGATTTCCTGGATCTGGCGAAGAGTGTCCTGCAACGCCTGTGCATCCCAAAGGCGAATGTTCTGCAGCGTCGGCTGGTTATTTGCAGCGTCGGCGTCGCCAACGGTGGTGCTCGCGGCAAAGGGACGCACCACGATGTTGTCCAGGGCGTACGCTCTCCGGGTTGCTTCTATGTTGTTCCGAATGTACGGCTGCTCCTTCACAAGTTCATTCGGCTTCACAATAAAGGTGTTCACCGCTGCACCGGTCACCTGCACCGTCAAGTAGAGCAGAACACCAGGCAGCATGGCGATGGCGACCCATCGTGCACCCGTTGAACGCAGCGCGCTGTATCCCGCAACGATCGCGCCCAGCAGAAAGACTACGGCAACCATCAGCAAGCCCGGTAGCTGCACGTGTGCGTCGGTGTAGGTCACACCCGAGAAGATGGTGTGTTCGTCCAGGAGCAGGCTGAACCGGCCGAGCCATGCGCGTAATGCCAAGCTAAGCAGCAGCAAAGCGGTAGCAGCATGAGTACCACGCCACTGTGTAACGCTGATGGTTGTAAAGCGGAGATCCTGCACTTGTGGACGGCTGCGCAGCGCGTGCAGGCCAATAGCCATGACGAGCAGGAGCACACTCATGACGGTGGCCCAGCCTGCCAACAGTTGCCACGCGGGCAGCGTGAGTAAGTAAAAATTCAGTGGCCGACCAAGCACAGGGTCTGCAGCACTTGCCGTATGTGGTGCGGACATCCACCGCGCAAATGTGGGCCACTCCGCAGACATGGTGGACGCGCTGATCCACGCGACGAAAAGCGACAGAAGCACTGCCAAGGGTTTGAGCCAGGGGCCTACGTTCACAATCAAGGGCTGGCCATTGACCAACACCGAGCGCACGATCCCTGTACCGCTGCCGAGTGGGCTATCCCGCAGGAGTAGGAAGCCGCCGAATAAGAGCACGAATGTGATGGCGAAGAAGGTGCCGAACAGCCCCCATTCCAGCACCAGCGTTCTGCGGAAGACCGCCGTATAGCCGAGCGACCCGAACCAAAGGGCATCCACGTAGAAGGCGAGCAGGCGACCGCCGCCCAACAATACCGCCACCACCACACCAAGGGCGATGAGCAGGGTACGCGGGCCGCGTGGCGATGGAGCAAGACCAAGTAAATCGGGCATAGGCAGACTTATAGTATTGAGCAATAATGGCGCGGAGGCTCTCTTTCAGAGCATAGTGGTATACGGTCGCCCGTGCGGCTGGTGACGCGACGCACAGGCCTTGCTGTTTACCCCTGCCACTCTTCAGACGACGGAGCTTTCGTCCCACAACATAGAGATGTGCAGAAGTTTGCGTCGTCGTGGCTTTGTTCCGCGAGAACTTACAGGTTGCAGCCCTGCTTGGTGCCCTGTGCTCAGCAGAAGCTCCACATCCAGGCGGTCCGCAGCCGGCGCGAAGGCGAGCTGTGGTTTTTACCGCCCTGCTGCTTTGTATAGTTCCGCGAATAGGCCGGGCAGCCGGCTTCTGCATGCCTGGCAGGTGACCGCCTTCAGCGATACGATTGCAGTGGCGTAGACGAGGAAGACATATGGGTTCGGAGCAGTTTCCGGTTGGGTTTGAAGGACGGGTGCGTTACACAAAGGCGCCGGGGCGCAGTTCTGTGGCCGATACGGCAGATGTGGTCGGCCTGGTGCAAGAAATCCTGCAGGCAGTGCGGACGCGCGGTGATGGGGCCGTGCGCGAATACTCGCAGCGCTTCGATAAAGCCAATCTGGATCGGTTTGAAATCAGCGCGCGGGACCGTTCAGCGGCAGTGGACGCGCTGGAGAAACAGACGCGCGAGGATACCGAGTTCGCCATAGCAAACGTGCGGCGCTTTGCCGAAGCGCAGCTCGGGACCATTCTTCCCCTGGAGATTGAGGCCTTGCCGGGGCTGCATCTGGGCCACCGCGTCATTCCCATCGAGCGTGTGGGTGCGTATGTGCCTGGCGGGCGCTTCCCCCTGCTTTCTGCACCAATCATGACGATTGTGCCGGGTAAGGTCGCTGGCTGTGACGAAGTAGTCGCGTGCCTGCCGCCCAACGCGCACCCGGCGATGATTGCAGGCTGCCACCTTGCGGGCGCAGACCGCATTTTCCGCATCGGCGGGGCGCAGGCAATTGCGGCCATGGCGTTCGGTACGGAGAGCGTTCCGCAGGTAAACAAGATCGTGGGCCCCGGCAATGCGTTTGTGAACGAGGCCAAGCGCCAGGTGTTTGGTCCTGTTGGCATCGACCAGCTTGCCGGCCCTTCGGAGATCTTTGTGGTTGCGGATAGCACGGGAGATCCAGAGCTGATTGCAACGGACCTGCTTGCCCAGGCCGAGCACGACGTGCGCACCCGCGTGGGCCTGATCACAATCGATGAGGCGCTTGCAAAGGCCACCGGGGAAGAGATGTTGCGGCAGCTGGAAACGCTCTCGACTGCGAAAATTGCCGGCGAGAGTTGGACCAATTACGGCGAGATCACGGTGTGCGCGGACGAGGCTTCAATGATCGCGTACTCCGACTACATCGCGGCCGAGCACCTGCAGGTGCACACGGCTGAGCCGCGCGAGTTTGCAAAAAAGTTGCGCAACTACGGTTCGCTCTTCATCGGGGTGAACGCCAGCGTTGTGTACAGCGACAAGTGCGTGGGCACCAACCATACGCTGCCCACAATGCATGCGGGCCGTTACACCGGCGGGTTGTGGGTGGGCTCATACGTGAAGATCGCAACGCACCAGTGGCTCGACGATAGCGCGATCGATCTTGTGGCACCGGCGGCAACGCGGCAAAGTGCGAGCGAGGGGCTGGAGGGCCATCGTCGTGCAGCTGCAAGTCGTGCCGACAGAAGGGCTGCGACGTTCGCCGCCCTGACGCGGTAGCAGACCTGGTCGATAAGGTCGGCGTGGCGCTTCGTGGAGCGCAAGCTAGCTGGTCGGCGCAGAGGAAAATGTGGGTACTTGCGGCTGCTCGGTCCCACGCACAATGAACAGCACGGCAGGGCACGATGCTGTGTTGCGGAAGCTACGTTGCGTGCCTGCGGGAATCAGAAGTGTGTCTCCGGCGCCCAGTATGAGTGAGTCTTCGGTTTGGCCGCCGTGCCAGCCAATCTCGACTGTTCCACTTTGAACGAACAGTACCTCTACTTCGTGGCGTGCGTGCGTGGGCACATAGGAGCCGGTTTGAATCGTGAGGCGGCGCAGGTTGAAGCCGTGTGGCCACCAGCACCCGATGGGGTCTGCTGAGAAGCCATCCGGCGTACTTAGTGGGGTGATGACGCCGGCTTCTTCCACGCCGTGGGCGGCAAAGGGGGATTTAAAATCGGCCTTCATCGCTGTGCTTCGAACGAGGCAATGCGTAAGCTGGTCGAGCGGTGGTGTGCTCATCTGGGTCGAACCGTCGTCCTTCGCAGATGGTTCCATCTCAACGCTCTTGAGCTCGTAGGTGCCGTTACTGGTGTCAATGAACGTGGCGCTCTGTACAAGCCTCAGGCAGTCGTTTTCCGCGGCTCGGAATGGCGCAGGTAGGCCCGTGGCATTGTTCGGATCGTTCCGGCCGCGCGGTATCCAAAGGAAGCCCTCGCCGTCGTCCACCTTGTTGAAGCCTCGGAAGAGGTTGGGAGGGATGGACGCTACGTCTCCAGGTCCAACATCTAGTGACCCGTCTTCCCCGTTCGGCCCAAATCGCAATCGCCATTGGCCGGTATGCACGACAAAGACCTCGGCAGCACCATAGCTGTACTGCGGGCCGATGTACTCGAACGACTGCCGTGCAGCATCGATGCTGAAGCTGAGTTGCTCACGGACCTGCACTTGCCGACTCGGGCTGTTTGACCTGGCGGAACCGACGATTTCGAAGGTTTCCCTTCCCGCAAAGCCGGGTGCGGTTGCGTCGATGTACGAGGTGCGGCAGGCCTGCAGATCGGCATAGCGAACTAGGCACTTGCGCATGACCTGCGGTGTGCTGGTAGACAGGTCGGTTTGCGGCATGAAAGCTCCCAACGCGCAGCCGAGATGCGATGCTGGCCGGATGGCCTCGATTGTACCGAGCGCACACCGGCATGCGATGGCAACGCTCACAGAGCGTAGACGTTGACGGTAATTCAATGGAAAATGCCGCACGATGAAGACGAACCTGTCGCGGGTGTGGCAGCATGGTTCCACACCACTGCAGTGAGATCTACACCCGAAGACAATGCACACTGGCGTTTAGGAGAGAGCGAGTGAACGAGCATCAACCGACCGAGCAGCAACAGGACGAACAGGTGATGTCAGCCGCAGCAGTGGCACAGGACAAGGTTCTGCAGGTAGAGCGTCGCGACTTTACGGAGCTTGTGCCGACAGGCCGCTCACGCGTGCAAAGCATGCGCGGCTTCGACCCGGAATACACTGATATCGTCGATTACATTGTGCGGTGCACGCATCGCATTTGGGATGAGCGCGACGTCGGCCTGATCTACACTCACTACACTCACAATTGCGTTCTGTATGGAGTGCTCGGCACGATGTATGACCGCGAAAGCATTGTGCGTGAGACGGTGCAGCGCATTGTGGAACTGCCGGATCGTCGCGGCATGGCGACGTCCGTTGTTTGGCGCGGCAACGACGTGGATGGCTTTTACACGTCGCACATGACCCATGGCACTGGGCGGCACACCGAGTATGGCCTGTTCGGCAAGCCCACGGGCCGCACATTTGTGACGCGCACGATTGTGGACTGCCTGATCGTCGAAAACAAGATTTACCGTGAATGGGTCGCGCGCGACAACATGGCGCAGCTGGTTCAACTGGGCATTGACCCACACGAATATGCTCTGACCCTGGCACGCAGGAAATTCGATGCAGGCGAGTCTGTCGTGGAGATTGCAGAGAATCGCCGGCTGTTAGGGCAGTATCCGCCAGAAAGTGAACCTGATCTTTCGCTGGCGCACACCGAACTTGAAGGGGAAGTGCTGCGGTGGTTCCACCACATCTTGAACAAGCGCATGTTCGGGAAGATCGGCGAGATTTATGCGTCTAACTGCCAGTGGCACGGACCCCTGATGCGAGAGCTGTATGGCCCCGCAGCCGTCATGCAGCAGACCATGCGGCTGGTCGCCATGATCCCCGATTGTGCCTATGTGCCGCAACACATCTGCTCTGTGGAGAGTGAGGAGGGTGGCACGAAGTTGGCGATCCGGTGGGTGCTGGATGGACACCACCTGGGATACGGCTCGCTGGGGCCGCCAACCGGATTCAAACTTGTGGTGATGGGCTTTACGCATCTGCACATACGCGACGGCAAGATCGTGGATGAATGGACGCTGTATGACGAACTCAGCATGCTGGTGCAGTTGAAGCTGGGCGCTATGCAACGCGCCGCTGCTTAAGGTTGGTTTACAGCCGCTGTGGTTCAAGTGAATGGGGTGCGGATCGCATGATCGATTCACGTACGGCCGGTGTTGCCGCATCCGCGGCTGTGCAGACGGAGGATGCAGCCGTCGTGTCTGCGGTGCCCGTGCGTGGTGAAACCTCTTTGCTGCGCTTGCCCCAATGGCGTCGGCTGATCGCTTTCGGCTTTCTGCTGCTGGCGGAGTTTTTTTACAGCTGGGCCTGGAATACCGTGGACGTGCTGCGTCCTCTGCTGCGCTCAAGCCTTGGGCTCACCCTGACGCAGGCGGGGTCGGCCTACTCGGCACAGAGCGCGGGGGCACTTATCGGTGCGCTGTCCATCGGCCAGTTAGCCGACCGGCTGGGCAAGCGCAACATGCTGGTCGTGGTGATGGCCGGGTACGGGTTGATGCTGCTCGCCGGCACCCTGGTCTCCACGTATACGGGCCTGCTTCTGCAGCGCTTCGTGCTTGGACTATTCCTGGGTGGCAGCTTTCCCGTGGTGGTGGGGACGTATGTCGACTTGTTTCGGCCCGCGGTGCGGGGCAAGCTGGCCAGCGCAATCAACGCCACCTTCAGCTTGGCGGTCATCACGCTTGGATTCGCATTTGGCCACCTCGGCAAGCATGGCTGGCACACGCTGCTTTGGGCGGGCGGCCTGCCACCGGTGCTGCTGGCTGGGCTGGCCTACCTTGCGGTGCCGCAAAGTGAGCGCGCCGTGCGCAGTGCAGGCACCAAGCTGCCCATTGCCGAGCTGTTTACGCCTGCATTGCGCCGGCAAACATTTCTGCTTGCAATTATGACGGGCTTGAATTTTTTTGCATACCAGGCCTTTAGTGGATGGGTCACAACTTACCTGCTCACGGTGCGGCACCTTACAGCTGCAGGTGTGGCTCACCTCTTAGCTGCACAGTTCACCGGCAACATCCTTGGTGGCTTTTTCTGGGGTACCGTGAGTGATCGGTTCGGCCGTCGCTCCGGCGCGGTCGGCTTCTTCATAACAGCGGTCGCGATCATCGCGTATCTGACAATACCCACAAATCAGGGCCTGCTCAGCATGCTTGGTGGCCTGTATGGATTTACGTTATCGGCTAGCGTGATCTGGGGACCGTGGCTTGCAGAGCTTTACCCGCCACACCTAAAGTCAACGGCGAGCTCCATTTTTAACTGGGGGCGCCTTGTTAGTTTCTTTTCGCCGCTGATCACCGGCATGCTCGCGGAACATTTCGGTCTGCAGGTCGGGATGCTGGTGAGCAGCATTGTGTTCGTTGTAGCCGCGTGCATCTGGCTTAGTCTGCCGGAGACGCTGACTGACCGGAGCGCAAAAATCGAAGTCAATCCGTAATCTACCGTCGCCAACACACCCCAAAATGCAGCAAGGGCCACTGTTGAGCGGCTACTTTCATCAAGCATAAAGCCGACGTATATGCGCGGGCTTACATGGCTCTTAACGTGATGGGCATCCGCATGGATCGTAGCGGCCTGCTGCGCGAGCAGGGCCTACGCGCTATAAGAGAACGGCGAAGGCACGTGACGAAACTAACCCAACTTGACCGTTTGTATGGTCAGTTCTATCAGCCCGATGCTTCTACCCATTGGGACTGGATGTCGACGTAGTCTCTATACTCCGAAGCAGGGATCAGGCCGGTCCTTGCAGATTTGCTTAGGTGTCAGTCGCATGGCTTCAGCTACGCCGTTTAAGATTCTTCAGCAGGATCCCTCACACGCTGAAAGGCACCCACACGAGACATTTTCCGTAGCCGCCGCGCTTGAAGCGAGGCTGCGTTGCGTGGTCAAGGGAGAGGTGCGGTTCGACGATGCATCTCGTGCGCTCTATTCAACGGATGCTTCAAACTACCGTCAGGTACCCATTGGGCTCGTGGTTCCGCAATCCATCGACGACGTCGTTGCCACCATCGCCGCCTGCAATGGATTTGGCGCGCCGGTGCTGTCGCGGGGAGGCGGCACGAGCCTGGCTGGCCAGTGCTGCAACGTTGCCGTAGTGATCGACTTTTCCAAGCATCTTCGCCACATACTGTCCCTCGATCCCGTCTCTCAACTCGCTCGCGTCCAACCCGGGTTGGTCCTGGATACGCTGCGCACCGAGGCTGAGAAGCATGACCTGACCTTTGCGCCTGATCCCGCAACGCACAGCCGCTGCACGCTCGGTGGCATGATCGGCAATAACTCCTGCGGCGTGCACGCTCTTATGGGCGGCAAGACTGTCGACAACATTGAAGAACTCGAAATACTTCTATACGATGGCACCCGCATGCGTGTTGGTCGCACGACCGAAGAGCAGCTGTCCGACATCATTGCAGAGGGTGGACGCAAGGGCGAGATTTACGCCGGCTTGCGAGCACTTCGCGATCGCTATTCGGAACTGGTCAGGACTCGCTTTCCTGATATTCCGCGTCGCGTCTCAGGATATAACCTGGACCAGTTGCTGCCTGAGAACGGCTTTAACGTGGCGCGTGCCCTCGTCGGCAGTGAGGGCACTTGTGTGACGATTCTTGAAGCGGTATGCGAGTTGAAGTCTAGCCCGCAGTTTCGGCGGCTCGTTGCTCTCGGTTTCACGGATGCCTTTATCGCAGCAGACCACGTTCCCGCGATCCTGCAATTCAACCCCATCGGCCTTGAGGGATTTGATGGACTCCTTGTCGACTTCATGCGCCGCAAGAACCTCGTTGTAGACGACGTTGCCTTGCTGCCTGTTGGAAGTGGATTCCTGCTCTGCGAATTTGGGGCCGACAGTAAGGAAGACGTCGACGGAATCGTCGATCGACTAATCGCAGCTATCCCGGACTTCGACGTTCTACCGACGGTTGCCGTGTACGACGTCGAGCAAGCCGCACGCGTCTGGAAGGTGCGTGAGTCTGCACTTGGAGCAACCGTGTTCGTTGCCGGAGAGAAGGACGGCTGGGAGGGTTGGGAAGACTCGGCTGTACCGCCTGAGCACCTCGGCAAATACTTGCGCGAGCTGTTCGCTCTCATCCACAGCTATGGTTACACCAGCCCGATGTATGGGCACTTTGGCCAAGGTTGTGTTCACCTTCGCATCACCTTTCACTTAAGGACGGCAGAGGGTGTGACTAGCTTCCGCAGCTTTATTGAGGAAGCGGCTGACATCGTACTCAAGTACGGCGGTTCGTTCTCAGGTGAGCACGGTGACGGGCAGGCGCGCGCAGCCCTTCTACCCAAAATGTTTGGCCCGGAACTGATGCAGGCCTTCGCTCAATTTAAGGCCTTGTGGGATCCTCTCAATCGGATGAACCCTGGAAAGCTGGTCGACCCGATTGCGGTGTATGACCCGGTTGAGAACTTGCGCATCGGTCCTGGCTATACTCCGCTTGAAGTAAACACCTGGTTTAAGTACCCCGATGATCAGTCTTCCTTTAGTGATGCAACTACTCGTTGCGTCGGTGTAGGCGCTTGCCGCAAGCAGGACCATGGCACCATGTGCCCAAGCTATATGGCTACCCGCGAGGAGAAGCATTCCACGCGCGGACGAGCACACCTGTTGTGGGAAATGATGCAAGGCAATGTCATCACAGACGGATTCCAGAGTAAGGAAGTCAAGGATGCTCTCGATCTATGTCTCTCCTGCAAAGCGTGTAAAACCGAGTGTCCTGTCAACGTTGACATGGCCACGTGGAAGGCAGAGTTCCTCGCTCACCATTACGAACACAAGCGCCACCCGCTTCATCACTACGCATTCGGATTCATGGATAAATGGGCGCATGTAGCTTCCTTACTGCCAGTCTCTGCCAACCTGCCGCTCTCTCTGCCTGGCGTGGAGGCCCTGACTAAGCGCGTTCTGAGCATTGCTCCACGCCGCACCCTGCCGCGTTTTGCTCGACGCACTTTTCGAAGCAGCTTTCGTGCATCGACCGGAGGGCCCCGAACAAAGCAGGTCCTGCTATGGGCTGACACATGGAACAACTACTTCCATCCTCAGGCACTCACCGCGGCCGTGGCTGTGCTCCAGGCCACTGGCAATACGGTGTCGATACCGCAGAAGCACATCTGTTGCGGTCGTCCCTTGTATGATTTTGGTTTTCTTGACGAAGCTCGAGGCTATCTGCGCCGCATCCTGAATGAGTTTGCGTCTGAGATCGATCGCGGTTTACCTGTCGTGATGCTGGAACCCAGCTGTGCCAGCGTTTTCCGCGACGAACTAATCAACTTCTTCCCACACGATGAACGAGCAATACGTCTGAGCAAGCAGACGATCATGTTAAGTGAGGCACTGGCAAACAGCACAAATGGTTGGCAGCCTCCGCCATTGCCTGGGCGCAGCATTGTTGTGCAAGGCCACTGTCATCAAAAGGCGGCAATGACGATGAAGGATGAGATGAATCTGCTTCGGGCAACTGGTGCTAGTGTTGATCTTCTGGATTCTGGCTGCTGCGGCATGGCCGGACCATTCGGTTTCGAAGCAGACAAGTATGAGGTCTCACAAGCCCTGGCTGAGCGTGTTCTTCTTCCAGCCGTGAGGGCATCCAGCGACAGCTCGCTGCTTGTGGCGAACGGCTTCAGTTGCCGTGAGCAGATCGGTCAGAACACACACCGTCGTGCAGTGCACTTTTCGGAGGTGATGGCAGGCCATGTCAGATAGCTTCCGAGTGCAGGAATGGGTAGGTCCGCTCACCTGATGACGAAACGCTGAATGTTGCTCGTGTCGCGTGCTGCAGCCTTGGCGCGCGCGGCCCGTTTATGTTGGTAGGTCAGGCCGTCCGCTCTAACCAGAAGCTACTTGGTTGACCTGAGCCAGGGCGATCTGAAGCCTGTGGTGGCACTCAGTTCGGCTAATTTGTTGCAGAACAGCAGTCCCAACGCTTGCTGTATATCTACTCACCTAACGCTGAAGCGATACTCTCGACCTGCGATGACCTTACTCCAGCGCCCAGCGATACCTGCTGATTCAGATAGAAGCCACTCTCGTCAAGCTATTACGAAACCGCGAGCAGGCAAAACTTCTGCTGCAGGACAGGCGTATCCCGTTCATGGCGCAGGTTCCCAGGTCCGATGCTTTGGCCTTCTCGCCGAGCAGCACTGTGCGAGTTACCGGATTTGTGTCCGTGAGTGTCGTTGTTCTGCTTTGTGGCACCCTGCTTTCCCAACGAAAGCTTGAACAGGGCGCGGAAGAATCACCGTAGTCGTACGGCGCGAGCGCACGAAGGCTGCCTGCAGGCGTATTGAACTGTGCCCAAAAAAGGGACAGCCAACCGCGTCCAACAAGCGCGCCTGGCCTTGGTAGCTCGGCACCGGCCTACTCTCTGCATGGCCTATGTACAGGCGCTTGATAGACCTGACGAGGTTGTGCTGCAGGCCACCGCAGACGGTCTTGCCACAGCTTTGGTATCCCTCATGTCACAGCAGCCGCAGCGCGACCGGGACTCGCTTAGGTGTTACGTTTCAGTGATCCTTCTTCGGATGCGCGACGAGACTTGCTGTCGCCGCCTTCAACCTCGCCTGATTCGCTGCATCTGCGGCAAGTGGCGACGCTTGGAAAGCAGGCAGAAGGTGATCCCAGATGGCGTTCAGCTCTCCCTGCATGTTGCCGGTGTCCGCGGTGATGGCAATCACTGCGTCCTGGTCCGGCATCACGACGATGAATTGACCACCCGCTCCGTCTGCGCGATAGGCATTGTGCCGGCACCGCCAGAACTGGAAGCCGTACCCTTCGATCCAGTCTGGGCCGATCTGCGAGTGGCTTTCCTTTTCATTGTCGATTCGTTTCGAGGTGGCCTGCTCGACCCACTTGCGCGGAACCAACTGCTTGCCGTTCCATTTGCCCTTCTGCAGATAGAGCTGACCCAGCTTAGCAATGTCCTCGGTAGGAAGGTAAAGGCCGTATCCGCCGAGGGAATTGCCCTCTGGGCTGGCATCCCAGCGGGGAGATTTTATGCCCAGCGGACCGAAGATGCGCGGCTTGAGATACTCCAGCGTGGTCTGTCCTGTGACTTTGGTGATAATTGACGAGAGCACATACGTGCCCATGGTGTTGTACAGAAAGTGGGTTCCCGGCCGAAACACGACAGGTTGCGCGAGGAACTGCTTCACCGTGGGACCGCCATCGCGCGACGGTTCCACCTCATGTCCGCCGGACATGGTAAGCAGGTCACGCACCGTCATCGCCTGCAAATTGGCCGAAGGATTTGGCGGAGCGTCTGCCTGGAAGAAGTTCAACACCCGATCCTCAAGCTTCAATTTGTGCTCGTTGATGGCAAGCCCAATCGCGGTGGATGTAAAGCTCTTGCTGACTGAATTGAGAACGTGAGGAGCATCGGCGGAGTTCGGCTTCCACCAGCCTTCTGCGATTACCTTGCCATGCCGCAGGACCATGAAACTGTCGAAGGTGTCGACGTTCTTGTCCGCAGCCTGAACAAATTGAAGAATTGCACTCGACGAAATGCCCTCAGCCTCTGGCGTGCTTCGCGGCAGGTTTTGTGCCCGCGCCAGGACCGTGCACCCAAGAACCAAGCCAACCCTGAACCATTTGCACTTTCGATCCGCCTTCATCACTTCTCCTAGCGCTGTTTTATCTTGATCTATCGCACTGTCGTGGCTTCGTGCCGCGATCCCAAATCTTTGCCGTCTCAATTGTTGTGGTGAACCACACCAGTTTGCGCCGACCGTGACGCTCGTGGTCCGGTCGCCTGATTCCTTTGTTCAGGGAGCAGTTCAGGTCTTTCCAAGACTTGAGATGATCGTAATGTTCTGAAACAACGGTACGGAAAAACCTACCTGCGATCTGCGGCACCGTAAGGGTAAAGCCGGACGCTGTCTTGCTCGACGAACGAAACGGGTGCTCTGCGCAATGTGGTTGGAATAATAGCGGGGTAGTTACGAGCCACATGTGTTCTGGATCGGCCTTGCTTCGTAGAGGACTTCGTCAGTGTCGTGGATGATGGCCGACGAGTATCTGGCAGGTTGCAAAACTCGACAAGCTTCGCGAGCGGTAGCCCTTCGTACGAGTCATTACTGGAATCAAATCTTACACGCGACCGCCTCGAGGTTAGGCCCGGTGTCAGCAACATTCTTAAGGTGCGCAGCCGGTTTGCACCGGGCATCGCCCTGAAGATGACGAGCGGTTCCGCCGACGAGACGATTCCACGGACTCAACGTTAGGTGACGTACTCCCCAACACACTCTTTGCACTTCCAGCGTGAACGAGGACTTCGTCGAATGCTTCAGCTCCGCGTATTCCGGCATGGCCGCGGTGGACTTCAGAGGGGATTGAACCCCTGAGGTGAAGGCGCCGGGTTCAATGATGGTGACCTTCATGCCAGCTGGCGACCTCGTCCGCCAAGGATTCCGTCAGAGCTCTAATGGCGAACTTGGTCGCGAAATAAACGCTGCCCATCCGTGAACTGAACATACCGCCAATGCTCGCATGGTCTGAATGTCAGCCCCGGAACTTGCCTGAACGCACGCGCTGTCGCTTGCCTTAAGCCAGGGCAAGCGACAGCAGCGTCTTCAAATTGATCGCTGACTTCGACTCCGTACCCCGGGGCAGGGAAGGGCCGATGGCGACGGCCCTATTCTGCCCCTCAAGCCACACCACAAATGACGACCACATCGCGCCTGGCAGCCGCTGCTGGTTGATCCACTGATACCAGGCGCCCATGTCCGCATCAATGAGCGAGCTGACAGGATCGACCGCGAGTTTGCCTGTACTGCTGGAAAGCAGCTCATTCATAGGCCGCTGACGCTGTCGGGGGGAGTACCTCACCAAAAGCGTGAGCGGCTCTGCCCGCCGTAGCGCCTCGCGCGCCGTCCATTGCGCGAAGGTAGTGCTGAAAATCTGCGTACCGGAGCCTTCGGTTAGCACCTTGACCTGGAACCGGTTCAGCACCAGGTCGCCGGTCAACCCGAGCTCTGCGGGTGTGAGCCGCGCAATATGGTTGCGTAATGCCTCCGGCCCCATACCGGGTTTCGCGGCTTCTGTTTCTATTCTCTTCAGCAAAGCGCTGCGCGCTGGTTCTAACTTCGCGTATGACACGCAGGTCAACGAGGGATGGTACGCTGCCGGTTCTCCGCCTTCAATGTACCAGTGGCCGTATGGAAGCGGGTGTGCCTGCGCACGCTTTGCAGCAACGGCAAGCAGTTGCTGTAGTCCGTCGCTCGGATCGACGCTGCCGAAATACGTACCGTGCTCCCGCAGCTTGCGAAATAGGGGTCCATTGTAGGAAGCAACGCCCTGGCCAATCACAACGATGCCAAGTCGCGGCAGAGGGAGGGCTTCTGTTTCTGTAACCGTGTGCATACGGTTGCCATAATCCGTCGCCGCCTTCTGGAAGGCATCCATTTGGTGGCTGCTCCAGAGAAAGGCCGACAGCTCTTCGGTAAACTCTGCCGGCTGGCCGACCCAGTCCAATCGCTCCTGCGTGGAAGAGAGGCGAATCTGTGCAAACGCGCGAAAGCAGTTCGCGGTTTGCGCCGGGCTGAATGCAGTGATGGTCGCTAACTCGGAATCCAAGGCGGCACGTTCAGCCGGGAACTTGTCGTCGTACTCGATGAGCTCCCTTAGCAGGCTCGGCAGGAAGCTAAGCGGTAGCTGACGCAACGCAGCCAGGTGCGACACGGCCAGCCTCTGTGCCAGGGGAGGATAACTTCTGAATTGCTCCGCAGTAAGATCGGTCGGCAGCATGGCTACAGCAACTCACGGATGGGTTGGCCTTGCGATAGCTTTGGAGAGAAGCCCATCATCGCTCCGATCGTCGGAACCAGATCAATGGACTGGATTGGCCGTTCGTAAATAACACCTTGCTTGACGCCCGCGCCCAGCGCCATCATCCAGGTTGTGCGTGAGGCGGCACCGCCGGTGCGATGGTGCTGGAAGCCGTTGCCGCCCGCATCGGTATCGGCGTCACGTCCAAAGTCAGGAAGGATGAACAGAGTCGTGTTGCCCGAGTACTCCGGATCGCTTTGCACAGCCTTCCAAAGGTCCGCACACAGGCGGTCCGTGCGCTGAATGGCGTCGACATAGAGCGAGTAGGCACCGGAGTGCGCAATGTCGATGTCGTGCAGGGTAAGCCAGAGCAGGCTGGGCGACTCTTCTCGCATAAGCTGTTTTGCGATGTAGAGGGACAGCTCATCGGGGCTCGACACGGTCCTTGCATGCGCAGTAAAATCCGCGACGGAAAGCTTCAGGATGTTGTCGAGCTGTTGCAGGTGTACCTCGTTGCCGCCAAGGCGCGGTACTTCGAGTGGCGTCTCGTAGTTATCGCGCAGCAGATGTCCATACTCAACCTTGCTGCCGGAGAGGGCCGCCTGCAACAGGTGCTTCGGCAGAATTACGCCCGCGCCAAGACCTGGCCCGTACAGGCGCGAGTTACTCTCGCCGATCCGATTAAAGCCGTTACTGGGCGCAACGACCCAGGTGTTTGAGGAAGGCCGATTCAAATCCTTACGGAAGTATTCGAAGACCGTGGGCGAATCTGGCGGCACAACTGAGAAGTTATTGAGCGATTCGTAGACTCCGGTTGCCAAACTCGCATTCGCAACATAATGACCGAGAATACCGTGGTTCATCATCTGCGTAAAAAAACTTGATTGCGGTGCCAATTCCTTCAGAAGATATGGAATATGCTCCTGCCCCTCGGGTGCAAAGGTCTCTTGGTCGCGGGCACCGCCACCGAAGGTGACTACGATGACCTTTCTCTTTTTGAGCAAAGCCTGCCCATGCAGAAGGGAACTGCCGCTCAAGAGCGTTGAACCAAGAGCCAGGCCGGCGGCATCTCGAATGAAATCGCGACGGCTACGACCCACATGACATGCAAGCTCCGCACCGAACAGGCTCTTTTCTTCGGACAAGGTGCGGAGGTTGATCATACGGTCCTTCGTGCGGACGAGCTGGTTTAAGAAGCTTCGACGACATCTGGTGGAAGATGAAAAGATTACGGCTGGGCCGGAGACGTGCTACCAGCCGAAATGACGAACTGCTTCACCTCTGCCCTCTCCTTTTCTATGCCTGCCTGGTGTTGCGTTTGAAGCTTTTCAAAAATACTTAGTTCATCCTGCGCCTTCGCCTTTTCACCGATACGAAGATAGTATCTTCCCAACCGGAAGTGAGTATCGGCTAAGTTGGCATCAATTTGCAATGCCCGCTGGTACTCAGCAAAAGAACTTTCATATGCGTGTTCATCATTGTAGAGAATGCCCAGTTGCAGGTGTACTCCAGCACTGTTACCGTCCAGAGCGATCGATTTCTGCAGAAGTGCTTCAACGGTTTTGTAGTCAATGTCCGGACTATCAACACGACGTCCCTTCCATAGGCTCATCGCGTAGTAGTACTGGGCCAGCGCGTTCTGCGGCTCAAGCACTGCATAGCGTTGAAAACAATGTATAACTTCAGCGGCCTGACTGGGTGAGCTAAGGTACGCCTTGGAAAGAAAGAGATAGCAACGGGAATCTTCCGGATTGAGATCCGCGGCCTTCAGAAGGGAATGGATGGACTCTTCATATTCGCCGCGTGAGTAAAACGCCATGCCGAGGCCGATCCATAGCCGGGGAGAACTCGCGTACCTGCGTGTCGCTTCTTTGAATACCTGAATTGCCGGAACATACGTCCTGTGTAGCAGGAGCTCACTTCCCCAAAGGAAGAGGTTCTCTTCACTCGGCTCCATGTGCGCCGCAGTAGAGAATTCCGTTACCGCCTCGAGGAACTTACCCTCCTGCTCCTCGATGCGTCCCCGCAATGTGTGGAGCTCTGCGGAGTCCTTTTCTTTTTCCAGCTCTTCTACCAAGTGGCCTGCGTCCGACAGCTTGCCGGTCAGCAGATACGCAAGCGCCAGATTGTACCGATTGCCGTAATCTTTCGGACGTACGCGTCGCACCTCCTCGAAAAGCGGCAGCGCTTCTTGCACACGACCTGCCTGGGCGTAGAGCTCCGCAAGGGTCTGGTTTGCGTCATAGTCGTATGGATTGATCTGCAGTGCCTTGCGGCATTCCGCCTCAGCTTCTCCTGCTTTGCCAAGATGAATCAGCCCGATTGCCAGATTGGTCCTGGCCGCCGTCGAGTCAGGCTTTAGCTGGATCGCGATCCTTAGTTGCTCGACCGCTTTTTCGTTCTGCGACCTTGCCGCGTAGCTAAGACCGAGTAACTCACGGATCTCAAAGTTTCCAGGAGCCCGAGATGAGAGCCGCTCAAGTTGGATCGTGGCATCAGAAAAATTACCCGAGTCATAGGATCGAACAGCCGCTTTGAACTCTTTCTCTAAAACATTATTTCCACTGGCAATTTTCTGTAGCGGCTGTGCGTCCGAGAGCATGGGCCCTAGAAGGCAGGAGACAAGCCAAAGCAATCGCATACTGCCCTCCTTGTTCTAGCTCGGCCGTTCTGCCACCGCGAGCACAAGCCGAACGCAGTTTCAAGGATAGCAAGCGCGCATTTATAAAACAAAACGACCTGAGACGCCTCACGGCGTTTCAGGTCGTTTGCTTATCCGTGTGTATGGATTAGTAGTAGAGCTTTAGAGCGAATTGGATCTGGCGTGCGTCATACGGGGCATCACGCGTCGATCCGATCTCTCCAAAGTTGGAATTGTTGAAGTTGAGCGAGTTCGACACGGAGACGACACCATTGCCACCGAAACCAGGAGCATTGAAGTTTGGATGATTCAGGATGTTGAAAAACTCCGAGCGGAACTGTGCGCTGACACGTTCTGTGATTTTGATGGATTTGAAGAGAGACAAGTCAAACCGGTGAAAGCCCGGTCCGAAGGTTGTTGAAGGACCGCCACCCAACAGCAGGGCTCCAGTTACCGGCGAGCAGCCCGGTGCTGCATTCGGGTTCGGTTCTCCGTTCACTCCAAGTGGGCAGGGCTGCTGGAAAGCAGCTGGATTGCCGAACCAGTTGAGCTTGCCGTTTGTATCCGTGTGCAGGCCAAGTTTGAAGGGTTGGCCTGGTACATGGAATGAGTTGCAACCGGTGCCAGAAGTCGTGGCGACCGGGCAGCCGATACCAATTGGCTGACCACCCTGCAGGGTAACAAGATAGTTCAGGCTCCATCCACCCAAGGTGTTCTCCACGAGCTTGCTGGAGTTGCCGAGGAAGTACTTGCCCTTGCCCACCGGAACTTCATAACCGCCGCTGAAGTGGAAGACGTTCCGAATGTCAAAGGCGGCAAGACCCCAATCGATTCGTGTTCCGAGCCCAGGTACATAGGGTGCACGGAAACCATTGACGCTGCCGCCGTTAAGCAGGTCGCCCGCATTGGTAAGGCTCTTCGAGTACGTGTAAGTGAGCAGGTAGAACAGACCGTGGGACAGCCGTTGTTCAATCTTGGTCTGCAGGCCATTGTAGATGCTAGCACCCAAGGTCTGTTGATAACTGGCACCCTGGCTGAAGTCAGGAAATGGAACATAGGGTGTCGTGCTGATATTTGCCGGAAGGATCTGAGAGACTTCGTTATCTCCGATACCGACTTGCAAATGGCTTGCGTGCGTGTACACGTAGGCCACAGTAGCGGATATGTTCTGCGTCAGGGCATACTGCATGCTCAAATTCGAGCTGAGTGTATTTGGTGTTTTGAAGTCGAACTGCAGGCCTTGGAGGCTCAGGCCGGCGGCGTTGACTGCAAGTGGCGTGAAGGCAGCGCAGGATAGACCGGATTCGATCGTGGCGCTGCCACCCGGACCCGCGGTTGCACAGTTGCTATAGGGATTTGGGCCTGCGGAGAATGGCGCGGAGTCAGAGCCGGTTCCCTGGAAATTGAAGCTGTAGGCGAAAGGATAATTTCTGCCGATGTTTGGACCAAAGCCGGCATTCTCAAATGCGTTGAAGAATAATCCCACGCCGCCGCGGGTTACCAGCTTCGGAGTGGCCTCATAAGCGAAGCCGAAGCGGGGCGCGAAGTTGGTCTTTTGTGCCTGTCCCAAACCCTTGCCGTAAGCATCGGTGGAGAGGAGCGTGATGCCGTCCTTCGCCAGCAGATCAAGGAAGCCCTGCCCTGCCAACGTAGGATTGTTTGCGGTGGAAGAAAGCCTGCGGTCGGCTTTGCCGGTAGCAGGAATCAGGAAAGTCGGCTTACCCAGTGGACCGCCGCTCTGAATGAAATTCGCTTGCGCGCCATTCGCCTCACTGATGGGGCTAAAGAAGTCCCAGCGGAGACCCACATTAAGCGTCAGCTTAGGATCGACCTTGATGTCATCCTGGAAATAGCCGGCGAAGTACTTCCTTGTGTCATAGGTCTTGCTGATGTTTGAGGCCTGCACCTGATTGGCGCCACCGACATAACTTATACCGTTCGGAACGGTCGTTGCAGTCGGTGTGAGCAGCAGTTGTGCCCGTCCGGTCAGTCCGTCGGCTTGCCCGGGAAGACCTGCAAAGTTTCCATTGAAGTTGATTTCGCCGCGCGAGAATGCTGGTTGAAGCGTGTTGAAGTGTACGTCCTGGTATTCGAAACCAGCCTTGAAGCTATTTTTTCCGTAGACCTTGGTAAAGTCATCCACGATTTGGAGAGTTTGACTTACTTCATCCGAGGGTAGGAAATCGCCACTGCCGAGGCTGTTCAATCCGGAGATGCCGATGCTCGGCAGCCCACCATTGCCATTGCCCTGCGGGATGCCCTGAATGCCGAATTGCGCAGGGATGCCGTCCACGGCACCGGAAGGGCCGAAGCGGGTAGTGTGAAGATGGTTGAAGCCGACCCGTGCAACGTTGATCGTGCTCGGCGTAAAGACATGCGTGTAGGCGAGTACAGATTGCTGCGACTTCGCCGTCTGGATGCCCTGCTGGAAAGAGCCGCCGTCCGCAACACCGCCAAAAATGCCTGGAATGAAATTCGGATCATCCACATAGCTGAAGCGACCGAACACCTGATCCTTCTGCGTGGGGTTCACGTCAATACGGGTGTCAAAAGCATTGCGATGCTCATAAAGCGCGGGGCTTGCGGAGTAATTCTGGACAGACGCTGTTGTTGTCGAGTTCGTCGCCGTCGGGTACAGGCTTAGAAGTTTGATTGCATTGGCACTAAGCCGGTTCGCGGGGAGAATGTTGCCGACAAACGGATCGCGAACAAAGCCGGAAGCCGTTGCGATACGTCCAGTGACTGGATCGACGACGCCTTGTGTCACCGCTCGTGTCGTCGCTGGATCGAACACCTGTCCGAGCTGAAAGGAGCGACCGACGTTGTCCGTCCGAGGTGAGCCGGCAAGCAGGTCCGATAGGTTGGTGAAACCGCTGTTCCGCTCGATCGCGGTAGGAACAGTACCGGTAAGCACGGTACCCTGCACACGACGCAGACCCTCATAATCGCCGAAGAAGAAGATCTTGTCCTTGATTATTGGACCGCCAATGGAACCGCCGAACTGGTTTTGCCGCAGCTTGCCCTTTTTAATGCCGGCGTTGTCTTCAAACCAATCCGCAGCATCGAGCTTGTCGTTGCGGAAAAACTCCCAGACTGCGCCGTGAATGGCGTTGGTACCGGACTTGATGGTCGCGTTCAACACCGCGCCTGCGGAACGACCCAACTCGGCGCTGAAGTCCGCGGTCTGCACTTTGAACTCAGAAATGGCGTCGACTGGGGGCAGAATGACGAAGTTGGTGCCATTCAGGAAGTCGGCGGCGTTTGAGTTGTTGTCGATACCGTCGAGAAGGTAGTTGTTCTGTGAGGGCTGCAAGCCGTTAGCTGTGAATGCACCCGAAGCCGCGTTACCGCGGGTATCTGCCTGGGCAACGTTCACACCGGCGCTAAGCTGAGCGAGGAAGGTGAAGTTACGGCCATTTAGCGGCAATGTGACGATGGTGTGTTCATCCACGGTCTGACCAACGGACGACTCGTCCGTCTGCAGTTGCGGGGGAGCTGTTGAAACAGTGACCGTCTCGTTGGCTCCACCGGCTGTCAGGTTGACATTTACCTGCAGGTTCTCCGCGATATTGACGGTGAGGTTCTCCTGCGTGGTCGTAGAAAATCCAGGGGCGGAAACGGTGACGGTGTAATGGCCAATTCTGACCGGCGAAAAGGTGTAGGTACCACTCGCGCCGGAGCGCGTTTCAAGCGTGATGCCCTGATCCGTATTCTTCAGGGTGACCTGAGCGTTCGGAACCACAGCTCCGGTCGGATCCAGCACTGTTCCGATGATAGATCCCTGATCTACTTGGCCGTAAGCAGCCGGCCCGGCAATCGCCAAAAAACATAGAACCAGCATTGCGCAAAAACTGCGAACGCCACTCCATCCAAAACATCTGCGCGCAAAAGCCATCCGAAATCCCTCCATAGTACTTTTCTTGTCCTCACGGTGACGCAGGAGTGCGCAACTCGCGAAAGCAATGAAAACCCTTACTTTGGTTCGCTGAGAACATTAATCTCGCACGAGACAAACGTCAATCTAAAGATGTAGGCCTTTCGCAAAGCTTCCCATAATTGCAATGACAATGCTTCAAGCGCTCTTTCAACCGTGTGAAGTTGCGAGCCTAGGCGAAACGTGTGTAGTTTGAGGTTAAGCGTATCCATAACCTCTGCTCAGGGCCGAACCGCAACAAGATGGGCCTTTCCTCGCAACAACAACGGGTTCTGAGCCGACGGGCATTGCTCCGGAATCTGGGGCTGGCACCATTGGCCTACCGTCCGTCTCCCTTCTACTGTGCCTCCGCGCTCTTTCCGCAGGGTGCGGCGCTTGCTCCCGCTTTCCTGCTGGAAGAGCAACGCCTACGGCCGCGTTACCCGTCAAGGTCGCCGCTTGAAGACGTACTTCGGCTAGTTCCCCCCGGATCCGACAGCTACGTAACAGAGAAGTACGCTTTTGAGATCAGCCTCGTACTGAAGCGGTGGAGCAGCCTTCTGGTAGCCGGATCGCTTCAGGATCTGCAGCCAGATCTTGACAGCGCGTTGCGGACATCGCGGCTTCACACGCCGACAGAAACGATCTTGAGGACAGGTGGCGGAGTGGATTGCGTCCGCAGGAAATACTCCGCCGAGGTAAGCCCGGCAGCCCACTTCCTGCAGGACTTCGCCGCCTGGGCCGGATCGGACGCGAGGGTAAAGAGCGCGTCCTTTGAGATCACCAGCCTTCAGGAGATCCTGGAAACGCCCTTGGCGGCGCGGCTAACCATCCGGTACGACATAGTCACCAGCAGCAAAGGCACGTCTCTTGAGCAGCGCGTCGGATCCTGGCAGACAGAATGGGTGCGCGGAAGTGCGACCAATGATCAACCCGCGTGGAAACTTCGGCTGCTGCAGCTTGGCACCGAAACAGTGAGCCGCTCGCATGATTCAACCTTTGTGGATGTGACAGCAATGGCCCTCGGCGGCTCGCCGTCATACCGGTCGCAGCTGCTGCATGGCTCAGACCACTGGCGTACCGTGCTGGATGGTGCATGCGGCATTGACGTCTACGGCAACAACGGCGTGGCTGCCGGAGACTTTGACGGTGACGGTCTGGACGATTTCTACACGTGCCAGCCTGCGGGCCTGCCAAACCGGCTCTACCGCAATCGCGGCGACGGCACCTTTGAAGACGTGACCGAAAAGGCCGGCGTGGGTGTGCTCGACAACACCTCGTGCGCGCTCTTTGCCGATTTTCGCAACAGCGGCTTGCAGGACCTGTTGGTGGTATGCGGCAGCGGACCACTGCTGTTCCTGAACGAAGGAGACGGCACCTTTAGAGTCAAGCCCGACGCTTTTCAGTTCGCGCGACCGCCGCAGGGCACGTTCACCCATGCCGCAGTGGCCGACTACGACCGCGACGGACGGCTGGACATCTACTTCTGCCTCTACAGCTACTATCTTGGCCTAGATCAATACCACTATCCGGTGCCATACTTCGACGCGCGGAACGGTCCGCCGAACTTTCTGCTCCACAACGAAGGTGGCGGACGCTTCATGGACCGTACCGAGGCTGCCGGCCTGAATGTGGAGAACGACCGCTACAGCTTTGCATGCGCGTGGGGCGAATCTTCCGCGAGCAACCTGCCTGATCTCTATGTGGTCAACGACTTCGGGCGCAACAACTTCTACCGCAACAACGGTAACGGCACCTTCACCGCTGCATCCACCAAGGCACATGTGGAGGATGTTGGCGCGGGCATGAGCGCCTGCTGGGCCGACTTTAACAACGATGGCCGCAACGATTTGTACGTGGCCAATATGTGGTCGGCGGCGGGCCAGCGAGTCTCAGAACAGGCGCGCTTCCACGAGGGCGAGTTGGAGTCTACGCGCCAACTTTACCGCCGCCATGCGCGCGGCAATGCTCTTTATCGGAATGAGGGGGAGGGTGTCTTCCGCAATGTGAGTGAGCAGGCCGGCGCGGAGGTGGGCCGGTGGGCGTGGGGCTCTGATTTCTTCGATTTCGACCACGATGGCTACCCGGATCTGTACATCACAAACGGCTACATCTCCGCTCCGGGGCAGGGCAGCCACGCGGCGGACGACCTTGGCAGCTTCTTCTGGCGTCAGGTGGTGGCAAAGTCGCCGGTGGATTCCACACCCTCGCTTGGTTACGAGCGTGGGTGGAATGCGTTGAATGAGTTGATCCGGTCTGACAGTTCATGGAGCGGCCACGAGCGCAACGTGATGCTTGCGAACAATCGCGACGGAACCTTTACCGAGGTCTCCGGCGTGACCGGCCTCGACTTTCTGGAAGACGGCCGTTCCTTCGCGCTCGCCGATCTGGATGGCGACGGGCGGCTGGAGGTCATCATCAAGAACAGGAATGCGCCGCAGCTCCGCATCCTGCACAATGCAATGCCTGGGTTAGGCGATTCCATCGCGTTTTGTCTGCGCGGCACAAAAAGCAACCGCGATGCGATCGGAACCGCAATCACGATCGAGTCAGGCGACCTGCGCCAGACCCGGTTCTTGCAGGCGGGCACCGGCTTTCTGGCGCAACATTCCAAGCAGGTTTTCTTCGGTCTTGGCAAGCAGGGCGGCAACATCCGCGCGACGGTGCGCTGGCCGAGCGGCCTCGTGCAAAAGTTCGAGGACCTGCCGCGAAATAGCCGCATCTCGCTGGAAGAGGGTACGCCTTCTTTTGAGGGAAAGCCGTTTGCCGCCACCACCGCGGCCTGGACCGCACCGGGCGCGCCGGAACCACAGATTACACAGGTGCCTGAGGGTGAAGGCGTTGAAACGTGGCTCATCGACCCGCTGAAGGCGCCGTCGTTTTCGCTGCCCGATGCTGCAGGACGTGCGCAGACGCTGGAGTCTTTCCGAGGCGGCGTGACGCTGCTTCACTTCTGTGTAATTTCGCCGGCCGGCCTCGAGCAGTTACGAACGCTCGACCGGCGGCGCGCGGCCTTGGCCGCAGCAGGTCTCACTGTCGTCGCGATCAATGTAGACGAACCGGAAAACGCGGGCAAAGCTCAATCCTTTCTGATGCAGCAACGGTTCGCCATGCCGGTCCTGTTCGCGACGGAAGAGGTTGCGGGCATCTACAACATCGTTTACCGCTACCTCTTCGACCGGCGCAGAGACCTTCCGATACCGGCCTCGTTCCTGCTCGACAAGGAAGGCCGTATTGTGAAGCTGTATCAGGGACCGGTCACTCCGGAACGTCTGGTCGATGACGCCCGATCCATCCCATCAACGGCGGCGGACCGCATGCGCAAGGCCCTGCCGTTTCCTGGCACGCTGTACCAGGGTGAGTTTTCGCGAAACGACTTTACTTATGGCGTGGCTATGTTTCAACTCGGCTATCTGGAGCAGGCGGCGGAGTCGTTTCAGCAGGTTATTGCCGCCCGGCCCAACGATGCCGAGGGCTACTACAACCTGGGCACACTCAATCTGCGCCGAAACAATTTCACCGAAGCCCGGCGTTACCTTCAGCAGACGCTGAAGCTTCGGCCCGACTACCCCGAGGCGTGGAACAACCTCGGCATGATGGCCGCCCAGGAGGGCCACGCGGACGAGGCCGTGCAGAGCTTCAAGCAGTCGCTCGCGCAGCGGCCCGGTTACGCCATAGCGCTGCTTAATCTGGGCAATGTCTATCGGCGGCAGGGCAACACCGCCCAGGCGCAGGACTGCCTCACGCGTGCGCTGGCACTGCAGCCTGACGACCCTGAAGCCAACTACAGCCTCGGCATGTTGTATGCGCAGCAGAATCAGGTATCGCAGGCTGAGGTGTACTTGCAAAAGGCCGTGGACCTGCGGACCGACTACCCCGAAGCATTGAACAACCTCGGCGTGATCGCGGTACGCAAAGAGGACTATGCCGCGGCGGAGCAGCGCTTTCGGACGTGTATTCGCCTCGTGCCGAGCTTCGACCAGTCCTACGTCAACCTCGCACGGCTCTACGTTGTACAGCAGGACAAGAAGAAAGCCATAGAAGTATTGCAGGACTTGTTGCATCTCAAGCCGGACAGTGTGGCTGGCAAGCAGGCTTTGCAAATGCTGACCGCCACACCATAGGTGGCAACTCAGGTAGGGACATAGCGGTACAGCGCGGGTGTGCGGTCTCTATAATTTGGCTATGTTTCTCCCGCGACGGCGCTTTCTCGGCTCTTCCATTTTTCTGCTCGGCGGAGCGCTCACGGAGGCAATGGCGACGCCGCTCTGGAAATGGACCGATGCCGGTCTGCTGCAGGCCGTCAAAGCGGCCCCCGTGGGAAGTTCCGGTGGCAGCCCGGTTCAGTTTACCGACATAGCGCATCAGGCCGGGTTGAACGTGCCGAACGTGTGGGGCGGCGTTGACCACAAGCGCTCGATCCTGGAAGCCAAGGGCAGCGGTCTGGCCTTCTTTGATTACGACCACGACGGCTGGCTGGACATTTACCTGACGAACGGCGACCGGCTGGATACCCATTGGCCTGCGGGAAAGGCACCGACCGCGCACCTGTTCAAGAACAACCGCGATGGCACCTTCACCGATGTCACGGAGAGGTCGGGTCTCGGAGTTACCGGCTGGCAGACCGGCGTTTGCATCGGGGACTATAACAACGACGGCTGGGACGACCTGTTCTGCTGTTTTTGGGGCCATAACATTCTCTTCCGG
The DNA here is from genome assembly GCA_903642225.1 of Acidobacteriaceae bacterium. Taxonomy (GTDB): domain Bacteria; phylum Acidobacteriota; class Terriglobia; order Terriglobales; family Acidobacteriaceae; genus Terriglobus. The sequence goes on along the minus strand of CAHJWI010000032.1, from coordinate 6,136 downwards.
AACAACGGCAACGGAACTTTTACGGATGTAACCCGGAAGGCCGGGCTCTACCAGCAGAGCTTCCGCTGGGGCGCGGGTTGCACATTTCTCGACTATGACCGCGACGGCCTGCTCGACCTGTTCGTGTGTAACTACATCCATCTTGAGCCTAAGGACATTCCCGCACCCGATGACAAGCACTTCTGTCAGTGGAAGGGCGTGCCCACACTGTGCGGTCCACGTGGCCTGCCGGGCGGCACAAACGCGCTTTTCCATAACAATGGCGATGGAACCTTTACCGACGTCTCCGAAAAGTCCGGCATCCTGAAGCCGGGGCCGCGCTACTCAATTACAGCGGTGTCATACGATTTCGATAACGATGGCTGGCCGGATATTTATGTGGCGGTCGATTCTCAGCCGAGCATCCTTTTTCAGAACAATCATGACGGTACCTTCACCGATACAGCCGTGGGTGCGGGGTGCGCATACAGCGAGGGCGGCCACGAGCAGGCCGGCATGGGCGTTGCCGTGGCGGACTATGACTGCGACGGCTTCTTCGATATCTTCAAAACCAATTTCGCCGACGATACCTCAAACCTGTATCACAACAACGGCGATGGAACCTTCACCGACATGTCCTTCCCGGCTGGCCTGGGCGTAAACAGTCAGTATGTCGCGTGGGGCTGCGGCTTCATCGACTACGACAACGATGGCTGGCAGGACATTCTGCAGATCAATGGGCACGTCTACCCGGAAATCGACAGCTACCATTTCGGCCAGACCTTCAAAAACCAGCGGCTGGTCTACCGAAACCTCAGCAACGGGCGCTTTAAGGATGTCTCGCCGGAGATGGGGCCGGGAATTACGGAGCACTTTTCCAGCCGTGGCGCGGCCTTCGGCGACTTCGACAACGACGGCGGCATGGATGCCCTCGTTCTGAACATGAATGACCTGCCGTCCCTGCTAAATAACACCGGCACGCGGGGAAACTGGATCAAGCTGAAGCTCATCGGCACGAAATGCAACCGCACCGCCATCGGTGCGAGGGTCCGCGTCACCACTGGCACCCACACGCAAATGGATGAGGTACACAGCGGCACGAGCGTGATGTCGCAGAGCGATTTGCGGCTGCACTTCGGCGTCGGTACGTCGCAGGTGGTCGACGTGGTCGAGGTAAAGTGGCCGACGACGCAGAAGGTCGAGAAGTTCACGCAGATCAAGGTGAACCAGATCCTCACGATTCGAGAGGGCGAGGGCATCGTGCCCGCATCGAAGCTGCGTTAGCTCGAAGTATCAGGGCGTTGTGGAACTCGGCTGTCCTTGCAGCGACACGACAAATTGCTTGACCTCACGCCGCTTTTGCTCGACATCATCCGCATCGACCTTCTCAATGGTGTCGTGCAGTTGCCGTTCCTGCGTCGCCTTGGCGGCCTCACCGGTTCGGTCGTAGGCCACGGCAAGACGGTAGTGCGCTTCCGCCTGCTTCGGGTCTGCCGCAATGGCGCGCTGGTAGGAGCGGATCGCCTCCGGATACCTGTGCTGCGCAAAGGACAGGATGCCAAGCTGCAGGTATGCGTCCGCGTAGCCGGGGTTTAGTGCCACGGCCCTGGCCAATAAGGCCTCTACCTGCTGCGGCTTGGGCTCAGTCGTCCGCCTTGAGAGTGCCATTGCGTAGAGGTAGTTGGCCTCTGGCAGGTTCGGCTGCACGGTTGCAAAGCGCGCAAGTCGCTGTTCCACACCGGGTAGCGGCGACGGCGATGCCAGTGCAGCCTTGCCCATAAAGAGGTACGGCTCGCGGTCCGCGGGATTCAGGTCGGAAGCCTCACACAGGCGTCGCGCGGCCTCGTCGTAAAGCCCACCCGCAAATAGGGCCGAGCCCCAGGCTGTCTTCAGCCGTGCCGACGCCGGATGCGTCTTGGCACCGTTTCCGAAGACCTCCACTGCCTGCCACACGGCACGGTGAAGCAGCAGCTCTGAGCCCCAGGTGAAGTAGTTTTCTTCTGACGGCTCCAACTGCGTGGCGCGCGCGGCCTCTCTCACGGAGGCCAGCGGATCGCCTAGCTGCTCCTCCACTTCGGCGAAAACACGGTGATAGTCGGCGCGGTCCTGCTGAGCCAATGCCCGTTGCAGGTGCTGCCGCGCCTCTCCAGGATCGCCAACACCCCGGCATGCGAGCGCGACCTGATATTCGTCTTCGGGCTTCGCACCGCTCACCTCCGATGCTTTCTTTAGCAGGGGCACGGCCTTGCGGTACTGCGCAGTGCGAAAGTAATACGCCCCCAAATCGTGGTTGGCCGTGTAGCTCTGCGGGGCTACATTCAGAGCGTCGCGCAACTGCCTCTCCGCAGAGTTGTCGGGCGTTGTGGTAGCGGTATCAGGAGCCTTTAGAGCGCGCGTCTGCCTTGCCAAGTCTTCGCTGGTGCGCAGCGTTGCATCGGAGCCGTGGCCGCCCACAGCGGTCCAGTCTGTAACGCCGGCTACCGTGAAGTTCGGGTCGTCGGAGAACTCCATCGCCTGCGCAACGGCAGGGGGTGCACCTGTAGTGCCAAGCACCAGAACAACTTTGCATACAGGTTCATGTTCACAGTCGAACGTGCGGCTTGGGCTGCGAAGCCCCGACTTTTCAGCATGCACAGCATAGGTGCGGGGACGGAGATGACTGAAAGTGAAGCGCCCACCGCTATCCGTCGTTGTGCGCAGTGGAGTCGTGCGGCTGGCGGCGTCGAGTGTGACGACGGCACCACTGACAAGCTTGCCTGCAGCGTCGAGCAATTCGCCCGAAATCGTTGTGTTTGCCGATCCCTGTGTGTCCGCACTCTGTTGCGCGGCTGCATGCGGCAAAGCAGCGCATAGCGGAATGGCGCACAGGAAGGTGGCTCGTAACGCGAAAGCTTGCGCAGCGCCGACGCGCATCCGCCACAACCGCCGTACTTTCGCCTGCGCCATGCCGTTTCTCATCGTTCCAACCGCAACCAAGTGTACCGCTTCGCTTCTTGCGGTAGCGCTCCTGCCGCAGGGCTGTTTCGCAGATTGCACATCGAAATGGATCGCCGGAAGCCTGAGCGGGTTACTGTTGCGTAAGATGGCTGCGTCTCGCTGAAACAAGCCAACGACGTACGCGGCAGGAGAGCCATGCAGAACCCAATCGAAGTCTTCGCAATCCGTTCACGCCGAATCACCCGTTTCGCGGCAGGCGTCGTCCTGGGTGCCGGCCTGTTTTGTGCGTCGGGATCCCCGTCATTCCTTGGTGCGCAAACGGCGCCCGCATCGATCAACTTCGACCAGGTGACGATGGTTTTTCGGCTGGACGCATCCGGCACAACCTACGTGATGGGCGTGAACGAGCACGGCGCGCTGCAGACGCTCTACTGGGGCAAACGGCTTGCCGCGCACGATCGCTTTGCCGCGGCAAAGTCTGAACCGAATTACGCGCTCGATGTATCGGAGACCATCACACTGCAGGAGTACACCGGCTGGGGCGGCGCGCTGTACGTCGAACCGGATTTGAAGATTAGCTATCCGGACGGCAACCGCGATCTGGTGCTGAAATACGTCTCCAACACGTTTGACGGAGACACCCTTCATATTGTGATGAAGGACATTGACCGTGACGTGTTCGTAACGCTCGAGTACAAGATCGATGAGGGGACCGGCATCCTGCGCCGTTCGTCGACCATCGAGAACCGAACCAGGGCACCATTGGTGGTGGAGCAGGCGATGTCAGGCACGTGGAACCTGCCGCGCGCCACCGATTACCGGTTGCGCTACCTGAGCGGGCGCTGGGCCGGCGAAGACAACATTAACGAGCTGCCCCTCCAACCTGGCAAGACAGTGCTGGAGAGCCGCCGCGGCACCAGCGGCCCGCAGAAGAACCCGTGGTTTGCCATCGACCACAAGGGCGCAACCGAGGAGTCCGGCGATGTGTGGTTCGGTGCCCTGGGCTGGAGCAGTTCGTGGCAGTTGAGCGTTGAGCAGGACTCGGCCCAGCAGGTTCGTGTGACAGGCGGCTTCAACAGCTTCGATTTCGGCTATCGGCTCAAGCCCGGCGAACGCCTTGTCACGCCGCCTTTTTACGGCGGCTACTCCGCAAAAGGCATGGGCGAAGCGTCGCGCCTGATGCACCGCTTCCAGGTGGATGCGCTGCTGCCTCACCTCGGCGATAGTACCGGCCCCAAGCTGCGTCCTGTCCTCTACAACTCCTGGGAGGCGACGGAGTTCCGCGTGGAGGAGCCCGGGCAGATGGCGCTTGCGGAGAAGGCCGCAAGCATCGGCGTGGAGCGGTTTGTGATGGATGACGGCTGGTTCGGGCAGCGTAAGGACGACCATGCCGGCCTGGGCGACTGGTACGTGAACAAACAGAAGTTCCCCAACGGCCTAAAGCCGCTGATTGACAAGGTGCACAGCCTGAACATGAGCTTTGGCCTCTGGGTCGAGCCGGAGATGGTCAATCCCGATAGCGATCTTTACCGCAGGCACCCGGACTGGGTCCTCAACTTTCCCGGCCGGCCGCGCTCCGAAGGCCGCAACCAGCTCGTGCTCAACCTGGCCCGGCCGGATGTGCGCGCCTACGTCTTCGGCTTTCTCGACAAGCTGCTGAGCGAGAACGATATCGCCTTCTTCAAGTGGGACTACAACCGCCACTGGACGGAGCCGGGCTGGGACGCAGCCGGTCCTGAGAATGAAAAGAAGGTCTATGTCGAGTTCATCCGCAACTACTATTCCGTTATGGAGGAGCTGCGTAAAAAGCATCCGCAGGTGGAGATTGAAAGCTGCTCCAGCGGCGGCGGCCGCGTCGACATGGGCGTGATGCAGTACACCGACGAAGTCTGGACGTCGGACAACACGGACGCCTTCGATCGCCTCACGATTCAGAACGGCTTCAGCTACGCCTACGCGCCGGCCGTTATGATGGCGTGGGTTACCGATTCGCCCACGTGGGTCAACTACCGGAATCTCTCGCTGGAGTACCGCTTCCTCTCCTCAATGCAGGGCTCGCTGGGCATCGGTGCCAACCTGAACAAGTGGACCCCTGAAGATTTCTCGAAGGCGAAGGCAATGGTGGCGCAGTACAAGAAAATCCGTGAGACGGTACAGCGCGGTTCGCTCTATCGCATCTTGAAGCCGGAAAATGGTAGCGAACAATCCCTGACGGAAAGTGTCTCCCGCGACGGCAAGCAGGCGGCGGTCTTCGCCTTTCTGCATTCAAGCCGTGAACTCTACCCTTTCCCGCGCATCTACCTGCAGGGCCTGGACGACAACGCGATGTATAGCCTGACCGCCTTTGCCGGCAAGCTTGCGCCGGACACACCATCCAGTGCCAGCGGCTCGTACTGGATGCACCATGGATTTGACACAGAACTGCGCGGCGACTTTCAGGCTGCCGGCTTCACTCTGGAGCGCACCACACCTTGATTTGATTCCCGCGGCTGTCCTTTGCAACAGAGCCATGACTCTGAGATAACCGGCTCCACTCGTATTCAGCCCACCTTCGCGCGGCCAGCGGAACTGTCGGACGGGTATACTCGTGCGCAAACAACGCGACTCTTGGATTCAGTAAGGTTCAAGTGACCTCAGTTTGAGGACGAGACCCTCCTCTGGGCATGCGTTGGTACTGCCGCTATGCCATCAGCTATCGCGATCTCGAGCAGATGATGCAGAGCGGCGTGCCGTTGATCATTCCACAAACTATCAATGGGTTTAAAGGCTAGGGCGCTCTGAAACAGCTGTGCGGCACCGTTGGCACGACCTCTGCGAGGTACCGCTTTAGCGACTTCAGCGGTCATGCGATCCGTGGTCGAACGCTGGATGTATGCACCCCACATCTCGCCTCAGTGCGGCGGGACCAGTCTTCGGCGTATCGCTTCATTCGGAACGTCTTGGCTGCTGTCGGCCTCCCGCTTCCCAAAAGGACCACCTTTCAGGTGCCTCAGTCGGTGTTTACGAGGGTAGCCATCGCTCTCCAGTACGGCGCATCGCAGCGTCACTGTACCGAGGAGGGTCGGGTACAGTCGGCGAGGAACAGAGACGAGGTGGTTGTCGGAGAGGAGGCGCTCGCTCCGTTTCAATCGAACAACTAGTGCTTTGGTGCCGGGAGGGGGGGTCGAACCCCCACGAGGTTGCCCTCGGCGGATTTTGAGTCCGCTGCGTCTGCCAGTTC
>CAHJWI010000031.1 GCA_903642225.1 Acidobacteriaceae bacterium | reverse complement strand
GCAATACCCACAACAAGGCGCACCCATCCAATACGACAGCACCGGCCAACCCATCCAACCCAGCGCCCCACCCACCCAGCAAGGCGCGCAACCGCAATGACCGCAGCCGTGCTTTGCCGCCCATTGCTTCTGGTCGGTTTTGTCGTCAGCGCTTCGGCAAGGGGATGGATGTCACAACAGTTGCTCGAGAACGCCAACCCACAGTACCGATCACAACGTACTGACTTGGAAAGTTGGGGGTGGTTCAGACAGTCGGGACCCTCTCTTTACGCCGTATGGAAGCAGCATGTTTCTTTTCTAAAGCCGGCTTGGCCTCCGCGAGCACTATTGCTCTCAGGACTATCAATCATGTGCACCGGTCTCATCGCTCTTGGTTCCGACATGGTTACTTACGCCACGCGGCCATAAGAGTCACAACCCATGACGTCGCGGTTGCTCCAAGGGCCAAGGGCCCGACCACATAACAGCCTAGGCCGAAGGCCTAGGTAGACGCACCACCAAAACACCCAAGGGCTGAAGGCCCGCCGCACACCCGCCATCACGCATCCTGGCACCACGAGGCTCAGAACCACACATGGCACACACACCCCGAATCATCGTCGTAGGCGGCGGCCTCGCCGGCCTCTCCTCCGTCATCAAGATCGCCGAAGCCGGCGGCACCGTCGAACTCTTCTCCATCGTCCCCGTCAAGCGCTCGCATTCCGTCTGCGCCCAGGGCGGCATCAACGCCGCCAAGAACCTGAAGGGCGAAGGCGACGACGTCAGCAAGCACTTCGACGACACCGTCTTCGGCGGCGACTTCCTCGCCAACCAGACCCCGGTTAAGAACATGACCGCCATGGGCCCGGCCATCATCGACCTGCTCGACCGCATGGGCGTCCCTTTCAACCGCACGCCCGAAGGTTTGCTCGACTTCCGCCGCTTCGGCGGGACTCTCTACCATCGAACTGCGTTCGCTGGCGCTACCACCGGGCAGCAATTGCTGTACGCGCTCGACGAACAGGTCCGCCGCTACGAGAGCGAGCAAAAAGTCACCAAGTACGAGGGCTGGGAGTTCCTCTCCGCCGTGCTCGACACCGCGGGCGTCTGCCGCGGCATCTGCGCCATGGACCTGCGCAGCATGGAAGTCCGCACCTTCCCCGCTGACGCCGTCATCATCTGCACCGGCGGCAACGGCGCCATCTTCGGCAAATCCACCAACTCCGTCGTCTGCACCGGCTCCGCCCAGTCCGCCCTCTACCAGCAGGGCGCCTACTACGCCAACGGCGAGTTCATCCAGGTCCACCCCACCGCCATCCCCGGCGAAGACAAGCTCCGCCTCATGTCCGAGAGCGCCCGCGGCGAAGGCGGCCGCGTCTGGGTGCCCCGCAAAAAAGGCGACCCGCGCCCCTCCCAGACCATCCCCGAGGCCGACCGCTGGTACTTCCTCGAGGAGTGGTACCCCAAGTACGGCAACCTCGTCCCTCGCGACATCGCCCCCCGCGCCATCCACAAGGTCGTCTACGAGCACGACCTCGGCATCGATGGCCAGGCCATGGTCTATCTCGACGTCTCTCACATCGACGCCGAAACCCTCAACCGCAAAATCGAAGGCATCCTCGAAATCTACGAGAAGTTCGTCGGCGACGACCCTCGCAAGGTCCCCATGAAGATCTTCCCCGGCGTGCACTACACCATGGGCGGCATGTGGGTCGACTTCGACCAGATGACCAACATCCCCGGCGTCTTCGCCGCAGGCGAGGCCGACTACAGCATTCACGGCGCTAACCGTTTGGGTGCAAACTCCCTGCTTAGTTGCATTTACGGCGGATTCACCGCAGGCCCCAACGCCATGACCTACGCCAAGAACCTCCCGGCGCAGCCCGGCGACGGCGGCCACGCGGCTGAAAAAGTCCGCCAGATGGGCATGAACAACGTCCTGCTCTCCAACCAGGGCAAGGAAAACCCCTTTAAGCTCTGGCGCGAGCTCGGCGAAACCATGACCCGCCACGCCACCATCATCCGCTACAACGCCGGCCTGCGCGAAGCCGACGAAAAGATCGTCGACCTCCTCGCCCGCTACCAGAACATCAACCTCTCCGACAAATCCGCCTGGGCCAACACCAGCTTCGCCTTCACCCGCCAGCTCTACAACATGCTCCAGCTAGCCCGCGTCATGGTCCAGGGCGCAGAAATGCGCGATGAATCCCGCGGCGCCCACTTCAAACCCGACTTCCCCGAACGCAACGACGACCAATTCCTGAAAACCACCATGGCCTGCTACGACCAAACCAACAACGCCCCCAAAATCGGCTACGAAGACGTAGACACCCAGTGGATCACCCCAAGACCAAGGCGCTACGACGCCACCGCATAAGAAGGCGTGAGAAAGCCGTGAGACGCGTTCGAGGTACGTCACTTATCTTGGCTTGCATCGTACTCGCCACTGGGGCGGTAGCGCTGCGGTTAAGGTACGCTCGCTCTCACCCTTACGCACCTACTCGCCCGGAGAACGTTGAACCGTCTGCAACGTACATTCAAGGTCCAGATGGCAAGGGACTGTGGGCGTACTGTCGACTTACGGCACACATTCCGTACTGCACGATCACAAATGCCCGCGGACTAGTCCTACACAACGGCGAATTCATTCTGTACCGCAGCAACAATAAAATCCAAGCAGCCGACATAGCCATCACACAAAGAACCGGCGATGGCTGGATAGCTTTGCTTGACGGTGAGTACCTGATCCCCGCCACCAACAACGAGGCGAGTTATAGATATCTAGATTTTATGACTGGCCGCACGACTCACTTCTGAACGAAGAGCGCCAACGGCGCGCACCAAACCAGCCTGGGGCAACGCCCTGGGTAAGCTCTTTCATTACTCGAACTGTATACACTGACCTACGCCGAGCCCGAAGCCCTGCTCCGAGAGCGCGGCCACACCGATACCCGCAGCTGGAAGAACTCGGCGGCTACACCCTCGGCGTAAACGACGCTTGGCGCAAACGCCTGCAGCCCTACCGCATGACCCCGGACCGCTGGGCACCGAAAATTGCTACGGTATGTTCATCAGCACCACCGGAGACGCCATGCTGAAGTTCCTTGCAGCCCTGTGCACCATAACCACTCTCGCTCTAAGCGCACAAGCACCACCCTCCCCAGAGATGACGGCCGACCGCGCCCACCGGGACTCCGCCATCCACTGGCCTGCCGCCTACTCTCCCGCGGTCGCCCCCGTTTTCAGCCACAACGAACTTCTTCTCCACACAACCTGCCACAGCGCCTTCACTCACATGGCAGACGCCACGGACTGGCCCAACTGGCTCGCCATCGTTAAAGACGTCAGCTTCGAAACACCCGCACCCATGCACGAGGGCACCCTCCTCCGACTCAAAATCTTTAACAGCCCCATCCAGTCCCGCGTCGTCGAGTTCGTTCCCGACCAGCGCATCAGCTGGATCCCCTACGGCTCCGACGAAACGGAAACCCGCCACGGCCACTTCCACATTTGGCACTTCGTTACCCAGGGCCCGCAACAGGCTGACTGCCTCGTCACGACAGAAGAAACAGGCATCGGCCCCGGTGACGTTAAGGATCCAGCCGCAGGCAGCCACCTGATGCACAAGGCTCACGAACTCTGGCTCGACAGCCTGCGCTACGCCGCAGAGCCATAATCGCGTGCCCTCTAGCCACAACTGTCGTACGATGGCGGCGATGACGCCTACGACCTTCGCAAAGCGCTTCACCCGTCTGCTTGGCCTTGCACTCACGGCTGCCTTCCCCGTCCATCCCGCCGACGCCCAGACCCCCAACTGGATGCCGGACCCCACAATCCAGCAGACCTACACGCTGCACCGCTCCAGCATCCGCGAGTCCACCGGTGCCAACGCCGACGCGCGCACCGTCAACCAGGGCGAAACCCTCACCATCCTTGACGTGGACGGTCCCGGCCTGGTCTCCCACATCTGGTTCACTCTGGACGACGGCGAACCCTACTCCCTCAAGCGCATCGTCCTCCGCATGTACTGGGACGGCGAGACCACGTCCAGCGTCGAAACTCCCATCGGCGACTTCTTCGGCTTAGGCAACGGCATGTACTACCGGTGGGAGTCCGCGGTCCTCTCCGCCGGCAGCGACAAGGCGCTCAACTCCTGGTTTCCCATGCCGTACGCAAAACACGCCCGCATCACCATCACCGACGAGGGCAAGCAGCCCCTCAACCATCTCTACTGGAACATCGACTACCGCGTAAACAAGGTACCGCTACCCAAAGACACGCTCTACTTCCACGCCACCTATCGGCAGGCCCAGCCCAACCACGGCACCACCAGCCTGTGGTACGAAAACGGCGACCCGTCCGTAAACCTCAAGCGCAATCTCGACGGTAAAGGCTACTACGACTGGTTCGAAGCCAAAGGCCACGGCCAGTTCGTCGGCGTCACCATGTCCGTTCTGCAGAACCAGGACCAGTGGTGGGGCGAAGGCAACGACCTCTTCGAAATCGACGGCCAGAACCCGGCCATCGTCGGCATCGGCGGCGAGGACTACTTCCTCGGCTCCTGGGGCTTCCTCGCCCCGCAGGACTTCCTTCTGCACGGCGCACCGGTGGTTGGCCCGGAGCTCGCCGGCTCCCGCACCAGCATGTATCGCTTCCACCTCGACTCGCCGGTGCCGTTCACCCAATCCATGCGCGCCAGCATGGAGCACGGCCACGCCAACCACCGCAGCGACAACTTCTACTCCGTCGCCTACTGGTACCAGGCAGAGCCCCACTTAGCCTTCCCAACCCTGCCCGACGTCGACCAGCGCATCCCCGCCCTGCAGCCCGTCGGCGGCCCCGGCAACGCAGGTGGTCCACCAGATACCGGCAGCCTGCACCCCCGCTAACTCTCTCGGCTCCACACAAAGAGAGCACCACATGAGTTCGACCGCCTACCTACGCACCCTCTGCACCGGTCTCCTGCTCGCCTTCCCGCTCGTCCCCCAGAACCATCCCCCACCCACCAACCCGCCCACCACTACCGACACCCTTATCCCAGCCGCAGCCCGCAAACCCGCCCCCAACTTCACCCTGCAAGACAGCAACGGCCACACCTTCAACCTCGCCTCGCAACGCGGAAAAGTCGTCGTCCTCAACTTCTGGGCCACTTGGTGCGGCGGCTGCAAGTTCGAGCTGCCCTACTTCGTCGGCTACGACGGGAAGTACCGCCAGCAAGGCCTCGTCACCATCGGCATCAGCATGGACGACGAGGGCTTCAAGACCGTCAAGCCGTTCTGGACCGGGAAAGCTATGCCCTACCCCACCGTCATTGGCAACGACACCCTCGCCAAAACTCTCGGCCTCACCGGCATGCCCTTCACACTGGTAGTGGACAAGCAGGGCCGCACTGCCCTGACGCACGGCGGAGTGCTAGATCGTGCAAACATTGCATATAGGTAGTCCTGTAGTGACCTATAGAAAGCAAGAAACCTGTAGTTGCTTCGCCAGCCGGTGAGGAAAACGGAACCGACCAATCGGAACCGGCATGATCTTTGACAATTCGACAAACAAACGCACATTGTGCAGTCAAGCACCGCACAGAGGCAATCCGAGGGTGGAAAGGGTACCTCAGCCTACCCTCGGCATCTCCGACGGCGTGGCGGTGGCAAAGCGACGTGGGAATGGGCATCTGGCAAAGAAGCAGCCGTGCTCATAGAACCTTCCTAATCAAGGTGGGTGTGGATTTCGCCTTTCGTTCGCTAGTAAGCTGCCGATCATGGGTGGACCGAGAGCGTCGACGGAACGGCAGACCAGGCGAGGTGCACGGTGCGACGGATGCGGTGTGTGGATCGGTGAGCCTGCAGCCGTCGCGGACCTACTCGCGCGGAGCTTGTGTCAGCAGTGCAAACAGCCGGCCAGGACCGCAGCAACGGTGGTGCCGACCAAAACGCGGCGCGTACTGATGACGTTCTTCCTGCGAGGCGGCTGGACGGTGCAATGGACGGAGGCTGACTGCCGAACGTCCGTGGGCAGGATTCGCCGGTTTGCTGATGACGGGAAGATACGGGAGCTGTTCGAGCGGTGTGCCGAGTCACGAGTCTTGAGTGAGCGGCAAGCCTTGGACGCAGCAATCAGAACAGGGCGTGGATCGTGTTGGCTGCTGCTGACCGATGAGCAGTGCGAGAAGCTGCGCAGATAACAAATCAATGTGAATTGCAAAATCAATTCACATTGGCCGCCGGTCAAGTCCTTCATAAATAAGGACTTAAGTATTACCAGTATGAATACAAATTGTTTAGAGAGCTGTGCGAACGTTCACTCGTTCCACCTTTTTCTTGTGCCAGGTCAAAAAGCGGCTGAGAGTGGCATCTGCGAGCTGCGTTGGACAGTCGACAGGGAGGCCCATTTCGTTTCGAACCAGGGCCGCCAAAGCACGGTGTGAAACCGGGTAGAACTGAAACTTCATGAGAAGGCAGAAGCCACCTTCTTTACGCACCTCCTCTATGTACGTTCTTGGCATCATGCGTGCTACGAACAAGGGAATCAGGCCCATGTCGCGGCACATGAGCAGCTTTACCGCAAACTCGTCTCTGGGGATGTATCCGAGGCGGTTCTTGATCTCGCAGCCATAATTGAGGCCATCACGAGTGAATACCCGGTCAAGATCATGCTTGGTGGTCGGCCAGGTCTTGCCATTCCAAGATCGAACGTTTGCTCCCATTGGAAGGAAGCCCACCCTTGGTAAGCCAGCATCGATGAGCATTTCACCCTGTACGCCAAGGGCATTTGTGAATGACTGATCGGAGTAGGTAAGAATCAGCTTACGGATTTCAGAAGCTCGCCTTTTCCAATACCGGTTTCGCTTGTGGAAGTAGAAGCGAAGCGGGACTTTTGGCGTCAACTCTTGAAGGTCACTCCCCACCATTTCAGATTCACGTAAGTCTTTCAGTGCGCGGACGGTGACCCAGTGAAAGAAGTCGTTTTCGAATTGGACGGTTAGCTGAGATTCGTTGAAAACAGCTTCAGGCTTTCTCTCGAAAAGGTCCAGAAGCAGAAGCTGGACCTCACGAACGGCATGATCGTCTCCGGGCCTAGGGGCATCTTCTTCAGATTCGATATTTAGTTCGTCCCAACTCATGCGTGCCCTCACCCGCAAGCTGCATCAAGTGCCGTCAGTCAGGCAAATTGAACCTACATTCTCGCAGGTGGAGGGTCCGGCTCAGAGCTGTTGTCTCGTGCGTGCAATCAACGCATCGGGTTCGATGCCCAGAACACTGGCCAGCTTAAACAGGACTTTGATTGTGGCGTTTGTCTGGCCACTCTCCAGAAAGCCGATGTAGCTCCGGGCCAGGCCGCATTCCTGAGCTAACTCCACCTGTGTCAGTTTGGCTTCTGCTCTGCACTCAGCAATCACCGCGCCGAAGGCTTTGGATAGATCGGTGGTGGGCTGCGGTGGCATCTCCGCATGGACGCCGGGGAGACACACCAATGCTTAGTATGTTAGGCATTGCTGTGTACCGGAGGAGAACGGATGCGAAAGGTGTTGTGCGTAGCGGTGGCAATGATGTGTGCGGGGATGGCGGGAGCGCAGCAAGCAAAACCTTTGACCGACGATGAGGTGTCGGCGGCAATCGCGGCAGGATTAGCAAAGAGGCCCGTTCACCTGTCTTTACAGGACGAAATGGGCGGCTGCAACACTTGCCCCACAACGGGCTTCAGCATGGGCGTCTACACGCCTGCTCAATGGATCGCTTCCCAGGCCTTCAGGGCGAAGAGGAAGATGAATACCTTCACGCTTGCCGATGTGACGCCAGAGATGAGGGCACCAGTGCTCCACGTCGACGCATCGCCCGATCTGCCGAACAACATTGGTGGGACTGGTGCAGCTTCCAGCGTGCAGAAGGTTGTGCTGGCCGACGAGTTGCAGCAGACCCTAATCCAGTCGCTTTCTAGCCAGAGTGAAGACGTGGACCGTTCAAATGCGTTTCGCGACTTCACCTACAAAGAGGTGGAGGCGACATTCAGCTTGGATGACGTGGCAAAGGTGAGAGCCATGAGTCCTAAAGGGGAGTTCTTCATCGTCGTTGTGGGCGACCACAAGAACAAGCCCTTCAAGATCAAAGAGAAGATGCTGCCGAAGCTGTTCTAAGGTTTTGGTTGGCGGCTCTCTGGTGCAGATTCACCACCTGTGGTGCACGGACGAAATAAAGGCGAACATTGCGCCACGGAGTTAGGTGATAATGGGACTTGCCTGCATCGGTCTGGCCGCATTGAGCGACACCACGGGAACTCATCTTCTGCGCTCAACGCAGAGACGACGACGCCCCGAGTTGGTAGCTCGGGGCGTAGCCGGTGTGGGAGGTGATGCCGTCGTGCCACCCTTTAGGGTTCGGTACAAGGACTTCGAGATACAGGTTCCAGGAGAAGTGATTCTCGCCCTGTTCACGAATATGACTGTTCTACTTGCATTGCTGAAGTAGAACGCCGGGTTCATCTAACCGCCCTCCTCGCCTGCCAGGGCTTGGGGGGCGTAATACTTGCGCAGTCGACAGCTAGCTACATCTGTAGGCTACGGGCTACATTTGGCGACAGCAGGCGACAAACTGCTACTTGTTTAGCGTGTCACGATGCCGATATCGTGTCAACGGATTTTGCGAGCCGGTGCAAGCTGGTGCCAGTTGGTGCAAGTCAGATATCGGCAGCTCCAGTAGTTACGGGAGACGCAATCCGGGAGGTTCCGGGTTACTGCCGGTCGCAGGAGCGGAAGGACGGGGCGGAGTGGGACATTTGCCGGGTCTGGCAGTCACGGAAGTGGAGCAAATCCGGCCTTCAAGAGTTCCACATCATCATCAACGGTACTGACGGGGCCACGTTTTAGGCCGAGTCATCGAAACACGCTTTGAGTGCTCAACTTATGGGGTCGTGAGCGCGTCCAGGTATGATCCGGCCATGCCAATTTCATCTGAGACGTGGGCCATTGTTGCTGCTACAGCTCTCGGTCCAGTCGTGGCAGTGGGCATCACTCTTTGGCGAGAAACGGTCTCAGACCAACGGCGGCGAAGGCTGCATGTGTTTCGTACGTTGATGTCGACTCGTCGTATGGCAATCTCCAATGAACACGTGAACGCAATCAACTTGGTTGAGGTCGATTTCTATGGTTGCCCTCAAGTGCAAGGGGCGTGGAAGACTTACCGAGCGCATCTCTACGACGAAACCCAGGGCGACATCCCAGGACAGGCGTGGAACGACAAACGTGACAACTTGCTGGCACGGCTTCTGTACGAGATTGGGAAGGTGCTGAAGTACAACATCCAAGCCATCGAAATCTTCCAGGGTGGCTATGCTCCGAAGGGATGGGCGTACCGAGACGCGCAGAATACTGGTGCAGTCGCTTTTCTGAATGACTTGGGGAATGCAAGTAAAGCGCTTCCAGTTATGGTGTTTGAACCGTCGAAGCCACAGCCACAAGCGCCACCTACAGAGCAGCACACTGCGTATCTTGGCACTCAGCCTTAAATAAACAGCAAGTGAATCTGGTTCTGAGGATGACAGACATGAGCAACGCGACGTTCTTACTCATGATGACGGCAGCGTACGGTCCTGTTCTCACGTGGATGATGACCGTGGCTTACTACCAGCGAAAGCTGGACCTCATGCAGCAGCGGCAGCTCCACCAGCAGCAACAGCTACAGGTGCCAGAGCCGTATCGAAGACTCAGTCATGAAGAATGGCGGGCCGATTTCGAGCGGCGGCACGGCCTGAGTTAAACGCGACCGACGCCGTACACGTCGAGTAGGTCTGCAAGCTGAAGGGCGGCACGAACCGAACGCAGCCACGCTTTGGGGTCTGACTGTTCGGCGTGCAGAGCAGAGAACGAAAGGGCCAAGTCTTCGACCAGGTCTTCTACATCGGATGAGTTGTCGTAGACGTGCACGCTGACGTGGATATGCTTTGGATCTGGCATGCGGGGGATCTCCGGTAGGTAAGGTGTGTGGGCCGGATGCCCTGCCCCGGTTGGTTGTCCAAGGCAAGGCTATACGGCAGTTGTGCCGCCAGCTCTAGTTCAGCGGCAGTCCGAAGGGACGGCGGACGGGCGATCATGGAGGCGGCGGCGCTACTGACTCGACGCAGGGCGGGCCAGTATCTGGAGCGCACAGTGCGCAGTCGTTATGACCTGCGTTGTGCGAGGCGTTGGTCGCGTGCCGTGGGTGCGGCCAGTTTGTCTTCGACGGCAAGGGCACGAAGGCGCTGATACTCGGCGGGGTTTGCCTTCGCGAGAGAGTTTGCTTTGGCTGCGTCACTCTTTGGACCAAATAACGTGGCCAGCTCGTCAGTTGTCGACGGTGCGGCCGCCGGCTTCGACAATGCCGGCTTCACGGCCGGCGGAGCGCCGATCGCGCGATCGCTGCGGTACTGGTCAACCTCTGCGGGGTCCACCATGCGGCATTTCGGGTAGATGTTTCCAGCCCGGTAGTACGCTTCGCCTTGCGCTTGCTGCACCAGTTTGGAAAGCAGCAGTGGGTTCTGCCGCTTCAGCTCTTCGCCTAGGGCAGTAAACGTGCCGGTGGGTGTGACGCCATCGAAGCCCACCGAATACACGTCGGAGGGCACAACAAAGCGCTCTGTAATCTGGTCGTCCACGTCAGGCGTGAGCAAGACGAATCCTTTGCCTGCGGCTGGTGGTGTTCTCCATCGTCGGTGCCTTGGCGATGAAGTCTCGCAGGGCGGCGGGAGCGACAAGCCAGCGGGTGCCGATGTAGACCGCGTGGAGGGCTTTGCTGCGAATCAGGCGGGTGACGGTGGAGATGTCGCGGAGCGCCAGTAGGTCGGCAACTTGCCGCGTAGTCAGCAAGGGTTCAATTGCGGTGGGTTTCATGGTGCCTCTCTCATGTAGGAACGCTCAAAGCGCTCCAGCTCGTCGGGTGTGTAACGAAGCCGACCGCCGATGCGGTCAGCACGGATGTATCCAGCCTTGGTGAGGTCAAGAACCTCCCATGGCTTCAGTCCTAAGAAGGCTGCTGAAGAATGAATGTCGAACACGGGTGCGTACAAGATGTGGGTGTGGTGGAGCTGGTGACCGCCCCATGAGGGGCTGTATCTCTCGCGCGGGCGGGCGCTACCTTGCTTCTACAAGGCTTCTAACAAGACCAACCACCATGCAGAAAGACAATCCCTCTACCAGGCGGCAGAGGTAACGGTCCATCTGGATGATGGTGGTCAAGGTGGCTCCATTGCGATGAGACATGCAGGGTCTTGACAGGCCTTACCGTACCGAGACTCTCCCACGCTCGCGGTCGCCGCGTCCGTGTTGGTCGAGTTGAAAGACGCTCGGTATCCCAGGCCTACTGGAACGGTTGTGCTGGTCATGCACTTCCGTGAGCGACTCGCGCTCCTCTACCCGCCTTCATAGCATCTCTGCTGCCTTACCTTTGCAACCACAACGACAAGAACCGGCACTAGTCCGGGATGCAGCACAAGTTGTGGATGATCCCCACCCGAGGTGGAGGCGACCACGATACGCGCCGTAGAGGGACCAGCCAGTCTGCGTATCGATGGGTGTTTGTTGCTTGACGCCGTGCAAGGCGATAAGGGGAGCACCTAGCTCCACCCTACCTTTCCATCATAACACGCTTTTCCAGGATGTCAATCCCCCAGAAGTTGTATATTGCACAAAAATACTACTTCTTCTACTATAGCCCGTTATTCGGGAGAAGTCAAGGGGGTCTGCCCTCGTGCTTTCCGGCGCAATATGATGCCGCTGTAGATAGAGAATGCGCTCATCGCCATGGCGACGGCGATCATGATTCGTTGGTAGTGCATGCGATACCCCTTCCCTAAAGCATTGTGACTTGACACGTCTTCCGGCACACAGTGTACACACGCCGGGTAGAAGCGCTCCCCGGCTTCTGCTGGAGGTCCAACGTGCCCAGTCTGAACTTTCTTCGCCACATATTCCGGAAACGCCTATGCAGCTCGGTAGATCAAGTTAGGAGGCATTCAATGCTGCATTTCTTGCTCTACATCCTTCCCTGCCCTGTCGTACTGGTAATGGCTTTGACCCACTCGATTATGAGGCAGATGTCAAACCTCATACGATCTGCCCGTCCCCTTCTCCTTCGCTTCTTTCCATGCCCTGCCCAGGCCTATCTCCCTGCGATCTGCGCCCTCTGCATTTACGCAGCAGCCCGCGAGTGGTGGCACGCAGCCGTCGAGTTTGCCGTACTGCTGAACGATGTGGCGCGGGAACTGGCCGAGTGCACAACTGTGCAGACTCACTTCCCAGGCCAGGAAAATACAGCAAGGGTGTGCAGATACGTTTCTCAGGCCAGGACTTTACCAGGGCACCCACGCCGCTCCTAGAAGCGCCGACGCGCCCAACCATAGGCATGTTTATGAGGCCACCGATGATGGCGCGGCTAAGCACAGCATGCTAGCAAGATAGCTTGACATGTAAAAGGCAACCTGCGATGCTTGCGTTACATCAATCTAGTCGACCAGTTGGAATGATGTAACGGAGGCAAAGATGGCCAAGTTTGTTAGCTACTTGCGAGTCAGCACAGCAAAGCAAGGGCAGAGCGGTTTAGGGCTGGAGGCACAGCGCGAAGCTGTGGCGATCTACCTGCAGAGCTGCGGTGGTGAGCACGTAGCGGAGCTGGTGGAAGTGGAGAGTGGCAAGCGAAGCGACAGGCCGAAGCTAGCAGAGGCTATGAGGCTTTGCCGCGTACGACGGGCGACGCTGCTGATTGCGAAGCTGGACCGCCTTGCACGAAATGTCGCATTCATTGCAAACCTGATGGAAGCGGACGCGGACTTTGTAGCAGTCGACATGCCACAAGCGAATCGTTTCACCGTGCACATCATGGCAGCAGTCGCAGAACAGGAAGCGGACGCTATCAGCAAGCGCACAAAGGCGGCGCTGGCAGCGGCAAAGGCAAGAGGTGTGCAGCTTGGACGGAAGGCGTGTCATGCGGAGCTGGTGAGCATGAGTGCCAAGGGTAAGGCAGCGGCAACGGCAGCGCGTGTTAAAGCTGCAAACAAGACCGCAGCGGACGTGTTGCCAACGGTGGCAGACATTCGTGCGACAGCGGGGCAGGAGTTGTCATTACGACAGCTTGCAGCAGAGCTGAATGCGAGAGGCGAGAGGACGCCGCGCGGTGGGCAGTGGTCGGCAGTCCAGGTTATGCGCTTGCTGGCACGGAATGCGGCCTACCTGCCGTCGCTGAAGGTGGCGGCATGAGAACACTAGCCATCGCAGCGCAGAAGGGTGGGACGGGTAAGACGACCATCGCGGCACATCTTGCAGTCGCGGCCAGCGCGAAGCAACGGGTGGTGCTGGTGGATACAGACAAGCAAGGCAGCTTGACAGCATGGCAGCAAGACAGGGCAAGTGAGACGCCGGAGCTAGTGACGGTGGGTGCGTTTGAGCTGGGCAGGGAATTGCAGAGTGTGCAGGGTGAAGACGGGCTACTGGTGGTGGACACTCCACCGCAAGCGACAGACGCCATCCGCGCCGTTATCCAGGTGGCTGATCTGGTGCTAATTCCGGTAAAGCCATCGGCGCTGGACATTCGAGCTGTGGACACTACCCGCGAGCTGGCAGAGAAGGCCGGTAAGCCATACCTGTTCGTTCTGTCGCAGGCTTTGCCCAGGGCGAGCATGACGGCTCAGGCAATCGACGTACTGCGAACGTACGGGCCGGTAGCAGATGCCGTGCTGCACTCTCGTGTGGACTACGCCGCTTCGATGGCAGATGGCCGGGCAGCTTCGGAGATTGCGCCCAATGGTAAAGCAGCGGGAGAAATAGCGGTGCTATGGAAGCAGGTTAATGGTATGCTAGCAAAACAGCATGACGGCAAGACATCAAAGAAAGTGAGGAAATAGAGATGGCCAAAGAGGTGCTGAGCAAGCTGGCGAAGAAGCCCGCACAAAGTGCGGTGGTAGAGGAGCAGAAGCCGGAATCGAAGCTGCGCGGCAGCACGCAGACGGTTCGCATGGATGAGGAGCTGCTGCGTGCTCTAAAGCAGGCCAGCATAGAACGCAATCTGCCACAACAGGCCATCATCATTAGCGCTTTGCGTCGCGATTTGGGTCTGTAGGAGCTGTGATGGCAGAGCTAAAGGTGGGGGCGCGATGACTAAGTCAAAGACGACCGAGATGCAGCCGGTGCGCAGTCTGCTGGAAGGCCTCTTGCCGCCCGATCTACGCAGGCCAGAACCAACCGCAGCCGTGACAGTGAAGAAGCGGCACTCGACTCCATCATCATCGGCGCTCAAACTGCTCAACGCTGCTGCTGAGGTTCGGACTAATCCCGATGCAGTGGAACGCGCGTACATGGCGCGGCAGCTCGTGCAGTGCACGCTGCCACACAGCAATCCAAAAGGTAATCCGCCGATCTGGTCAAGAAGGAACGGCAATGTTTCATTAGCAATTCAGCCCGACTATGACGAGGAGAGCAAGAAGCATCTTTACCCTTACGGGGCACTTCCGCGCCTCATTATGATCTGGATTTGTAGCGAAGCCACTATCAAGAAGAGCCGTCATCTCACGTTGGGCAAGTCGTTTTCTGACTTCATGCGCACGTTGGGGTTGAATCCCTCCAATGGAGGGCAGCGAAGCGATGCGGTGCGGTTGCGCGACCAGCTTACCCGGCTGCTGCATTCCCGCATTCGATTCCAGCAACACACCACCACCAGCTTGGGGCAACGCAACAGCAATCTCTATCTCGAGGTCTCGTCAGCAGACGAGTTGTGGTGGAGCAACTCCCACCAGCAGGAATCCTTATTCGAGAGCTGGATTGAGCTGGGGGAGAAGTTCTACGAGGCAGTGATCGCAGCGCCGGTACCGCTGGACATGCGTGCGCTGAAGGGTCTGACCAAGTCTCCGCTGGCGCTGGACTTGTACACACTCATTGCCTACCGAACGCATGGAGTGAACAAGATTGGCAGTGCGCAGACGATCCCATGGGAGGGTCTGCGTCGGCAGCTCGGGGCAGCGGAACTCAAAACGCCACAGCTTCGCCAGCGTATAGAAGCTACTTTGCGCAAGGTGCGCGACGTGTACCCGACGATGAAAGTGCGGGTCGTGAAGGAAGGTCTGCGCGTCTCACCTGCTCCAACGCCTATTCCACCAGCACTGCCCACGTCTTGACACTGGCCTAAAAACAAGCCACTTGTGGACGCAAGCCTCACAAAATGAACTAGATACGACCGCTGAAACTGCTATGCACACGCGCGTCCACAGTACACAAGAGATTTCCACGCTGAAACTGCTATTAAGAAGAGGCTTTTTCTCCACAGATTTGCCGCTGAAACTGCTACGGTTTACCGCTGAAACTGCTTCGATCAAAACCTCCAGCAACTGCTGTCTGCAAAGTCCTAGTCCGTCGGCAGATGCTGCGGCAAAACAGCATCAAACGCTTCGAACATCAGCAATGAAAGGAATGCCGCAACGGCCTGCGCACGGTCCATAATGGCCTATGGCGACCACCACCACCGTCGTTCCAGCATCAAGTCTCACTTGGCCTGTGCCTGCCACAGCAACCCTCCCTCGCGGCTGCACGTTCTCAGAGTCCGACTGGCGCGCGCTCGCACCCTTCTGGTACCCCATCGCCTTCTCGCACGACGTCACAGACAAGCCTTACGCCGCCCGCCTGCTCGACGAGCGCGTCGTCGTCTACCGCCTCTCCAACGGCTCCCTCGCCGCCGCCAAAGACATCTGCTACCACCGCGGCGCTCCCCTCAGCCTCGGCTGGGTCGCCAACGACGAAATCATCTGCAAGTACCACGGCCTGCGCTACGACGCGACCGGTCGCTGCACCTGCATCCCCGCTCATCCCAACGGCGCCATCTCCCCTCGCCTGCACCTCCAGGTACTCCCCGCGCAAGAGGCCTTCGGTCTCGTCTGGATGCGTCTCGTCGACGACGGCCCGCGACCCCTGCCCGCCATGGATGAGTGGTCCAACCCCGACTATCTCCAGGTCCTCCCCAACGACGTTCCGATGAACGCAGCCGCCGGCCGCCAGATGGAAGGCTTCCTCGACGTCAGCCACTTCGCCTTCGTTCACGTCGATACCTTCGGCGAGCTCAACAATCCGGAAGTCCCGGACTACACCGTCACCAAAACTTTGGGTGGCTTTGTCGCCGACTACTTCAGCACCGTCAGCAACTACTCGCTCGGCTTCAAGCACCTCAATCCGCCCGGCTTCGTCTGGCATCGCCGGTTTGAGGTCTTCTACCCCTTCACCGCCAAGCTCACCGTCACCTTCCCCGGCGGCGGCAAACTCCACATCCTCAACGCCGCATCGCCCGTCTCCGCCCGCAAAACGCGCCTCTTCGTGCCTATCTGCCGCAACTTCGACAAGGACGCCCCACTTCAGGCCACACTCGATTTCAACCATCTCGTCTTCGACGAGGACAAGGACATCGTCGAGCAACAATACCCTGAGGATCTGCCCCTCGACCTGCACGCGGAAGCCCATTTCCCCGCAGACCGCAGCTCCATCGCCTACCGCAGGGGCCTCGCTGCCCTAGGCCTGGGTCGCAACTTCACTGCGTAGTTCTCGCCAGACCCATCACGTCACCCTGCTCCATAATCGAACCGCTCGTGCAAAATTCGCACACAGCCCCAGCCAGCCGCATACCCAACCCGATACTCTAGTAGCCGCAAGGGGGACCGACCCACATGGCCACCGCAGTTCTCGAGCAGCCCACCACCGCGACCCGTACCACGCCCAAAACCATTGAACTCGAAATCAAGCGACAGGCCTCGCCTGACGCCTCTGCACGAACAGAAAAGTTCTCCATCCCCTATCGCAAGGGTATGAACATCACCTCCCTGCTCGGCGAAATCGCGATGGAGCCCATTACAGCCGCCGGCGCTGAAACCACGCCGATCGCTTACGACGCCAACTGTCTCGAAGAGATTTGCGGCTCCTGCGCCATGCTCATCAACGGCAAAGCGCGCATGGCCTGCTCCGCCCTCGTCGACAAGCTCATGGCCGAGACCAAAGACGGCACCATCACCCTCGCGCCGCTCTCCAAGTTCCCCATCGTCCGCGACCTCGCCGTCGACCGCAGCGTTCTTTTCGAGAACCTCAAGGCCGTCAAGGCATGGGTGCCCATCGACGGCTCCTACGATCTCGGCCCAGCAGAAAAGCAGTTCCCCCAGATTCAGGAAGAGCGCTACCCGCTCAGCAACTGCATCTCCTGCACCATCTGTATGGAAGTCTGCCCCCAGTTCAACGACAGCACCAATTTTGTCGGTGCCGCCACCATCGCTCAGGTCAAGCTCTTCAACCTCGACCCCGCCGGCAAGCAGCTCCGCGAAGAACGCCTCCGCGCCCTCGCCGGCGATGGCGGCGTGCAGGAATGCGGCTACGCCATGAACTGCGTCCAGGCCTGCCCCAAACAGCTCCCACTCACCGAAGCCATCTCCGACATCAGCCGCGACGTCATCCTCCAGCAGGTCAAAGACTTCTTCGTCCGCTAACCAACGCGGATAAGTCTCTATTCCGCCACGAACCAACGGGAATAAGCCTTGGTTCGTCCGCTAATCAACGCGCATACGGCCGAAGTACCCCACGGCTGGCCCACGCGCCCCTAAAACCTTCCCCAGAGCGCGCCCTAAACTCGCAGCCAACCACATGGGTGCCCATTCTTTCGCGCGCCAAAGACGCCGTATGCACCCAAGACCTCAAAGCGCGAAAGTGTGGGTTCAGCGCGCAGCGCTTCCACGATCCGCGCAGCGCTCCATCGATCAAAGATCGACCATCAACCACCGCACCTTAGGGCAAACTGACCGGCTCCTGCTCCAGCGTCAACCCAAACCTCTCCCGCACCGTATGCACAATCAGGTCGCGGAGCCGAAAAACATCCTCAGCCTTCGCTTCACCCCGGTTCACCAGCGCCAGCGTGTGCTTGGTCGAGATCCCCGCACGTCCCAACACATACCCCCGCACAAAGCCAGCGCGCTCCAGCAGCCAGGCCGCGGGTAGCTTCACACCATCCTCGCCCGCCGGCCAGTGAGGCACCTCAGACTCCGCCACACCCACCGCAGCCGCAACCCGCGCCAGCATGTCCGCCCCCACAATCGGATTCCGAAAGAACGACCCCGCAGAGCGCGAATCCGGATCCGCCGCATCCACCACCATCCCTTTGCCACGCCGAATCGCCCGCACAGCCTCGGCCGTCTCCGCCAGGCTTGGCCGGGCTTTTCCCTCAAACTTTCGCTTCAGCTCCGCATACTCCAGCTTCGGCGCGCCATCTCTCTGCAGCAAAAAATCCACCCGCAGCACAACATAACGGCCACGTTCCGCAGTATTCAGCAAGCTGGTCCGATACCCAAACCCGCACTCCCGATTCGATAATTCCACAATCGTCGAAGTCTGCCGATCGAAACACCGAACCGACTGAATCGTCTGCGACACCTCCTGCCCATACGCCCCCACATTCTGCACCGGCGTGCCACCTACCGTCCCCGGAATCCCGGCAAGACACTCCATTCCCGCAAGCCCGCGATCCACCGTGTACTGCACCAGCCCATCCCAGCTTGTCCCGGCACCGGCGCACACCAAAACACCACCGAAGACGTCCTCAGCCTCAATCCCCTCCAACGCAATCCGCAACACCAGCCCGGCAAAACCCTCATCGGCCACCAGCAGATTACTTCCCCCACCCAGCACAAACAGGGTAACGTCGAGCTCTTCCGCAGCCAGCCGCACCGCCTCACGTACGTCCTCTTCCGACCGCGCCGTCGCAAACCAGCGTGCAGGCCCGCCTATCCCAAGCGTGGTGTAGGGCGCAAGCGCAACATCCTGCTGAAGGCTGAGTCTGGGCAACTGGGGTAAGTCCTCGCACTAGGTTCGCACGGCTGCGTTCCTCGATCAACGCCAGCCACTCGCACCACGCGCAAACCGGCATCCACCGATCGATGACGCGGGCTGAAGACCGAGGCAAGCTCTTCGGCCTCTTCTTCTCTCCAAACAACGGCAGAATTCGAGCGATGATACATACGTTGAGCTCCAGTCAGGTAGGTTCTGGAACACGATCACACGCCAACAAGTCCCAACGGAATACACCGTCGCGACCGGCCGGTACAACTTTCGAGTATGCAGGTCGAAGATCAACCTCTCAGCCATCCCGCAAGCACTTTGCCTTACATCACGGTAGAATCAAACAAGCGCGGACGCCCACGCGGACCGCCGCCGGGAGGCACTCATGTACCCAGAAATTATGGTCATTCCGATGCGCGAAGAGCTCACACGCGCCGGCATCACAGAAGCACGCACCGGTGCCGAGGTCGATGAAGCCATCAAGCAGCCGGGCACCACCATGGTCGTGGTCAACAGCGTCTGCGGTTGCGCCGCCGGCAAGATGCGCCCCGGCGTCCGTATGGCCCTGCAGCACACCAGCAAGCCGGACCACAGCGTCACCGTCTTCGCCGGTCAGGACCGCGAAGCCACCGACAAGGCCCG
This sequence comes from Acidobacteriaceae bacterium, assembly GCA_903642225.1. GTDB lineage: Bacteria > Acidobacteriota > Terriglobia > Terriglobales > Acidobacteriaceae > Terriglobus. The sequence continues at coordinate 35,314 of CAHJWI010000031.1, read as the reverse complement.
CTCCTATTTCCAGGGCCATCCGCCCACCTCGCCCGCCATCGCCATGTTCCGCGACGGCCAGCTCGTCTACCTCCTCCAGCGCTCCGCCATCGAGACCAGCAACGCCCCCGCCATCGCGCAGGAACTCGCACGCGCCTTCGAAACCTACTGCGCCAAAGCAAACGCCTAGGCTCCTGTTCACACCAAGCGCATGGGGGGCCACCGGCCTCCCATGTTTCATTGTGAAACACCACCCTCTCTGCTGTTCACCCTTCCACCCCACCCGCCGATATACGGATTGTGAACACCGCAACGCACGATCCGCCCTCGCAATTTCGCATCGACCTGCGGCACTGGCGACTCGACGTCATCGTTCGGCGGCACGTTGAAAACGTGCTGCTGCGCTGTAACGGAAATAAGCTGCGTGCCGCCGAACTGCTCGGCATCAGTCGGTCCACTCTGTATCGCATGCTGGATGCTCATAGCGTGATGATGCCGACCCAGGCTGGCTGACAACACAAACCAGACGATGCGGCCGCAGACCGCATCTCCCGTAACCCGCTGTACACCTCCGTGCTCGTCCGCAACTCGGCGAGCACGTTTTTTCTGCTTGGAACTTTGCCACCCACCGCAACGTACACTGCCTTCATGAACCTTTCCACCCGCCTCTGCAATGCCGCTGTCCTCCTCTCCCTCGGCCTTTTCCCCGCCCTGCAGGCTCAGGTCGCACCCGTGGCAGAGCGCACCGCTCAGCTCAACAAGCTCTTCGACAACTACTGGCAAGACAACCTGCGCCACAGCCCTGAAGAGGCAACCAGCGTCGGTGACAAGCGCTACAACGACCAGTGGACCGACTTCAGCGGAGCCGCCTTCAATAGCTGGCTGGCCAAAGAAGGCACCTACCTCACCCAGCTCGGTAACATCTCAACCGAAGGTCTCGACCCCCAAACAAAGCTCTCCGTCGAACTCCTCGAACGCTCCATCGTCGACGACCAGGAGAGCGCGCGCTTCAAGGAATGGGAGATGCCGGTCAATCAGTTCAGTGGCCCCCAGACCGGCCTGCCCCAAATCCTCGCCATCATGCCGTTCGACGACGTCAAGGATTACGACAACTACATCGCCCGCCTGCGAAAAGTCCCCGCCGCCTTCGCGGAGGTGCAGGAAGCCATGACCCTCGGTGCAGACGAACATCGCACCCCGCCAACCCTCGTCATGGACCAGGTGCTCAAGCAGGTCGTCGGGATCGCCAGCACCAGGGCTGACAGCTCCAGCCCCTTCCTCGCACCCATCCAAAAGTTCCCCGCCACCGTCCCCGCAGCTGAGCAAAAGCGCATCACGAAAGAAGCCACCGAAGCCGTCCAGACGAAGGTCCTGCCCGCCTATGACCGCTTCCGCCGCTTCCTCGTCGCACAGTACATCCCCGCAACCCACGCCGAACCCGGTATCTCAGCCATCCCCGACGGCGCCGCCTACTACGACTTCCGTATCCGCCAAAGCACAACGCTTAAGAAGAGTGCTGACGAGATCCACCAGATCGGCCTTGCCGAGGTCGCGCGAGACGAGGCCGAAATGCTCGTCATTGCCAAGAAGCTGGGTTACACCGACCTCAAAACCTTCAACGCCGCCAACAAGGCTAACCCCAAACTCCACCCCACCTCACCAGACGCCCTCGTTGCCAAATATCAGGCCTACCTCGACGGCATGAAGCCCAGGCTGCCGCAGCTCTTTGGCCGCCTACCCAAGGCTCCCTTAACCGTCATGAAAGTGCCGGCATACATGGAAGCACAGCAGTCCGCCGCCTACTATCAACCCGGCACCCCCGACGGCTCACGCCCCGGTGAGGTCTTCGTCAACACCTATCACGCCACCACCCGTGGCCTGCAAAGCGTCGAGGCCATCAGCTACCACGAAGGCCTCCCCGGCCACCACCTCCAGATCTCCATCGCGCAAGAGCTCACCAGCATCCCCGAGTTCCGCAAGCAGGGCGGCTACACCGCCTACACCGAAGGCTGGGGTCTCTACTCCGAGCGGCTCGGCAAAGACGTCGGCTTCTACCAGGACCCTTACAGCGACTACGGCCGCCTCGAAGCTGACATTTGGCGCGCCATCCGCCTCGTCGTCGACACCGGCGTCCACAGCAAGCACTGGACCCGCCAGCAGATGGTCGACTACTTTCACGACCACTCCGGCATCGACGAAACCAACATCCAGAGCGAGGTCGACCGCTACATCGCCTGGCCCGCGCAAGCCCTCGGCTACAAAATGGGCCAGCTCAAGCTCATCGAACTGCGCGAACGCTCCCGGTCCAAACTCGGACCTAAATTCAGCCTCAGCGACTACCACGACCTCGTCCTCGACAGCGGAGCCCTCCCGCTCGACGTCCTCGAACAGCGCGTCGACGCCTGGATCGCCGCCGGCGGTGGCAGAAGCAGCTAGTGGCGTATGTGCCCATCTCTCTTTACCGGAGAGATGGGCGACCGCTCACAACCGCGCCAGCGTCCGCAGACTCAACAACCGCTCTTCTAAATGACGCTCCAACACCGTCGACGCAAATCGTCGAATATCCACCCCTCGCGTCCGCGGCCAATCCTCCGCGGCAAACGCCGTTATCGGATTTCGGAAGATCTCCAGAATGGTCGCCAGCGACTCCGCGGACAGCGCCAGACTCCCACCCGGCCGCGCCCCCGCCGCAAACAGCCCATCACTGTTGGGCGAAAAGTAAACCGCCGATCCCCCCAGCGCCTGCCCACTCACACTGCAGCGATGCAGGTCCGGTAACCACCCCAGCAATCGCGACACCCACAGCAAAAAATAAGTAACCGGCAAATACGGTGCACCGCCACTCAGGCTCTTCACCACCGCAAGCGACAACCGGTATACATCATCTTCCTGAGCGTTGTCCGGCAGCGCTGCCTCCAGCACCTCCGCGACCACCGCCAGCGCCGTTGCACGCGGATAGTCCACCGGCTCACGCAGCGGCGACCACAGAATTTCCAGCAGGTCCAGCCGCACCAAATCCTGCCGCGGACGCTCCGCCCATGTCGCCCGCACCTCTGTCATCGGCTCCAGCGCCCCGCCAAACCGCTTCCGCGATCGCATCGCATGCCGCGCCACCCCACGCACAATCCCCTGCTCCCGCGTAAACAGCGCCACGATCAAGTCCGCCTCGCCAAACGGCCAGGTGCGCAACACAATGGCCTCGGACTGATGCAGAACCGCCATAGGTCAGCCCACAAACAGAACGGACGAAGAGTACAGGGGCAACGTTCTGTCCGCCGTCATCAATCGGAGTTGCTCGACTTCTGCCTGCGCGACCAGCATGCGATCGAAAGGGTCACGATGGTGCAGGGCAAGGTCTGCGAGATGAAAAATATGACGTTCATGAATGTCGAGCCGGTGCCACCCCCAATCGACTAAGCCGTCGTATAACTTGGCAGGGCTGATTGTAAAACTCGGCTTTCGCAGTGCCGCTTTAATCCCTACTTCCCACAAGCTCGCCATGCTGAAATAAAGCACAGACTGTGGAGAAGAGATGAGATTGCGTGCCAGAGGGGGCAGCTTCGCTCTGTCTACCGCGTACCAGAGCAGAAGCTGCGTGTCGAGCAGGAACCCGTTCACTTGAACTTGTCTGGATTGCCGTAAAACATCTCTTCAATGTCAGCTGCAAACGGCGTCTTGATGTCGTCCGGAATGACGACCTGCCCACACAGAAAGCCGAAACCATCAGCTGGTGACTTCTTTGCCGCCTCCGATAACGGGCTCGTACCAATGGGAATAAGCCGTCCAATCGCAACGCCATCCTGCTCCAGCAGCATCTCTTCGCCGCTCTGCAGCCGCAGGACCAAATCCTGCACCGAGGGAATGTCCTGAACCGAAAGGTGCGTCATGGCTCCTCCGAAAACACTGCCTTCAAGTCTACGCAAAAGCGCGCAGCCGAAGCCGCGCGCTCTCAAACTATAGGGCCAACCTAACGCCCGAAGTGCGCCGCATTCGTCACCGCAAACTCCGCCCACTTGTCCGGCAAATCATCTGCCGCATAGATCGCCGACACCGGGCATACCGGCACGCACGCGCCGCAATCAATGCACTCCACCGGGTCGATGAACAGCTGGGTCGCCGGATCGTAGCCGTCCTCACCCTTCTTCGGGTGAATGCAATCGACCGGGCACGCATCGGCGCAAGCCGTATCTTTGGTGCCGATGCAGGGTTCTGCGATGACGTAGGCCATGAGGCAAATTTCCTTTCAACTACTACTATTGCGAGAGTCTGATGATACCAGTTGCTGAACATCGCTCCAAAGCAGGCAGAGCAGTCTGTGCGCCAGACGAACGGTCCCACGCTCTTCTTCTACCTATGTCGCGGAAGCCTCACGACGCCGCTTGAATTCCTCCGGCGTTGGAATCGGCTCCAGGTTGCGTCCGGCAAACATGTCCGCAAATACCTGCCGCAACTCCCCGCCAATTTTCCCGTTCGTCGCCAAAATTTCCCTGGAGTCCAGCCGAAATTTCGACCCATCGAACCGAGTCATCTCGCCACCTGCTTCCTCTACCAGCAGAAATCCGGCCGCCGTATCCCAGGGATTCAGGTTGAACTCCCAGTACCCATCCAGCCGTCCGCACGCCGTGTACGCCAGGTCTACCGCAGCCGCACCGGCGCGCCGTAGCCCATGTGTCCGCAGCGTCAGCTCATGGTAAAAGTGAACGTTTGGTGACTCATGCCGCTTCTGCGACGGAAACCCCGTTGCCAGCAACGCCTCCTGCATCTGCGTCGCCTTCGACGTGTGGATCCGTCGGTCATTCAACCACGCGCCCTTGCCTCGTTCTGCATGGAAAAGCTCGTTGCGCAGCGGCTCATAGATCACCGCCGCAACAATCTCGCCATCCTCGTCGTCCCGCAGCTCCGGTGTTCGGTGCTCCAGCCCCATCGAAACGCAGAAATACGGAAATCCATGCGCAAAATTCGTCGTTCCATCCAGCGGATCGACATACCACCGGTACTCCGCACCCAGCCGCTCGCGCGCACCTTCCTCGCCAAAGATGCCGTGGTCCGGAAAGGCCATTCCCAGCCGCTCGGTGATCAGCTTCTCACTCGCCCGGTCGGCCTCCGTAACAATGTCCACCTCGCTCTTGAACTCCGCGGTGACACCCTTTTCGTAATAACGGCGCAACAGCGCTCCGGCCTCGCGTGCAATGGCCGCCGCAGGTGTCGCAAATCGAAACTGGCTCGGATCGTAGAGGCTCACCCGAAGAGTCTAGCCCAGCCCACGCATAACCGGCATCAACACGCTCGCCTCAGCGCGCATCGGCGTAATACCCCGTCCGGTTCCGCAAACTCACCTTGCCCCGCAGCGCAGCATCGGTCAGCGAAACCGCAATCGTGCGCAAACTCGTGTCATGCCCACGCTTCGGCGCATAGTACCCCAGCAAATACTGCGCCCGCAGATCGTCCGATAGATGCGCAAACGCCGCCTTTAAATCCTCGCGCCCTGTTACATAAAAGTACTTGCCCCCCGTATCGTTCGCCATCTGGATCAGTGCATGCTCCCCGCCCACATTGCGCCCCGCATCTGCCAGGATCGGCACAATGATGATCGGATAAATCGCCGCACCCGCCCGCTGCGCCGCCTCAATCGCCTTCGTGTAACTCATCTCCCGCTTCAACGGGTTATCCCCACCATCCGTCACCAGCACCAGCACGCGCCGCCGCTCCGCATCCGGCTTCGCCTCACCCAGCCGCTGGCTCGCCACATAAATGGCGTTGTACAGCGCAGTGTCCTCACCATGCCCAAGCCGGCCCAGCCCCTGCTCAATCCGCTTGGCATCGTTGGTAAACGGCACAATCTCGTCCGACTCCTCTGAAAACGAGATCAAATCCATCTCATCCTGCTCCCGCAAAATGTCCTTCGCAAACCGCCTCGCCGCGTCCTTCTCCGTCCGGAACTGCGTCAGCACCGACCCCGACGTATCCACCGCCATCACGATACTCAGCGGCGTCGCAGCCTCCCGCTCAAACACCGCAATTCGCTGCGGCTTGCCGTCCTCCCGGATCGCGAAGTCCACCTGCGTCAGCCCGCCGACCGCCGCACCCTGCGCATCCGTCACGTTCACCGGCACGTTCACCAGCCGCGTCTCCACCCGCAGCACCGGCGCAGCCACTTCCGGCGCGCCGCCCTGCTGCTGCGCCGAAACTCCAGCAAGCACCGCGGCGACCACCAACACAAGGCTCTTCACGGCAACTCCGCTCCATTGGACGCCAACCGCCCCCAGCAGTAAGCCCCGCCAACCAGAACCTACCGGCTCGCCACCAGCTCCGGCGGAAACGGCTCGCCATGCCCCCACTCCGCCCCATCCACGAAGATCTCGCGCTTATAAATCGGCACCGTCTTCTTCAACGTGTCGATCAGCCACCGGCAAGCCTCAAACGTCACCCCACGGTGCGCCGACGCAACCGCTATCAGCACGCTCGTCTCCCCAACCACCAGATCGCCCAGCCGATGCACCAGCGCCACATCCCGCACACCAAACCGCTCCACTGCCTCCTCGCACAGCCGTCGCATCTCCGTCAGCGCCAGCGGCTCCAGCGCCGTGTACTCCAGCCGCTGCGTCTGCCGACCGCGCGTATTATCCCGCACAATCCCATCGAACACCGTCACCGCCCCGTCGCTCCCTTGCTTCAACGCACGCACAACGCCTTCAGCGTCAATCACCTCCCGCGTCAGTTCAACGTGCATCGCCCGCTCCTCCGCTCACCGGCGGCAACAACGCCACCTCGTCCCCATCCCGCAGCACCGTGGCCGCCGTCGCATACTGCTGGTTCACCGCCACCGCAATCGTCTCCCAGATTCCCGCACTCTCCGGAGCCACAGCCCTGTAGTACCGCAGCAACTCCGCCACCGTACTCCCCGGAAACTGCAACAACTCCTCACGCTCCGAAAATCGGTCGCGCAACACCCCAAAAAATAGAACCTCTAGCCGCATACCCAGTCAGGATACCGGCTCCACTACACTTGATCCATGGCCACAGCAGCCGGCGCCTGGCACAGCACCCGCACCACGCTTGAAATGATCAAGTGGGAGCACAGTATCTTCGCGCTCCCCTTCGCCCTCACCGGCGCAGTCCTCGCCGCCCACGGCATCCCGCAGCTCCCCGTGCTCTTCTGGATCATCGTCTGCATGGTCAGCGCCCGCACCGCAGCCATGGCCTTCAATCGCCTGGTCGACGCAGACATCGATAGCAAAAACCCCCGCACCAGCATGCGCGCCATCCCCGCCGGAACCCTCTCCCGCGGCTTCGTCGCCATCTTCACCGCGATCAGCTGCGCCATCTTCGTAGCAGGCGCAGCCATGCTCAACCACCTCACCCTCATCCTCGCCCCCGTCGCCCTCGTCATCGTCCTTGCCTACAGCTACATGAAGCGAATCACCCGCTGGTCCCACCTCGTTCTCGGCCTGGCCCTTGGCATCGCTCCATCCGCCGCGTGGATCGCCGTTCGCGGCACCCTCGACCCACGCATCGTCGTCCTCACCACAGCGGTCCTCCTCTGGGTCGGCGGCTTCGACGTCCTCTACGCCTGCCAGGACTTCGACCACGACCGAGCCCACAAACTCAACAGCATCCCCCAGGCCTTCGGCCTTGGCGGTGCCTTCACCATCGCCCGCGCCATGCACCTCGCCCTCATGGCCCTGCTCGTCTGGCTCGTTATCCTCTTCCACCTGCACTGGGTCGCAGCCGTCGGCGTCGCCCTCGTCGGCGTACTCCTCGCCTATGAGCACACCCTCATCTCACCCACCGACCTCCGCCGCATGAACGCCGCCTTTTTTACCCTCAACGGCATCATCTCCGTCGTCTACTTCCTTGGCATCGCCACAGACGTCCTGCTCCACCGTGCATAGACGGCGATCTGCCGGCAAAAACAAAAGCCCCCACACCAGAACGGCGCGGAGACCTCGTTTCTACAATCGAACGCACCAGATCTTAGAGATTCGGTGCAGAAATTACAGGCGGCTCATCCAGATGAGATACCGGCTTCGTGCCGCCAATCTGCTGCAGAATTCCAATCTCATGCGAAGCTCCCCAGCGCTCGACAATCTTTGCGTCTGAGTTGAACTTCGAAATCTGCATACCGCGCACCTTGATCTTCTTACCACTCGCTGGAATCCCGTTGAACGGGCCGCCCTGCGTGCCTGTAATGGTATAGGCGAAGGCAACATTGTCGTCGTCCGCGACCAGGTGCTCAACGGCGATCTTGAAGTCGGGAAACGCAGAATGGAACTGTGTAAACCACTGAACAAAGCCTTCTGGGCCGGGACCCTGATCGTCCGCCGGATCGTGATCCTTCACGCCAGGTGCAAAGACTTCGTGCAGCTTCTCAAAATCATGGCTGTTTACGATTTCGCCCATCTTCTTCTGCGCAGCAACGTTTGCTTCTTTGCTCATTTAGACCCTCTGAACAGATAGGATGCACGTTTGCCAGCGACAGCTTTACTCTGAGGCATCGGCGCAAACGCGCCTCATTACGTCGTCAGGTCTGCTCCGTGACAGCGCTGGTGTAAATGACACCGAACTACGCCAAACCTTTTCCGCTAAAGCAAACGGTCCGCCCGCAAGCGAACCGTCTTTAGGCCGCACCAGGCTCAGTCGCGCTTTACGGCTTGCTCGGCCTTGTAATCGTCCACCTTCTCGTTGAACGAATTTTTCGCGTGGTCGACGCTGGCCACTACCTTGTCACGGAACGTCCCTGTACCCGACTCCACATGGCCCTGTGCCTTACCAGCCTCGTAATTGGCGCTGTCCAGCGTGTCCACAGCCTTGTCATGCACCGTCTCTGCCGTGCTGTGGACGGCATCCTTCGCGCCACCCCACGTCTCCTTTGCCGCACCCTTCAACTGATCCTCGGCACCAGCATTCTTCAGGTTCTCGCTGCCGATCGCTCCACCCACGGCTGACTCCACCTTGCCGAAACCGCTCTCTACTTTTCCTTTGATCTCGTCAAAATTCATGACCATTCTCCATATGCGGCACAGCCGCGGTTTGCACTTCTTTGAAGCAAGAAGAAGACCGCTCAATGAAGCGGCCCCTAAAAGTCGGCTTGGGCTTAGAGGGCTCTGCGGCCTGACAGAAGGTTAAAGATTAACGAAATAACCGCCAGCGCGATAAGAATGTGAATCCATCCACCCAGCGTGTACCCACCAACAAGGCCTACAGCCCATAGCACTACCAAAATGATCGTGATCGTCCAAAGCATCGTCGTCCTCCTGATGCCCAGGCCCGCGGCCAAGGGCGGTTTTTGTCGGGCCTTGCAGCCTCATCAACATAGTTGCCGGTTAAACTTCTCTGGTTGCCACCCGTGGAAGAAAGTTCTGCGCACATCGGCAGAGGAGGTCTCATGCGTGTAGCAATCCAGGGTGAACTCGGCTCCAACAGCCATCTCGCCGTGGAAGCCTTCTTCGGCCTGCAACTCCCTGCAACGCAGACACTTATCATCCCCTGCAACCTCTCCGCCCAGGCCTTTCAGGCACTTGCAGAGCCTGATCGGGCAGAAGCTGCGGTACTGCCCATCGAAAACAGCCTGCACGGTGCCGTCGCCGACCATTACGACCTCCTCCTGCAAAACGATGTCACCATCGCCGGCGAAGTCGCACTCCGCATCCGCCACGCGCTCATCGCCGCACCAGGCGTTCCCTTCCAAACCATCCGCCAGGTCTTCTCCCACCCCGTCGCCCTGTCGCAGTGCCGTCGCTTCTTCTCCGATAACCCCCAACTCCAAGCGGTGCCCTTCTACGACACCGCGGGCGCGGCCAGGCACGCCATCCAAAGCGGCAACCCCGCCCTAGCCGCCATCGCCGCACCAGTGGCCGCCGAGGTCTACGCAGGCGAAATCCTGCAGCATAGTCTGGAAGACGACCCGCAAAACTTCACCCGCTTCTTCCTTCTCGCACGCCCCGCCCACGCATCCGCAGTCCGCGCAGCCGCCCTACACCTGTCGCCGTCCGACCGCCTCAGCGCCGCCTTTGCCATCCCGCACCAGCCTGGCTCTCTCGTCGCAGCGCTGCAGGCCCTCGCACTCGTCGGCGCAAATCTCACCCGCATCGAATCCAGACCAGTACCCGGAGCCCCCTGGGAATACGTCTTCTTTATCGATCTGCGCCTTCCGAGCCCTGACCTTGCCCCAGCCACGCTGCAAGCCCTCCAGTCCCGCTGCACTTGGGTTCGATCACTGGGCCAATATGGGACATCTGCCGCGCACCTCCATGGGATCGATGTTCACGGCCCCGCTCTCCATGGCCCATAGTTGTAGTGTTGCATCGCGGCGTTACCTGCTGCATCCTATGTGTGAAAGCTTGATAGAGGTTGACTCACATGCCAAACGATTTCCTGAGCGTCATCCAGCCTACCGCCGCCGGCGACATCAACTCCGGTGCCTCAAGACGCGCGCTCCCGGTTCTTCCCGTTCGCGAAACGGTGCTTTTTCCCCACGCCGTCCTGCCCCTCACCGTGGGCCGCGAAAGCTCTATCCAGCTCATCCAGTCCCTCGGCGACGAACGCACCATCCTCGTCGTCGCCCAGCGCGACGCCCGCCAGGACACACCGGAATCCGCCGACCTCCACGAGGTGGGAACGCTCGCCACCATCCACAAAGTCGTGAAAATGCCCAACCAGTCCCTCTTCGTCTTCACTGAGGGCACAGAGCGCGTCAAGGTAGGCGCCTTCGGCCAGACCACCCCCTTCCTTACCGCAGATTTCGAGCGCCTCCCAGATGTCGACGCTGAGAAAACACCGGAACTCGAGGCGCTGCAGCGCAACGTCGTCAGCCAGTTCCAGCAGATCGTCACCGCCTCGCCGACCCTCTCGGATGACCTGCAGACGATCGCGCTCAACATCGAAGAGCCCGGCCGCCTCGCAGACTTCATCGGGTCCTCACTCCCCTTCCTCACCACCAACAACAAGCAGGAGCTGCTTGAGACCACCGACGTCACCGCACGTCTGGAGCGCCTCAATCAGCACCTCGTCAAGGAGATCGAAGTCCAGCAGCTCCGCTCCAAGATCCAGAATGAGGTCCAGGACGCCGTCCAGCAGTCCCAGCGCGAGTACTATCTACGCGAGCAGATGAAGGCCATCTCCAAGGAACTGGGTGAGCAGGACGAAACCGGCAAAGACATCCAGGATCTGCGCGACAAAATCGAAGCCGCAGGCATGCCCGAGGAGACCAAAAAAGAAGCCCTCAAGGAGCTCAACCGCCTGCAGCGCATGAACCCCGCTCAGGCCGACTATGGCATGACTCGCAGCTACGTGGAGTGGCTTGCGGTCCTCCCCTGGGCCAAGTCCTCCGGCGAAGCAGTCGATATCAAGAAAGCTGCAGAGTGCCTCGACGAAGACCACTACGGCCTCCAGAAGGTCAAGGACCGTATCCTCGACTACCTTTCCGTCCGCCGCCTCAAGCCCGACATGAAGGGACCGATCCTCTGCTTCGTCGGACCTCCTGGCGTTGGCAAAACCTCGCTCGGCAAATCCATTGCCCGTGCCCTCGGCCGCAAGTTCGCCCGCATCTCGCTCGGCGGCATGCACGACGAAGCTGAAATTCGCGGTCACCGCCGCACCTACATCGGTGCCATGCCCGGCCAGATCGTCCAGAGCCTCAAGCGCGTCGAGACCAACGACCCCGTCTTCATGCTCGACGAAATCGACAAGCTCGGCCGTGACTTTCGCGGCGACCCGGCCTCCGCCCTGCTCGAAACACTCGACCCGGCGCAGAACTCGACCTTCCGCGATAACTACCTCGACCAGCCGTTCGACCTGTCCAAGGTTCTGTTTATCTGCACTGCAAACCAGCTCGACCCCATCCCGGCACCTTTGCTCGACCGTATGGAAATCATCGAGCTGACCGGCTACACAGAAGAAGAAAAGGTAAATATCGCGGCCAGGTATCTCGTCCCTCGCCAGATCAAGGAGAACGGCCTGGAACCGGAAGCCGAGCAGCGAAAGGAAAACATCGAGGCCGCTGCGGAAACTCCTGCTGATGCCGAAGGCAAGGTGCCTGAGGCGAACCTGCCCGAGACCGTCGCGGGTGAGCCACGCATCGTCTTCCCGCGCGAGTCACTAGGCATCATCGCCCGCCACTACACCCGCGAAGCAGGCGTCCGCAAACTCGAGCAACTCGTCGGCACTGTCTGCCGCAAACAGGCCCGCCGCATCGCCGAGGGCAAGCCCGAAGCCCTAGCCGTCACCGACGCCGTCATTCACGAGTTCCTCGGCGGCTACAAGGTCCGTGTCGACACCGAAATCGCGGAGCGCACCAAGCGCAGCGGCGTCGCGGTCGGCCTCGCCTGGACGCCGGTTGGCGGCGACATCCTCTTCATCGAGGCCAACCGGATGAAGGGCAAAGGAAATTTCCAGATCACCGGCCAGATCGGCGACGTCATGAAGGAGAGCATGCAGGCCGCCCTCACCTGGGTCCGCTCCAACGCCGTATCTCTCGGTCTCGACCAGGACGTTCTCAAGGATATCGACCTGCACCTGCACGTCCCCGCCGGTGCCATCCCGAAAGACGGTCCAAGTGCAGGCGTAACCATGGCAACTGCTTTGGTTTCACTGCTTACCGACATGCCCATTAAACCGCTGCTTGCAATGACAGGCGAGATCACACTGAGCGGAAACGTCTTACCCGTCGGTGGAATAAAGGAGAAATTCCTCGCAGCCAAGCGGGCCGGCGTCCGAGACGTCATCCTCCCCGCCGACGTCAAGCCAAACGTCGAGGAAGACCTCACACCCGACCAGACGGAGGGCGTCACCATCCATTATGCCTCCCGCATCGAAGACGTCCTTGCCGTCGCCCTGCCGCACAGCATGCGCGACGCAGTGGAAGCGGAGCACATCCGGGACGAGATCATGGCTGCCGCGTAACCGTGTTTGTTGCGAAAGGCCTGCGAGGGAAACTACTCTCGCAGGCTTTTCTGCTGCTCGTAACTCAGGTAAAACATAGCAGTTCCGAGCAACACAGCTTCTACAAACGTAGTCTCTCCCTGTACATGCTTACCGCGTTGCGAAGGAGTTCATTATGGCAGTAGAGAAAGCAGCAACCAAGAAACCAACCGCACTGAAAAGGGCCGGCGCGCCGAAGAGCATGCCCCCGGATGGAAGAAACCCCAAAGGCGGGCTGACGGCGAAAGGGCGCGCGTTCTTCGCCGAGCGCGACGGATTGCACTTGAAAGCGGGCGTAACCGGGCCGGCAGACACACCGGAAAAGATGCTGCGCAAGGGCTCATTTCTTGTCCGGACGTTTACACATCCGCGCGGCCCGATGCTCGACAAGAATGGCGAACCTACCCGGCTCGCACTAAGCGCGCATGCCTGGGGAGAAAAGGTACCATCGTCGGTGAGTGCCGCCCACACGCTTGCCGCTAAGGGGCACACGCTGCTTGCGAAGTACCATGCGGAGAAGGAAAAGGCTGGTACAGCAACGAAGACGGCACCTTCTAAGAAAGCGCCTGCCGCGAGGCGCTCGGCAGCGGGATCTTCATAGTTTTAAACCCACCTATCGAGCGTCGGTGCTGTGGCTGGCGACCTGGAGATTGTTGTTCACCTTGAACGGCCCAGAGACCCCATTTGCACGGATCCCTGCGGCATCCTTGTCGGCCTGACTGTCAACAACGCCGGTCAGGGTGAGACTGCCATTGACGACGGTGATGCGGATCGGCTTTGCAGGATCAATCGCATATCTACTGAGTGAGGGAAAGCCATAGATGGCGCGCGCGGCTGCCACTCGGATCCGATCATCATTCATGGAGACCGGAGCTACCTCAATATCGTCGATGACGTCCTTGACGCCGGGATAGTTTTCGACCAGGGAGATCGCGGAAGCCTTATCCTGTGGGCTGTAGGCGGTACCACCCAAGTTGACCACACCGTTCTGGACGCCGATGGCAAAGCTGTTAAAGGTCGTGGTGCCGTACCCGACGCGGTCGTAGGCCAGCTTTTCAGCAAGTTTGTTCCGGAGGTCGATGTCGGAGACGGGATCCCCCGCATCAGCTACCGTTATGCGGTTGCTCACGGAGATGACGCCTTTTTTGTTGTGAACTCTGCGTTCCGCCTCCTCCTTGGTGGCACACAGGTCCACCTTCCCGCTGAGAACGACGTTGCCGCCCGCGACGGTGGACTGGATACCAGAGAAGCGCTTGCTGCTCAGTGATTTCTGAACTTCCGTTTCAATCGAGCTATCGGTTCCTTGAGCGTGCAGAGGAGCGGCGAGGAGTGATAGTAGAAGGAGAAGCTGGAAACTTTTAGGCATAGTGGGTTCTCTGAAACTAGATGCTACTGCAGACAAAAGAAAATTGCGGTTGTCTTGCCGACGTGCGTGCCAGCCCAGATGACTCCAGGCTGGCAGGTGCACACGCGCGCATTTAACGGTACCGTTGGCGGATTCTGTAGACCACGGAGAAGACGCCGTTTTCGTCTCGGGTTGCAACAATGGAGACGTTGTCAGAGAGCTGGTACTGGGCGGAGATGAGTTGCTGTGTGCTGGAATTCACCGATGTGGCAAAGGTGACGGTGATCTTCGGCGTAAGTTGCTGTTCTACCGTGATGCGTGCCGAGGATGTGCCGAGAGAACCGACGTATGCCGGATCGATCTTGACCTTGCCGGAGCCGCCGAAGAGCTTGTTGACCCGGTTCGACACCGTTGCGTTCAGTGCACCACCGAGCAGCGCATTGGTGGTGGGATCCTGACCCTGCTGCTGTAGCTGCTGGGTGTTGATGGCAGCCTCTTCCTGGGTGCGGCCAAGCGCCAGCAGGTTAAAGACGTCGGCCTGGCTCAGTGGCGGCTCTGATCGGTAGGTGAGTTTGGGATTTTTCGCCGTGCCGTGAACACCGATAGTAACATCGTAATTCTCAACACGCGCGGTCGCATCGATATCCACGATCGGATCGATGCGGATCGGGTTGTTGAAATAGATGGTACCGCGTTCGAGCTGGTATTTCGTGTCGTTAAAGGTGGCAGATCCGTCGTTGAGGGTGACCTTACCAAGAATGGACGGAACAGCGGCGGTGCCGCGAATGCTGAGATCGACGGTGCCCGCGAGGCGAGCGTAGCTGTTTTGGAAATCGAGCGCCGGCGAGGACTGAACGTGGATGTCCAGACCGATCTTGTTCAGCAGCGAATCTGGATCCGGTGGCGCGGACACGTCGCTGGCACCGCCGGCGATGGAACCAAAGTCAAATGTCTGGGCGAGGCCGAATCGGGTGATGAGCACGTTCCCGCCCAGGGTTGCACCGTCCCCCGTGCCCTGCAGATGCACCGTCGCGTTGGCCGTTGCGGACACGCCATAGTAGCGAACGCGAACAGCCTGTGCAGAGACGGTGAGGTCGGCGAACAGCCCATCGCGGAACTGCACAAAGCCATTCACCTTCACAAGACCGCCGCCGGAGTAGCCAGTCAGATTGTCCACCACAAGACGGTTTTCGGTGAAAGTAGCGGTTCCATTCAGGTTGGAAAGTCCGTTCGGGACTTCAGCGTAGGCGAGGTTGGTGTTGCTGAAAACGACCTTGCCGCCGAGACTGGGCTTCGCTGTGGTACCAGCGGCGGTGACGTCCAGCGTGACCATGCCAGAAGAGATAATCTCCGGGTTGATACGATGCGCAAGTGCGACGTTGATTCTGCCATCGGCCTTGGCGCTGATGCGATCACCGGAAGCAGGCATGGGTGAGCCGTCCGGGTTAAAGACCTGGATGGTGCCGCTGGCGGAAAGGTCTGTCTCAGGACCGGTGACGTGCAATTGCTGCAACGTAACCAGGCCTGCCGCAAGCGTGGCACGGATGGGAGCAGCGCTTGAGAAGTCAAGCCCCTGAACCTTGAAGGCGAGCGCATTGACTGTGAGTGCGCCCGTGAGAGCCTGTGGCTTCTTTGCCGGGCCAGAGATGTTGAGTTCGCCACTTGCATTGCTCGCGGCCTCGAGGGTGGAACCGGTGAGCTTAAGTACCGGTGCGACATTCAGATCGCTGAAAGTGGCGTGCGCCTGCAATGGGTAGTCGCCCTTGAGCTGGACCTGTCCTGTCGCTTGGATCACCGTGTCGAGAAGTTTAGAGTTGGCGGTCAGGTAGACGATGTCCCCGGTGCTGTGCACGTCTGCCTGCAGCTGGCCAACGGCACTGCCCTGGTAGGTGGCGTTGGTCAGGGCCAAATGGGCGACGAGGCCCGGTTCTTCCGCAGTACCATTGGCGTCCGCAGAAAAGGCAAGGACGCCATCAAGGGGAGTCTTGCTGTCCTGGACTGACTTGAGGTTGGCGAGGCGAATCTGGTTGCCCTGGAGGTGCGCCTGCAGATGCTTGGAGGCGAGATTGTAGCCACCATTGCCGTCGACCTGAACGCCTTGCGCGCGAATGGCCAGCTGGGTTGCGGAAATCTGCTGCCCCTGCACGTTGACCACGGCGATAATGCTGTCGAAGGGCTGGTTGTAGGCGGCACCGTCACGCAAGGTGACATGGCCGCCACCGGCGAGATTGCCAAGAGTACCGTTGACCTGGGCGTCGATGTTTAAAATACCCGTGGCCGGGATGGAACCTTGGCCGGCAATATCAAGAACGTCATGCAGCTGAGCATCACCAAGCTGGATTTTGGCGGACACTGCAGCGTCGTTGTCGAACTCGTAGGTGACGGCACGGCGACGCACCACACGATGCGGCTTGACGGAACCGGAGACGTTGAGGACGGCGGTCCCGCGCCGGATGGTGCTGCTGCCCACGGTTATGCGGGCAGCGGTGTACTCGGCGTCGGCAACGACGGAGTCAATAGCTATATCGCCGCTGGTTCCGAGATGCGCCGTAAGCTGGTTGGCTTGCAAATGGCCTTTGATATCAAGGTTGGCCACTGGCCCGGAGACGATGCCCTGAAAATGAGCATCGCCATGGAGCGCGACGGGAAGCGCAGCGCTGCCGGTTTTGCCATTGCTCTTGTAGCCGACCGCGTTGAGGATAGGGTCAAATTCGCTGAGGTCGCGCGCGTCCAGGCTTACATTGAGTTTGGTAAGCGGGTCACCATTGGCGACGCCGAGCGTACCGGTTGCAGAGAGTGAAGTGGCCGGGGTGTGCGCCTCGAGCTGCTGGATGGTGACAGTTTCATTGTTGCCGCGATAGTTGGCGCGGAGGGTGCCGGTGAGGGGCACATTGCGCAGTGCGCCGGAGCGGCGAATGCCCTGGGGAGCGAGCTTCAGGTCCGCCTGAACGACGACCGAACTGGGGATGTCATTGAAGTTGCCGCCCCACTCGACGTGAACCGGACCATTCACTGCGGTGTCGAGGCCCAGGTCGGTGTACTGCTTCGGCTCGGTAATTTCATTCACAGTGCGAAGCGAGATGTTGGAGACCCGAACGTCGAGGTAGGCATGAGCACGTTGCGTGGGATCGAGTGCGGGGCTGCCGGTTGCAGGCGGCGCGGCATTGGCGATCTTGGCCGTGGCGTTCACGGTCTTCTGTGCGCCAGCGATGGTTGCGGACTGGGCTGGAGCAGTGGCGGGAATCTCTCCGAGCCAGTTGTTGATGCGCATGTCGCCGGCGCTGGCACCGCCAGCGGGAAGGTTGAGGGCAATGGCGTTGAACAGCAGTTCAGTGGGAGTAACCTTTACGTCCGCCTTGCCGTTGACGCCGGAAACGTTGACGTACTGATCGCTATAGCCAACGTTGTGCAATTGAGCCGAACCCGCCACCAGATACCCTTTGGGGCAGTCAGGGCTAGGCGGCAGAGCTTTGGTGCTGGCCCTGTTCTGATTAGGGTGGCGGCGTTCCCAGAAGCGCGGCTGCTTTTGTGCCTGTGCGGGGGAAACGGTGCAGGAGTGCCCCGCAATATCCACGTCAAGCACGCCGGCAACAAGGCCTGGGAAGCCACTGAGAACGGAGATCTGCAGCACTTCCAGATTCCCCTTGACCTGTACGTTCCAGACGGGATTGTCGAAGTTCTCAACGCGGCCGTTGGCATCGAGGTGCGAGGACGTGCCGGTATCAAAGCTGATCTGCTCAACAGCGATAAGCTTGCGGCCGAGCTCTGCCTTGAGGTTGAGGCGAGATTGAGCGATGGGCGCGGTCTGCATGCGCGTGCGCAGATCACTGATGCCGAGGGTCACGCCATAGTGATCCGTTTTGGTTATGTAGTGAACGTTCACGCCGAGGTCATTTGCGGCAAGATCAAATGGAATCGCGCGGTCGTTGAGCAGAACAGTACCGTCGGCGAGTTCAACCTTGCTGGCCTGTAGATCCAGCAGGGTGTCGAGGACAGGCTCTGTGCTGGTGGATTTTGTTTTGGGGACAGGCTGGTTCGTGGTGCCGTCCTTGTTGATGATCAGATGAACTTCAGGCTTGTCCACGTGCAGCAGGGCCAGGGTGATGTACTTCATGGCGCCGGTGCTGCCCGTGGCGTGCGCAAAGAAATTCTTGAGCGTGATGCGGACAAGGATGCGGTCGGCGGAGACGTAGGGCGCCTGGCCGGGACCTTCAAGGCCGTGGATGACAAGGCCGTCCGCCTCTACGGCGAGATGCCAAAGACTGAAGTGAACTGCGGCGAGGTCGACCTTGCCACCGGTGGACTCTTCCAAAGTAGAGACAAGTGTTTTGCGGACGCGGTTCTGAAAATCGGCCGTGCCGGTGTAGATGGCCAGGCCACCAAGGATGAGGATGAAGAGGAGAGCCAGCGAGCCCAACGTCCAGCCGATAAACTTCCACACGCGGTGTTTGCGCGTACTTGCGGCTGGCTCGGACGAGTTTGGCTTTTCCGGTTCAAGCAGGCTCATCAGGGTGCCTCCTCGCCTGCTTTGAAAATGCGAACGCTGCCTGCCTCACGCAGCGTTTTCAGCCACTGGTCCAGCAACTTGCTTACCTGCTGCTGAAGCAGGAGTTCTTCGATGCGGGGAGCAAGAACATTGAGCGCAGGAGGTGTTGCTTGCTCCTTTCGGTATTGGGGCAACATAGTGCCGGTATAGAAGTCCTGCACCTGCCTGTCGGAGACCTGAATGCCGGAGCGGAAGCGCTGCTCGATGAAGCGGAGGACCTCGGCACGCTGGCGCAGGCGGTCGCGCAGTTCAGACTCGGTAAATCCGCCGGATGCGAGGAACTTCTGCCAGCCAGGGTCTGAGGCACAGTCCGCAGCGGCACATGCAGGCAAATCCCTGCGCAGGTCCGCCTCGTCCTGCTCGACGGCGGGATTCGGGATCTCCGGCTGTACGCCGCGCTCCTGCTGCAGGACGAGGTCGCGGTCAATGAGGCGTGTGATGGCCTGATCGCGCGCTGTGTCGCCGCTGGTGACCTGGTAGGGATACAGGCGGCTGAAGCGCATCTCCTCATCCACATCGGACTCAAGGATGATGTCGTTGTTGACGATAGCGACAAGCTGATCAACGACATCGCCACGCTCCGCGGCAGACTTGTTGGTGTCGGCTTTGCTCTGCTCCTTTGTCGAGGGTTTCCCCTGCGCTGCGGACTTGGGAGCGATGGGAGCGGTCTGCGCGGCGAGCGAGAAGGCGGCGGCAAGAAAAACCAGGGCTGCGAGTTGGGCGGTGAGAGTGCGCATGCTAGAAGCTTTGCCCGATTGAGAAGAAAAACTGGATATGACCACCCTGGCCGACGGAGTGGTTCGGCAGCGCCTGGGAGTAGTCGTCGATGATGGGATACACAGGTGGATTCAGGTTGTAGCTTAGGTCAAGTCGGACAGGGCCGACGGGAGTGTGATAGCGCGCGCCCAGGCCGATGGCGTGTGAGAAATACGCGAAATCGCATGTGCCCACGGTAGTAAACCCGGTGACCTGGCGGCAACTTTGTTCGTTGGGCTGGTGAAAGCGCGCAAAGGATGGGCCGATATCCGCGAGGTGAAGAAAGATGTTGCCCATGTCGTGAAAGACGACAAAGGAGACACTGTCACCGACGATGGGCAGCACCGGTGCGGGCAGACGCAGCTCAAGGGTGTTCACGAAGACGGCCGTACCGCCGACCGGATACCCGGTCGTAAGGTCGCGGGGTCCGGCCGAGTTGATACCGAAGCCGCGATGCGAGTTCGCACCACCGGCATAAAGCCGTTCGGGGAGCGGGACCGGGTCGCATGAGGCGTTTGTGTCAAGCAGAGTTCCCGTGCAGCCGGTAACTCCGGCATTGGGGTTTGCACCTGCGGCATGAATAAAGCCGAAGCGTGTGTTTCGTGCAAAGGTATACCGATGCTTCGCGTTGCCGAACGAGTAGTAAGTAGCAAAGCTCGTATCAAAGCGGTTGAAACCAACGTCGGAGCCCAGTTTGGAGCTTGACAAGAATTCCTGGAAGGACAGGTACATTCCCTTGGTCGCATCAAGCGGCGAGGGATTGCGCGTGTCGTGGAACCAGGTAAAGCCGGGTCCGCCCACCTGCACTGGCTGTGAAAGTAGAGGGATGAGATTGGCCGTGACCTGAAGGCTATTCTGGTCCACCGACACGCGACGAAACTCCAGATCGTAAATGAAGGTGTCAGCCTTTGGCACCTTTTGGGTCACGCGGAACAGCCCCTGCAGGGTGCTGGATTGGAAGGTGGAAATGTTCTGCACGTTGCTGTAGCCACCGCTCAGTTGGGCACTGAGATTTGGATTACCGCCAAGGCGTGGAACATTGAGCGTGAGGGTAGCAATGTGTTCCAGCAGGCCATACGTGGCGTGAAGTGTGACGGACTTGTCCGTACCGAAGAGGTTGATGCGGCTGACATCAGCAGAGACTCGAAAGGAAGCTCCCGCACGGCCAGCCGCACCACAGTTGTTGCCCGTGCGGCCGTCACCGAGTGAGGCCTGTGCGCGGCAGTTGGGCTGTGGAGTGCTGAGCTGTGTCTCAAAGCCGAAGCCATAGGTCACGTCCCAACGTTTAGATTCGGTGAGCTGCACAAGCACGTTCTTGCGATCACTTTGCCCGGTCGGATTCTGAACGGCGACGTTTGCCTCGCTGAAGAGAGCAAGGTCGTAGTATTTGCGCTGCATTTCAAGCAGAGCAGACTGGTCAAGCGGATCACCTGCCTTGATCGTCTGCTGATCTGTAATGAGCTTCGGCTTGACGTGGACCGGGCCGGAGAATAGCAGCCGATTGACGAAGACCTCTTCGCCCTCAGTGACGATGTAGGTCACGTCGGTGAGGGTGGGATCATCCTTCTCCACGGTCTGCCGAACTTCCACTCGGGCCTGGTCAAAACCCTTCGACAGGTATTGCTGCAGGATGCCGTCGCGATCGCCGGACAGTGTTGCGAGTGAAAACGGCTGCGCCTGCTGGGCAGTGATGAACTGCTTCATTTCCGCCTGGCGTGCGGCGTCAACACCGGTGATGTTGACGGTTCCAAACTTTTGCTGCGCGCCTTCGTCGATCACGATGTCGACCGTGAGCTTTGCAATCTTGGCATCCACATCGCTCTTGGTCTGCTTGGAGGTAATCTTGACCTTTTCAAAGCCGTTGGCACGATAAAGCGATGTGATCGAATCCACATCGTTCGAGAGCAGGACCGGAGAGAACTTGCCGAACTTCACAAAGGCATCGGCCTTTGAAATCTGCATGCGCTCTTTGATATTGGCGGTCTCAAAGTACTTGTTGCCAGACAAATTTACAGCAGCAATCTTGTACCGTTTGCCTGGATCCGCTTTGAAAACAACCGTTTGCGTCAGGTTGCTGGGGGGCGGAAGCAGCGTGCCGTCTGCGGCAACAGTATTCACTGTCTGGGCGGGCGTAACGCTGGGATCGACTGAGGCGTCGAAGTATCCTTGGCGTTGCAGGAACTCGCGGATGTTGTGAGCACCTTCGTTAAGCAAATCGTTGTCGACGGCACTCTCCTCGTAGATGGGCAGCAACTGCTTCTGACGGGCTTTCGAGACTTTTACGCCATCGATCTGCACCTTTACGAGAGGACCCTGAAAGTCGGCGAAGTTGTAGTCGAGCTGCTTGCGTCCAGGGGAGTATTGCGATTTCTCGAGCGCAATCGCCGCTTCCAGGCGCTCATTCTTTTGGTAATGCTGCCGAAGCCTGGTTAGGCCGTTGGCAACTGTGTCGCGGGTGACGCGATTCCTGGTGTGGAAGTACTTAAGGGTGGTGTTGGTGGTATTCAACTTGGCAATATCGCGAAAGCTCTGGACCGACATGCCAGGATCGCCACTAACTGCAACGTTACCAACCAGGGCACGCGGACCGATGGTAACGCGATATTGAATGTTGACCTGATGACCGTTCTCGTCGCGCGTGGTGGTCGGCACGATTTTGGCTTCGTAGTATCCCTGCTGCGCCAGTGACTGCACGATGCCTGCCTGACCCGCGGCAGCATCAGTATCCGAGTAGGGGTAGCCGGGCTGTAGCTGTGTGGCGTACTCCAGCAGGGATGACTGGCGGTCGGACTTAACACCGAGAATGGTGACCCTGCCCACGAAGAAGCGCGGCACACCGGCGAAGGTAAGAATGACTGCGCCATCTTGCTCTTCGCTGCGTACGGCGATGTTGCGGTAACGGCCTGTCAGGAAAAGACGACGGGTCGCGGTGCGCACCTTGACTGGATCAAGAAGGTCGCCGGCCTTGATGCCAAGAACCGCAGGCAGCGCGGAGTCGGCCGTAAAGTTAACACCGGTAAACTGGATGGATGAGATTCGTTTTCCGCGCAACTTGTAAAGGCCGGTGATTGCCGCATTTGCTTCAGCCGTGGCTTGAGCGTCAGCACTTTGAGGTGCAGCCGCCAGCCCCGGGTTGGTCGTGGAAAGGGTCTTCTTCGCCGCGTCCGTCTCTTGTGTGCTCGCAATACCTGGAGGCGCTGCAGACGTTGACGCTCCGGGTCCGACTGCACCAGGGCTCGGTGCTTGCGTCGCGGAGGTCTGCGGGACGTTCCCAGCAGGCGTAGTGGCGGCAGAAGGCACCGCCTGGGCACACATGCCGGACACGCTGACGGCAGCGAGGACGAATGACCGCACTGCGTGCTCCGAAAGCCGTTTACACCGTGCTCTGTTTCCTGCTTCGCCCGTCTGCTTCAACCCAACCGTGTCCTTCCAAGCCTGTTGCATGCACTGCTGGTGTGCCTTCCTGAGCCAGCGCGCCAGGCACCCTCAAGTGGCGTGTCCTGACAAGAATCACGCATAAGAAGACAGCCCAGCGATCTTCTGTGTATTGCATGTGCGCCGGGACCAAAGGTGTCCTCGGAAATTTGCATGACCAGCCGCAACTGTCCACACCCAAATAGAATAACTGTATGGGGCCTCGCAGCGGAACCTCGACGATCGACTTGGACCCCGTTACTACAGATGGACGCTATTCGCGCCAGGAACTCTTTCTGCCCATTGGGAAGGCTGGGCAGCAATTATTGCGCCAGGCGCATGTGGCCGTGGTGGGTTGCGGGGCCACAGGGGCAGCCGCGGCCGGCCTGCTGGCACGAGCCGGTGTGGGTACATTGACACTGATCGATCGAGACTTCGTGGAACCCTCAAACCTGCAGCGGCAAATACTTTTTACCGAGCAGGACGCGGCAGAGGCCCTGCCCAAGGCTGAGGCCGCAAGACGAAGGCTGGCAGAGGTCAACGCAGAAGTCAAGGTGCACGCGCATGTAACGGACCTTGTACCGGAGAACATCCACGCGCTGCTGGAGCCGTGTTCGCTGGTGCTGGACGGGACAGACAACTTCGAAACGCGCTTTCTGCTGAATGACTATGCCGCCGAGCAAAATAAACCCTGGATTTACGCCGCGGCGATCGGCAGTTATGCAGCGACAATGAACATCGTTCCCGGCCAGTCAGCCTGCCTGGCGTGCCTGTTTCCAGAGCCGCCGCAGGGTACGGTAGAGACCTGCGATACGGCCGGCATTTTAAACACGGCGGTGAACCTTTCGGCCTCGTTGCAGGTGACGGAAGCGCTCAAACTTCTGGTAGGCGACCGAACTTCTTTGCGTCACACGCTTTGGTCGATGGACGTATGGACGGGGGAGCAATCGGCCGTGGACACGGCTCGCCCGCGCGCCGGATGCAGCGTTTGCGTGGGCCGCAACTTTGTGCATCTGCGCGGAGAAGGCAGGCCACACGTCACTCTGTGCGGTCGCAATTCAGTACAGATTCATGAGCACCGACGCCCTGTGGATTTTGCGCAGTTGGCCAGCCGCCTGCAACCGCACGGAGACGTCCGGTACAACGAGCTTATGCTGCGTTTCGAACCGGGTGGATATGTTCTGAACGTGTTTGCGGACGGTCGCACGGTGCTTCAGGGAACTGACGATCTGGTCCGTGCGCGCGTTTTATATGCACGCTACATCGGGTCGTGAAGCAGACGACCGCATTACCGGACCAGTTGCCTGCACTTTGATCCTGACCGACTTGCGCCTGACGCTGCGAACGATCAGATATTTGCGATTTGATACAACCTGTCACAAATCATGCCGCTCACATAGGGAGCTCAGTGCTTGTTCACCGGACGCCCCAACATGCGTCTGCGCCACTGCTGTATTCTCTAATGGAGTAAGCACTGTCCTGAATGCACTACTGACCTGCGTCAATTCCGGCGCGGGCGTGACTGCGAGGCCTATGCTTCAACAGGTTTACGGAATGACTCAAGCAAATACGACACCTCCGCCTGGCCTTTTTAAGCGGAATCCACCCATCGCAGGTGAAGCGGACGCCTTGGAGCGTGCAAAAAATGGCGATCCGGATGCTTTTTCGAAACTGTACGCGCTGCACAAGCGCAGAGTGTACACGCTCTGCCTTCGCATGCTGGGCAATGTTTCAGAAGCCGAAGACATGACCCAAGAGGCCTTCCTGCATCTATACAGGAAGTTGGGATCGTTTCGCGGTGAGAGTGCCTTCTCTACTTGGCTGCACCGCCTGACTGTGAATCTCGTACTGATGCATCTGCGCAAGAAGGGCCTGCAGCTCGTGTCCCTTGAAGAGACCATCAATCCGTCCGAGGAAGACGCCCCGAAACGTGACTTTGGATCGCGCGATCCGCGGCTCAGCGGGTCAGTCGACCGGGTCGCACTGGAGCGCGCCGTGGGCACATTGCCGCCGGGTTACCGACTGGTGTTCGTGCTGCACGACGTTGAAGGTTATGAGCACAACGAAATTGCCGAAATGCTGGAATGCAGTACGGGCAACAGCAAGTCGCAATTGCACAAGGCGCGCTTGAAGCTGCGTGAAATTTTGCGACAGAACGCGCAGGCCAGTCTTGTCGCTCAGCAGGGAGAACTGGCTCGATGATCGATCCTCATTCTGATCGCGCCTGGACCTGCAAAGAATTTGAGCAGGCCTTACCCGAACTTTTCGAACGTGCGCAGGGCGGTAAGCTGAGCGCCGACCCACGGTTCGCTGTCATCCTTCGCGACTGCCCGCAAGCCGCCGAACTCGTCCGGGACCTGGAATACATCGCAGAGACCGCGCGCATGCTCCTTGAGCCTGAGATTGAGGCGCCAAGTTCCGACGTGTGGTCTGCCATCCAGAGTAAGCTGAGCAGCGATACGGAAGCGCCTGCAAAGGTCGACATCAAGCTCAACTGATTTCAGCTCAACCAACCTCGGTTGCATCCCAGCCAGTCCGGGTGTAACTTTCGTGAAGGTCATGTTCTACCTTGCTCAGTTCGCCTCGTTTACGTACCGCTGCTGGTGGCCAGCAGCGGCTCGAGCGAGTGCAACGGCATTTCTTCCTGTGTAACTGTGGGGAGATCAAGCCGACACCCTCTCAAGCCGCGACCCTCAGGTCGCGGCTTTCCTCGTTTGTAGCCTATTCAGGAGTGCCATGCCAGCCACCACGCTTGACGATTCCGAGACCATGCTAAGGAAGACACCCACGCTCTCGCTCGCGCCCGTCACGCCGCAGCGCGTTGTTCTTATCGGATTCATGGGAGCGGGCAAGTCTACTGTGGGCGGGTTGGTGGCGCAGCAACTGGGTTGGCGCTTTATTGACGTGGATCGCGCTATCGAGCAACGGGCCGGCATGCCCGTCGTAGACATCTTCGAAAAGCTCGGCGAATTCGTCTTTCGGCGTATGGAAACAGCGGCGATTGCGCATGCGCTTGGCGAGCGCAACACCGTCATTGCGCTGGGCGGCGGGGCGCCTGAGGTACTGGCAAACCGATTGCTGCTGGAGCAAACACCGCAGACGGCGGTTATCCTGCTGGATGCGTCTTTGCCGACACTGCTCGAGCGATGTGAAAGCCAGTCAGTCGACCGAAATTCACCGGTGAGGCCGGTACTAAAAGACCGTGCTGCGGTGGAAGAACGTTTTCGGTATCGCGCACCGCTATACCGGCGGGTCGCGAAGTATGTGGTGCAGACTGCGGGCTGTACGCCCTTGCATACGGCTGTCGCAGTTATGCACGCCACAGGTCTACAACTCCCCACAACCTGAGAGGACCTCCTTTGGGAGCAGCGGATGCGGCATGGCGCTCTTTGGCACCTCGCACACACAGTCGACGGTATACAGGTCCGGAGATCGTTCGCGCTTGCTCCCATGGGCCGTGTCGCCGCGCTATGCTTTAGTTTGATACGAAATGTCGATCACCGCTTCCATCCCGACCTCTGCTGCTACACGACACAGTCTGCTGGCAGATTATGCGGAGTTGTTTAAGGTGCGTGTGTCGCTGATGATCGTCATTACGGCGGCGGCCGGCTACTACCTGGGTTGCCTTCGATCGGGGATCAGCCCCCTGCATCTGCAATTTGTGGAAGCCATGGCGGGCATCGCGATCGTGTCCGCAGGCTCAAGCGCTCTGAACCAGGCGCTAGAACGCCGCACCGATGCGTTGATGCCGCGGACCGCCAATCGCCCGATGGCAACACAGCGTATCGGGCTTATGCACGGTTCGCTGGTGGGCCTGCTGGCGATTGTGGGCGGTTGCCTCTTTCTTTCTGTCACGACCAATTTTTTGACAGGATTTCTAACACTGCTTACAGCGGTAAGCTACGTGGCAATCTACACGCCGCTGAAACGCATGAGCATGGTAGCAACCTTCGTTGGTGCCTTCCCGGGCGCGCTTCCGCCGCTCATCGGCTGGACGGCTGCACGCGGAACCATCGAGTGGTCTGCGGTGGCGCTGTTTGCGCTGTTGTTTGTCTGGCAATTTCCGCATTTTGAAGCGATAGGTTGGCTATACCGTGCAGATTACGCCAAGGCCGGCATCAAGGTGACGGCAGTCGTTTCGCCGGGAGGCCGCGCAACTGCGACACAGGCGATGTTTTATGCCGTGCTCATGATTCCGGTAAGTCTGTGGCCCATGTGGCTGGGTGTAAGCGGCTATGTGTACGGCGTGGTTGCCGTCCTGCTGGGGCTGGGTTACCTGGCCTACACCATTAAATTTCTGCGCATCACGCACGGTTTGCCACTTGACCAGTCGCGCACCATCGCACGCAATCTGCTCAAATTCAGTGTGATTTACCTGCCGCTGCTGCTGGCCGCCATGATTGCAGATGCCAACGGCCACATCGCCTACTAGGACCCCATGCCTGCGACAGAAATCACTTCGCGTGAAGATCGACTGCACACACCGGCATCCGCCATTTGGGCAATCCTGGCCGTGAGCGCGGTGGCCAGCCTTTTCCTGGCGTGGCTGGTGTATTTGCACCCACCGGCGGACGCGTCACACACACACCTGCTGTTCTTGCCGTCGCTCAATGCCGTCTTCAACGCGTGTTCCGCAGTCGCGCTGGTGGTAGGCGTTGGTCTTATCAAGGCTCACAAAGTAAGGCAGCATCGCGCGGCAATGGTCACCGCGTTTGTATTTTCAACGCTCTTTCTGGTGTCTTACATCGCCAATCATGCCTTGCATGGGGAGTATCGCCTGCCCATTGCGCACGCGGGTGCGTTGTGGACGAGCTATGTCACTCTGCTCTCATCGCACATCCTGCTGTCCGTGGTGGCGTTGCCGCTGGTATTGATCACGTTTTTTCTTTCACTGTCGGAGCGCTTTCAACAGCATCGCAAGCTGGCGCGGTGGACGTATCCCATCTGGCTATACGTTTCAGTGACCGGTGTGATTGTCGCAGTGATGCAGGCTGTGATTCGTCGATGAATGAAGCGCCGCTGACAGAGAACAAGGTGGGCCGCATGCGTCGAGACACGCGTGCCATTCTGCGAGTGGCTCTCCCCATTGAGATTCTTGGCCTGATCTGCTCTGCCATTGTGATCGTGAGCGGTGGCGTGTCACAGCATGGCCCAACAACCACGGCTGGCTGGCTGGCCCTGATGATCGGGCTTGGCTGCGTGCCCACCGGAACGCTATTTCTGCTCATTGGCATCGGCAAGTATTTTGAAGACCGCAAGCGGCCGGACTAAGGCGTGGGCGGGATGAACCAGCCTCAGGATGTAGAGATCGTGCGCAGTTCCCTGCTCGGTGACATCGCAGGTGTGGTGCATGGCTTTTCGACACGGCGGGGCGGAGCTTCACGGGTGTACCGGCCTTGGTTGCCACCCGGCGACGGCGATCTAAACCTGGGCTATACCATGCAGGACGATGCCGCCCATGTGCGGGAGAACCGGACGCGTTTTCTGAAGGCCCTACCCGGCAGGGGACTGAACCGATTCATGCTGTTGAAGCAGCTTCACACGCCGAAAGTGCGAATAGTGGAAAGTGCGTCCGACGCAACCGATGATTTTGCCACGCCGGCCACATGGGAGGGCGACGGCGTAATGACCGATGTGCCAGGCGTGCTGCTGGCCGTCGGTGCCGCCGATTGCATTCCAGTGCTGGTGGTTGACCCGGTACGGCGGGTCGTGGCGGCCTTTCACGCAGGATGGCGGGGCACCGTGGGGCGGATCGTGGAGCACGGCATATCAGGTATGCAGCGCCGGTACGGGTGCAATCCGGCCGACCTCCGTGCTGTCGTTGGACCCGGAATAGGTCCTTTGAGCTATGCCGTGAGCGAAGAGTTGCGGATACAATTCGCCGCGCGGTTCACGTATGCGGATGAGCTGTTTCGCGAGGTGAGCTGTGAGGGCACCGCGCCCTTACTGCACCTGGATCTTTGGGAAGCGAACCGGCGGCAGCTTGTTGAAGCGGGTCTGGCGGCTGGCAGCATTGATATTTTGGGCCTGGACACAGCTGCGGATACGGACCGCTTCTTCAGCCATCGTGCGGAACATGGCATGACTGGCAGAATGTGTGGTGCGATTGGATGCACGCTTTAACGCTGCGCCGAGACGCGCATCGCACTGGAGCGCCCTGGCCACGCTCAGCCCAGCGAAAATTGAAAGTCGCGAGTGTGCTCGCGTACCAGTCGCTCCGTTAGCTTGGTCAGCGATTCATCGGTTTTGGCTAGAACAAACAGCGCCTGGGAGGCGTCCCAGTCCAGCTTAAAGCTCGTGGAGAGAGCGGAGATCCAGATCTGTCGCACGGGTGTGTTGGGCGTGTAGACGAACTTGGCTTTTGGGTCGTTGAAGACAACGTTCAGCACGCCGTTATTCTCTTCCACCTCGAAGCCCCCGTCCTCCTCCGCGTCGATGAGAGTTTGTTTGACTTCTTCGAGGGCACGCTCAGATTCACGCCGGAATGTTGCTTCGTCGATCATGGCTGCAGTCTATCGCGAGTGGATGGGCAGGGTGCGACCGTTGGGCGTATGCTGCGTCTAACGGCATAGGGTGAGCTGTGTTCGACCGCCGCCCGGGAGCTACTACGCCATGCAGATCAGTACACTTGCGTTGATCGCAACTCTCTCGCTCTCGGCCGTGACGATGGCTGGTGCGCAATCGACCAGCCCCGCGTCGACAACGCCTACCTCCACTACAGGCAGCGGTCCGACCACGACGACACCTACCTCAACGACGGGATCGGCAAACCCGTCGAAAGCGCCGTCCAGCGGACCAACCAATGGACCACCCCCCACGGCCAGCAAGGCCGATCTGGATAAGGCGCGCGACGAGGCTGCAAAAAACAACAACGAGCCGATCCCCGACCCGGGCGATGATCTAAAGAAAAACATCAAAAAAGGGTCGATCGACGATGTGGAGTCTGCGGGAACGCGGGACATCAATGGTCGCGGCCTGGGCAACTGGTTTTCGGCGGACTGGGAAGTGCGTAACGGTAAGCAGGCGGCCATGGAGGTGGAGCGGTCGAGTCGCATGATCACCGACCCTGTGGTGGTCGAGTACATTAACCGCGTGGGCCAGAATATCGTCAAGAACTCCGACGCGAAGTTTCCTTTCACGATCAAGGTGATTGACTCCGACGAGATCAACGCGATGGCTCTGCCGGGTGGCTTTTTCTACGTCAACAGCGGCCTGATTCTGGCGGCGGACAACGAGAGCGAACTGGCCGGCGTCATGGCGCATGAAATCGCCCACGTGGCCGCGCACCACGCCGCGCGGCAAATGACCAAGATGGAGTACATGCAGCTATCGACGGTACCGCTAATTTTTATGGGCGGGTACACAGCGTACGGTATCTACGAGGCGTCACAGCTGGCTATTCCCCTTTCTTTCCTGAAGTTCAACCGGGATGTTGAAGCTCAGGCTGACTGGTTGGGCGTACAGTACAGCTATCGTGCGGGTTACGATCCACAGGGTCTGGTCACCATGTTCGAAAAACTGCAGGCACTCGAGAAGAACAAGCCTGGCGTTCTGTCCCGAGCCTTCGCAGACCATCCGCAGACTCCTGACCGGATTGCCCGTTCTGAAGAAGAGATTGCGACGATTCTGCCGTCGCGGCCGGATTACCTGGTTACAACGTCGGAGTTCGACGTGGTGAAGGCACGGCTCGCTCGCATCCAGAACAAGCGCAAGATTGACGGCAAAACCGACCCGAATAAGCCGACGCTGCGCCGCACAACGGCAAGCAACAACGATCCAAACAGCACGTCCGGGTCAGCGCAGGACAAGAGTGAAGACCGGCCCACACTGGGACGGCGCGATTGACATCGTCCGGGTGATCCCAAGAGCCTCGTCCCCAGGACGAGGCTCTTGCTTTGTGCCGCACTCTAACGGCAGCTACGTTGTGGACGCGGTCTTCCGGTGCATGGCGGGGCGTACTTCACGCACTGGTTTTACACTGTCTTTATGGCATTGACTGAGCGATATACCGATGAGCACGCCGCCGCAGGGCTGGCTTTTCCGTTCCCCGAAATTGAAACCTGGCCCAATCAATTCAAAGCGTACGAGATTCTGATTGATGATCCAGAATTTACCTCTGTCTGTCCGAAGACGGGTCTGCCGGACTTCGGCAATATCGAAATTCGCTACATGCCGCGCGAGCGCTGCCTTGAGTTGAAGTCGCTGAAAGAATATCTATTCTGTTACCGAAACCTAGGAATTTTTCAGGAGAACATTTGTAATCAGGTGCTCGACGATGTGGTGAAGGCTGTGGCCCCGGTGTGGTGCGAGGTCAAGGGTGATTTCAGGCCGCGGGGTGGAATCAGTACGGTGGTATGGGCTACCTATCCTCGGCCGGACGATCAAACGAGTGCGCCGCCTCGGCGGTAGGCTTAGTTACGCGTGGGCTGCATGGCAGACGCCTGAGCGCGTTGCCAATACCGAGAGAAGCGTTTGAGGTCCGTGGCGCGGGGAGTATCAGCAAAGGATGATGGATCGACCCATACGACAGGCAACGTTCGCTGGATGATGGCAGCTGCCGCGAGTAGGCGTGGGTCCGGTGTGCGCTGCGCCAGGACGTATGCGGCAGAGGTGGCGGTGGCAGCGGCAGTCACCTCTGCTGCAACGTCACCAGTACGAATCTCTAAGTGTCCTGGCATCTGTTGCAGGCACTCAGCCAGGAATACGATTCGTTTTATGTCGATTCTGGCGGAGCGCAGCCAATCGAGATCCCATACAAAGACCGCAGGGCTAGCAGCGTGCTGTTGCAGCATGGGCATGGCCGGGTTGAGGCTGTCGGTGTGGATCCAGAGCAACAGTGTGCCAGAGGGTTTTGCCTGGATCCTGGCAGCCTGTTTGACGACTTGTTGGAACGGCGGTGAAGGCATGGTGACATCGGCTACGCGATCGATCAAACGTGGGAAAAGGGTCTGCTCCAGAGTGTCGTAATCGCGGTCGAACGGGCAGGTCTGGTTTGCGGCGTGCGGGCAAACGCTGCACCAGGCGTCTGCCGTGTAGCGCTGCAGGTTTTCCCGATTCCAGAAGTAGGGTTTGCTCGCGAAGGTGGACGCGACCCATTGCCAGGAAAAATTGTTGCTTGCCGGGTCCCCATCGACGAGATGCCGCAAAAACCACGCGGCGCCGGCTTGCCAACTGACCCTGCGCCAGTGGACGACGTAGGCCGCGAACCAGAGCCGGGCATGGTTGTGCAGGTAACCGGTGGTGACCAGGTCGCGGGCGATGCTGTCCATGCAGACAAAGGTGGTCTGGCTGTGGGTCACGTCGTCTGGGAGAGTGTCAGCGTAGTCGGAGGCGCGGAAGCCGGTCTTCCAGGGCTCGCGGTCCTGCCAGATACCCTCTCCAAGTTGGTGGTACAGCTGCTGCCAGTAGTCGCGCCAGCCAAGCTCGTTGATGAACTTTGCTGCTGCCCTGGGGTCGCGGACGCGGAGCAGTGCGGCGTCGCGCACTTCTGCGAGCGTGAGCACGCCGTGGCGCAGGTACGCGGAGAGATGCGTGACGGCCCCATCGAGGTAGTTGCGCGAGCGTTTGTAGAGTTGAGGATCGACTGCGGCGAGCTTTGCGAGCGCCTCTGTGCGGCCACCGCGGATAGGACTGAGGGCGGTGTCTGCGGGGTCAAGGTACGGGAACTGCTTGCGCAGGAAATCGCTGACTTGTTTGCGGTCGAGCAAGGGCTTGAAGTCGTCTACGGTCACAGCTTCAGAGTAAGTGCCCTTGAGAGGGCGTGGGTCTAAGGGCTGTACGCTGTGGATAGATTGCCGCGGTAATTGCGCCCCACCGCACGTGGCGCGCCTGTACCCGATGACCTGCTATCCTCCTCGCGATGAGTGGCGATGCAAAGGTGTTGAAGAACCCGGATGCGAAGGCGGCTACGGTTGCGCTGGTGTTGTTGACTGGGTCGAACCTGGTGAACTACATCGACCGGTATGTGCTGCCGGGTGTGCAGGAGATGGTGAAGTCCGAGTTCCATGTATCGGACGAGCGGCTGGGCTCGCTGGCGACTTACTTCTTTCTCACGTACATCATCGCGGCGCCGGCGACGGGGTGGCTGGGCGACCACTTCCCGCGTAAGCCGCTGATTGTCATCGGTGCGCTGTTCTGGAGTGGCGTGAACCTGTTCACCGCCATGGTGCACAACTTTGACGCGCTGCTGGTGCGGCATGCGGCGCTGGGTATCGGCGAGGCGAGCTTTGGCATCTTTGGGCCGGCGGTGCTGGCTGACTTTTACCCGCCGGAACAGCGAAACCGTGCGCTGACGATCTTCAACATCGCCATCCCTGTAGGTGCTGCGATTGGGTACGCGGCCGGTGCAGCCATCGGACAGGCGCATGGGTGGCGCAGTGCGTTTTACGTGTCGGCCATCCCAGGTTTGTTGCTCGCGGTGGCAATCCTCTTCTTTATGCGCGAACCGCAGCGGGGCGGGACGGACACTGCTAACGACAAAGAGCAGGGGTCGAAGACGCATCGGTACCTAGGCCTGCTGAAGAACCCGGCGTACATGTGGGCAACGCTGGGGTATGCGATGTCGACGTTTACTATTGGCGGTATCTCCACGTGGATTCCCACGTTTCTGCAGCGGACAACGCACCAAACAGCGGCGCATGCCGGCTTTACCATTGGCGCCATGACAGCCGTGACCGGACTGCTGGGAACGGCCGCCGGTGGTGCTCTGGCGCAACGCTGGATCAAGCACGACCATCGGGCACTTTACTGGGTATGCGCACTGGGTGCTGGGTTGTGCGTGCCCTTTGCAGTGCTGTGTTTCTTTGGGCCGCTGAAGACGATGCTGCCGGCGCTGGCGATGGCGCAGTTCACGCTGTTCCTGGGCAGCGGGCCGGTCAATGCGGCGATTGTGAACTCCGTGAGTGCGCAGGTACGTGCGACGGCGCTTGCGGGGCAGCTGTTTCTGATTCACTTGCTGGGCGATGTGCCGTCGCCGCGCATCATCGGCTTTGTAAGCGATCGCAGTAACCTGAGCTGGGGACTCGGCGTGACGGTGCTGGCGCTGGTGTTGTCGTCGCTCTTCCAGCTCATCGGCTCGCGGTATGCACCGCAGAACAGCAGCCCGGATGCCGCGGCCGCTCATGCCTGAGTCGGAGTGATACACCCAATCCTTATGGCAGCTCAGATTGCGGCCTGGCTGGTTGCTGGGTTGTGGACCGCGCGCGTTGTTCCGGCGGTGTTCAAGCTGAGCAGCGTGCCGGACCTGAACCGGCTGGCACCAGACTGCATGCCTGTGGGTATGCCGAGTCTGACGGTTGTAGTGCCCGCAAAAGACGAGGGTGCGGGCATCGAAGCGACGCTGCGGTCGCTGGCGCTGCAGGACTACCCCGGCGTGCAGGTGGTGGCCGTGAACGATCGCTCCACCGACGACACCGGCTTGCGGATGAATGGCGTTGCGACGGAGTTTCCGGAGCGAGTCCGCGCGGCGCACGTGAAAACCTTGCCGGCTGGTTGGGCCGGGAAGGTACACGCCATGACCGTGGGCGTGGAAGGCGCGACGAGCGACTACGTGCTGTTCACCGACGGGGATGTATGGTTTGCACCGGACGCCTTGCGACGCGCGCTGACGGTTGCGGTGGGGACGGGTGCAGACCACTTTGTGTGCCTGCCCACACTGCGGGTGCGGCGCTGGGACGAGGGCGTGCTGCTGGCGGTCTTTCAGGTGCTGGGCGATTTTGCAGTCCGGATGTGGAAGGTTCCGGACGCGCGGGCGAAGCGGGATTTTGTGGGTGTGGGTGCGTTCAACATGGTGCGGCGCTCAGCGTTTGACGAGCTTGGCGGATTTGCGCGGCGGCCGCTGGAGATTGTGGAGGACCTGCGGCTGGGCCAGGATATGAAGGCTGCGGGCTACCGGTCGGTTGCGGCGTTTGGAACGGGGCTGGTGCAGGTGCACTGGGCTGCAGGTGCGCTGGGCATCATGCGGACACTGACGAAAAACTTTTTTGCGGCGCTACAGTTTCGGCTGGCGCTGGTGTTCGTTGCGGCTGTTGGGGTGCTGGGAATGTTCTGGGTGCCGGCCATCGGCTTGTTTGTGCCGGGAATGCGCGCGGCTTCCGTGCTTGCCGTGACGATGCTGGCCGTCACGTTCGGCCGGGGCGGGTTGCGGAGCGGCGTGTCCGGCTGGTATGGCTTGCTGTCGCCGCTGGGTTCGGCGGGTGTGGCGGGTGCGCTGCTGTGGTCCACTGCAGTTACGCTGCGGCAGGGCGGCATACGGTGGCGTGGCACCTTCTATTCGCTGGCGGAGCTGAGACGCAGCAGGTAGGTCTTGCGTCGCTCGGGGTGGGTGGCTCATCCGATAGGTATGAGCGATACAGTGA
>CAHJWI010000030.1 GCA_903642225.1 Acidobacteriaceae bacterium | reverse complement strand
TCGGCCTGGGTGGCGAGGGCCATGAACTGGGCCTGCATGTCGGTGGGAAAGCCGGGGTACTCTACCGTCGCGATATCCGTCGCGCGCAGGTGGCCTTCCGAGCGGACGCGGATATTGTCGCGGCCGACATCGATGCGGACGCCTGCTTCCTCAAGTTTGCTGATGACGGAGGCGAGGTGGGCGGGGTTGCAGCAGTCGACGTTGAGGTCGCCACCGGAGATGGCGCCGGCGATAAGGAAGGTGCCGGCTTCGATGCGGTCGGGGTTGATGCGGTGCTTAACGCCGTGAAGGCTGCTAACGCCCTGGACGCGGATGGTAGCGGTGCCGGCGCCTTCGATTTTTGCGCCCATGCCGGTGAGCATCGCGGCGAGGTCGGTGACCTCGGGTTCGCGGGCGCAGTTCTCCATGACGGTTTCACCTTCGGCGAGGACGGCTGCCATGAGCAGGTCTTCGGTGCCGGTGACGGTGATCTTGTCGAAGACGATATGCGCGCCCTTGAGGCGGTCGGTGCGGGCCTCGATGTAGCCGTGCTCCTGGGTGATTTTCGCGCCCATGGATTCCAGGCCCTTAAGGTGGAGGTCGATGGGGCGGCCGCCGATGGCACAACCGCCGGGAGCGGCGACGCGGGCCATGCCGGTGCGGGCAATGAGTGGACCGAGGACGAGCGAGGAGGCGCGCATGGTTTTGACGATCTCGTACTTGGCCTCGGGATCGGAGAGGACGGCGCACTGGATGGTGGTGCGGTGCTGGGCGCGACCGTAGCCGAGTTCGCAGGTGGCGCCCATGGACTCGAGCAGGCGACGCTCGGTTTCGATGTCGCGGACCTGGGGGATGTTTTCGAGGATGACCTCGTCTGCGGTGAGGATGGCTGCGGCCATGCAGGGAAGCGCGGAGTTTTTTGCGCCGGAAACTTTGATGGTGCCGAGGAGGGGATTGCCTCCACGGACGACGAACTTGTCCATGAGGACCAGTGTACGAAACGGTGTGGAGATTGGGGGTAGAGGTGCCGAGATGGGT
Organism: Acidobacteriaceae bacterium; assembly: GCA_903642225.1. Lineage (GTDB taxonomy): Bacteria > Acidobacteriota > Terriglobia > Terriglobales > Acidobacteriaceae > Terriglobus. The sequence continues at coordinate 54,899 of CAHJWI010000030.1, read as the reverse complement.
GCGGGTGGGCCTTCGACCGAGGGAGCGCTTTGCGCTGAAGGCCCACCCTTGTTACTCAAGCGGACTCAAGTCACGAGAGGGCCGAAAAAGATGGGGTTCCGGTTTGCTTAGTTGGTGAGTCGGTCTGCGATCAAAAGAGCGCTTTGCGCTGGACCCCACCCTTTTCACGATAGGGCCGTGCAAAGAATGGGGCACCCGGGTTTTATGCGCCGGGAGGAGGGGTGTTCTGCTTGGGCTCATGCGACTTGTGCATGGACTTCATCTGCTGCATCTGGTCCGGTGTGAGGACGCCGGCGAGTTCGGCGTGGGTGGTTTTGCCGATCTCGTGCATTTGCTGGTGGACCTGGTCGGGCGTGAGAGCGGTGTTTGCTTTGACGGCCTGAATTTTTTGCTGGCGTTCGGCGAGGACGGGCTCGACTTTGGCGGTCTGATCGGGGGTAAGATTAAGCCGTCGGCTGAGCTTGATCGCCATTTTATGCGGGTCGTGCATGCGGTGGTTGGGAGCAGGCTTCGCCTGATTCTGGACGGTGTTCTGGGCTGCGGGATCGGTCGCGGCCTGGGCACGCGCGACCGATTCCGCAAGCGGGAGAACCAAGGTAAGTGCGAGTGCGAGGGATGCGAAGCTGCGGTTCATAGGTGTTGTCTCCTTGTGCGAGGCCCCCTTCTTGAGGGGGTGGCCGCTGCTGGAATAAACACGGGTGTGGGCAAAGGTTGTGGGTGATGAGCGCGGCGGCAGGCGCGTCTTTTTTGCGGATTCCGTGTCGCAGGCACGGAGACAGAAAACCCACCTTCGTGTTGCGAAGATGGGTATGTTGCGTGTGCGAGAGGGTAGGGAGCTAGAGTTCGAGGCGGGAGTCTTCAATGGCGAGGCGGACGTTGCCGTCGGCTTTTTGGAGGCGGCGTACGGCTTCCATCTTGTCGACGTTGGCTTTGAGCATGACGGTGGCGGTGGGAATGGAACGGCCTGCCGACTTGATGGTGCGGATGGCAGTCTCGCGGTCGACACCAGTCACACGCATGAGCACGTTGATGCCGCGCTCGACGAGTTTGTGGTTCTTCATGTGCACGTTGACCATGAGGTTGTCGTAGACGTAGCCGAGCCGGGTCATGGCGCCGGTGGTGATCATGTTGGTGATCATCTTTTGCGCGCTGGAGGCCTTGAGGCGGGTGGAGCCGCTGATGACCTCCGGGCCGACTTCCGCGACGATGGTGATGTCTGCGGCGTTGGCGAGGGCGGTGTCGCGGTTGCAGACGATGGCTGCCGTTTTCGCGCCGCGGGCCCGGGCGTACTCCACCGCGCCGACGACGTAGGGTGTGCGGCCCGAGGCGGAGATGCCGATGACGATGTCTTTGCGGGTGGGGCGGCGCTTGGCGATGTCGCGCTGACCCATTTCAGGCGAGTCCTCGTTGACGTCGGACGCGCTGGCGAGTGCCTTGGGGCCGCCGCACATAATGTATTGCACCTGTGCGGGAAGGGTGGAGAAGGTGGCCGGGCATTCCGAGGAGTCGAGTGCGGCGATACGGCCGGAGGAGCCGGCGCCTACGTAGATGAGGCGGCCGCCGTCTCGCAAGGAGCGGGCGACGACGTCGATAACCTGCGCAATCTCGGGCAGGGCCTTCTTGACGGCACCTGCGACCTTTGCGTCTTCGGCATTGATGATGCGGGCAATTTCAAGGGCGGATTTTTTATCGAAGCCTTCCGACGCTTCGTTATGACGCTCTGTGGTGAGGCCTGGAAGCTCGATGGGGGTGCTGCTGTGCCCGTTTGACTCGACGGGCCGGTTTGTCAGGGGTTCTGTCAAAGTTGCTGGCACAAGATTACCGCCTTTTGTTCGCGTACGGTTCGCTTTCACATTGTAGTTTAAAGCAGCTAGGTCGCTTGTGGGTGGGAATCGTGGCGGGGCATGGAAGACGGGTGGCAAGCCTTTACCTTGCGGGCGAATGCGCGTCTGAGTAGAGTGAGAGTTCAATTGCCAGTGCAGCCCGACAACGATAGTCCGTCCACACCGCAGCCCGCTGTTACGACGGGCGGTGGTTCATCTGCGCTGCTGCGGGGATCGCTGGTGTGGCTGCGGGATGTGGGCGTTGCAGGGATCGTTTCGTTGTTTATCATCCTGTTTCTGTACCAGCCGGTGCGGGTTGAGGGTACGAGCATGGTTCCGGAGCTGCAGGACCAGGACCGGTTGTGCATCAACAAATTGGCGTACCGTGTGGGGAACATTCGGCGTGGGGATGTGGTGGTGTTTCAGTATCCGCGCGACCCGAGCCGCAGCTACATCAAGCGGGTGATCGGACTGCCGGGAGATACGATCCGCATTACGCATGGGCGCGTGTTTTTGAATGGCGCGGAGCAAACCGAGGGGTATGTACCGGCGCGGTATGCGGACGAGCGGTCTGAGCCGGAAGAGGTGGTGCCGGCAGGTGACTTTTTCGTAATGGGGGATCACCGCTCGGTGTCGTACGACAGCCGGGATTTTGGGCCGGTAGAGCGGCATTACATTTATGGCAAAGCGGCGTTTGTGTACTGGCCTTTTAGCGAGGCAGGCGTCGTTCGGTAGGAGCAACGCCTGCTGTTGGTGCTAGACGCTGATGTGGCCGGAGTCGCCGACGCTGGTTTTCTCTGCACCTGTGACGCTGGCGAGAGCTAATTTGGTGAAGCGGACGAGTTTGCTGCTGCTGGCTTCCCAGTACTCGGCGCTGTCGATATGGATTTGCAGAAGTGTGACAGCTGGGTCGTCTTCGCCCTGGGGGAACCAGGCCTTTGCCATGGGCGTCCAGTGGTCGTGAATGAGGGAACGGTCATGGACGAGGGCGGCCCGGCCGGAGAGGGCGATGAACTTGCCGTCCTTGGGCTCGGCAAAGCTGACCATAACCTGGCTGTCGTGGCGAATCTCATCGGTCTTGCCGCTGTCGTTGCGGGTGATGAACCATAGGGTGCCGTCGAAGGGGCTGTCTGGCAGGGCCATGGGGCGGGCGTGGAGCGTGCCTTCTGCCGTGATGGTGGTGAGCATGGCGATGTGGGCGTCCTTGATCAGTTCCTGGATCTTCTGGATGCCTTCAGAGCCGGTGTAATTCTTTTCAGACATGGTGGGTCTCTCCGCTTCCTGCGATCGACGTGGATCGCGTTCAGGGATGAGATGCGCGCGGGCGGCCTATTGCTGCGTAGTCAGCTCGTAGGCGAGATCGTAGGTGTGGACCTTGTCTGCGATGGTGATGGCGAGCTTGCCGGTAAGCCCCTTGAGCGCGGCGGTACCGGAGCCGGGGACGATGGTGACGTCGAACTTTGTGGGCGCGTTGTTGAGCATCTCGGCGGTGTGGCTGAAGAGGAAGGTACCGGCGTGGCCGTCGACCGTGCCGGTGAAGCGTTCCATGGCGACGTAGGCCATGGAGGCGTTTTCTGTGGTGATGCCGGTGAGCATTTCGCCTTTGCTGGTGCCGGTAAGGGCGCCGGTCCAGGTTTTGTCGATGGTCATGCGGCCGGTGTCGGCGGCTTTGGCGATGTCGGAGGGGTCGGCTGGGAGGACTTTGACGTTGAAGGTGCCGGTGGCATGCATGAGGGATCCTTTAGAACCTTGGGCGGAGGCGGTGGCGCAGAGGACGGCAGCGACGAGTGCGATGCGCATGCGATTGACGATAGCAGTTGATAGTGGTAGATCCCACCTTAGCTTTGCGAAGGTGGGGCACCCTGAAGTTTGCCGAATAAGGTGGGAAATCAAAGGTGTTTGCGCTGGCGGAAGTCGTGGATGACGTCGGCGGGGTCGCGGTGGTCGCCTTCGACGGCGTGGTTCATGGTCTGCATGTCTGCTTCGGTGATGGTGTTGGCGAGATCTTTGACGGCCTGGGCGACGGCGGGATGCTGCCGGAGGGTGTCAGTTCGGACGAGGGGGACGGCCTCGTAGGGCGGGAAGTAGTGAAGGTCGTCCTGGAGGACTTTGAGGTGGAGGGTAGGGATAGCGCCGTCGGTGGAGTTGCCGGCGACGATGTCGACCTGGTTGGAGGCGATGGAGCGGTAGAGGAGGCCGAGGTCCATGATGCGGGGCTCGCCGGAGAAGCGGAGGTGGTAGGTGGATTCCATGCCGTGCAGGCCGTCGGGGCGATCCTCGAACTCGTAGCCGACGCCGAGGCGAAGTGTGGGGGCGGTGGCGGCGAGTTGGGTGAGGGTCTGGATGCCGGCGGCGTCCTGTTGGCGCATAACCATGGCGAAGGTGTTCTGGAAGCCGAGGGAGGGCTCGACGGTGACGCCGAGCGGCGCGTAGAGGCGGGTGATGGTGGCAAGGACGCGGGTGGGGTCGTGGTCGACGGGCTGTTTGAGGATGGAACTGAGGGCGGTGCCGGTGTACTCGACGTATGTGTCGATGCGGCCCGAGAGAAGAGCCTGGTGGGCGATGTAGCTGCCGGCGAGGTAGAAGCGGCGGTCCACCTTTTCGCCGTGAGATTCGATTTGCTGGGCGAGGAGTTCGCCAAGGAGGACCTGTTCGGTGAAGTTTTTGCAGCCGACGACGATGCGGGAGCCGTGAGGGGCGTCGCAGGAGGTGAGGGTAAGGAGGAAGAGGATGAGGAATCCATGTCCGAAGATCCGGACATGGGGCACACTGCGACCTTTGCTGAGCGGGGAGAGAACCGAGTTTCTCCACTTGGCTTCGCTTCGGCCGAAAGGACAGTGTGTGGTGGAGGGGATCGGCGGGGTCATGTGCGGACGGTGAGGCGATGTTCGAGGAGGCCGAGGAGGGCGTCGAGCGCGAGGGCCAGCAGGGCAGCGGGGATGGCACCTGCGAGGACGAAGCGGTTGTCGACGGAGGCGACGCCGCGGAAGATGAACTCGCCGAGGCCGCCTGCGCCGATGGCGGCGGCGATGGTGGCGACACCGACGGAGGTGACGGTAGCGGTGCGGAGGCCGGCGAGGATGATGCTTGCAGAGAGTGGAAGTTCTACTTTAAAGAGCCTTTGCATGTTGCTCATGCCGAGGGCGTTGCTGACGTCAATGAGTGCTGGTTCGATGCTGCGAATGCCGGTGTAGGTGTTGCGCAGGATAGGGAGCAGGGCGTAGCCGGTGAGAGCCAGGATCGCGAGGCGGGCTGCCCTGTCGCCGAGCCATGGGACGGGCAGGAGGAGGCCGAAGAGGGCGAGGGATGGGATGGTCTGGACGATGTTGGTGATGCCGATGATGGGTCGTGCCCAGCGCTCGTGGCGGGTGAGCCAGATGCCGGTGGGGAGCGCGATGAGGGTGGCGAGGAGCACGGACCAGCCGGTGAGCCAGAGAGTTTCAAAGGTGAGGCGGGCGAGTTCGTAGCCGTGCTGGTGGAGGAAAGGGATCATGGCTGGCCTGCGGTTTTGCGCGAGCCAGCGAAGGAAAAGGAGGTTCCTCTACTTCGCTTCGCTCCGGTCGGAATGACAGGGGTGTGGCTGGCAGACGGGATTTCTTTGCTTGCAGGCATGATCAGGCGGCGGGCTCGAAGCGGTTGACGGCTCGGACGTATTCGGCGACGGCAGGGATGGGGGAGTGGAGGACGTCTTTGGACGGGAGATCGGCCACGACCTGGCCCTTGTCGATGAAGAGGACGCGGTGGGCGAGGAAGATAGCCTCTTGCAGATCGTGGGTGACAATGATGGTGGTTTTGCCGAGGCGGGCGAGCAGGTCGCGGAGCATGGTCTGCATCTCTGCGCGGGTGAGGGGGTCGAGCGCACCGAAGGGCTCGTCGAGAAGGAGCAGGGTGGGATCATTGGCGAGGGCACGGGCGAGGCCGACGCGCTGGCGCTGGCCGCCGGAGAGTTCGTGCGGGTGGCGTGGTGCGAAGGTGGCCGGGTCGAGGCCGGCGCTGGTGAGGAGTTCGTGTGCGCGGGTTTCACGTTCAGCTACAGGTTTGCCGGCCAGTTCCAGCGGGAGAGCGACGTTGCGCTCGATCGTCATGTGGGGGTAGAGGCCGGTTTCCTGGATGACGTAGCCGATGGCGTGGCGGAGGTCGCGCAGCTGCTGCGGGGAGGAGTCGCGGCCAACCTGCGCGCCGTTAACGGTGACGGTGCCGCCGGTGGGCAGGACGAGGCCGTTGACGGTGCGGAGGACGGTGGTTTTGCCGGAGCCGGAGCGGCCAAGGAGGGCGGTGGTGGTGCCGGATTCAAGCTGGAGGGAGATGTCGCCGAGGATGGGGTGGTCCGCACCTGGCGGCGTGAAGCTTACGTGTGCAAACTCAACGCCGCCGGTGGGTGCCATCGCTATTCGAAGGTGTCGGGCTGGTCTTGTGTCGAACCATCCGGCGCGTCGGAAAAGGCGCCGGTGGGTTCATCGAGGGTGGTGGTCGGCTCGTCGAGATCGGGGGTGTTGTCGGACTCGGGTTCGGGTGCGACGGGGGTGTTGAAGGCCTCGGGTGTGGGTTCGGCGATGCCGGATGGTGCGGTGCTGCCAGGCTGGCCTTTGACGCGGACGACGGTGATTTTGGAGAAGCCTTCACGGAAGGATGGCGCACGCAGGCGCTCGCTCATCTTTTCCATGACGTCATCGGCGACGCGGCGCTCGCGCTTGCTGTTGCGCTCAAGGCAGACGGAGAGGGGGACGTCGAAGAAGACGGCCTGTGCCTCGTAGCCGAAGCTCTTGGCCATTTTGATCCACTGGCGGCGCTCGTGGGCAGAGAGGTTGGTGGCGTCGACGTAGTTCCAGGGCATTTTGGCGATGAGACGGGCGCGGAGCAGCGAGCGGAGGGTGGAGAAGACGAGGCCGCTGTAGCGCTGGTCTGTGATGTCGTCAAAGAGGATGGTGCGGAGCAGGTCGGATGAGAGCGGTGTGACACCGCGGCGCTTGTACCAGGTGGTCTTGCCGGAGCCGGGAAGGCCGATGGCGAGGACGACGAAACCCTTGGGTGCGGGCTTTTCGCCGGGCTGCTGGTGGATAGGCTGGGGCTCGGCGGGTGGCGTGGAAAGCTGATCGGGCTGCGTCTCAAGCACGATGTCGCCGGGCACTGTGTCTTCCGGCTCGTCGGCCTGTGTTTCCGACGGCGTCTCGACGGGATGCTCCGGTGGGGATGATGCTTTGGACCGATTCGCTTCGGGGTACGAGGGGCGGAGTGCCGCAGGCTGATCGGTGGGGATTTCCTGGCCAATTTTGCCGGTGGCCTCGCTATTGTTGGGGCCGCGTTTGCTGCGTCGTCTCATCGTGTTGCGCATCCTTTGCGCATAGATCTGCTTCTGTGGATCGAGATATGTGGCTGTGCGCTGGACTGGAGTGCCGGGCCGCTGCACCTGCCTGATGACTTGTAGCATACAGGCACGGATGCCCGCAGAATGGTGCAATGTACGCGGGCGGGCATTTGGCCGAACGGGCTACACTGAAACCTATGCGCTTTGGGCAGACCGGCGTGTACCTGAGGAAGGGAAGTGACACTGTTATGGCAGTAAAGGTAGGCATCAACGGCTTCGGCCGCATTGGCCGGAATGTGTTTCGCACGGCTCTGGGGAACCCTGACATTGACATTGTGGCGGTGAACGACCTGACCAGCCCGGCGACGCTGGCGCACCTGCTAAAGTACGACTCGATTCTGGGCAACCTGAAGAACGATGTGGTTGCGGGTGAGGACTTCATCTCAGTGGACGGCGAGAAGATCAAAGTGTTTGCGGAGCGCGACCCGGCCAAGCTGCCGTGGGCAGAGGTGGGTGCGCAGGTTGTTGTGGAGAGCACCGGCCACTTTACGGATGCGATAAAGGCCAAGGCACACCTGGGCGCGACGGTGAAAAAGGTGATCATCAGCGCGCCCGCGACCAATGAAGACGTAACCATTGTGCTGGGTGTGAACGACGACAAGTATGACGCCGCGAAGCATCACGTGTTGAGCAATGCGAGCTGCACGACGAATGGTCTGGCACCGGTGGTGAAGGTGTTGAACGACACGTTCGGCATTGCAAGCGGCATTATGACGACGATCCACAGCTATACGAACGACCAGGTGATCCTGGACTTTCCGCACAAAGACCTGCGGCGCGCACGGGCAGCGGCGCTGAGCATGATTCCGTCGTCGACGGGCGCAGCAAAGGCGTTGCGGCTGGTAATTCCGGAGATGGATGGCAAGCTCGACGGTTTCTCCATGCGGGTGCCGACGCCGAATGTATCCGTGGTCGATCTGACGTTTGTGACGGAGAAGCCGATTACAGTCGGGGCCGTGAACGAGGCGCTGAAGAAGGCTTCGGAAGAGGGTCCACTGAAGGGATACCTGGGGTACACGACGGAGGAGCTGGTGTCGTCCGACTTCAAGGGGGATGCGCACTCGTCGATTGTGGATAGCAAGCTGACCAAGGTTGTTGGGGACAAGACCGGCAAGGTGATCAGCTGGTACGACAACGAGTGGGGGTACAGCTCGCGGGTGAAGGATATGATTTTGTTTCTGGTGGAGAAGGGGCTCTAGGTCCTTTGGGGGTCGTAAGGATGAAGGCAAGCAGCTGGTTCGCTGCTGGCCTTTGCTGTTGCTGAAGGAGGTTCCGTGAGCGGGATGGCAGTGGAGTTGTCGGACTTGGCGCGCAAGGATGCTACGGCGTCGCTGCAGCGGTACTTTCAGGAGGAGTTGCAGGAGGAACTTGGCGCTCTGCCTGCGACGAACCTGTTGAACTACATTCTGGAGGAGATTGGGCCGGCAATTTACAACAGGGCGGTGCTGGATGCGCAGGCGCGGGTGCAGGCGCGGGCGGCGGAACTGGATGCGGAGTTGTACATGGATCCGTTCCAGTACTGGAGCCGGCTGGAGAAGCGACGGAAGGCGAAGCGGTAAGGTGAGGTTGGCGGGTTCGCTCGACGATGTGATGGCGGGGTTGCGTCGCGCCTTCAGCGCTGAGATTCCGTTGAGACGTTTACCTGGGCCTTCGGGCCAGGCTGTTATGCGGCGGGCCTTTGGCCCTGAAGATCAGGCTCCGGCTGGGATTATGTGCTTGGACGCTGGGGTTACGCTGAGCGTCAGGCGCGGGAGCGGCTGGCGGCTATGGCTCCCCAGATCATGGCGATGGGATGCAGGACGGCGAGGCCCCAGCCGAGGGTTGGGATGCCGATGGCGACGTAGAGCACGAGCATGATGATGCCGCCGATGACGGTGCTGTAGAGCATGCCGAAGGGGCCGAAGAAGAAGGTCAGGACGAGGGAGAGAACGACGCTTTTAGATTGAGCCATGGGTGCCTTTTTTGAAAATCAATACGTAGTTGTGGAGCGCCGCTTCACAATCACCGGATGTCTGGCATACGGCGGATGCTTGTTAGCATAGCGCCATGCAGATTTGGTTGCAGCATCACGAGTACATGGCCACATGGGCGTCCGCGTTCTTTGGAGGCATTTGCGCTGTTTTGACTGTTGTCGGCATGCTCTTTCAATCCTCGCGCTCAGGTATGCCGGTCAATTGGAATCTGGCCGTCTTGCGTGTCGCCTTTTGCTTTGTCTCTCAGCTATCATTTCGCCGAGTATTGGAGATATTGCGAGGGGAATGCTCAGTTTTCCAATGACATTCATGATGATGCTTCTTGCCTACACCGCTCGATCTGGTGGAAGTGCATAGAACAGAAAAGCCCCGGATTGCTCCGGGGCCTCTTGTTTGCGCGAAGCGCGTCTGCTGCAGGCAAGGCATTAGTACATGCCGTCCATGCCGCCGCCGTGCGAGTGACCGCCGCCGCCAGGCGCTGCCGCCTTCTCCGGGATGTCGGAGATGAGGGCTTCAGTGGTGAGGAGCAGGCCGCTGATGGAGGCTGCGTTCTGCAGGGCGGTGCGGGTGACCTTGGTGGGGTCGATAACGCCGGCCGCGACCAGGTCTTCAAAGACGCCGGTTGCCGCGTTGTAGCCGATGTTCTCCTTGCCTTCAAGGATCTTGCCGACAACGACCGCGCCCTCTTCGCCGGCATTGCCGACGATCTGGCGAAGTGGCTCTTCGATGGCGCGACGGATGATCGTCGCACCGATCTTTTCGTCGCCTTCCAGCGTCTTGATCAGGGCATCGACATCGGGAGCGCAGCGAACGAGAGCCACACCACCTCCGGGTACGATGCCTTCTTCGACGGCTGCACGGGTTGCGTGCATCGCGTCTTCAACGCGGGCCTTCTTTTCCTTCATCTCGGTTTCGGTGGCTGCGCCGACCTTGATGACTGCGACGCCGCCGACGAGCTTGGCGAGACGCTCCTGGAGCTTCTCACGGTCGTAGTCGGAGGTGGTCTTGTCGACCTGCGAACGGATCTCGCGGACGCGACCCTCGATCTTGTCGTCCTGGCCTGCGCCGTCGATGATCGTGGTGTTGTCCTTGTCGATGGTCACTCGCTTGGCACGGCCGAGGTCTTCAATTTTGACCGACTCCAGCTTGATGCCGAGGTCTTCGGTGATGGCCTGGCCGCCGGTCAGCGTGGCGATGTCGCCCAGCATGGCCTTGCGGCGGTCGCCGAAGCCTGGTGCCTTGACGGCAGCGACGTTGAGCGTGCCACGTAGCTTGTTGACGACGAGGGTTGCAAGCGCTTCTCCATCGACGTCTTCCGCGATGATGACGAGCGGCTTGCCGGTGCGGGCAATCTGCTCAAGCAGTGGCAGCAGGTCCTTCATCGACGAAATCTTCTTTTCGTAGATAAGGATGTAGGGGTCTTCGAGGGCGGCTTCCATACGCTCGGCATCCGTCACGAAGTAGGGCGAGAGATAGCCACGGTCGAACTGCATGCCTTCGACGACATCCAGCTGCGTTTCCATAGTCTTGGACTCTTCGACGGTGATGACGCCGTCCTTGCCGACCTTCTTCATGGCTTCCGCGATGATGGTGCCGATCTGATAATCGCTGTTGGCCGAGATGGTGCCGACCTGGGCGATCATATCGCCGGAGACGGGCTTGGAGAACTTCGAGAGAGCTCCGCCAGTGACGGTGCCGTCTTCAGCGCGCTTGCCGACGATGGCCTCAACCGCCTTGTCGATGCCGCGCTTGAGGGCAGTGGGGTTTGCGCCGGCCGCGACGGTCTTGACGCCTTCGCGGTAGATGGCCTGGGCCAGGACTGTGGCGGTGGTGGTACCGTCGCCGGCAACGTCGGAGGTCTTGCTGGCGACTTCCTTGACGAGCTGTGCGCCGACATTTTCGATCGGGTCTTTGAGCTCAATTTCCTTGGCGACGGTAACGCCGTCCTTGGTAATGGTGGGGGAGCCGAACTTCTTTTCAATGACGACGTTGCGACCCTTGGGTCCAAGTGTCACTTTAACGGCGTCGGCGAGAATATTGACGCCGCGGAGGATGGCCTGGCGAGAATCTTCGCCGTGCAGGATTGTCTTTGCCATTGCTTTGATTTCCTTTTGCGCTTAGGAGCGCTGAATCTTTGGGTAGATCGGTGGCGGCATCATGCCGCGCAGACTACGACTTGAGGATGCCGAGGACTTCTTCTTCGCGCATGATGAGTAGATCTTCACCGTCCAGCTTGATTTCCGTGCCGCTGTACTTGCCGAACAGGACAGTGTCGCCAGCCTTGACATCGAGCGGGAAAACCTTGCCTTCGTCGTTAGACTTGCCCTTGCCGACGGAGACGACGGAGCCCTGCTGGGGCTTTTCCTTGGCGCTGTCCGGAATGATGATGCCGCCGCGCATTGTTTCGCCCTCTTCGGTGCGCTTGACCAGAATGCGGTCGTGCAGCGGAGTAAAAGTGGATGCCATGTTGGTGATGCTCCTTGGTGGATCGTGTGTTGGCGCGGGATTTAGCACTCCTGCGCTCCGATTGCTAATGTACGGCTTGGTACTTATCGCCGTCAAGTGCCCAGACGTGAAATGTGAGTGAAAGTGGCTCATGGTGAAGCGGGCTTTGCGGCTCCACCGGATGAGGGAGACGTTTGTGTGCTACACCGCATAGAATGTCGGGTATGAGCAGGTTGGATCGGGTTCGGCGGGTCGTGGTGGCAACAGGCGTGGCGGGTCTTTCGATTGCGCTGGCGGCAACGGCACAGGATACCCGCCATGGCCGGAAGTACAAGTCACCACCGGTGACCAGCCACCTGGAGGTCCTGGTGCTGCGGGAGAGCAACGGCAAGGTTGTGGAGAATGCCGGCGTGATATTTCATCCGTCCAAGGATGGCGTGGACGAGGGCAACCTCGAGGTGAAGTCGGGCGTGGATGGGAAGGCGTTTATCGACATTATTCCTCAGGGGTCGGTCGTCGAGGTGCAGGTGATTTCGTCCGGGTATACGACGTACTCCGGCGAGTTGATGCTGGACGGGCCGTCGAAGCAGTTGACGGTTCGGCTGCAGCGGCCGGTCAAGCAGGTGTCCTCGTATGAGGGCTCCGTGAGCAATGCGCCGATCGGTGTGCAGGAGTCGTCGCACCGCGTGATTGTGGCACCTGGGCCGCCGAAGCCTATCTCCCCGTCTGATCCGGTGATCAAACTGTCGAACATGCCTGCCGATCCCAAGCAGGGCGGAGACCCGACGGCGCCGGCGAGCCACACGGTGACGCCACCGGTGTCGACAAAGGCGCCGAAGCAGCCGAACAAGACCAGCGCACCGACCGGGCCCACTGTGGATGGAACGGCTGCGAGTTCGCCGCCAAGCAATTAGAGGTGGAGCGTTTGTTGCAGGGCAGGCGTGCACTTGTGACGGGCGGCGCACGCCGCATCGGCAGGGGTTTGGCGTTGGCGCTGGCGGGGGCTGGCGCAGACGTCGTAATAACCACACGAGAGATGTCACGGATTGCGGAAGAGACTGTGGCCGATGTGCAGGGCTTGCGTGTCCGTGCGCGAGCGGTGGTGTGTGACGTGGCGGATGCGGGTTCGGTTGCCGATGCGGTTCGTGGGGCGGCAGAGTTTCTTGGCGGGATCGATTTGCTGGTGAACAATGCCGGTGCTTTTGAGACGGCTTCGCTGGAGAGCCTGACGGTGGAGCAGTGGGACGCGATGTTTGCCACGAACACGCGCGGACCGTTTCTGGTGGCGCGGGCGGCGTATCCATGGCTGGCCGCAGCCGGGGATGGGCGCATTGTGAACATTGGATCGCTGGGCGGCATGCACCCTTGGGCAACGCACGCGCACTATTGCACGAGCAAGGCGGCGTTGCACATGTTGAGCCAGACGATGGCCAAGGCGTGGGCGCCGGGGATCAGCGTGAACTGCGTGGCACCGGGGATGATTGTGACGGGCGAGGCGGTGGATGCTGCGTACGAATCGTTTGCGGCGAAGACACCGATGGGCCGGAATGGTTCTGTCGCGGACGTGGCGGATGCTGTGCTCTTTTTTGCGACGGCTTCGCGGTTCATTACTGGGCAGTTGCTGGCGGTGGACGGTGGTCTGGGCCTGAGCTAGGGCGAGAAATGCCCGGTTTGTCCGTGTCCCTCACCCGAAGGTTGGAGTGTCTTTGTGGGGCGGCAGGGATAACCTCGGGCTACGATGCCGATGTGTCTAGAAGCCCAAGTAGAGGCTGTGGTAGGACCGTGCCCTGATACAGGGCCGCATGACGTGCAGTCGAGGCCTGCGGCTGGCACAGTGCGGTACCCCGCTACGGTGAGCCATCTGACGCACCTGGCCGCGCTGGATGGGTGGCGCGGGGTGAGCATTTTGCTTGTGCTGGCGTCTCACCTGTTGCCTCTGGGGCCCAAGGCATGGTCGCTGAACGTGGCCTCGGGCACGCTGGGCATGGTGTTTTTCTTTAATCTTTCCGGTTTTCTAATAACAGCAACGCTATTACGGCAGCCCAAGGTGGGGCCGTTCCTCCTGCGTCGGTTTTGCCGGATCTTGCCGCTGTTGTGGCTTGTGCTGCTGGTTGTGCTGCCGCTGGTGCATGCACCTGGCCGAATGTATCTGCCAAGCTTCTTGTGCTACTCCAATCTGCCGCCGTTTTATCTGCTGAATGCGACGGGGCACCTGTGGAGTATCGGTGTGGAAATGCAGTTTTATCTGCTTATCGCCGGGGTTTTCGCGGTGCTTGGCCGGCGGGGACTGTACCTGCTGCCGTTTTCCGCAGCCGCGATAACGGTGGGTCGTATCTGGACGCACGATCCCGGGTCGATTGTGACGATTCGACGGGCCGATGAGATCCTGGCGGGTGCCATGCTGCTGATGGTGTGGGAAGGCTTGCTGGGGAAGCGACTACCGGCGCTGCTGAAGAGGGTGCCTACGGCAGTGTGGTTTGCTTTAACGGCTGCATCGTGCATGCAGCAGATGGGAGCGCTAGAGTACCTGCGGCCATACCTGGCAATGTGTCTGCTGGGGTCTGTGTTGTTTCAGCCAGATGGGCGCACCGCACGAGCCATGCAGGCCAAATGGTTGGTGTATATCGCCAGTATTTCCTATGCGGTGTATGTGATCCACGGTGCGCTGTTTCACCTGCCGTGGTTTGTACCGGACGATAAGGTGGCGATGTATGCGCGGCGGCCCGTGGGATTGCTACTGGTGTGGGGGCTGGCGCATGTCTCGACGCGTTACTACGAGGCATGGTGGATTCGGATGGGGAAGCGGTGGGCTGAAGGGTGGCTGCGGCGCCTGGACAAGCACAGAGGTCTGGCGGACGAGCGCACGGGTGTTGTGGGAGAGAGCGCGCGTATGGTGGCCTAGGCGGTCAGCGAAAGGGCTCGATAAGCCGGTCAGCGAAAGCGCTCGATGAGTCGGTCAGCGAAAGCGCTCGATGAGCCGGTCGTACCAGGGCTTTGGCGGTTCTTCATAGATGCCGATGGGCTCAGGCTGGGGCGGAAGCGGACGTCCTTCAAAGACGGCGAGAGGATTGGTGACGAAGAGGCGTTGCGCGGTGTCTTCGCCGAGACGTTTGCCGACCACCGTGTAGGCCTCGCGCAGTTTGGGGGATCGGCGTGTGAGGTTGTGGGCGTCGCTGCTGACGAAGTGTGCCCACCCGTTGCGGAGGAGTTCCCAACCGACCTTCTCTGCAACGGGGCCGAAGGTTCCAAGCAGCGACCCTGCTGTGACCTGGACCAGCAGGTCGGCCTGCATCCAGGCGCGGAGGCGGTGGCGGGAGCGCTGCAGGGTGCTGTTGCGTTCCGGGTGAGTGAGGATGGGGACGAGGCCGCTGACGCGCATGGCGTAGAAGACTTCGTCGATGCGCTGGGGGATGGAATGGTCGGCCAGTTCCACTAGGAGATACGGCCCGTTGTTGATGGCGTAGGAGAGTCCGCCGGTGCGGACGTCCTCCATATTTTCGAAGCTCAGGTGGAAGTCGGAGCCGAGGCCGAGGTGGATTTTTGCCGCGACGTCGGGTGGCAGAGTATCGCGAATCTGCTGCAGCAGGGTGGCGTTGTGTTGGCGATCGTAGGGGTATTCTTCGTTGGCGTGGGGCGTGGCGACGATGTGGGTGACGCCGTCGGCTGCTGCCATTTCTACCATGGCGACGGAGGTGGCGAGGTCCCTGGAACCGTCGTCAACGCCGAAGAGCAGGTGATGGTGCAGGTCGATCATGCACGTCCAGCCAGGCTGCCGATGAGCGATTGGAAGAGGCGGAGGCCGTCAGCGGAACCGAGCAGAGTCTCGCTGCTGCGGTCGGGGTGCGGCATCATGCCGAGCACGTTGCGACCACCGTTGAGGATGCCGGCGATGTTGCCGAGTGAACCGTTTGGATTGGCGGCCGCTGTGATGTCGCCGGTGGGCGTGCTGTAGCGGAAGGCGATGCGGTCTTCGGCTTCGAGGGTGGCCAGCATGTCAGCGTTGCAGAAGTAGTTGCCGTCCATGTGGCCGATGGGGATTTTGAGGACGTCGCCCTTTGCGAGGGCATTGGTGAAGATGGAATCTGCCGTCTCCGTGCGGAGATGTACCTGTTTGCAGATATAGCTCTGGCCGGCGTTGCGCATGAGTGCACCGGGCAGCAGGCCGGCTTCGCAGAGAATCTGAAAGCCGTTGCAAATGCCCATTACTGGGCCGCCGGCAGCGGCAAATTTCTGGACACTGTCCATGATGGGTGCGAAGCGGGCAAGGGCGCCGGTGCGGAGGTAGTCACCGTAGGCAAAGCCGCCGGGGACGAGGATGGCGTCACAGTCCTGGAGGTCTGTGGAGCTGTGCCAGAGAAAGGTGACCGGCTGCTGCGCGACGGCATGCAGCGCGTTGAAGGTATCGTGGTCGCAGTTCGAGCCGGGAAAGACGAGAACACCAAACTTCATGGGAAAAGGGTAGCATCGCTGCGGGCCGTCGCATCAGACCCTGGATGGATCAGTTGACCAATGGATCCCCGGTAAAGAGCCACGCACGTACGGCTGGGGGAGCGCTGGGTGGATGGTTTCGAGCCACGTTGCTGGACGCGGCGGCGGTGGGGCTGATGTGGCTGGTTGGCCTGCTGTGGATTGGTGTGCCGTTCGCGCCGCTGTGGGCCGTGTTGGGCGCGCTGTTCCAGTTCGTGCCGGGGGTGGGCGCGGTGCTGGGAGTGTGCGGACCGGCGGTCGCGGCGGTTTTTTCATCGAACGACAACAGTTTCGAAAAGCTGTGGTGGGTGCTGGGCCTGTACGCGATTATTGCGGTGACGGATGGCCTGCTGATCCAGCCGTTGCTGCTGAAGCGGACGACGCGGGTGCCTTGGTGGGCGGCGCTGCTGGGGCCGATCGTTGGCGGCATTTTGCTGCCACCCTGGGGTGCGTTAATCGCGGCCCCGCTGCTGGCGGTGGTATTTGCGTTTCGGAAGCCGCGGACTGCGCCGGGATAAACGTGATGGGTTAGGGCGTTGCGGGCGTGAAGTCGCGCAGCTGCTGGACGGTTGTGGCGTCGAGCGATTGCAACAGGGCAACGAGCAGGTCGACAGTGCGGTCGAAGTCCTGGCGATTGACGATGCCGTTGTGAGCGTGGGTGTAACGGACGGGAACGACGATGTTGACGGTGGGCGTTCCGCCGTTGGAGAGCTGCATTTCGGCGGAGTCATCGCCGTAGCCCTGGACGAGGTCGAGCTGGAGGGGGATGTTTTTGGCCGCAGCGGTTTTCTTGACCAAGGCCACGACCTTGCGGTTGGCGAGCGCGCTGGAGTCGTAGAGGAAGATGCCGGGGCCGCCGCCGAGAGTGGCCTGCGTCTCTTCGGGATGGCTGCCGGGTGTGTCGCCGACGATGCCACCTTCGAGCGCGATGCCGATGTCAGGTTTTACGAGTTGGGCTGCAGTGCGTGCGCCGCGGAGGCCGATTTCTTCCTGCACGGTGGCGACGTAGAAGATCTGGTTGGGGTGAGGCGCCTGGGCGGTGCGCTCCATGGCCGCTATGAGGGCGGCGCAGCCGATACGGTCGTCCCACGCCTTGCCAAGGTAGTTGCCGGTGCCGTTCATGTCGGTGAAAGGGGCATCGGGAACGACGGGGTCGCCGGGGGAGAGACCGAGCGCGGCGGCTTCGGCCGTGGTGTGGGCACCGACGTCGAGCATGAGGCTGTCGCGGGGAAAGACCTTGGTGCGGTCATCGGCGGGGAGTACATGGATGTCGCGGATGCCGGTGACGGCGTGGACAGGGCCCTTGCTGCCGAGGATGATCCAGCGCTGGTCGGGGAGTGCCTGGTCGAGCCAGCCGCCAAGCATTTGCATGGTGAGAAAGCCGTTGGGTGTGATGCGGCGAACCATGCCGCCCAACTCGTCCATGTGGGCGTCGACCATGATGCGCGGGCCGGTGGAGCCCTGCTGCGCTATGACGGAGCCAAGGCCGTCGTATTGCAGGCGGTCGCTGGCGGCCTTCATGCGGGGTGCCATGAGGGCGCGCACGGGTTCTTCGGCTCCGGGCGGTCCAGGGGCGTCGGCGAGCTGCTGCAGCAGGCGGACGGTAGGGTCTGGCGGTGCCTGAGCGGCGGCGCTGGCTGAGCATAACGTCGCAAGCAGCGGTGCTGCACACAGCAGGGCAAGGTGCGTAGAGGAGCGCATGGCACTAACCTATCACTCGCCTGCGGGGCGGATGCGGCGGTGTCAGGCGCCGAGGCGGTACTTGGTTTCTGCCAGGCGGAACATGGGGCGCCAGACGAGGCGATTGATTGTGACGACCATAAGGGCCATGACGATGGTGGCGAGCAGAAGGACGGCGAAGGCACCGCGGTCCGTGGCGGCGCTGATCTCTGCGCCGAGGCCGAATGCTGTCAACGTGTTGCTTTTCAGGCGGAAGTATTCGGCGATGATGCTGGCGTTCCATGCGCCGCCGGAGGCAGTGACCAGGCCGGTGACGAGGAAAGGAAAGATGCCGGGGAGGATGACAGTTTTCCAGCGTTGCCACTCCGTGAAGTGGAAGAGGCGGGCGACCTCCTTCAGGTCGGTGGGGATGGCGATTGCGCCGGCAATAACGTTGAAGAGGATGTACCACTGCGTGCCGAGAAGCATGAGCAGGATGGCGGCGGTGTTCATGCCGCCGCCGTTGCGGATGAGGATGAGCAGGAGGACGGGGAAGAGGGCGGTAGCGGGAACGCTGGCTGCGATTTGTGCAAGGGGCTGGGCGATGCGCGCGAGGCGTGGATGGAAGCCGATGGCTACGCCAGCGGGGACCGTCCAGAGCGTGGCAAGCAGCAGCGAGACCAGTACACGAATAAAGGTGGCACCGGCACCGAGCAGGATGAGGCGGAGGTCGGACCAGTGGAGGACGCGCAAGAGGTGGAGTGCCTGGCCAGCGCTGACAAGGACGACTGAGAGGACCGCACCGTAAACAAGGCCGCGGACCAGGCGGGAGGGTGCAGGGCGGTTGGCGGCGGCGTACTCCGGGCTTTGGACGCCGTGGGTGCTGAAACGGCGGTAGAGGCTTTCGAGCCACGGTCGAAAGGTGTGGTTCTTGATGCTGCGGAGGACGGTTGATTCCTGCAGCGCGTAGAGCAGTGGGGAGCGGACGCGTTTGCTGCTTTCTGTCTGCTCGAATTTGAAGCGGTCACTCCAGGCGATGATGGGCCGCCAGAGCAGCTGGTCTGTGGCGACGATGATGGCGATCATGACGGCCAGACCCCAGAGGATGGCGGGCACATTGCCGGCGCTGGCTGCGGTTTGCAGGTAGCTGCCGAGGCCGGGGAGGCGAAAGTCGCGCGAGCCGAGGACGAACATTTCGCATGCCATGAGGAAGAACCAGCCGCCGGCGACGGAGACCATGCTGTTCCAGATGAGGCCGATGGCGCTGAATGGAAGTTCAAGCTGGAGGAGTCGCTGAAAGCGAGAGTAGCCATAGATGCTGGAGGCCTCGACGAGCTCTTTCGGCAAGCTTTTGAGCGAGGAGTAGAACGAAAAGGCCATGTTCCAGACCTGGCCGGTAAAGATGAGGATGATGGCTCCCAGCTCCAGGCCGATTTGGCGCGATGGGAACAGCGCGACCATGGCGAGCATGACACCCGGCAGAAAGCTGAGGACAGGGATGGATTGCAGGATGTCAAGGGCCGCGATCATGAGCGCTTCAACGCGCTTGTTGTAGGCCGCTATGTAACCGTAGGCGACAGCGAAGAGAAGCGACAGGAGGTAGGCGAGGCCCATGCGCGCGATGGAGTAGAGCGCGTAAAGGGGGAGCGCGCGCGGCGAGAGGGAGATGACGACGTCTGGCTCGGCGTGGCCGATCCAGAGGCGCGCGATCTGGACGATGCCGTAGAAACAAGCGAGCCCGATGAGGGCGACGAAAATGTCGAGGAGGAAGGGCCAGCTGCGCTGGAGGACCTGGCTGCGTGCAAGTGTTTGCGGCAGTTCCAGGATGTTGCGGGAGTGAGGCCGTTTGAAGCGGCGAGGGAGCTTCATGCGGCTTCTCCGGATGGGTGCCGGGGGCTAATTCGCGACCTCTTTCGGAAGGTCGACCGGTATGGCTTCGGCATGGGTCCGGATGAAGCGGCGGCGGCTGTTGTCGAAATCGAAGAGCTCTGCGAAGCGGCCCCAGTTGATCGCGGTTTCGAGCTGGCGCAGGGTTTCGTCTTCGCTGAACTGCTCGTCGAGCATGTCGTGGAAGAACTCTTCGGAGACGGTGCCGTCGCTCTTGGCCTGGAGGGCGCGCACGATCTGGCGCAGGAGAAGGACGTTGTCGACGGCGACAGTGCGGAAGATTTCTTTCTGACGCAGGATTTCGGCGTGGGCGTACTCGGCGCCGACGGGTGTGAGGACGGCATCGCCCTCTTGCACGCTGAGAAAGCTGAGGAGAGCGGCGGCGTCGACGATGGGGAGGATGTCATCGATTTCAAAGGCGAGGTCGTCTGCGAGGCGGTAGATGTCGGCTTTACCGTCGTGATCGACGAGGAGTTCGAGCAGGCCGGCGATGCCGCCAGGGCGAGCGTGCGGCAGCATCTGGTAACTCATAAGCCGCTGGTCGCGGACACGCTTGCCGCCGGCGGTACGGGGCAGCTCGGGAGGCTGAGCTTCCGGCCTGGTGAGGACCTTGTAGATGTAGTCGACGAGTTGGGTGAAGGCGCCGATTTTGCGGTCGCGGGGGTGCTGCAGGGTGACGCGGAAGTCGGTGCGGATGTGGCCGGGATTGCGGCCGAGAACGATGATGCGGTCGGCAAGAAGGACCGCTTCTTCAATGTTGTGGGTGACGATGAAGATGGCCTGGGTGGGCATGGTCTTTTTTTGCCACAGCTCGAGGAGTTCGCTGCGCAGGTTTTCTGCGGTGAGCACATCGAGGGCAGAGAAGGGCTCGTCCATGAAGAGGACCTCGGGTTCGACGACGAGGGCTCGTGCGAACCCGACGCGCTGGCGCATGCCGCCGGACAGTTCTTTGGGGAAGGCGTGCTGGAAGCCGTCGAGGCCGACGGTGTCAAGCATTTTCATAGCGCGGGTGCGGCGTTCGTCGGGGGTTTGGCCACGGGCCTGGAGGGGTGCCTCGACGTTTTCAAGCACGGTGAGCCAGGGGAACAGTGCGAAGCTCTGGAAGACGATGGACACGTTGACGTCGGAGCTGCCGATGGGCTTCTCATGCCAGAAGACCTGGCCGGCGGAGGGAGTGGAGAGTCCGGTGAGCATGCGCAGGAGGGTGGATTTGCCGGAGCCGGATGGTCCGAGAAGAGCGACGATTTCCCCAGGAACGATGCTGAGGTCGGTGGGCGAGATGACCTGAATGCGGTTCTCGCTGGGCTGGGCGTAGTACTTTTCCACCTGCTCGGCGCGGATGATCGCTTCGGGCATCGACTGACCTCACTTGAGACGTTGGTGCTATGCAGGGGTGTGTGGCGACGAGCGATGTGAGAGAGAAGCAGACCGCAATTCACACAGCCTACCATCGTCCTACTTTAAGCGCTGTAAGTGGACTAGCGACGATGTGACCGACGTTGGGACTTGCAGCGGGTGTCGCTTGCCATGATCGTCGTGCATGGGTATCGTCGTAACAGATTATGACGAATGGAAGCACGAAGCCAAGGGTCCTGGTTGCCGACGATGAGCAGGTCATCGCGAATACACTTGCGATTATCCTGAATCAAGCCGGATTTGAAGCGCGCGCCGTGTATTCCGGCGAGAACGCGGTTGAAACCATTGACGCCTTTCAACCGAACATGCTGATCAGCGACGTGATTATGACGGGCATGACCGGCATCGAAGCGGCCATCCAGATTCGAGAAAAGCTGCCTTCGTGCAAGATCCTGCTGTTCAGCGGGCAAGCAGCAACCGCCGACCTGCTGGAGAAGGCGCGATCGCAGGGCCATGAGTTCGAGATTCTTGCCAAGCCGGTGCATCCCACGGATTTGCTGGCAAAGCTACGCGCCTAACGCGCTTCATGCGCGCTGTGTCAACGGCCACTTTCCTTGGAAAGCGGCCGTTTTTGCCTATTGCAGTGTTCCAATTGCACATGGCACGCGGCGGATCGGCGCACCCGGACGGCCGAGCTGGAATTGGTAAGAACACGGTTTCAGATCCGAGCCGCTGCCCGCTCCCTGGTAGACGGAGATGGTCCGATTGCTGCTGTCGTAGACGGAGAGCTGGGCGTCAGGGCCGGTACCCTGCAGCTCATATGTGGCGTTGCCGGTACTGGATTCCGCCGCGTGAACGGTGTGGTTGCCGGTCGAATTGCCTCCTACGAGCCAGCCTCCTGCAAAACAGGCGATTGCGACGCATGCGTTTGCTTTCCAAATTGCTGTCTTCACCATTCCTCATCTCCTGGCCAGTTGCGATGCACTTGGGACGGTTGGCGGGCTGACATGGAAGCGCGGTGGGCAGAACTTTGCTGGCGCATCGGGCTCAGGGAATGCGGTCCGGGCCGCCGGCTTCCAGCTCTCGCGTTTTGAGAACGATGAAATATTCGTAAATACTTTGCAGCGCCGCGTATTCGAGGCCAGCGCGGCCATCGAGGAAGCCACGCTTGAAAAAGTACAGCGTGAGGAATTTGAGGAGAGGTCTGGCGGGGAGACGGTAGAAGAGCAGCTTTTGTTGTTTGCGTCGGGTGGCGAAGTCTTTGCTGAGCAGGGCACGGTGGAGGCTGAAGGGTGGTTGCGATGCGCTCTTGGAGACGACCTGCTGAGCTTCTTTCGTGGAATAGTCGTTGTGGCGGTCGATCCACCAGCCCACGCCCTTGCTGAACGGGAAATGTTCAAGGGTGCCGGTGAGCCTGCCGATGGGGCCATCGACGCGGGTGACGGGGTTGACCAGGCGCTCATAACGGATGGATGCGGGCCGAAAGAGCCGGATGTAGAACGCGGACATCTGGACATGCCGGAGCCAGGTGCCTCGTAGGAAGTCTCGACGTTGAACTTCAAAGGCAACCGGCGCGGCGGGCGCGAGTTCGTTGGTGGCGCCGTTGGTGTCTGCGGTTTGTGTAACGGCGGCTTGGGTGACGGTTCCGCGGAGGCTGTGTGCCAGGTCGAGTGAGACGCGCTCGTCGGCATCCAGGTAGAAGACCCATGGGTGGCGGAACGGGATGTTTGCGAGTGCCCAATTCTGGTGTGCGGACCAGTTGTCGAAAACCCGTTGCACGACCCGTGCGCCGGCAGAGGTGGCGATGGCGCAGGTACCGTCGGTGGAGTGGGAGTCGAGCACCCAGACATCGTCTGACCAGGCGACCGAGGCGAGGCAGCCAGGCAGATCCTGCTCTTCGTTGCGGGTGAGGATAAGGACGGAGATCATGTCGCGGCACCGCGGTTTTGGCCGGGATTGGGGGTCTGCGTGCGCGCCTTGATGGCGACCGCGGGCGTGCCACCGTAGACGGTCCAGGGTTCAAGCGAGCGGGTGGCGACCGAGCCGAGACCGAGCACTGCTCCCTGGCCGACTGTAACGCCGGGAGCAACAGAGGCGCGTGCGCAGATCCAGGCGCGTGCGCCGATGTGCATCTCGAACGCCAGCAGGGGGAAGTCGGCGTCGTTGTAGTCGTGGGTGGCGCCGCAGATGTAGCTGTCCTGCGAGATGACGGCGAACTCGCCGAAGTACATGGGTGCGGGGTTGTAAATTTCCGCGCCGTTAGCGATGCCTACGAAGTCTGCGCAGTGGAGGTTCCACGGTGCCCAGATCTTGGCACCGGGGTAGACGTGAACGCCTTTGCCGAGCTTTGCGCCGAAGCAGCGGAGGATAAAGCTGCGCCACGCATGGAACGGCCTTGGGGACAGGCGAAAGAAGAGGGCGGAGACCACAGCCCAGAGAACGCGGGCCAGGCGATTTCGCAGGCTGTATGCGGGCCGCTGGGAAGGGTGCGTCTCCGCATCGGCGAAGTGCTCTGAGGCGCTATAGTGCGGCTGGGGCACGTTGCTCCTCCTGCGCGTCGGCGTTGTGCAACGGCAGACGCGTGCAGTAGTGTAGCGCCGCTTTGAGGCCCTGCAGGTCTTCGCGATAGCTCCAGTGGGCGATGCGCTGTCGGCTGGCGTGGCCCATGCGTTCCGCGGCACCGGGCTGCAGGATGGTGTGCAACGCGGCACGGAGTGCCTCTACGTTGCCGAAAGGGTAGACGAAGCCGTTTTCCCCATCCCGTACCAGGTCCGCGGCGCACCCCATGCTGTTTGACACGATGGCTGGCAGGCCTGCAGCCATGGCTTCATTCACGATCAGGCCCCAGGCTTCATGCCGTGAGGGGAGGACGAAAACGGTGCTGAGATTGAAGAAGCGGGGGAGCTCGCGCTGGTTGCGGAAGCCTGCGAATCGCACGCGAGTGGAGCTGGACTGCTGAACGCTGCGTTGCAGTGCGGGCATTTCTTCGCCGTCGCCGACGATGACGAGGTATGGTGCGTTGGGTCCGTCGGGTAATTGCAGGAATGCCTGCAGAAGGTGATCGCAGTGCTTGCGATGCTGGAGTTTGCTGGCAAAGAGGATGACGGGCCGTGTGGGGTCGAGGTCAAGTTCGCGCTGCAAGTGGCTTCGCGTTGCCGATGCTTTCTGCGCTCCCTGCGCGAAGAAGTCGTTGTCGACCGCGTACGGCACCGGGAACGAAGGAAAGCTCTGACCGAAGTAGTGTGCCCAGTATTCGCGGTTGTGTGCCCCGATGGGCAGCACGGCGGTGACCAGTGGTTGGAGAAGGCGGAAGGCGCCGCGTTTGATGCGGAGTTTGGTTGGGGAACGATGTCGGTCGCTGAGCCACGGCTCCGCACGCAGCATGACGGGCAAGCCGAGGAGGCGCGCCGCCAGCATGGCGTGGAGGCAGTTAACTGAGTTGTAGCCGTGGACCCAAAGGGCGTCGAAGGGTTCGCCATCTATGCCCATACGCAGCATGCGGAAGAAGCCGCGGCTGATGGGTGCCATGGGCCGGGGGCTCGAGTTGTCGCGCCAGCGTGGCAGAACGACGGAGCGGTAGCCCTCGGTCAGAGGCACGTCCCACTCGACGGCAACACCGAACCCGGAATCACGGTAGGAACGGACGGAAAAGTCGCTGCAGAACAGGACAGTGAGGTCGATGGCCGGGTCTGCGGCGATGCGGCGCAGCAGCTCTGCCTGGTACTGGATGGGGTGGGAGACGACGTACGCAAGCCGTACGGGCCGCGTGTGCTTTACGGCGAGGTGAACTGAGGTTTCCTCGCGCGGCACATCGGCGGTGTGAGTCATGTTCGGCTTACCGTGTGATGTTGAGCAGGGTATAGAAGGTGAGGCCGAGACCGATGATGGTCTGGATGCCGCCGACATCGAAGATACGCTTCAGGTAATCCGTGGGAGCGATGATGATGTCGTCGCTCATGATGACGGGGTCTGGGCCGTATCCCTTGTAGGCTGCTTTCACGTCGACGGTTACGACCGTTCGTTGCGTCCCGATAGTACGAATGATGTGAACCTGAGTGAGCTTGGCATAGCGGGGTTTGCCACCGCCAAGGGCCAGCAGCTGCAGCATGGTGAGTGGGGCGTTGCTGTTGAGTGCGAAGGCCCCCTGGGTGTTGAAGCCGCCAAGCAGGTAGAAGCGGCCGATGGTTCCGGCTGTGATGGTATCGCCGGCAAAGACGGGGATGTTGGCATACTTGCTCTGTTCCTGGTCGCTGCCGATGTCGACGTTGATGGAGTCGAGCAGGCCTGGGCGGTCAATGCTGATGACGTGGCTGACGGTGGAAGGAAGTCCACCGGCAGCACCCATGACTTCGAACAGCCTGCGGTTGCCGGAGGGGATGGGCTGGGTTCCGTGCAGCTCGCCAAAGAAGGTGACGATTGACTTGGGGGATTCGGTAATTTCGACGCGCACCTGCGGATTGACGAACATGCCAAAGGCGATGTATCGCGCGGCGATCAGGTTCTGTGCCTCCTGCGTGGTGAGGCCTTCAAGCGTGAGTGGATCGGGCAGAAGCGGCAGGACGACCGTTCCGTGCGCGGAGACGCGGTCTGAAGCTGTGTAATCCGAGACGCCGGCGATCGAAACGCGAAGCACGTCGCCGGTCTGCACACGCGGATCCCGTGCAGGCGGGTACAGGATGGCTGGATCGGTTGTGATGGGGTGCAGCGCGTTGACGGTATCGCGCGCGGTGTCCGCAGGTCCGTTGAACTGCGCATGTCCGGCGAATGGCACAAGCAGAGCAAGGACGGCAGCAAGGCATGCCGTTCGAGAGCGCCATCGCATGGGCAGCTGCCGGATCATACCGTCTCTTTCTGTGAAGCAGCGTCGGTGGTTGCGCTGCGATTTTCTGTCTCCCACGATTCGGAGTCGATATTGCTGTAGCTGTACCCGGAGTATCCGTAGTAGCCGTAATACTCGGGAGCGTTGACGTCGACCGCGTTGAGCACAACGCCGCTGATGGGCGCGCCCGCGCGCAGGAGCAGGTCGCGTGCACGCCGAACAACGTGCCGGCTGCTCTTGCCGTGGCGCACTACGAGCGCCAGTGCGTCTGCTTGTCTTGCCAGGATAACGCCGTCGGTAACGGAGAGGATGGGGGGCGAGTCGATGACGATGTGGGTGTAGCGTTCCGCGGAGCGCACAAGGAGTTCGTGCATGGCTTCGGACGAGATCATTTCGGTGGGGAAAGGAGGGACGGGACCGCAGCACAGTATGTCGAGATTGGGTACTTCAGGCACGTTGCGGATGGCCTCCTCAAACGTGACGGAACCGCTGAGCACGGTGGACAGGCCGACCCGACCATTAAGACCGAAGCGATGGTGCACATTGGGCCGGCGCAGGTCGCTGTCAATGAGCAGGACCCGCGTCTCACGCTGCGCGAGGATGCAGGACAGGTTAGTGGCGATAGTGGTCTTGCCCTCGGACGGAGTGGCGCTGGAGATGACGATGATCTTGGGAGGATGGCCGGTGGTGGCCAGCAGAAGGGAAGTGCGCAGCGAGCGGAACGACTCAGAGAACTGGGACTTTGATGTAGCCAGGACACCGATGTTGGTTTGCGGGACGCTCAGGGTTGATCCATCGCCGCCGACACGTCGTGTGCGTGGGATAACAGCAAGCGAGGGCAGTTGGGTGATGGATTCGATCTCGCCAACACTGCGCATGCCGGTATCGAGACTCTCAAGCAGGAAGGCGATCACAACACCACCGACGAGACCGAAGATGCCGCTCTGAGTCATGAGGCTTACTTTGGGCTTTAGCGTGGGTGCTCCGGGAAGCTCGGCGCGATCGATCACGTCGATCTCCAGAGCCTCTAACCCGGCCTGCACGCTTGCCGCACGTAGACGGGACAGCAGGCCGTCGTACAGCGCTCGATTGGTCTCGTAATCCCGCTGCTTGAGGGAGTATTCAATCTGCGCATCGCGATATTGGTACGCTTCGTTCTTCGCTGTCTCAAGCGCCGTCATCGTCTGCTCTTCGTTCGACTTGGCGGCTAGATACGAGTCTCGTGCCTGACTTAAGAGGCGCTGCTCCTCATTGCCGACTTCGCGCTCCAATTCGACCAGGTGCGCCTTTTCTTCCAGCAGCTTTGGATTGTTTGGACCGTAACGGATGCTGTCCTGCGCGACCAGCGCCTTGGTGGTTGCGATGTCGCCGCGAAGACGGTTCAGCTCACCATCGAGGCCGCTTGCGTCCAGCAGGCCTTCGAGATTCGAGGGGTCCGCGTCCATGACGGTGTGCAACCGAGATTCCGCGAGGATGCGAGCCAGGCGCGCTGAGCCGACTGCGCCGGAGAGTGTCTGCACCTTGATCGAGGCTTCGGTATCCGGAAGCCTTGTGGCGTCGAAAGCAAGAGAGACTGCACCCAGCTTGCGCTGCATGTCGATCAACTCTTCCTGCGATTGCTCCACCTGCTGCTTGAGGTCGTTGAGCTGATTTGAGAGCCAACCTGTGGCGCGCTGCGTAGACTCAAAACGTACCTGGTAGGACCGGTGTATATACGCATCCATGACGTGGTTCACGACGTCTGCTGCGACCTTTGCACTGGGTGAAACACATGTGATGGCGAGTACCTGGGTGCCGGGAATAGGCGAGGTTCCAACAGACTTAAGAAGGCTGGCGACAACGGCGTTGCGTATCGCGGGATTGGTCGCCATATCAGTATGTGGGAGCGGACCCTTGACGCCAAAGAAAGCGGGGTTATTGTTGAGATCCAACTCCTTGGCCACTGTATACATGAGCGAATCGCTGTGAAGCACCAACATCTCGTTACTAAGGTTGTCCCACACACCACTACCGGTGGCGCGGTATGCGATGGCCGCCGGCGAGCCAATTTGAATGCGTCCTGATGCCGTGAAGAGAATGGGTTGTGTGACAGCCTCGTAGAAGCCATAAATTGCGCCCAGTACCATGGCGATGATGAGGACCCACTTGCGCTTGCGGAGGACATTCAACGCCTCAGACAGGGTTGAATCCGGGGTCGCTACCGTAAACCCCGCGTGTGCTTCCGGGCCATGCGGTGCGGGTGGGGGCGTCATCTGCGGGGCCATCTCCTACGGATGATACTCGAATGTGAATCAGGGAACCATATGTCCCAGAGTGCTTGAGCCAACACTTCGGCATCTTCTACAATGGGAACTCCAACACTCGACAAGCGCAAGTTTTGAAAGGCAGGACTGATGATCGGCAGTGTCACTATTGCAGTGGTTGGGTCGGGATATGTAGGGCTGGTTGCAGCTGTTTGTTTCGCTGAGATCGGTCACAACGTGATCTGCGTGGATAACGATCAGCGTAAGGTGGATGCATTGAAGGGCGGTGACTCGCTCATTCATGAAGAGCATTTGCCGGAGCTGTTGAACCGTTATCGGAACGATCGCGTGACCTTTACCACAGACCTTGGTGCGGCCACTGCAGCGGCGGATGCTGTGTTTATCGCCGTCGGCACGCCGCAGTCGGAGACGGGGGATGCTGACCTGTCGTATGTGGAAGCCGTTGCATGCGAGATTGCACGCCACCTGGACAGCTACAAAGTGATCGTGGAAAAGAGTACGGTGCCGGTGTACACGAATGAGTGGGTGCGCCGCACGGTGGAACGCAATGGTGGCAACAGCACCATGTTCGACGTGGTGTCGAACCCGGAGTTTCTGCGTGAGGGCACCGCCGTGGAAGACTTTCTGCACCCGGACCGTATTGTGGTGGGCGCGGACACCCCGCGTGCCGCGGCGGTGCTGCAGGCTATCTACAAGCCGCTGACGGATGGCAGTTATTACACGTCGCCTAATGCCATCGCCGGCCGGCTGAACCAGGGCGATCCGTCGGTTCTGCTGCTGACGTCTACCAAGAGCGCCGAGATTATCAAGCACGCGTCCAACGCGTTTCTTGCCATGAAGATTTCGTTCATCAACGCTGTCGCTAACCTGTGCGAAGCGGCCGATGCGAACGTGGAGCAGGTTGCGAAGGGCATTGGTCTGGATAGCCGTATTGGGCCAAAATTTTTGCGGCCGGGCATTGGTTATGGAGGCTCCTGCTTCCCGAAGGATGTTGCGGCGTTCCGCAACGTTGCCGATTCGCTCGGTGTTGATTTTTCGTTGCTCACTGAGGTCGAGAAGATCAATGCCGAGCAGAAGCGCCGCTTTTTGCGCAAGGTGCGCGCGGCGCTTTGGACGCTGCGCGGCAAGCGCCTTGGCGTGCTTGGGCTTGCCTTCAAGGGTGAGACGGATGACGTGCGCGAGAGCCCGGCTATCGATCTGATCGAAATGCTGATTGCGGAAGGCTGCACCATTTGCGCCTATGACCCGGCCGGCATGGACCGCAGCCGCGTGGAGATGCCGGAGACGTCATCCCTGACGTATGCAGCGGACGCGTATGCCGCCGCTGACAACGCGGATGCGATTCTGATTCTGACCGACTGGAGCGAGTTTTCCAAGCTCGATCTGCCGCGCTTGAAGACACTGCTGCGCTATCCCATCCTGCTGGACGGACGGAACCTGTACGATCCGGACGAGGTCGCCGCCAAGGGGTTAACCTATGTCAGCGTGGGTCGCCCGGCCGCTCATCCCGCGAGAGCCTGATCGTTTTACGTCAGGTAGTTACCAAGTCACCGCCGCTTTGAAGGATTTGTTCTGTGACACAGCAGAAATTGAAACGTGTTTTGGTGACGGGAGCCGCGGGCTTCCTCGGTTCGCATCTTTCGGATGCCTTGCTTGCCGAAGGTGCGTCCGTGATCGGTGTGGACAACCTTGCAACCGGCTCGCTGGATAATCTGGCACATCTGGCCAGCGAGCCGCGCTTTGAGTATGAACAAGCCGACATCTGCCGGCCGTTCGACTTTGGCGATATCGATTTTGTGTTCAACTTTGCCTCTCCTGCAAGTCCGCCGGACTACATGCGTCTTGGCCCCGAGACGTTGCGTGTGGGCTCTGATGGGACCGTGAATGCATTGGAACTGGCCAAAAGGTACGGTGCGGGATTTCTGCATGCGTCAACGTCAGAGTGCTATGGCGACCCTACCGTGCATCCGCAACCGGAGACTTATTGGGGAAACGTGAACCCGATCGGTCCGCGGTCGGTGTATGACGAGTCCAAGCGTTTTTCTGAAGCGACCATCATGGCGTATCACCGCTACTACGGTATGCGCACGGGCATGGTCCGAATCTTCAACACGTATGGTCCACGCCTGGCACCGAATGACGGGCGCGTGATTTCGAACCTGATGATGCAGGCTCTGCGCGGCGAGCCGCTGACGATTTATGGAGAGGGGCTGCAGACAAGGTCGTTCTGTTATGTCGCCGATTTGATTCGCGGTATTGTGGCGCTGGCGAAGTCCGGTGAGCCGTTGCCCACCAACATCGGCAATCCGGAGGAATGGACGATTCTGGACTGCGCGCAGACGGTGCTGAAGGTGACTGGGGCCAATGTGCCGATCGTGTTCAAGCCCATGCCGGAGGATGACCCGAAGCAGCGCAAGCCGGACATTACGAAGGCCAAGGCTTTGCTCGGTTGGGAGCCGCAGGTGGCGTTGCGTGAAGGTTTGGAGAAGTCGCTGGACTACTTTCGTTCACAGCTTTAGCCATAGCTGCTTGAACTCTGAAGCTGGGTCCGCACGCATCCAAGACAGGCGTGCACTATCGCGGATCTGCAACCAGACTACCTACCCCGAGTGCCGGCTCTTGATCCTGAAAGAGCTGCGTGGGGAAAGGGACGGAGACAGCGATGCCGAGACTGATCAGCAGGAGACAGCATTTGATCTGGCCTGCATACATGTGCTGACCCAATGCTGTAAGCGGCGAAAAGATCACGGCCAACAATAAGATGAGTGCTGACACTGACTTAGTTTGGGTCGGTCTCGCTGTATGTTCCAGCAGTGCTAGCAGAAGAACGGCGAAGACAACGTAGAGATGGACTAGGGTGTAGTCGTATGAGACGAAGGGCAGCAAGAGTGCGAGGAAGACCAAGCTGAGGAACTGGTTGAGCAGGGGCATGGTCCGGATGCGAACGAGATAGAGGAGCAGGAAGAAGATCGGGGCTACGATGCTGTACACCTTTGCCGAGTGATCAAAGCGCAGAGCACCTATTCTGTCCGTCGACCAGCCCAGCGCTCTTGCGCTGTACGTGGCAGTAGCCTGCTTGCATAGTGCGAACACTGAATGGTCGAAGCGCAAGCCATCCGGCGCCAGTGCCACAATCTGCGCGTCACGCAGGGTGTCTGCCGCAGGCTTCATATCCCGCATCGCCTGTGGAATGGTGGGACCCGCGATGGCGAGTGTCCCAAGGGTGAAGACGGACGGGACGAGCACACCGAATGCCATGGCCCTGTACTGCTTGCGGCGCAAGAAGAGCAGAAGCAGGATGGCCGGATAGATCTTCATGGATCCCGCGATGGCGAAGCACGCGGCGGCCTGGTAAGGGCGTTGCCGGATGAAGCTGTATGTGCCACAGCAGACGAGAAGCCAGAGAAACACCTCGACGTTGCCGCGATCGATGACCCAGATACCCGGGTACCCGACAAGTACCGTAGACCAGACGCTGAGTTGAAGGACGGCGATCCAGCCGTACCGCCGCGCAAGGTACACCGAGAGCAAGGCGGCGCAAATCAGGAATATCAGGATGGTGGCGACGAGATAGTTCCGCATCGGATGCGGCCCGAGCTGTTGGATTAACACGTATGGGAGAACCGAGGGAAGCGGGTAGGGAAAGAGGAATCCCCAGTCGGCCCTTGTCAAAAATCCAGTTTCGCCGAAGTGAGAGGTTCGGGGAAGAAAATTAACCCAGTCTGAAAACCGTGCCGCGGGTGTGAGCAGAACCGTGTCGAGAGGATAGCGGCGGTGCAGCACGTGCTTGCAATACGCCGCAAAGGCCCACTCGCCGGCAGTACAACCCCACAGAATGAGGAGATAGACCCACAGCACACGTTGCCAAGGTGCAGGACGTTTGACGCTGTTCATTCTGTGGTTCTTCCTCTTGACGCAGTTATGTGTGTTGAGGGTGGCAGTGGTTCGGAGAGCATGGCGCTGAACAACACGACTTCCTTCTGTGTTGGCGGAGACGTGCACAGACGCAGAGCAAGAGCCTTGAGTGCTGTGCAGTGGTGCTAGAACAGATTGTTGGTGGAGTGCAGGCGGGGGTACCACTTTACCTGGAGGCTGCCGGTGTTGTTGGATTGTTGGCCAGACCGTACCAGGGGTGCTACCCATGTTTCGTGCTGGAACCAGGCGTTAAGTTCTACGTCCGGGCGGAGGCGCTTGACGATGTCGACGCGGAAGTCATTCTGCGTGGTGCCGCCGTTGATGAAGTCTTTTGCGTTTTTCTTGCGCAGGTAGGTTGCGCTCAGCCACTCGTTGCCGCTGAGATGGTAGGTCAAGGTGGCGTTGCCGCCCTTGCCTTCGCGGCCGATCCAGTCACCGATGAGTGACCCACCATTGGTATATCCCTGGCGCTGGATGATTTCAAAGTAATTGCCCTGGCCAAAGGTAGACCGCGTGGTTACGTAGTCGGTGTAGCTTGCCTCAACGCGGAGGTCGAGCCTGGGTGCAAAGGGGATGCGCGGCAGAAAGATACCCGGCCGCCATCCGGCGCGGCGCGGCGCGGCCAGGGGAAAAACGTCGTCGTGGGTCGTCGAATCCGTATAGAGCGTCAGGTATTTTTTGACCAGCGGCGGCCGCCACGCAAACTGCACGGAAGAGAAGCGCGCGCCGGGATTGTCGCGGCCGTATTTTTGTGAGGACGTTGTATCTGTGGTGCTGAAGAAGCCGTCGATGAATGTGCCGAAGGTGACGGGCTGCACACCGGCGCCGCCGAAGATGATCGACCGTTGGGCCGTAAATTCAAACTGCTGAAAGATTTTGCCGGAGATGGCTTCCGAGTGGATCCATGGCGCGTTGGGGTAGGTGTGCCCCTTAAGGGAGCCGATGAAAAAGTCGTATCGAACGTTGCCGATGATGTTGCTGATGTACGGGACCCAGAGGGGTTCAACGCGGTTGATGCGGAAGCTGTAGATGCCCTCGGAGTTGTTGGACCACATCATGGCGCCGCCCTGTCCCGGGCCGATCCATGCGTCACTTTTACCCAGGGAGATCTCGTGTCCGTAGACGTGGGCGGAGAGGTTTGCCTCAAGTACGCGCAGGTTGTTTTGAGAGGGGAGCAGACCCTCGGGGTCGGTATCCTGCGGACGGTTGTAGCCGCTGTATGCGATCTCGTCGAGGTTTGAGAGTGATGCTGCCTGGGCATAGGTGTAGCCCTGGAAGTGTGGGGCGTGCTGGTACTCCGCACGCACGTAGACCGAGATGGGCCCATCTTCTGCCATGACAGCCACGCCATCGTAGGTGTTGAAGCCTGTGGAGTAGGGACGCCCGTAGTCGTTGACGAAGGTCTGGCCAACGTGCCAGCTGTCGCGCAGTGTGGGTCCCTGCACCTGTCGTACGCCGGCGTATGCCTGCTCGATACCGTAGACCAGGCCGCGCTTCTGTGTACCGCCGGAGTCCGGCTCGTCGGCGAGCGCGTCTTCAAGGGAATCGAGTAGTTGCACGGCTTCTTTGTTGCGGTCCGCACGCACATCGCTTTCTGTCTGCTCCAGCATGTGCAGGGTGCTGCGACGGGTCCATGGCCGCAGGCTGATGAACGCTGTGTCCAGGTAGCCGAGCGAGTAAAGCCGCAGCAGCGCGGGATACATCCAGCTATCGACGGGGATGTAGGACGAGCCTTGCCGGTCGTAGGTGACGATGGGCGTTCCATCGTAGGCGTTGCGCGCGACGAAAGGCTTTTGGCGTGTGGGTGTGCCGGCGACCACGGGTTGCGGCGCGGGATTGGGGAGCTTTTCGTCGTCCGGTACATCATCCTGGCGGGTGTGCTTGCGGTCTTTCTGCGAGCGGTAGGCGGGCCTTGCCGTTACCGGTGTTTCCGGCGGTGCACCGGGCGCGGTTTGTGGATTCGCGGGGGGTGCGGGTGCCGCAGGAGGAATGTTGGCGTTGGGATTGGCCGAGGGGAGCACCGGCACTGGAGCCTGCTGGGGAGTTGGCGCATCCGGTATTGCCTGTGCGTACAGAGCTCCGGCACCGAACGCACCTGCAAGCGCGACTACACGGGCCGTGGCACCACGCGCTGAACGCTTGCGGCGTTGGCCGCGCTTGGGGAGACAGCTTCGGAAGGACACCACGTGTAGAGTCTATCGCGGACAGGCTGGATTTCGTTGCTAGAACTCAAGGCCACGCCGCTTGAGGTGTGTCTCGAATGCAACGACGGCGTCTGCTGCCCCCGGCAGATGGACGGCATGCAGGATGACAGAGCCCCAACGATTGCGCGCGCGCAGCAGGGACTCCTGCATGACCCTGCAGCAGGCCACGGCATCTGCCGCATCGATGCGTACGACCTCGACGTTTGGGATTGAGTCGATGCGTTGGGCGCTTGCTGCAGGGCCGTCCTGCAGGATGATAATCAGTGGCAACGTGTTCTCGCCGGCCAGGCGCATCGCTTCTGCAAAGGCCGCGCTCATGCGGGGTTCGGCAGGGAGAAGGGCGACCGTTACCGGTGCGTCGTCACCCGCGCGCGATGTGCGCATCTGCGAGTATGCATGGCCGGCTGCAAACAGCGTCTCCGCGCCGGCTGAGACGGTCACCTGTGTGGCCGTGTGCTCAGGGGAGAAGGTCCATTGTTGAGCCAGCGCCAGGACCTCTGCCGCGAGAGAAGCACCATGGCCAACGACGAGGAGGTCACCGGGCCTTACTTGCAAAAGCGCGGCCGCAAGCAGAGCTACGTCCGGTTCGCGTCGGGTGCCTGAGGCGCGGGCAGGCGCGGGATTCATCTCCTGAGGCAGCGAGCGCAGATGCACCATGGTTGCGTGCATGGCAAGCATTTGCCCATCACCGATCAGCGGCTTGCCCACTCTCTGTGTTCCTCTCGTTCGGCTGGCGAGCTACTTGTGCGACGGGTCGCCTATTTCAGTGTCGATACCGAGGTCTGCAAATGCCTTCTGCACAACCAAGGCCTTAAGCACGCCTTCGCGCACGAGCTTGGAGAGGGTGGCGGCGACGATGGCGTTTGCGTCTACCTCGAAGTGGCGGCGCAGATGCTCGCGGTTGTCGGAGCGGCCAAAGCCGTCGGTACCCAGGGTCACAAGGCGGGAGCCAAGCCACGGTGCCAGCGCGTCCGGTAGAACCTTCATGTAGTCGCTTGCGGCGATGACCGGGCCCTTGCTGTCACCGAGAGCGGTGAGCAGATAGGTTTGACGCTCTTCTTCGGCGGGGTGCAGGCGGTTCCAGCGTTCCGTTTCCAACGCATTGCGGCGAAGCTCGACGTAGCTGGTGACGGACCAGACGTCTGCCTCAACACTGTATTGCTCGCTTAGGATGGTCTGGGCTTTGAGGACCTCGTTGAGGATGGGGCCGGAGCCGAAGAGCTGTGCCGTGGCCGGCCCTTTAACGGCAGGTCTGAACTTGTACAGGCCTTGCAGGATGCCGGTTTGCACGGTATCGCCGACGGGCATCTCGGGTTGCGTGTAGTCCTCGTTGTACATGGTGATGTAGTAGAAGACCTGTTCGTTCTCCGCGTACATGCGGCGCAGGCCGTCCTGGATGATGACGGAGAGTTCGAAGGCGAAGGCTGGGTCGTAGCTGAGACAGGTGGGCACGGTGCTGGCAAGGACGTGGGAGGGGCCGTCCTGGTGTTGCAGACCTTCACCAAGCATGGTGGTGCGACCGGCGGTGCCGCCCATGAGGAAGCCCTTGCCGCGTGAATCTGCGAAGGCCCAGACCATGTCACCGATGCGCTGGAAGCCAAACATGGAGTAGTACATGTAGAAGGGGACCGTGGGTATGCCGTAGTTGGCGTAGGCAGTGCCAGCGGCGGTGAAGCTGGCCATGGAACCGGCCTCGGTGATGCCCTCTTCCAGGATCTGGCCGTCTTTTTCTTCGCGGTAGCTGAGCAGCATGTCGCTGTCGTGGGGCGTGTACTTCTGGCCTTCGCTGGCGTAGATGCCGACCTGCTTGATGGCGGATTCGAGGCCGAAGGTGCGGCCTTCGTCGGGCACGATGGGGACGAGGAGTTTGCCGATCTTGGGGTCTTTGAGAAGCGTGCGCAGGATGGCGACGAAGACCATGGTGGTGGAGACAGCGCGGCCTTTGGAGCCGCCGAGCCATTCTTTGAAGAAATCAAGTGCGGGTGCGTCAAAGGTGAACGGCTTGACGGTGCGGGCGGGGAGGAAGCCGCCGAGTTCTGCACGTCGCTGGAGCAGATACTCGAGCTCTGCAGCGTCGGGTGCGGGCTTCCAGGGCTTGCCGTTTTTGGCTTCTTCGTCTGGAACGGGTATGTCGAAGCGCTTGACGAAGGCGGTGACACCCTCGTCGGTAAGCTTCTTTTCGTTGTGTGCGGCGTTGCGGCCCTCAGTGGAACCAAAGCCATAGCCTTTTACTGTTTTTGCGAGGATGACGGTGGGTCCGCCGGTGTGCTCCGTGGCGCGCTTGTAGGCGTTGTAGATCTTGAGCGGATCGTGGCCGCCGCGGTGCAGCTTGCCGAGCTGCTCGTCGGACATGTCTTTGACCAGCTCCAGCAGCTGCGGGTACTTGCCGAAGAAGTGCTCGCGGAGGTAGGCGCCCCCCTTGGCCTTATAGGCCTGGAAGTCGCCGTCC
The DNA here is from genome assembly GCA_903642225.1 of Acidobacteriaceae bacterium. Lineage (GTDB taxonomy): Bacteria > Acidobacteriota > Terriglobia > Terriglobales > Acidobacteriaceae > Terriglobus. The sequence goes on along the minus strand of CAHJWI010000030.1, from coordinate 18,273 downwards.
ACGGCCTCTTCCATGCGCTTGAGCAGAAGGCCGGTGTGGTCGCGCTCGAAGAGCGTATCCCAATCCGAGCCCCAGATGACCTTGATGACGTTCCAGCCGGCGCCGCGGAAGACGCCTTCCAACTCGTCGATGATGCGCTTGTTGCCGCGGACGGGACCGTCGAGACGCTGCAGGTTGCAGTTGACGACGAAGATGAGGTTGTCGAGGTTTTCGCGGGTGGCGAGGCCGATGGCACCGAGCGTGTCAACCTCGTCGGTTTCGCCGTCGCCGACGAAGGCCCAGACCTTGCGAGGCGTTGCGGGAATGAGCTTGCGGTTCTCAAGGTAGCGCATGAAGCGCGCCTGGTAGATGGCGTTCAGCGGGCCAATGCCCATGCTGACGGTGGGGAAACGCCAGAAATCCGGCATCAGCCATGGGTGCGGATAGCTGCTGAGGCCGGGCTTATCGCGCAGTTCGTGGCGGTAGTTGGCGAGGTGGTCGTCGTTAAGACGGCCTTCGAGGTAGGCGCGTGCGTAGACACCAGGAGAGGCGTGGCCCTGAAAGTAGATGAAGTCGCCGGGCTGGTCGCCATAGGACCCATGGAAGAAGTGGTTGAACCCGACCTCAAGCAGAGTGGCGAGGGACGAGTAGGTGGAGATGTGGCCGCCGATGCCGGCGTCCTTTTTGTTCTGGCCGTGCACCATCGCCATAGCGTTCCAGCGGATGAGCGATTCCACCCGTTTCTCCAGATCGCGGTCGCCGGGGTAAGGAACTTCGTCGTGCTTCGGGATGGTATTGCGATACGGCGTGCCAAGCTGATTTTCCGCCTGTACACCGGCCTCGCGTGCACGTTGGCGCAAGGCGCTCATCAACTCCGCACCCTGCTGCGGGCCCTCGGCCACAATCATCTCGTCGAAGGCTTCAATCCACTCCGCAATCTCGTTCTGCAGGTCGGGGTGCGTGGTTGGAACGGCGGTCTGCGTGGCCATGGTATTTGCTCCAGTGTGGGTGAACTAGCAGCGGCCACAGATGCGCCGCTGGGGGACGATCCCAATTATAGGTGGCAGCCGAGACGGTTTGCCGGCCAGCTTACGACTGCGCTTTTTGTCCGGAAAACGATTCGGACAGATCGTTGAAATAGCTCTTGATGGTGCGGTCGTAGCCCAGCAAGAGCATGGCGCCGCGCCACAGCTTTGGGGCGATTGCCGCGTCCTCCGAGATGGTGAGCCGAGTGGTTTTGCCGTTGGTCTGAGACGTGTCTCCGGGCTGGATGACGAAGGTCCATGTGCCTTGGAAGTTTTGCTTTGCGTCAGCAATCCGCACCACACGCAACCGTTGTCCGTCCAGGCGTTCCACGCACAGCGTCAGCGGGATTCCGGCGTTCTCCACGAAGCAGGGATGTCCGTCCTGCGTTGGTGCAGTTGCCGCAGACTTGACCGACTTGCGCCACGATGGCTCGCTCGTGACATCGTTGATGCGCTTCCACACAGCGTCGGGCGACGCCTGAATTAAGGCGGAGGTGGTTGCCAAGTGCTGTTCCGGCTGCCTGCTGCCGGCGATGTAGACGACGCCCACGACACAAACCAGCACAATCAAGATCGCCAGAAACCAACGCATGCGGCACTCCTTGTACGCAACCCCTGCAAAGTTCCAGCGTACGCCTTGCTCTCGGCCGGTGTCGGCCAGACGGCTCCTTCAGGAGAAAAGTGCAAGCCGGTCATGCACAACAGCTTCGACCGCCAGTGCAACGCCGTCGTCGTCGCCGGCCGCTCCGATTCGCCAACCGTGCTGTTGCGCATACTCCTTCAGGTCGTCGGGTGCGTTGTCCAGTACCACGGCCATGCCTGCCACCTGCAGCATGGGTTCGTCGTTCCAGTTGTCTCCGATAGCCATGATCTGCGGCGCGCCGATGGTATGGCGCGCCGCGAGTTTTAGGAGAGCCGTTCCCTTTGACTTGCCCTTGGGCATAATGTCCAGAATGCAGAGGTCGTTGCCGGGATACTCGGTGCGGTAGCAGTCCACGTCGCCTGCAAAGTGCTCGTTGAGCAGTGTTTCTGCGGCGTGCATGCGGCTCATTGTGCCGCAGAGCATGGCCTGGACCGGCAGCGCGGCGTCCGGGCCGGTAAAGGCGTCTTCCAGCGGAGTCACGCGACGGATGGAGCCGGCATTGACCTGCATCCACCGGCTGATGCTGCTGTGCAGGTGGTCCAGATCTTCAAGCACAAGGGCGCCTGCAACGTCGGCACCCTCCGGTCCAATCAGGTCAAACGTAAAGACCAGCGCAGTGCGAAATTCCTGCAACTCTTGCAGCAGCCGATGCACCAACGGCAGCGACAACGTTGCGCGCCAGAGGAGGTCACCACCGGCTGTGCGCACCACCGCACCATTTGATGTGATGATGGCGTCTGCGTGGGAAAGCTGCAACGTGCGGGTCGCTCGTAGCGCGTAGCTGTGCCGGCGGCCCGTATTGATGACCACCCGGATACCTGCCTGCCGCGCCTGTTGCAGTGCAGCCCGATTGCGCGCCGTCACTGTACCGTCGCTGTGCACAAGGGTGCCATCCAGGTCGATGGCGATAAGGCGAATCGATGCTTCTAGTGGGAGCTTCGTTGCCGGTTGGTTCGGTGAATCCTTCTGCACAGCGCCTACTCCATAGCAGGCACATGTCCTGCAGCTTCGCTCACGCTCGTCTTTGACTGTGTCGTCATGACGAGGGCGGATGCCACGATGAGTCCGCCGCCCAGAGCTGCCGTCCATCCCATGCGTTCGTGGAAGAGCCACACGCTCAGTGCTGATCCAATGATTGGCTCTAAGTTGAGGAAGACGCCAGCCTCCGATGCGGGTATCTGCGTCAGGCTCCAGTTCCATAGGACGGTTGTGGATGCGGTGCAAAGCAATCCACCGGCGGCCGATGCGAGCCACACCGCGGGTGAAATGGCATGGACCGGTGGCAGGCCGTCCCGCAGCAAGACCCACACGGCGAGCATTGCCGTTCCGGTGAGTACGGTGTCGCAGGAGACGGCGACGGCGTTGTGGCGGGCGAGCAGGCGTTTGCTGGCAAGAATCCACACTAACGAGAACAGTGCCGCGCCAACGACCAGCAGGTCACCCGCCAGGCTCGCCGAACCTTCGGTCGATTGCGAATGGCTGAAGGCGATCATCGCGGCACCGGCTGTGGAACCGGCAAGCGCGCACCAGCCTGTGCGGTCCAGCCGCTCCCCCAGAAAGATGGCGGCTGCACCGGCCACCAGCACGGGCATGGTACCCACCATGAGCGCTGCATGGGCGAGCGTGGTCATCGCGAGGCCCTTGAACTCAAGCAGGAACAGCACGGGGATGCCGAAGAAGGCAGCGACCAGCAGTGCTGTCCAGTCCGCGCGGGAATAGGGTGTGCGGTCTTTTTGCCGCAGGCGAATGGCAAGCATGGCGGCTGCGGCGAACAGAAAGCGGTACAGGACCATGTGACCTACCTGCAGCTCGCGCAGGGCGATTTTACCGAAGTAGAATCCGGTACCCCACAGTGCCGACGCAAGCGCGCAGGCAAGGAACGCCAGCCCGCGAATGGGTTTCCGCGCATGTCTGCGGTCAGGACCCCGTCCTGTCTTTGGCGATACTCCAAGCATACGTTCAACTGTCGCATACGCGTCCAAACCAGCTTGATGCGCGCAGTGAAAGTTGCAAGCAACCGGCGTTTGAACGGAGCCGGTGGCACGGTTAGCATAGCTGCATGGCGCAGCATCGCGCACGACTGTGGATTTTGGCTTTCCTTTGCGGCGCACTCACGCCGTACCTTGCCGCTGCCACCAAGCCGCTTCTGCCGGCCGTACCGGAACACCGCATCTCTCTGCTGCGGCTGGGCTACCGGCCCGTCAGCTCTGAGGTTATTCAGCGCGAAGGTTACACCATGAACACGGTCGACTTTATTGACGACCAGCACCTTCTGGTGACCTTCAACGCGCGCAAACTGATTCCACGATTGCCCGACGACGAAGTTGGCGATCAGGACCGGATTGTTCGGGCGCTTGTGCTGCACCTGCCGGACGGCAAGCTGGTATTTGAGACGGAGTGGCGCACCCACGACCGCACGCAGTACCTGTGGCCCATGGGCAATGGCTATTTCCTGCTGCGGCTACGGAATACGCTGTTGCGCGTCAGCCCTATGCATGGCAAAGAGGGGTTCGAACGTGAGCCGCTTCTCGAGTCCAGCCGGCCCATTGAGGTCATCCAGTTAAGCCCGGCACATGACATGCTACTGGTGGAAACCGGCCCGGAGCACCACATTGGCGATGACCCTACCCAGCCGCTGGAGGGACCAAAGATAGAGGCGACGTTTTACACGCTGCGAGAAGGCAGGACGCCTACCCTGCACACACGCGCCGTTGCCCAGGAGGACAAAGCCTTCATTACCGCGTTTACCTCGAAGGGGTTTCTTGGCACGGTGAAGGAAGATCGCGAGCACTGGGGCTTTGATTTCCACCCGTTCGGCGGCAAGGCGATAGAACTTGCCGGGTTCACCAGCACCTGCCAGCCGCACGCGCAGTTTGTGAGCGACGCCACCTTTATTGCCACGGGCTGCCGCGGTGGAGACGATCGACGCCTGCTTGGGGGGTTTGACCTGGCGGCGCAGGCCAACTGGGTGTTTACCGTGGACAACGCGCCGGTCTGGCCCGCGATGTATCCTTCACCGGGCAGCGGCCGCTTCGCCTTGCGCGACACCATGACCAACTCAGGCGCGCAGGAGGCGGATCATCTCTCTCCCCTGGACATCTCTGGCCAACAGGTTCGCGTGTACACATTTCGCGGTGGGGTCGAGCTGTTGCGCGCGCCTATTGGACCTGTACAAAGAGCGGCTCAGAACTTCAGCCTTTCCCCCGATGGCCGGCGTCTTGCCGTGCTGCGCGACGCGGAGATTGAACTGTACAGCCTGCCAGCTTTGAGCGCCGCCGACCTAAAGAACGAGCAGGCTGAGGCTGCCGAAGTGGCCAAGATTGCGGTGGACCCTGAACGCGCGATCGAAGCGGTGCCAGAGAAGCGCACGGCACCGTAGTTCGTCGGTACTAATCGTCGGTACGCGCCAGGTCCAGCAGGAGGAAAATCGGAATTGCTACAGCGGTATTTACGCCGGCGCGCAATAGTTCATGCACCCAGCTGACCCGGTAGAGGGACGACCCAAGCAGCACCCGTTGGACAGCGAACAGCACAGCTGACTGCAGCAGGGAGAACCCGAAATTGAGCATGGCCCGGGTGATGGTATTGTCCACGTCGACCTTGAGTCCGATGGAGGCCGCCGCGTATCCCACGATGCTTTTCGCGATGCCGTTGACGCCGATGTATTGATTGCTGAGGGTGTCCTGCAAGAGCCCAAGTGCCGCACCGGTGAACGTGCCTGCCACCGCGCTGCGGCGGGAGATGGAAAAGTAGATCACCACGATCAACGGCAGGTCCACAATGGCGGTGACGGGGAACAGCTTCGGCAGGTATGCCGTGGTGAAGAGCGCCAGCAACGGCACCGACAGTGCCACGGCCGGGCTGAAGTTGTGCTCCTCCATCTCACGACGGGTTGTAAATCTGCGCTTGGCCATTACGGTTTCGGACTCCCGTTCGGGGCGTCTCGCTGACCTGGCTGCAGGTCCGCCGCGTTGGGCACGGTGCCGGGGCTGTAGCGGTCGGGATGCAAGACGGGTGTGGGCCGCGGCGTCGGCAGAGTTTTGTGGGGGTTGGTGATCAGTTCCTTCTCTTTGGCGGCCTGGTCTGCCGCGTTGGTGTCGGTGCTGGTGGCAGCAGGTTTCGGATCGCGCAAACCAGGCAGCCGCTCCGCTACGATCTCTGACGCGCGCTTGTCCCCATCCGCTGGAGCAGACCCCGTGGCTGGAGGAAGCGTGAGCTGCTGTGCCACGTCGGTAACGACCAGCACCTCTTCCAACCGGTCGAGGTTTGCCGACGGTTTCACGGTGATGGCGGTATAGGGCTGGTGTTCCGGATCGAGCTGAACCGATTGCACCGTGCCCACGCTCAGGCCTCGCGGATACACGCGGTCTCCACCGCTGGTCACTACGGGCTCACCTGGCCTGATGCGCTCATCCGGCAAGAGTGTACCGATCTGCACTTGCCCTTTGACGGAGCCGCGCAGGATCCCGCGGCTTCGCACGTTTGCCAAGATCACGCCGGCTCCGGAGCTGCTGTCGCTGATGAGCAGCAGCTGCGATGAGCCTGGAAAGACATCACGCAGCTTGCCGACGATGCCGTCCGGTGTGATGACGGCCATGTCCGGCTGAAGGCCATCGTTGCTGCCCTTGTTCAAGACCAGGATGTGTGAGCGATCACCGCCGCCGGTGCCAATGACCTGTGCCGCTACCGTTTTACCCACATATTGCTGCTTGAAGGCGAGCATCTGCTCCAGCCGCTGGCCCTGCCGCGCATCTTCAAGCATGCCTGCCTGCTGCAGGCGAAGCTGGTTGATCTGGTACTGCAGGTCCTTGCTGTGCTGCCGCACATGGCGCAGGTCAACGTAGCCGCCCCAGGCAGACCGTACGCCGCCACCGAGCTTTGCCAGCAGCTTCTCGACAGGAGCGATGGTGAAGTTGGCCCAAGCACGTGCAACGCGAACGTTGTGGCCGTCTGCAGACGAGGGATAATTGACGCGGTGCATCTGCGTGGCCAGGCCGATGACCTGCGCCAGCAGCACGGCGACCAGCACCAGCGGATTTCGATACCGGATGAAAAACGATTCCATACCGTCTGCGTGCTGTCCTTACCAGTGCGCCGCCGTCGTGAGTGCGCTTAGTCGATGGAGATTTTGCGCAGGAGGCCGAAGTCCGACAGCATGCGGCCGGTTCCAAGCACGACCGAGGCGAGCGGGTCATCCGCGATGGATACGGGCAGGCCCGTCTCCTCGCGAATGCGCCGGTCAAGATTTTTAATCAGCGCGCCGCCGCCGGTAAGCACGATGCCGCGGTCGCTGATGTCGGCGGAAAGCTCCGGCGGAGTCCGCTCAAGCGCTACACGGATGGCGTTCATGATGGTGGCGATGCATTCCGCCAACGATTCGCGGATTTCGGAGTCGTCGATGGTGATCGTTTTCGGCACGCCCTCAATGAGATTTCGGCCTTTGATCTCCATGGTGATGGGCTTGTCGAGCGGGTATGCGGACCCGAGCTCCATTTTGATCTGCTCTGCCGTGCGCTCACCGATGAGGAGGTTGTACTTGCGCTTGAGATAGTTCATAACGGCTTCGTCCATCTGGTTGCCGGCCATGCGGACCGAGCGGGAGTAGACGATGCCGGCGAGAGAGATGACGGCGATGTCGGTGGTGCCACCACCGATGTCAACGACCATGTTGCCGCCGGGCTCCGTAATGGGCAGGCCCGCGCCGATGGCGGCGACCATGGCCTGTTCAACCAGATATACTTCGCTTGCCTTGGCACGGTAGGCGGAGTCTTCGACGGCGCGTTTTTCCACCTGCGTGATCTCGCTGGGCACGCCGATGATGATGCGCGGATGCACCAGCATTTTGCGGTTGTGCGCCTTTTGGATGAAGTAGTTCAGCATCTTTTCGGTGTGCCGGAAGTCGGCGATAACGCCGTCCTTCATGGGCCGGATGGCAACGATGTTGCCGGGGGTACGGCCCACCATCTCCTTGGCTTCCTTGCCCACGGCCTCGACCTCGTTGGTCACCTTGTTGACGGCGATGATGGAGGGCTCGTTGACGACAATGCCCTTGCCGTTGGCGAAGACCAGCGTATTGGCCGTACCCAGGTCGATGGCCAGATCGTTGGAAAATATGGAGAAGAGCGAACGCATGTTGCGCGATCGTGAGTTGCGTCCCTTGTACTCGTTCTGCGGCATGTTATCGGCGTGTCCTGCTTCAAAGGCGTTGGAACGATTGTAGTCCCACAATGGTTCAGTGATTCGGGACGGGGAAGCGTGGTGGTAAAGCCCCGGCAAGGGTTACAACCGCAATCACCTTGAATGGTGTGCGCTGGTTTGTGGCGGGTTCACGTCCAGCGCTGTAATGAAGGCATGTTCGTGTGACGCGCGCTCCGAGTCGTACTCGAAGTGGCGTTTGTACTGTAAGAAGTGCGACTCGAAGTATTTGAAGCTCAGCTTTGCCGTGAAGAACGTCACAAGAAAGGCGCTGCCAATTTCAATGAGGCCGGGTAGCGCCAGGCCGCCCAGGTGCGCGCCCAGCCAGATCAGCAGTTGAAGCCAGACGTAGTAGTAGATGTCGTGAAAGACGTAGAACCCGTAGCTGATCTTGCCCAGGGTTCGAAACGGTCTCACGTTGAAAAGACGAAATGCCGGCGAGCCTGTGCGGAGGGTCATGCCGATCAATCCGGCGGACGCAAATGCCGTGCATGTAAAACCGATCGTAAGCAGCCATGGCGAAGCTGCTGACGGGCTGAACGTGAAAATTGCGACTACGGGCACAACCGCTGCAAAGAAGAGCCACTTGCACCCCTGCTGCACCCTGTGTGCCTGCGGACCCCGCAGCAACAGGGCCAGGATGCCGCCGATCAGCAGAGCATCCATGCGAAAGGGAAGCGTCCGGACGATCCAGCGCTCTGCCCAGAACGGCCCGGCCCACCAATAAAACCAGCAGCGCAATAACAGGGTGAACATCGCAATGCCGATTGCTGTAGCGATCAGCCGTTTGCGGTCGCGAAGGAGATATACGATCCACGGCCACACCAGGTAGAACTGCTCTTCCACACACAGCGACCAGAAGTGGGAGATGTTCGCCGAACGGTGCAGGTGCGTTTTGCTGATGATGAAATAAAGGTCGAAGTCTTTGTTGCCGAAGACATTGCCCAGGTACACGAGCCACCACAGGTGACCTGGCCGCCACTGGTAGTGCAGCAGCGGCGTGAGCACCACGAAGAGAAGGAACACGCCGTAGTACAGCGGCAGAATTCTGAGGCTGCGCCGTGCGAAAAAGCGCGAGAGGTATTTCGAATCGCCAAGCGTGTCATACAGGATGCCGGTGATCAGAAAGCCGGATAGCACGAAGAAGATGTCTACGCCTAACCAACCGCGAGACCGGACTGCGTTCAAACTACGCAGAATCCAGTTGCCGTGGCCGCCACCGCCAAAGTGCTCCAGAAAGACCAGCGTAATGGCGAGGGCACGGACACCGTCCAACGCCGGAAAGCGGGTACGAAAGTCGATCGGCGCGAAGGTCCGCGATGCCACTGCAGCCAAACAAGCACTCCTTCAGGCCAAGAGACTCAAGGGTTCACGGTACCACGCGTCCACTGGCGGGGTGCGTTCGGGTCTACAGCACTGCAACACATTTACGATAGTGGAGAGAGGTTCGGAACACATGATTGTCGGCGTCCCCAAAGAGATCAAGGATCATGAGAGCCGCGTAGGCGTAACCCCTGCAGGTGTGCGCGCGCTGGTTGAAGCTGGGCACAAGGTGCTTGTTGAAACCGGTGCCGGTGACCTGTCCGCGTTTCCCGATGACGACTATCAGACTGCAGGGGCCGAGATTGTTGGCTTCGGCGGCGACGTGTGGCGCCTGGCAGAGATGGTCGTGAAGGTGAAGGAACCCACAGCCAAGGAATATGGCTACTTTCGCAATGGCCTCGTGCTGTTTACATACCTGCACCTTGCGCCTTTGCCTGAGCTTACGGATGCCTTGCTGAGCAAGAACGTGATTGGCATTGCCTACGAAACTGTGACGGACCGCGCGGGTACGTTGCCGCTGCTGACGCCGATGAGCGAGGTCGCCGGCCGGCTGAGTGTGCAGACGGGTGCGGCGTATCTGCAAAAGGAGCACGGTGGCCGCGGTGTGCTGTTGGGCGGTGTGCCGGGTGTGTTGCCGGGCAGGGTCGTCATCCTGGGTGGTGGCATTGTGGGAACCAACGCGGCCAAGATGGCCCTGGGCCTGGGCGCGAGCGTGACCATGATCGACCTGAACCTGAACCGCCTGCGCGAGATCGACGACATCTTTTCAGGGCACGTGCAAACGCTTGCGTCGAACAGCTACAACATTGCAAAGGCGGCGTCTGAAGCGGATTTGCTCATTGGAGGCGTTTTGATTCCTGGTCACTCCGCACCCAAGCTCGTCACGGCGGCCATGGTGTCGAAGATGAAGAAGGGTGCCGTCATCGTCGATGTGGCGATCGACCAGGGTGGCTGCATCGAAACGGCAAAGCCCACCACACACAGCGATCCGTCGTATGCCGTTGACGGCGTTGTGCACTACTGTGTAACCAACATGCCGGCGGCCGTTCCGAACACGTCGACGCTGGCGCTTACGAATGCAACGTTTCCATACGTTCTGCGGCTTGCCGGCCACGGTGCGGATGCTGCGATTCGAGCAGACAGCGGCATTGCAGCCGGGGTCAATACGTATCGCGGCACCCTGACCTATGGTGCCGTTGCAGAATCGCAGGGGCGTGCTTGGAAGCCGGTTGCGGAGGTTGTAGCGTAGGCTTCTGCAATGCGATAGAGGGGAGGAAGCAATGGGTAGCATTCGGCAACGCAAGCTCTGGACCATTGTGCTCGGTGTGTCGCTGTTGCTGCTCTTCCTCCTGCTTGCCGCGCAAAATGCGTTCAAGCTGAGCTTTCTCAGCCCGTCCACCGCAGGCGAAATTGCCTTGTTCACGACGCTTTCCGTGGTCGCGTTCCTGCTTTTTTTAACGGCGTTGTTGCTGCTGGTGCGCAACGCCTTGCGGCTGTATGCCGACCAGCGCAGCCGTGTGCTGGGCGCCCGGCTGCGCACACGCATGCTGCTGGGGGCGGTGCTGCTATCGCTGCTGCCCATCACCTGCATGTTCGGTTTCAGCTATCTGCTGATGAACCGTGCCGTTGAGCGCTGGTTCTCGCAGCCGGCTGCGGAGCTGCGAGACGATTCCGCGCGCGTTGCACTCGATTTGACCCGCTACGCTTCTGCGAATGCACGTGCAGAGGCAGCCTCCGTTGCGTCAGAACTTACCGGTCGCCGCCGCAATCTGCAGCAGGAGTTGCCGCTTGTCGAAGCCGACCTTCGCGGCCACGAAGCCACACTGCAGGGCGGCTTCGTCATCCTGTACCAGAACGAGCTGGCTGCCTTCCGCTTTCACGTACCCGCCGCACCCGATGCGGTGGTGGAGATGCATCCGTGGGAACCGCAGCCCACCGCGGTGGATGGCGCAACCCTTGATCGAAGGCCGTTGCCTGTCGTACGGGGTCCTCTCGATGTGACTATTCTGCAGGCCGCGCGCAGTGCAGACGAGCCCGTCGTGGCGCTGGACGGCAAGGACTATGTTGTCGGAACCGCGTGGGTGCAGCAGAGCACCTTTGTGGTGGTAGCGCTGCCGCTGCCGCCGGGGCTGGCCGCGAATCTTGAACGCCTGCACCGCGATGGAGATCAGTACTGGACGTTGTTCCGCATGCGACACCAGATCCGCGCGACGTACATGTTGCTGCTGGGCATGATGACTGCCCTTGCATTGTTCTGTGCAAGCTGGCTGGCGCTGCACCTGTCAAAGCAGGTGACGCGGCCGGTGGAGGCACTTGCAGATGCTATGAACGCGGTGGCCCTGGGCAACTACGACCGACGTGTGGACCAGGCCGCCACTGAGGAACTTGGTGAACTTGCCATTGTGTTCAACTCCATGGCTACGGAACTTGAGCACAGCCGTGGATTGGTCCAGCAGTCGACCGTCAAGGTAATGGAAGCGAACCTTGCCGTGGAACTGCGCCGCCGGGAGCTGGAGACCATGCTGCAGACGATTCCAAACGGTGTGGTGATGCTGGATGCGGATCGTATCGTGCGGGTTGCGAACCGCGCCTTCAGCGAGATGCTCGACCCCGGTGGCCAGCGCAGCTTTGTCGGCGACGCCTTTGATCGCATTCTGCCAGCAGAGGCGATTGAGCCGCTGGATCGGCTGCTGCGTCGCAGCCATCGCATGGCGTCGGCCTCTGGCGAGCTTGAGATGCCGTCCCCTGCGGGACAGCTGCACATTGCTGCGACGGTCGCTCTGCTTGAAACGTCAGGCACTATGGGTGAGCTCGTTCCGGCCGGTTACGTCGTGGTGCTTGAGAATGCCACCGAGCTTTTGCGTGCGCAGAAGCAGTCCGCCTGGAAAGAGGTTGCGCGCCGCGTCGCGCACGAGATCAAGAACCCCCTCACGCCCATTTCACTGTCTGCCGAACAGATTCGGCGGCACATCGATCGGCTTGCGATTGTGTTGGATCAGCATGGTATCGGCTCACCTTCTGTGGCGACGATCCATCGATCCAGTGAGGTGATCAGCGCTTCTGTAGAGAACATGCGCGGCCTTGTGGACCAGTTCTCATCGCTGGCGGAGTTCCCCAACGCCAAACCCCGTCCGGCCGACCTGAACACGATCGCTGACAACTCGCTTGCACTCTTCGCTGGGCGGCTTCAGGGCATCCGCGTTGTGCCTGCATTTAGCCCAGGCCTGCCTCTTGTGCTCGCCGACCCGGAAGCCATGAAGCGCGCGCTGTCAAACCTGATCGACAATGCGGCCGAGGCCATGTCGGGCAGCCTTTTGCGCGAACTCCGAATCTCAACCGCACTTTCTGAAACGTCAGAGGGCATGGTGGAGCTTTGCATTGCCGATAGCGGTCCCGGCGTTACCGATGAGATGCGGGAGCGCCTCTTTCTGCCCTACTTCTCGACCAAGGAGCGTGGTACCGGCCTGGGCCTCACCATCGTGTCAAAGATAATTGCCGACCATGCCGGGACAATACGTGTGGAGAAGAACTCGCCCAAGGGCGCACGATTCTTGATCGACCTGCCAATCGCTCCAGCTTCAGAAGTAGCCGTTGCCGAACCTACCGAGGTTGTCGATGAGGTTTTGCAGTGAAGCACGTCTTGATCGTCGACGACGAGCCTGATATCCGATCGTCGCTCGAAAGCATCCTGCGCGACGAGGAGTATCTGGTAACTACCAGCGGGTCTGCCGTTGAGGCTCTTGAGCTTGTCCGCGACGCTGAATACGATGCGCTTTTGCTGGATGTCTGGCTCCCGGATGGTGACGGCCTTGATGTGCTGGGCAGCATCCGTGCACTTGACCTGGCCCGTCCGCCCGAGGTCATCATGATCTCCGGCCACGGCACCATTGAGTCTGCCGTTCGCGCAACGAAGCTGGGTGCCTATGATTTCCTGGAGAAACCCCTCTCGCTGGAGCGCACGCTGCTGATGCTGCGCAATGCTGTGGAGAGCCGTCGCCTGCGCCACGAGAATTCTGAGCTGCAGCAGCAGCTTGCGCAGAAGGCTTACGTGACCGGTGAGAGCGTTCCTGTGAAGGCGTTGCGGCAGCAGATTCGCCTGATGGCGCCGACCAACGGTCGGGTGCTGATTTACGGGGAATCCGGCACAGGCAAAGAGCGCATCGCGCGCACCATGCACGCGGAGAGCCTGCGCAAAGACCGCGTCTTTGTTGAACTGAACTGTGCCGCTATTCCAGAAGATTTTATTGAGGGCGAGCTGTTTGGGTACCGCCGCGGTGCCCTGGGCAACGGGATTACTGACAAGCTTGGTACGTTTGAGCGCGCCGACGGTGGCACCCTCTTTCTGGATGAGGTCGGCGACATGAGCCTGAAAACCCAGGCCAAGGTGTTGCGCGCGCTTGACGAGCAGCGTTTTTACCCGGTGGGTGCAAACAATCCCGTTCACATCGACGTTCGCGTGATCGCCGCCACGAACAAGGACCTGGAAGCTGAAATTGCTGACGGGAACTTCCGCGAAGACCTCTTCTATCGGCTGAACGTGATCCCCTTTTCCGTGCCACCGCTGCGCGACCGCATGGAGGACATCCCGCTGCTGGTGCAGGAATTTTTGCAGGAATTTGGCCGGGAGTATGGGCGCCCGCGGGTGGAGATCTCTTCAGATGGCCTGGCCGTGTTGAAGGGCTATCGCTGGCCGGGGAACGTTCGTGAGTTGCGTAATGTCATTGAGCGCGTGCTTATCCTGAATCCCAAAACGCAGCGGATCGAGCGCAAGCACCTGCCCGTGCTGGTCTATCGCGAACCAAAGGGCGACGCCGCCAGGAAGCCCGAAGCTACCGGTACCCTGATTGAAGCGCGTGAGGCATATGAGCGGGATTACATCCTGAAGAAGCTGGAAGACTGCCGCGGCAACGTGAGCCGTGCAGCGGAGGCGCTGGGGCTGGAGCGAAGCCATCTTTACCGAAAGATGCGCTCGCTCGGCGTGCCTGTCCGGGAGGCCTGACTACTCCTCCGGCTCAATTGCTACAACGGGTACCTTGGCCTGCAGCTCGCCAATTGCTTCCAACTGTCGGCGCCAGTCCAGGTCCTCCACAAAGCCCTTCGAACTGCGCCAGTCCTCCTTGACCTTGACGAATAATTCCAAGAAGACCCGCGTGCCAAGCAGGCTCTCAATCTCGTGCCGCGCCGCGGTCCCAATCTGCTTGAGCATGGCACCGCCCTTGCCGATAATGATGGCCTTTTGACCGGACCGTTCCACGATGATGGCCGCGGCAATCTTGGTGACGGGCAGCCTGGGCTCTTCACCCTTCTTCGGCTTGCGCTGCGGTCCCGGCTCCTCCCATGTCTCCACCACTACGGCAGAAGCGTATGGGACTTCTTCACCGGTGTAGGTCAGGATTTTTTCGCGGATCAGCTCCGCGGCCAGGAAACGCTCCGGCTGATCTGTAAGCTGATCGGCGGGGAAGTAGCGTTCGCCCACCGGTAACAACGCCACGATGCGCTGCACAAGTTCTTCCAGGCCATCCTGCTTTTTGGCACTGATGAGCACGACGTCCCTGAAGGTGTGCTGCGACGACCAGTGGGTGATCAGCGGCAGCAGTTCCTCGCGCGGGACCAGGTCGATCTTGTTCAGCACCAGCACCACCGGCGCTTCCACCTTTTTGACCAGGCTGAGTGCAAAGGCATCTTCTGCCGCGCTCAGCGCCCGCCTCTCGTTGGCTTCGGTCTTGTTCTGGGCCAGCTTCTCCGGGTCATGCAGCTGGTGGGTTGCGTCGACAAGAAACAGCACGGCATCGCGTGACTCCAGCGCGTCGTGTACCTCCTGCATCATGCGCTTGTCCAGCTGCGTGCTGGGTTTATGCACCCCTGGCGTGTCGACCAACACGACCTGCGCCGCAGGTTGCGCTTCACGCGTCTTGGTCCGTGGCTTTGCCGGCACTTCCAACACGCCAAGGATGCGGTTTCGCGTCGTCTGTGCCTTATGCGTGACGATGGCGACTTTCTCGCCCAGCAGAGCGTTGAGCAGTGTGGATTTACCGGCGTTCGGCCGGCCGATGATCGAGACGAACCCGGAGTGAAAAGCCATCCGTCCAGTCTATGCTTCTGCACCTTCAACAGTTTGTACCCGCACCCGGGTAACGAGCCGTGTGGTGGACGCCAGCACCTCAAGCCGCAAACCGTGATCTTCCACCACCTCACCCGGCAGCGGTATGTGCCCCGCCATCTCGGACACCAGGCCGCCCACCGTTGTCGATTCCAGGTCCGCCGGCAACCGCACGAGTTCGCGTTCATCGTCCTCGTCCGGCGAGTCCTCGGCCTCGCGGGCGTTCAGCAGGTCACGCAGGTCGGCGACATCCAGCGATCCCGGTACGACCCAGGTGTTGTCGTCCAGACGTTCCACTGCATCGCTTGCCATGGGTGTCTCGTGCTCGTCTTCAATGTCGCCGACGATGGCCTCGATCAGGTCCTCGATGGTTACGACACCGGCGACAGTACCGTACTCGTCGATGACGATACGCATGTGCTGCTTGGCGCTCTGCATCTCCCGCAGAAGCGCGTTCACCCGCTTGGGTTCGGGCACAAAGACCGCGGGCTGTTGGATGTCCTTCACCGTCCGGAAGCCGGCGTCCTCGTCGCGTACCTGCAGCAGATCGTGCGCGAAGGCAATGCCAGTGATGTTGTCCAGCGTGCCGCTATAGACCGGGACTCGCGAGAAGTTGCTTTTTTGGAGCTGGTCCAGGAACTCGGCCAACGTCGTGCTTTCGCTGACGGCGAACAGTTCCGGCCGCGGGGTCATGATCTCGCGCACGACAAGGTCGCCAAACTCGACCACACTGCGCACCAGGGCGCGGTCGCTTTCCTCCAGAATGCCTTCTTCTTCGCCGGCTTCCAGCAGTGCATCCACTCCCTCGTCCGTGCTCTCCTCCTGCTGTGCCGATTCATGCTCTGCCAGGGCGGCGATGGACAGCAGCAGCCCGAGCAGCAGAGTGATGGGCAGCACGCAGTAGAACAGCGCCTGCACCGCCCACCGGACGCGTGACACCCATACACCTTCAGTCCGCGCAAACAGCAGTTGTGGCACCAGTTGGTCGAACATGGCCAGCACAAGCACGAGCTCCACCAGCGTGGTCAACAGCGAGAGTGCACCGCCACGTGAAACGCCGAAGCGGCCCAGTAGCAGTGACAATGCAGCAATCGAACTGATTCTGAGGATGGTTGCGGATAGCGCAATGGAATCGCGCGACAGCCCGAACCGAGGCTCGATGCGTTCAATCCACGCGTCCACGTTGTCCTGCGACTCACGCGCCAGGAATTTACCCAACTCTGCATACACGCGGTCCGCATACGCACCCAGGGTAAGTGCTGCAAGCAGCAGAACCGTGACCAGTGCCAGGATCATGCCTGTGCCTTTGCCGGCGCATTTGGCTTTTTTGCAGGTGCGCGCTTTGCGGCTGGCAGCTTGCGCGGCATCGCGGCGTTGCTGCGTTCGATCAGGCTTAGGGGCAAACCGAGGCTCCGGCGCAGCCCTGCCTCGCGGGCCCGCATCTCGCCTGTATCCGTCTCATGATCCAGACCGGCGAGGTGCAGCAGGCCATGCAGCGCCAGAATCTGTAGCTCCTGCATGGTGGTGTGGCCGTGGGACTCTGCCTGCGCCGCCGCGATGGGCACAGACATGGCCAGGTCTCCCGCGACGCCTTCGCCATTCTCCGCGGCAGGAAAGCTCAAAACATCAGTGCTTTTGTTCTTGCCCCGGAACTGCCGGTTTAATGCCCGGATGCGTACATCGTCGGCCAGCAAAACAGTGACTTCGCCCTTGAGACCGATGGCTCGCT
This sequence comes from Acidobacteriaceae bacterium, assembly GCA_903642225.1. Taxonomy (GTDB): domain Bacteria; phylum Acidobacteriota; class Terriglobia; order Terriglobales; family Acidobacteriaceae; genus Terriglobus. The sequence continues at coordinate 1,279 of CAHJWI010000030.1, read as the reverse complement.
GGGCCTGCTTCACAAAGCGTGAAAGCTCCGGCTTGCGCAGGCCGTCAAAGGCTGCGTGGCCGGAGTCGCTACTCGGGGGTTCGATGACGATCAAGTTGCGTCTCTCGGTGTGCGGAGGTGCCGCAGACCTCAATGGTACCGTGCCTAGAGCTTGTGCTGCAGCGTTGGGTCTGCAGATAGAAGGTCTGCTGCATGGCCGCGCAGCCATCCGCGCGGCGATCCATCCCGCACCGTCATCCTCGGGAATCGCCTGCTTTTTTACAGCAAAACAACAGTGAACTGCGCTGATTTCCTTGGTTGCACGCACTTTTATGGGTCCTCACATCAAGATAAGAACGATTCAGCGGTGTGGAGCGGGGTCGAGGCCATGATTTATGGCGCGGGTCGACCCGCAAGTGCTGGTGCGCTAGCTGCGGGTGAGTCAAACTTCGTTTTGCGGTTCGTATTTGCGCTCCGTTTCAGGTCATTGCTTGCGTCTGGGCGCACACCGCCGGTGACGTGTGACTTGAGCTGCGGAGCGTAAAAATTTTGAAGAATGCACAAGCGACAAAGCAGCGGTGTTTGCCATCGCACAGTCTACTGTGGCAATCCGAACGACAATTTCAGGAGGCAGGACATGGCTCTATCGAAGACGACGCAGGATCATGACGAGATCAAAGCTTGGGCGGAGAAGCGAGGCGGCAAACCGGCCGATGTGGAGAGCACCGAGACGGCTGGGGAAGCCGGCATCATTCGCCTTGAATTTCCCGATGCGCCGAATGCAAACGACGACAATCTGAAGGAAATCGACTGGGAGCCGTTCTTTGAGAAATTCGATAAAAGCGGCCTCGCAATGGTCTATCAGGAGGTCACGTCGGAGGGCGCGGAGAGCAACTTCTATAAGTTTGTTCATCCTGAGAATGCGTCTGGAAGCGCGAAAAAATCTGCCTCCAAGAAGGCTTCCGCGAAGAAGGCTGTGCCGGCGAAGAAGTCTACTCCAGCCAAGAGGTCTATTCCGGTGAAGGCGGCAGTAACGGGGTCGGCAAAGAAGATCGCTGCGAAAACCGTGGCGAAGAAGGCACCAGCTACGAAAGCTGCAGCAAAAAAGGTGCCAGCTACAAAAGTGGCAGCGAAGAAAAGTCCAGCGGGGACCTCCGCCTCGAAGACCCCAGCCAAGAAAGCTCCAGCCAAAAAGATCGCCGGCAAGAAGAAGTAGTCCACCGTCAAAGCAAGGCCCCGCCCTAAGTGCTGCGGCGGGGCCTTTTTTTTCGCACCGTGGCTGCAGTTCGCGCCTGTTCAG
>CAHJWI010000029.1 GCA_903642225.1 Acidobacteriaceae bacterium | reverse complement strand
CCCGCCGATAAAGCCCTCATGGAGAGTTCAATGACCATGAGACGCGCGGCCCTATTCGTATTCTTCGCAGCTGTACCCTTTTTCCGTCCCGCGTCCGTCGTGGCCGCACCCGCCGCCGCCTCCGTCAACTTCACCGTCTCCTGCGACTGCTCAGACACCACAGGCAAGGCCTACGGCGCAGCCATCAAGTCTCTGCTCGCGCAAGACTCCGAGTGGAAACAGGTCGGCGCAGAAGAGGGTGCCCGCACCGGTGCCATCAACATCCACATCACCTCCACCACCCTCCAGCCGGCCGACGGCATGCCGCGCGTGGCGCTCTCCGTCGCCTACACCCACGGCGGCAGGTCCATGCAGCAACTCATCCAGACCTGTACCCACGTCCCCGTCACCCTCTCTGCCGCCCTGCTCGTACAGAGCGTTAAACAGCTTGAGCAAGAGCCCGCCGACGCTCCGGAACAAGGTGAAATCCTGAGCGCATCGCTCCGATAGCAGCAGGGTTCCATCAGCGGACACATGACCCGTCCGCCTACCGCCCGCTCGCCCAGTCAGCCGCTCGCCACAGGCCGCTCCTCGTCCGTACACTAACAACATGCAACGCGAAACCTCCTGCAAACCGCGTTCCACTCCAACCAGGTCGCAGTCGCCGGCCCCTGTCCACATGGGTATCAGCCACTCTTTGCCGAACCTCCTCGGCCAGTAGCGGCAGCATGGCCACCCACACCTCACCACCGCCCATCCACATCCGCAATCTCGCCGGCGTTCACCGCTGGGCGTGGGCCACCCTCGCCTTCTTCATCCTCGTCGTGCTTGAGGGTGCAGTCGTCCGCGCCACCTCCTCCGGTGCCGGCTGCGGCGCACACTGGCCCCTCTGCAACAACGAAATCATCCCTCACCACCCCCGCCTCGCAACCGTCATCGAGTTCACCCACCGCTCGCTCACCGGCATAAGCACCGCCATGTTCGCCCTGCTCGTCGTCTGGACGTTTCACCGCACACCCCGCCGTCACCCGGCCCGCCGCACCGCCGTCGCCGCAGGCCTGCTCCTCCTCTCTGAAGGCGCTCTCGGCGCGGTCCTCGTCCTTAAGGGCCTGGTTGAAAACAATACCTCCGCCCTCCGCGTCGTCATGCAGTCCGTCCACTTCACCAACACCCTGCTTTTATTAGCCGCCACCGCCGCCACCGCCGTCCTTCTGAGCCCGATGCGCGCAGACCCGTTCAACCCAGACCCAGTCAACGCAGACCCGGTCAACCAAGATCCGCTCAACCAAGATCAGCTCGCTTCAAACCCGCACACCCGCCTCGCGGTTTGGCTCGCCATCGCCGCAACGGTCCTCACCGGCGCCACCGGCTCCCTCGCAGCCCTCGCAGACACTCTCTTCCCCTCGCCCGATCTCCGCTCCGCACTTGCCGCAGACTTCGCCGCCCACTCGCCGCTGCTCATCCGCATGCGCTGGATGCACCCCGCCGCCAGCGGCCTCACCACCCTCGCAACTCTCGCGCTCGCCCTCTACCTGCGCCGCGCCGGCCAGCGGTCCACCTCCACCCTCCTCATCTGGAACCTCGCCGCCCAATTCATCCTCGGCATCGCAGACGTCCTGTCCCTCGCCCCCACCTGGCTTCAGGTGTTCCACCTTTTCAGCGCCGACATCTTCTGGATCACCCTCGTCGTCATCGCCACCCGCCTTACCCAGGCCAACCCCACCCTCACACCACACGCCCACGCCGCATTTACCGTGCAGTAGCCTGCGTACACCAACTTCGGTACACCCTCTCCATCCAGACGCTGCAAAAAGAGAGGGTGCAGCCTAAGCCGCACCCTCTCCACAAACAGTTACAACAAAATACTTCCCTTTTCTACTTACAACTTTCCACGTACAACTTCCACCTACTTCGGGTCGTGCGGTGTCGTCGTCGGGCTCTTGTCCCCGATCAGCTTCTTACCAAGCTTCTTGGTCCCTCGAGCTGTCACATCCGCCGCCTTCTCGGTTCCATGCGCCGTATCTTTTGCCACGTTCTTGGTCCCGTCCACCGTCTTGTCCGTCACGCTCTTGGTTCCGTTCGCGGTCTTGTGGTACGCCTTCTTGGTCCCGCCCTTCGTCTTGTGATAGCCCGTCTTGGTGCCATTGCTCACGGCGTGGCCCGTGTCCTTGGTCGCCTCGGCCGTCTCATGCCCGGCATTCTTCGTGTCCTGCGTCGCTGTCTGTGCAAACGCGGTACCCGCGGTCAGTGTCGCGGCAAGCATGCATACGGCAATCTTGTTCATGGTCGTTCCCCTTTTGTCTGGTGCGTAGACCAGATAGATTCTTAAACACACGTTCCGGTTGGACGTTGCGCGCCATGGCACAACCAAATCACATGGCCTTTGCCCAATCAATTCACACAAGAAGCTCAAACCCCTGCGCTACCCTGAAGTACATGGCAACACGCAAGCGAGCCGCCGCACCCCCACCCAAACCAGAACACCTCTTCTTCAACCGCGACGAGAGCTGGCTCAAGTTCAATGGCCGCGTCCTCGAAGAAGCCCAGGATCCCACCAACCCCCTCCTCGAGCGCCTAAAATTCCTCGCCATCACAGCCTCCAACCTCGACGAGTTTACCGAGGTCCGCGTCGCCTCCATCCTCCAGCGCATTGAAGACGGCTTCGCCCCCGCGGAGGACGACGACGGCCTCAGCGAGCAGGACCGCCTCGACCGCCTCGCCGACAGCCTGCACGCCTACAGCCACGAGCAGTACAACTGCTGGGTCCACCAACTCCAGCCCGCTCTTGCCAGGGAACGCATCCACCTCCTGCGCTGGAAAAACCTCAACCACGAAGAACGTGACTTCGCCCAGGCCTTCTACCAGCGAGAAGTCGACCCGCTCCTCACACCCGTCACCATCGACCCCACACACCCCTTCCCCCGCGTCCTCAACAAGGCACTCTGCCTCGCCCTGCTCCTCCGCCGCAAGCGCGGCAACGTCACCGTGCTCGGCGTAGTCAACGTCCCCCGCTCCCTCCAGCGCTGGATTCCCCTGCCCGCATCCGGCGACCAGATCCGCGTACTTCCCCTGCAAGAGCTGGTGGAAGCCCACGCCGAGCGCCTCTTCCCCGGCTACACCATCATCGGCTGCGCACCCTTCCGCGTCACTCGCAACAGCAACCTCTACATGCAGGAAGAAGAGTCCCGCTCCCTCCTCGAATCCGTCCGCGAAGAACTGCACAATCGCCGCAAGGGCGACGCCGTCCGCCTCGAAATCGAAGCCGGTGCCGACGAGAGCATGCTCGAACTCCTCCGCATCAACTTTGACCTAGACCGCTGGCAAATCTTCCGTACCGACGGCCAGGTCAACCTCGCCCGCGTCTCTGACCTCTACAGCATCATCGACCGCCCGGACCTGAAGTTCACCAAGTTCTCCGGCCGCGAAGTCTGCCTCGACAAAGCTACTGACGGCAAACCGCAGTCCATCTTCCAAACCCTCCGCGAGCGCGACGTCCTCCTCCACCACCCCTTCGACAATTACACCGCCGTCGAAAAGTTCATGGAAGCCGCCGCCCACGACCCCTGCGTCGTCTCCATCAAACAAACCCTCTACCGCACCTCGCCCAACTCTCCCCTCTTCCACGCCCTGCTCGACGCCGCGCCCACCACCGACGTCACCGTCGTCGTCGAACTCATGGCACGCTTCGACGAGGACTCCAACATCCGCTGGGCACGCACCCTGGAAGACGCCGGCGTCCAGGTCTTCCACGGCATCCAGGGCAAAAAAACCCACGCCAAACTCGCCCTCCTCGTCCGGCGCGACGGCGATGGCGTCACCCGCCGCTACGCCCACCTCGGCACCGGCAACTACAACTCCGTCACCGCCCGCTTCTACACCGACATCAGCCTGCTCACCAGCAATCCCGCCATCACCTTTGCGGTCCAAAAAGTCTTCAACTTCCTCACCGCCCAGGTCGAGCAGACCGATTACGCGCCCCTCCTCGTCGCTCCCATCACCCTCGCTCCCGGCATCCTCGACCTCATCGCCCGCGAAGCCGATTACGCCCGCGCCGGCCGCCCTGCTCACATCATCGCCAAGATGAACGCCCTGCTCGACGGCAAAACCGTCCGCGCCCTTTACGAAGCCTCCCAGGCCGGCGTCGAAATCGACCTCATCATTCGCGGCATGTGCTCCCTCCGCCCCGGCGTCAAAGGTCTCAGCGAAAACATCCGCGTCCGCTCCATCGTCGGCCGCTTCCTCGAACACAGCCGCATCTTCTGGTTCAGCAATGGCACCAACCCAGAAACCGTCGCCGCAGAACCCATGTCCTCGGAACCCCTCAAGCTGCAGCAAACCTCAGCGTCCCCGCAGCAGCCGACACACACCGCCAACACCGCAGCGAGCCAGGCATTACAGCCACAAACCACCCCCGACAACAGCGAAGTCTTCTGCGGCTCCGCAGACTGGATGCCCCGCAACCTTTACGACCGCTGCGAAGCCGTCTACCCCGTCACCGACCCGGCCCTCCGCAGCCGCCTCCGCAACCAGATTCTCCAGCTCTACCTCGACGACACCGTCAAAGCTCGCCTCCTCCAACCCAACGGCACCTACACCCGCCCCCAGCAAGGCCCCAACTGCATCAACGCCCAGCAACAACTCATGCACATCGCCTGCGGCATCAAACCACCAACACTCGCTCCACCGATCGCCCCTCAGCCGGCGAAACCGCGCAGAAAACACGGCGCAAAGCCCGCGCTCTGACACTGCTCATAAGTGCAAGGGGCTCTCACTGGCCATCTTCTGAACGAAGCTCTCGGTCACACAAGCGGTTGCAGGGTACAGAACAGGCCGCACACCAGTGCAGCCAGAAGAGCTGCGCCACGATGAACATCTCTGACAATCCCACCCAGCGCAAGCAGGATCGCCGCTGGCGTCCCTGAGAGATACATGATGCCCAGTAACGTCATTAGAGGCAAAGGCGGTTCAATGGATTGCATGCGGACGAAGCAAATCGCCGCAACAAAGATGATTGCCTGTACCAGACAGACAGCAAGAGAGCTCACGGCCAGCTTGCGCCCCGCCCAATAGCGATGCACAGCATACATTAGGCCCATCCCGCTAATATGCGCACCATACCACCTACTGCACCGTCACCTGATAGCTATACGTATGCCGCAACGTCGTATCCCCCAACGCCGCCGTTATGGTCAACGCATACATCCTTCCACCAATTTCATCTCGAGCGTTTGAGCAGTAAGTGGCATCGCAAGCAAGGTAAGCAAAACCGTTACAAGCAGGTTAAGCAAATTCCGCTTTATTTGGGGTGTTGCACCGCAAGTCACTTGGAGCTGCTACCAGGCTTTACCAATTGGTATGAAGACTGTAATAAAGATTTCGCGATAGTCGGATCATCAACCATATAAAAACCCGGCTCCATCTTTTTATGTTCGACTACGTCTAGAACTCCATGAACATCAACTACTTCGAATGACGAGGAGGCAGCATTGTCACTAGGCGTTTGTTCTTTCAAGGACATAGGACTTAGACCCCTCAGCGTTCCGGTGAATTCTCCAAGCACGCGGCGTTCTTTGCCGTGCAGAACAAAGACAGCACTCCTCCCCGTTGACGTGATGTAGTAATCCATTGTGACTGAGACATCGGCGCGGGCCAGCCCTGGCGAAAGGGTGAACCACACAGGTAATCGCGAACCTTTGGCTAGATCAAACGAGGATTCTGGCAGATAATCGCAACCCGCTGTAGCACAGAGGAGAATTGCTATGAAGCTGACCCGAGTTGCATTGCTTGAACGAAGAACTGTGCTCATTAATCACCACAGGAGAAAAGGAGATAACGCTCCTCACTCCCGTCACTGCACCGTAACCTGATAGCTATACGTATGCCGCAACGTCGTATCTCCCGACGCCGCCGTAATCGTCAACGCAAACGTTCCATACGGCGTCCCCGCTCCCGTACTCCCACCACCTGTCACCGGCGTCGTCGTGCCGCCATTCGAATTCTGCGTCTGGTCCACCACACCCAGCCCGCACCCGCCACTCGTCACCGCCGCCGCCAGCACCAGCATCAACAGCCCGGCAACCATCCGCCGCCGCCGCGGCAACACCAGCCCCAGCACCCCGGCCAGCACAGCTCCACCGCCTAGCCCGACGCCGCCACCGAACCCACCAACTCGCGGCCGCTCCAGCTTCGCCGTGGCACCCGCCGTCGTCACCATTAAAATCGATTGCCCACTCGTATACAGCACCGACGGTGCAAAGCTGCACGTAATCTGCGATGCAGCCGGCGGCGTGCAGCTCAGCAAGACTGCCCCGCCAAACCCAAAGCTTGACGTAAGCGTCGCCGCCGCAGTCCCCGTCGCCCCACGCGACAGCGTTAAATTCTGAGGACTGAACAGCAGCGCAAAATCCCCAAAGTTCACCGTCAGAACATTCGAGCTCCCTGCCAGAAAACTCGAATCGCCGTTATACACAGCCGTAATGTTGTGCACTCCCGCCTGCAGCCCCGTCACGCTCAGCGTCGCCACCGATGCATTCACCCCGTTCGACAAGAGCGTTGCCGATCCCAGCGTCAACACCGACCCGTTGTACGTGTCATAAAACGTGATCGATCCTGTCGGCACCGCACTCGACATGCTGATCCCCGCACCAAGCGTCGCCGTCAGCACAATCGTGCTTCCCGCATTCGTCTGCGTTGTGCTCGAGCTCAGCACAATCGACGGCGCAGCCAGCGCCAGCGTCACCGGAAAGCCAACAGAGGAACTCCCCGCGTATACGTTGTCCCCGCTGTACGTCGCCGAGAAGTAGATCACCGTTGCAATCGGCAGTTTGGCCGTCGCCGTCACCGTCGCCCCGCCGGTATCTCCACTCGTCACAGCCGCCGTCGCAATCAGCACGCCATTGGCAAAGAAACTCACAGTACCCGTCGGACCCGTAGTCGGCGTCCCAGCACCCACCGTCGCCACCGGTGTAATCCGCGCCGTCAGCGTCACCACTCCACCAATCACTGGCGCACTCGGTGAAACGGTCAGCGTCGTCGACGTAATCACCTTTACCGTCGACGCTGCCACCGCCACCGCCACACCCGGGTTCGATGTGCTCGCCGCGTACGTACTCGTCGCCGGCGTGAACGTCGCCGTAATCACATGCGCCCCCACGATCAGGTTCGTCGCGTTATAGGTCACGAAACCGTTCGACAGCACCGCCACACCAATCACACCCTGCAAACTCGATGTAAATGTGATCGTCCCCGTCGGCGCTCCTTCAGCCGCATAGTTCGTCGGCGTCACTGAAGCCGTCAGCGGCACCGTACTGCCCGCCGTCGTCTGCGCCACGCCTGTGGTAATCGTCGTCACTGTCGTAATTGCGGTAGCCGCCGCCGCACTCGTCACCGCCAGCGCAGATGATGTCGCTGTCGCATAGTTCGTGTCTCCGGCGTACACCCCCGTCAACGAATTGCCGCTGCCGGTCAGGCTCACCGTCGTCGTCCCCGCCCCCTTGGTCAGCGTCACCATGCCCACTGCGGTGCCGTTGTTCAGCACCTGTACCGTTCCCGTTGGAACAGCCGCCGTACTGCTGCTACCCAAGGGCGCAACCACCGTCGTCGCCACGGCATAGCTCGTATTCCCCAACAGCGTGTTCGTCGGCGTCGCTGTCAGCGCCACCGTCGGCGCTGCCTTGCCTTCCGTCACCTGGACCGATGCCGGCGTGCTGCACGCAAAGCTTCCGCTGCTCGTGCAACTCGCCTGAAAGGTAAATGTCCCCGCATCCGTCGCCGGCACAGATACAACCACTGACGCCGATCCCGTGGTGCTCGCCGGCAGCGTTGCAGAGTATGTCGATGTCGCGATCGACGTCCCAAACGGCGTCACCGTGACTGCCCCGGTCGGCGCACTTACCCCGCTCGCAGAGCTCGCCGTCACTGTCACCGGAATCATGCTTCCCACCGGTGTCGTCGTCGGCGCGGTCGCTGTTACGGTGGCAGTCTCCGGCAGCACCGTCACCGTCGACGCATTGCTGGTGTTGGTGTTGTAGGTCGAATCGCCGCTGTAGGTTCCCGCCACGTCATAAACGTCCCCCGGCAACGTCGCCGTTGAAAACGTTTGGGTTCCGTTCGTGAGCAGCGATGCCGGTCCCAGCGTTACCGTCGCCCCCGTCGCCCGGCCCTTCAGCGTCGCAGTCACCGATCCAGTCGGAGTTCCTGAGCCGCCCGTCACTGCAAACGTCACAGTCAGGCTTTGCCCATGCGTCAGGCTGTAGGTTGACGTGGTCAGCGCAACGTTACTTCCCTGCCCTCCCACCGCAAGCGCATGCAGCAGCGCCTGCGTGTTCATCGTTCCCAACCCATCTTCCGGTGTCCAACTCCCCGCAGCCACGCTCGCATCGGCATGCGTAAAAATGCCGTGACCTACACGCATTTGGTAAAGCGACGGTGCCAGATCTCCTACCCGCGTGCCCCGGCTCGCAATCATTGTGTGCAAACCGCTCACCAGCGTCGCCGCATCCTCGCTCACGGCATCCGGCACGGCACGCCCACTATCCGCCGGCAGTCCTTCCGCCTGCTGCCACCAAGGCCGCTCCGCTGCTGTCGACGGCTCTGCTGCTGTCGACGGCTCTGCTGCTGTCGACGGCTCTGCTGCTGTCGACGGCTCTGCTCCTGTCGATGGCTCTGCTCCTGTCGATGGCTGCAACGCCGCTCCAGCACTCGCCGCAAGCACAGCCGCACCCGTCAGCGAAGCATCGTTGCTCGTCGACAGCACCGTCATGCCCTGCGCCGCAGCCTGCATCAGCAAGTTCGTCGTCACGCCCTCCGCACCTTGCGGCAGCAGCACCACCGCTTGCACATTCGCATCCACGGCATCCGCCAGCGCCGCTTCCGTGCTCTCCTGCATCACCAACCCAGACAACCCCGCCACCACGTCTGACAGGTCCGCCGGCACGGTCAGACCCTCCGCAACGACCCGGGCTCCCGTCACGGTAGGGGTCGTCGTGCTACTCGTAATCGGCTGCGCACGCAGCACCGTTTTGAAGCTTCGATTCACCTGCAGCACGCTGCCACTGAAACCAATGCGCATGCCGTTCGGGGAAACCTCGCCCACCTGGAATCCTTCTCGCACCAGCCACTGTCGCGCCACCGCCGCCCTCGCAGCCGCGGGCGCATACCGCTGGGCAAAGACCTCCGGTGTCAGCCAATCGCGATACCGGCCTGAACCCGGCGTCTGTACCTCCACCAGAAACTGCGCGAGCGCGGCCTGCTGTGCGGCTGTGCGCTGCAGGTTCAGTACCATGTGCGGCAGCATCTGCGACACCGGTAAGCCCTGCGACACCGGTAAGCCCTGCGACACCGGCATGGTCTGCAACACCGGCCTCGCCGTCTGCCCCGTCGCACCCCCAACAAGACCGGCAATCACCGGTCCAGGCATCACTGCACGCGTCTGCGCGCCGATACTACCCCGCAGCACCAGCAGCAAAACGACGCAAACGCACGCCAGGGCAAGGCCAGCAGAAAACCGACGCGCAAGGGATGGCATAGTTCCCTAGTCTGGCAAGACTTCGCCTCCAGCGCAAGGAAATCTCCTGCAAACTAGTCCCCCAAAGGTGGTACCCACACAGGAACCCGCCACGCGTCGTACCCTAGTCCACATGAGCACCCTGGGAATCGTCATCATGGCCGGCGGGCGCGGCACTCGCCTCAAAAGCGCACGCCCGAAGGTCCTGCACACTGTCGGCGGCAAGCTCCTTCTGCAGCATGTGATCGACGCGGCGCTCACCCTCGCCGCACCCGCCGACATCCACGTCGTCATCGGGCACCAGGCAGACCTCGTCCGAGAGGCCGTGGGCTCCACGGGCGTTCACTTCGTCGATCAGCCGGAGCAGCTCGGCACCGGCCACGCTCTCCAGATGGTCAAGGCAGCCTTCCTCGCCAGCGGTATTACACCACCCGACAACCTCATGGTGCTCTCCGGGGACGTTCCCCTTATCCGTCCCGAGACCCTCGTCACCCTGTGGACGACCCACCAGCGCGAGGGTGCCTCCATGACCATCCTCACCGCCATCCCCCCAAGTCCTCAGGGCTACGGCCGCGTCCTTCGTCAGGCATCCGCAAGCCCGCGCGTAAGCGCCATTATTGAGCAGAAATCCCTGTCAGCTGAACAGCTTGCCCATCCAGAGCTAATCCAGGAGATTAACAGTGGCATTTATGTCTTTCATTCAACCGCACTTTTCCATTGTTTGGGTGAACTGAAAAACGACAACTCCGCCGGCGAGTTTTACTTGACGGACGTAGCCGCCCTACTCGTCAAGGAAGGCGATCCCGTCGTTGCTGTGGCGGCCGACTCCGTCAACGAGGTCCTGGGAGCCAACACCATTTCCGAAATGATGCACCTGGATGCCGCCATGCGCGCCACCACCGCGCAGCACCACATGGCCAACGGCGTCACCATCTTCCGTCCAGACACTGTCATCATCGACTCCGCTGTCTCGATCGGCCCCGACACGATCCTCGAGCCCTTCACTCAAATTCTCGGAAATACCTCAATCGGGAAGGGTTGCCGCATTCGTTCCTACTCCGTCATCCAGGACTCCACCCTCGGCGACAACGTGCTGGTCCGCAATGGCTGCATTCTGGACAACGCCAAAGTTGGAGACGGCGCACTTCTTGGCCCATACGCACACCTGCGTCCCGAGAGCCGCATCGGTGAAAATGCCCATGTCGGCAACTTCGTCGAAACGAAAAAGACCATCCTCGGCGACGGCTCCAAGGCGAATCATCTTTCTTATCTTGGAGATGCGGTCATTGGCAAGGGCGTCAACATAGGCGCTGGCGTTATTACCTGTAACTACGACGGCGTAAACAAAACAGTCACCACCATCGGCGACAATGTCTTTGTCGGCTCGAATTCCACACTTGTCGCTCCCATCACGCTTGATGACGGAAGCTATGTCGCTGCAAGCAGCTGCATTACAGAGGACCTTCCAGCCGGAGCGCTGGGCATCGGACGCTCGCGCCAAACAACGAAAGAAGGCTGGGCCACCAGACGTCGCGCAGGCCTGGCGGCTAGTCGGTCGTACGAAAATCTATGAGCTTTAATAGATTTCTGCAATTTCTTGGAGACTTGAGAAACTTTTGGACCTGATCTGCGTCATAATCAGTGTGAGCAGCTGAGAACGTGCTCAACAGATTTGCGGTCCGGTTGAGAAATCCCACCGCTACAAGTTGCGTCACTGGCCTCCCCCGTATGGGCGTTCATCGTCCATACGGGCTCTTTTTTGCTCGAAAGCCGCAGTGACCCTGGTCGTACAATTAGCACCGATGAAGCACTTTGTTTGCCTTGCCGCCGTTGCTTTGATGACCGTTGCCGCCTCGGCTCAGTGGTCGAATCCACCCGCAGATATCCCCGCCTACAACGCCGCTGCGCCCCATGCGCCCCTGCCGCCGGTCTTACGCGGTCAGCAGCTGACTGGCCCCTACTTTGCCCATCCCTACCAGGTCGCCGCCTATACCACTGCCGCGAAGATTCCGGCTGTGCTGCACCAGCTGCCCTGCTATTGTCGCTGCGACCGGGCGATGGGGCATAACAGTCTGCACTCCTGCTTTGAAGGTCTGCACGGGGCGGAATGCTCCACGTGCATGAAAGAAGAGGCATACGCTTACCGGCAGACTCGCGCCGGCAGGACACCCGCCCAAATACGGACCGGCATTGAACGCGGCGAATGGATGAACGTGGACCTGGAGACCGCCAAGCTGTAGGCAGATTGTCCGCAAGTACGGCTCAGCAACGTCTCTGGCCCTGTTGTCGCCCGTTGCAGTAGCCGTGCGTACAGAATGCATCGCCCGACTTGTAGCACCAGCGACTTATCTGGCAGCCGGCCACAGCCACGCTGCGCCTCGCACACCACTGGCGTCCCCATGCATCGCCTGCACAATAGGAGTCTCGACAGGCCCGCCAAAGGTGTACTGCGAAATGAGACTGGGCAGGTTGATGTACAACCGGTCCAGCTTGGATAATCCGCCACCAAGGACGAAGACATCCGGGTCGAGCACATGTATGACCCCGGCGAGCGACCTGGCCATGCGATCTTCCAGCCGGTCCATGGTTGCCATCGCCTCTGTGTCTCCCCCTACGCTCAAGGCAACAATGTCCGGGCCGTGTAAGGCTTTTCCCGTCGTCTCCTGATAGTCACGCTCTAAACCGGAGCCGGAGATCCAGCGCTCGATGCAGCCCCGCTTGCCGCAATAGCACTCCGGTCCCGGCAGCTCCGCGGCGCTGGCCCACGGCAGGGGGTTGTGTCCCCACTCACCGGCCACACCGTTGGGGCCGTTGTGTACCTTACCGTCAAGGGCGACACCGCCGCCACAACCGGTGCCCACGATAACACCGAAGACTACTGGATAGCCTCTCGCGGCACCGTCGACCGCCTCGCTGACCGCGAGGCAATTGGCATCGTTGGCGCATCGCACTTCCCTGCCCAACCGCTTGGAAAGAGCCTGCTCCAGCGGCATGCCGTTGAGCCATACGGAGTTGGCGTTCTTTACCAAACCGGTAGAACGCACCACCGTGCCGGGAATTCCGACGCCAACCGTCCCCTTGGAGCCGGCGCGGGTCTCCAGCGCTTCCACGGTCTCCGCAATGGCCTCGATCGTTCCCGGATAGCTGCCTTTTGGCGTCGCTACGCGAATCCGGTCCAGTTCGGTGCCGCTGCTGGTAAAGGCCCGGCCTTCAATTTTCGTGCCGCCCAGGTCGATGCCGATGTGAATACTTTGTGCCAACGCGCGTTCCCTCCTGGAGCGAGCGACGACTCACAGGCCCGCAGCCGTGACTTTAACATCCGGCATTGCTCGCTTGCTATGCCTTGGATCGCAGAACCAGGTACGTCGTCACGTAGTCTCGCACGCCGTCTTCCAGCGTGGCGAACGGTTTGGTGTATCCCGCCGACTTCAGTTTCTCACTGGTTGCCTGAGTAAAGTACTGGTACTTCTCACGCAAACCTTCCGGCATATCGATGAACTCGATCTCCGGCTTTTTGCCCATGGCGGCGTACACGGCCGTAGCCAGGTCCAGCCATGTCCGGGCGATGCCACTGCCGCAGTTGTACAGTCCGCCCAAGTCTCTTTGTTCTAAAAAGTAGAGGGTGACATCGACCGCGTCTGTGACATAGACGAAGTCACGCATCTGCTCGCCGTCCCTGTACTGCGGCTTGTGGCTTTTGAAGAGGCGCACTGTGCCGCCGTCGCCGATTTGGCCAAAGCTCTTGTTCACCACAGACCGCATGTCACCCTTGTGGTCCTCATAGGGTCCGTAGACGTTGAAGTACTTGAGCCCGACGATGGGCAGCGCCGCCGAAGCCGGCTGCTTCCAGAACAGTTCGTGTTTGAGCGCCCACAGGTCAAACATGTGTTTGCTGTAGCCATACATGTTGAGCGGCTCGAGCGTTGGCGTCAGATAGTCGCTGTCGTCGTATCCGCGGCTGCCGTTGCCGTAGGTTGCCGCGCTGGACGCATATACGAATTTGACCCCGTGCGCCAGGCTCCACTCGCAGAGTTCCCGTGTGTAGGCGTAGTTGTTGCTTAGTAGATAGTCCGCGTTTGTCTCGGTAGTGGCCGAGCATGCACCCAGGTGCACGATGCCGTCGATCTCCGGCAGCGGTTTCTGCCCCCTGCCGCGCAGCCGCTCGAGAAACTCCTCTGGCGACAGGATCTCCTCGTACTGCAGGCCCACCAGGTTCTTCCAGCGCTCGTCCGTGCCCAGCCGATCGACCAGCAGCAGATCGTACCTGCCACGGCGATTCAGTTCAGCGACGGCATTTCGTCCGATAAATCCAGCAGCACCAGTTACAACCGTTGTTGCGCTCATAGAGCTTCGATTCTAATGGCCTTTGTTTGCGAGAGACGCGAGCCGGTGCCGTGCATAGCCCCGGCCGGGTGTAGAGCCCGCTGCTAAACTTGGCAGAGCCCATGCCTGAAAAGTTTTACGTCACCACGCCGATTTACTACGTCAACGCGCGTCCCCACATTGGTCACGCCTACACCACCATTGCGGCAGACGTGCTGGCGCTGCGCAGCCGCATGCTGGGCCGCGACACCTGGTTTTTGACCGGCACAGACGAGCACGGACAGAAGATAGAACGCTCTGCTGTTGCTGCCGGCATACCACCGCAGCAGTTTGCGGACGAGGTATCGGCCAGCTTTCAATCGCTGTGGAAGCGCATGGGCATCTCGTACGACCAGTACATTCGCACGACGGACCCTGCACACCAGCGGGGCGTCCAGCAGCTGTTCAGGACCCTGTATGAACGTGGGGAGATTTACCTCGACCAGTACACCGGCCAGTATTGTGTGTCTGAAGAGATGTTTGTGGAAGGCCCCCCAGGAACCATAGGCCCGGACGGACGGCCGACGGAGACGGTAACGGAGGAGAATTTTTACTTTCGCCTGTCCAGATTTCAAAAGCCGCTCATCGACCTGATCGAGTCACACCAGCTGGCCATCGAGCCTGAGTCGCGCAAAAACGAAGTGCTGAGTTTTCTGCGCGGCAGCGTGAGTGACGGGGGAGAGAACCTTCTTTCCGATACCGGCGTGGCGTATCGGCCCGGTGCACTCAAGGATTTGTCCGTCTCTCGCACCAGCTTCGACTGGGGCATACCTGTGCCTGAGCCAGCAGCTTCAACCACGCAGCAAAAGCACGTGATTTACGTGTGGCTGGATGCGCTCGCCAATTACATGACGGCCGTGGGCTATGGTGATCCCGACCGCCAGGACACGTTCAACAGATATTGGCCCGCCGACCTGCACCTGGTGGGCAAGGAGATCGTTCGGTTTCACTGCGTGTACTGGCCAGCCTTTCTGCTTGCCGCAGGTCTGCCGCTGCCCAAAAGAATTACGGCACACGGCTGGCTGCTGTTCGAAGAGTCCAAGATGAGCAAGTCGCGCGGCAATATCGTGCGCACAGAGACTATTCTGGATTCCTTTGGCGCGCTCAAGCCTGAACTCGACAAAGCCGAGCAGGATCTTTTCGCCGCGGACGTTCTGCGGTACTTTCTGCTTCGCGAGATCCCATTCGGTCAGGATGGTTCATTCTCATTTGACGCCTTGCTCGCGCGGTACAACGCTGAGCTGGCCAACGGCTATGGCAACCTCGTCAGCCGCACGCTCAAGCTGATCGAGCAGAACTTTGACGGCGTGATTCCCGAATCCGGCCTGACGACGGAATTGACCAGCGCTACTACCGCCGCAATTACCGCGGTCGATCTTGCGCTTGATCGCCAGCATTTCACTACGGCCGTGCAGGCCTGCGCCGGTCTTGTCACGGCGACGGACGGTTACATCAGTGAACACGCTCCATGGAAGCTCGCCAAAGATTCCGCCCAGCGCGACCGGCTTGCTACGGTGCTGCGTACCGCTACAAAGGCGATTCGCATTCTTACGGCGCTCCTATACCCTGTGCTGCCGTACACGACAGAGCGCGTGTGGCAGCAGCTGGGGCTTGGCAGCCTGCGCCGCGCCGTGGAGAATGGCGAACTCACCAACTTGACCCACGGCGGCTTTGGCCCAAATGCTCGCCTGGGTAAACTTGCGCCACTTTTTCCCCGCGCAGACAAGGACACCCTTACCCGCATGATCGACGCTGAACAGAAAAGCACTTCTCCTGAAGCCGGAGCGCAGCAGCTCGCGCCCATGACCGAAGCCACCCCCGATGCCGCACCCGCAAGCTCAGCCCTGGCTGAAGTTGTGCCGGAGCCGCCAAACCAAAGCGCACAAGAGATTGGTAGACCAGACACGCCGCAGATCACCATCGACGACTTCCTCAAGGTCGATCTTCGCGTGGCGCGTGTGCTTGTGGCCGAACGCATTCCCAAGTCCGACAAGCTGCTGCGCCTTGAGGTGGATCTGGGCTACGAACAGCGCCAGATCCTGGCCGGCATCGCCGAGTTCTATGACCCGGCGAACTTGGTGGGCCGCAACGTTGTCATCGTCGCTAACCTGGCGCCACGCAAAATGCGCGGCCTGGAGTCACAGGGCATGATCGTTGCCGCCTCGGTCGGTGACGGGACGCCTGCGTTGGCCGGCTTTCTGGATGATATCGAGATCGGCGCTCGGCTTCGCTGACCATGTACCTTGTCGACAGCCACGCCCATCTTGATTTCGACGCCCTGACACAGGATTTGGACGGTGTTCTGGAGCGGGCTCGTGCGGTCGGTGTCCAAACGATACTCTCCATCGGTATTGGCGACGGGCCCGCCACGATGCACCGCGCGCGCGATCTTGCGGCCAATCACCAGGGCACTACACCTCGCATCTATGCGTCCGCCGGCATTCATCCGCAGGAAGCCCACCAGGCCGATGAGGGTGCACTCGACCTGTTACGGGATCTAGCTTCAGATCCGCTTGTGCTTGCCATTGGCGAGATCGGTCTCGACTACTACCATTTTGAGAATCCTGACATCGCTGTCCAGCAGGCGGCTTTCCTCGCGCAGCTCGATATCGCACGCGACGTCCGTAAGCCCATCCTGATTCACCTGCGCACCAGCGAACTTGCCACCTCGCAAGCCAAGGCCCGATTTGGTTCAGCAGATGCGACTGAAGATTTGTTTGCTTCGATTGAGCGGCACTGGGCACCGTACGGCATTGGCGGCGTGATGCATTGCTTCAGTGGCACCGCCGACCACGCGCGACGCGCCCTGGACCTCGGCTTCCATCTCTCGTTTGCCGGCAATGTGACCTACTCGCGCTTTCCCGGCATTCGCGAGGCCGCCGCCTTTGCACCGCTCGATCGCATTCTGGTCGAGACCGATTCACCGTTCCTCGCTCCGCAGCCGCTTCGGGGCCAGCGCAACGAACCCGCACACACCCGGATCACCGCCGAATTTGTAGCGGGTTTGCGGGGCATTCCGTTGGCCGAACTGGCGGAGGCGACAACAGCAAATTTCCAGGCACTGTTTCTGAGATCCGAGTTGTAGACAGCACAGGCGTTCTCGCCGGCATCCGTTACGCTAGAAGAGACAATCGCGGTGAGCAACGCCCACACACAAAGGAAGCCCATGGCACAGGACAACAGCTTTGACGTCGTTAGCAAGGTCGACGTGCAGGAAGTCAAGAACGCACTGGATCAGGCCTCAAAGGAGGTCAACGCACGCTTTGATCTAAAGAACTCTAAATCCACGATGAATCTTGAAGGCACGGAGACGATCCAATTGGCCTCACAGGATGAGTACACCCTGGGTGCAGTGACCGAGATTTTGCAGCAGAAACTCGTCAAGCGGAACGTGTCGCTCAAGAATCTTGAGTACGAGAAGGTTGAGCCGGCTTCGAACAGTTCCGTTCGCCAGAAAATCAAGCTGAAGCAGGGCATTCCCTCGGACGCCGCAAAGAAGATCACGGCGCTCGTGAAAGACAGCAAGAAGAAGGCTCAGGCTTCGATTCAGGGTGACACTGTTCGAGTCGCCGCCAAGGACCGGGACGTTTTGCAGGAGGTTATGGCGTTGCTCCGCGGCAAGGATTTTGGGGTCGAGCTGCAGTTCACCAATTTTCGTTCGAACTGACAAGACCATCAAAGCCCTCACTCGATGCGGGCCAACGCTGCGGGAGTGCCCTTTACTTTACCGCACCATAAAGCTTACTCACTCGCATCCACTTGGCCAACGTCGCCGCACACCGACTATCCTGTTCAGCATCTCCAAGCACCCTGTTACAGTCACATAAGCGTGTTCCCACTCTCCATTTCATCGGCAAAAGAGGCTTTGAATCTGGTGAGCGGTGACCTTGCTCTGGTTGAGCAGGAGTTTGCCCGCCAATCGCAGTCGCAGGTCCAGGTAATCACAGAGATAGGCGACTACCTGCTCGCCGGCGGTGGCAAACGAATTCGTCCGTTACTTCTACTGCTTTCTGCGAAGTGCCTGGGTTTTGCGGGCGAGAGCCGAATCCGCATGGGCGCGGTGGTGGAGATGTTGCACACCGCGACGCTGGTTCATGACGACATCATCGATTCCGCCACGACCCGGCGGGGCCGCCCCTCGACGAATGCGAAATGGGGTTCATCCAGGTGCGTGCTGGCCGGCGACTGGCTTTACATGCAGTCGTTTCAGACTGCGCTGGAAGAACGAAACTTTCATCTACTGGATCTGCTCATCGGCTTGACCCAGCAGATGGTGGAAGGCGAACTGCTACAGATGCAGAAGCTGGGCCACCTGATCAACGAGGAAGAGTACTTCGACCTGATCTACCGCAAGACGGCCTGCCTGTTCAAGGTAAGCATGCAGCTTGGCGCAACGCTTGCAGGATCGACTGACGCGATTGAAGAGCAGTTGGGTGAGTACGGCCGCAATCTCGGCCTTGCTTTCCAGATTGTCGATGACGTGCTTGACCTGACCGCCACGGAAGAGACGCTGGGTAAACCTGTGGCAAGCGACCTTCGTGAAGGCAAGGCCACGCTTGCCGTCATCCACGCGCTGGAGCGCGGTACCGGCTCCGACCGCGAATGTATCCGAACCGTATTGGCGGATGGCGACTTCAGTCGCGTTCGGCACTCGACGATCCTCGAGATCCTCCATCGCCACGGCTCTATCGAATACGCGATGGATGCTGCGCGCGCCTACGCTGAGGCCGCACGACTGTCCATTGCCGACCTGCCGCAGAACAAGGCGCATCGTGCCCTATTGGGCATTCCGGCATATGTGGTGGAAAGAGACCGGTAGGCGAACATGCCGCGCGTAACAGGACAGTATACCGGCAACCTTTTCAGAAGGGCTGAGTCCTAGCCTTCGGCTTCTGTCCGCTTGTGTTCGGCTTCCTTTTCGAAGAAGCGTTCCATGAACTTGGTGTCGAAGTCTCCCCGGCGGAAATCAGGGTCGGCGAAAATTTTTTGCTGCAGAGGAATGGTGGTGTGAATGCCTTCCACCACAAACTGGTCAAGCGCACGCTGCATTTTGTTCATGGCTTCTTCGCGGTCTTTGCCGTGGCAAATGACTTTTGCAATCATGCTGTCGTAGTACGGAGGCACAATGCCCTCAGCATACTGCGCGGTGTCTACCCGAATACCGTTGCCCCCGGGCAGGTTGAAGGCCGTAATTTTGCCGGCTGAGGGGGTGAACTTCTCCGGATGTTCGGCATTGATGCGGCATTCGATGGCGTGTCCGTTGATGCGAGGGCGCTCAGGCACGATGGCGGAGAGGTGTTCGCCGGCAGCAATACGGAGCTGAGCTTTGACGAGGTCGATGCCTGTAATGGCCTCGGTGACAGGATGCTCGACCTGGATGCGGGTGTTCATCTCGATGAAGTAGATTTCGCCATCCTCGTCCATGAGGAACTCGATGGTGCCGGCATTCCAGTAGCCGATCTCGCGCAGGGACCGCTCGATGACACCGCCTAGACGGGCGCGGAGCTCGGGGGAGACCTGGAGCGAGGGAGCCTCTTCAATGAGCTTCTGGTGGCGGCGCTGGATGGAGCATTCTCGCTCGCCGAGGCTCATGACGTTGCCGTGTTCGTCGGCAAGTACCTGAAACTCGATATGGCGGGGACGCTCGATAAACTTCTCCATGTAAAGGTCGCCATTGCCGAAGGCATTGAGCGCCTCTGTTGAAGCCTGGTTGTACAGGTCTGGTAGATCGGTGGCTGAGCGGCAGATGCGCATGCCGCGGCCTCCGCCGCCGGCTACAGCCTTGAGAATGACGGGGTAGCCCACCGATTTAGCCCATGTGAGGGCCTCGTCCACCGATGCGATAACACCATCGGACCCAGGCAGGATGGGAACCTTCGCTGCTTTCATAGTTTGACGAGCGGTCGACTTTTCGCCCATCATGCGGGTGACTTCCGGCCGGGGTCCGATGAATTTGATGTTCGACGCACGGCAAACCTCGGCGAAGTTTGCGTTTTCGCTGAGCAAGCCGTAGCCCGGATGGATGGCATCCACATCGCAGATCTCTGCCGCTGAGATGACGGCAGGAACGTTGAGGTAGCTTTCCGCGGAGCGGGGCGGCCCGATGCAGACGGCTTCATCAGCAAAGCGGACATGGAGCGAGTTACGGTCGGCTTCAGAGTAGACGGCGACAGTGCCAATGCCCATTTCTCGACAGGCGGAGATGACACGCAGTGCGATTTCGCCGCGATTGGCGACGAGGACTTTTTTAAACATGGCCATTACTTTGCGCGCACCGCGAAGAGAGGCTGGCCGTATTCGACAGGCTGGCCACTTTTGGCGATGATCCTGACGACTTCGCCGGCGACATCGGACTCGATCTCATTCATAAGCTTCATGGCTTCAACGATGCAGACAGTCTGACCGACTTCAACGGTGTCGCCAACCTTGATGAAGGCAGGCGACCCGGGAGCGGAGCTTTCGTAATAGGTTCCGACGATGGGGGACTTGACCTGGTGCAATGCCTCTTCGGCAGGGGCGTCTGGACTGGCAGCCGCAGCCGCAGCAGGCACCGCGGCAGCAGATACGGGTGCAGTCATCGCATGTGCGTGAAGCACTGGGGCAGCTGCGATTGCAGCCGGAAACGCACTCTCAAACTTGAGCTTTACGTGCTGGTCTTCCCGCTCCAGCTCAAACTCTGCGATGCCATTTTCCTTCAGAAACTCAACAAGCTCGCGCAGTTCCTGCAAATCCATCCGTTCCATCGTTCTTCCCTTGCCTGCACCGCGTCGACGCGCGAGCACGTTCGCAAAACTGTGGCACTGCGGCCGCTACAGCTCGACCCAGCCTTTATACGCCGGGGTTAGTATCTCGCATCCGGCGCTGGTTACGAGCACAGTGTCTTCGATGCGCACGCCGAACTCGCCCGGCAGGTACGCGCCTGGTTCAATCGTCACGGTCATGCCGGCTTGAAGTGTGGCGGTCCCGTTTGCGCCGATCCTCGGACCCTCGTGAATCTCGAGACCCAGACCGTGGCCGGTGGAGTGAGTGAATGTTTTAGCCAGACCGAAGCTTTTTAGGACCGAGCGGGCCGCATTGTCTACCGCCCCCGCGGCAAGGCCGGCCCGAACAGAGGCGACGGCTGCCTCCTGCGCTTGTAGAACAGTGTCAAAGACGTGCCGCTGGCATGCGAGGCGTTCGCGTTTGGCTGGAGAGGATCGCACGTTTGGGTCAGCGGCAAGAAAAACTGTACGTGTCATGTCAGAACAGTACCCGTCCAGCACAACGCCAAAATCCATAGTGAGCAGGGTTCCTGGTTTCAGCACCGCATCCGTTGCGCGTGCATGGGACATGGCAGAACGGACGCCCCCGGCAACGATGGTTTCGAAGCTCATGGCTTCGGCACCGGCGAGTCTTGCACGATGCTCCAGTTCCGCTGCGACGTCACGCTCCCGCATACCAGTTTCAATGAAGCCGAGCATGCCTTCGTAAAGGGTGCAGCCCAGCGCTGCAGCGCGACGGAGCGCATCGATCTCCTGTGGATCTTTCACTTGTCGCAGGTTGGCTACGAGCTCTTGCGTCGGCTTCAGAAAAGCTGCCGATCGCGGACTTGTGAGGCTTGGGTCGAGCAGGACCTGATTCATCGCGTGCAGAGTCTGGACCGTTGTGCTGGTTGCGTCGAAGCCACATCGGGATGCTGGCCCGCTAGTGACCAAAAGCAGAGCTTCTGCCAGGGCGTTCTTCTTTGCGATGCGGACGCGCGCACCCTGGACTTCGGTGTCTGCCTGAGCGGTGTAGCGACCATCCGTGAACAGGTGAAGTTTAAGGCCCTTTGCGCTTCGTAACGCAACCAGCGCCGCGTTGGAGCCAGTGAAGCCGCATAGCCAGCGCACATCGGGCAGGTGCGTCACTAGCACTGCCAGCAGCTTTTGCCGGTCCATCGCTTGCGCCAACCGCGCGTGACGAGAAAGGAAATCCACCTGGTTATTTTACGAGAGCCCGGCGGCACTGCATCCCGGTAGAATGGAATATGCCTTCCAGCGGAGATCGCCTGCGGTCCCCAACGCGCAGGGAATTCCTCATGGGTTCTGCTGCCGTGGCGGCTGCAGTGACGGTGTTTCACCCGGTAGAGGTGGAGCGGCATCATCTGTCCATCGTCGAGGTGCCGGTGCGCATTGTGGACCTGCCGACCGCCTTCCACGGATTTCGTATCGTGCAGATCTCCGATTTTCATTACAGCCAGTGGGTCGAGCAGTGGTTTTTGCGCGAGACTGTGGCCAAGGTGAATGCGCTAGCGCCGGACATGGTGGCGTTGACCGGGGACTTCATCACCGCGGAGCCTGAGCTCTGGAACAATCGGCGCAACGAGGCAATCTGCGCAGAAATCCTGGCGGGTCTGAGCTGTCCCCTGCGCTTCTGCTCCCTCGGAAACCACGACAGCATCGATTTTGCCGGCGTAATCGATGCGCTGACACGCCACGGTCTGACCGTGCTGCGGAACGCCCACACGAGCATTGATGTGCGGGGTGACAGGCTGTGGGTGGGTGGGCTTACCGATGCGTACTTCGATGCTCCGGACCTGACACGTGCCATTCCCCATGAGCGGGGAGGCGGGCCGGTGATACTGCTGGGCCATGAGCCGGATATTGCAACCACGGTGAAGGAGTATGGCGGGGTGGACCTGATGCTGGCCGGGCACACGCATGGCGGCCAAGTGCGCCTGCCTTTGCTGACGCCGTACTTCTTACCCGACCTGGGTCGCAGGTTCATCCACGGCCGCTTCAACTTTGGCGGCATGCAGCTGTATGTGAATCGCGGGATCGGCACCGTTCACCTGCCAATACGGTTTCGATGCCCACCGGAGATCACGGTCTTTACGCTGCAACCGGGAGAGCCGGTTGAAACGAGCTCGAGAGCACAGTCTGGGTGATCGCTACCTGGCGGATAAGGGTGGCTTTTTGGACCGGCTTGTCGGCGCGGCGGGCGAAGCTGGAGCGACACCGGACTGTTCGTCCATCCACCGGTCGAGCAGATCCTTTTTGAAGCGCCAGCGATTGCCGAAGCGAAATGCCGGCACGGTACCCTGCGAAGCGTACCGGTACAGTGAGTCGGTGCTGAGGCCGAGATAGTCTGCGGCGTCCCGCATATCCATTACGTCACGCCATGCAGGCTTGGGTGCTGCGGCCACAACGATCTCCTTGACCGGCGCGACCGGTAGACACCGTTCTACGTCGTCCTGCACCGATAGGCAACAGTGTTGAGAGTGAATCTCTTGAGTCTGGTGGCTTTGCAGTTACGGGGATGCTACTCCGCTTCGGTTCCCGTGTACATCTCTTCAATCTGCTGGGCATAGGTCTCTTTTACCACGCGTCGCTTAAGCTTGACGCTGGGCGTGAGGTGGCCGGTATCCTGTGTCCACTCGTCCGGCACAAGGCGGAAGCGCTTGACCTTCTCCCAGGCTTGCAGATCCTTGTTGGCTCGATCGAATTCCTGCTGGTATCGCGCGACGACTTTGGTGTGGCGTACCAGCGCGGCGCGGTCTGTTGTGACAATGCCCTGCGCGGCAGCCCACTCTTCAAGCGCGGGAAAATTTGGGGAGATGAGTGCGGTGATGTACTTGCGGTTGTCGCCCTGCAACGCCGCGTAGCCGATGAGAGCGCTTACTTTCAGGCTCGCTTCGATGGGCTGCGGGGCGATCAGCTTGCCGCCGATCGTCTTCAGCAGTTCCTTCTTGCGGTCGGTGATGGAGAGAAAACCGTCCGCGTCGATGTTGCCGACATCGCCGGTGTGAAAGAAGCCGTCCGCACTGAAGACTTCCGCGGTCGCGTCAGGCTTGTTCCAGTAGCCATGGAAGACGCTTGGCCCCTTTACGAGCAGTTCACCATCTTCCGGGGAGATGCGGCACTCGATGTTCGGCAAAGTTTGGCCGACGGTGCCGAGCTTATTGGCGCTAGGACGGTTAACGCCGATGACAGGGGAGGTTTCGGTGAGGCCGTAACCTTCAAAGATGGGCAGGCCGACATCGGCGAACCAGCGACTCAGGTCGATGCCCAACGGAGCTCCACCGGCAACCAGGGTGTGGACACGACCACCGAGGGCTTCGGCGATTTTGCTGTAGACGAGCTTGTTGGCGAGCTTCCAAGCCAGGGAGCCCGGGGTGCGGCCATTGGCGACAGCCTCGCGATGGGCGGCCCCCGTTTGAAGGGCCCAAGTAAAGATTTTCGCTTTCAGGCCACCGGCTTTGGCGGATTTGCTCTCGACGGACTGGCGGACGCGCTCGTAGACGCGCGGGACAGCGACGAAGATGGTGGGCCTGACCGAAGTCATGGCCGGCAGCACGCGCTCTGCGCGGCTCACATAGGCGATTGTGACGTTTTCTGCATAGAAGAGATAGTCAATATGCCGTGCCGTGACGTGCGAAAGGGGCAGGAAGGATACCGTGGAGTCGGTCGGCTTGAACCGGTAGATGTCCGTCGTAGCCGTCAGATTGGAGGCGATGTTGCCGTGCGTGAGCATGACACCTTTGGCCTCGCCGGTAGTGCCGGAGGTATAGATGAGGGTAGCGAGGTCCTGTGGAACGATAGTCTGCCGAGATTCGTCGAACGCTGCGTCGCGCGTGGGTGACTCATCGCCGTGGACGATGGCAGCGAAGCTCTCAGCACCCTCCACCGCATCCATGGCGACCACCTTTTCAAGGCTGCCGATGTCACGGACCTTTCGAAAGACCTCTGCCGTGGAAACGAAGGCCAGCCTGGCGCCGCAGTCGGTGATCTGTTTTCGCATCTGCTCGGCGGTGAGGGTGGGGAACATGGGGGCGTCGACCGCACCGATGGCGAGGCAGGCGAAGTCGACGACCGCCCACTCCCAGCGGTTTTCCGCGAGCAAGGCCACGCGATCACCCTTTTGCACGCCGTGCGCCTGCAGCCAGGCCGCCAGCCTGTACACACGCCAGTAGAGGGCGTCGGCGCTGATGGGCTGCCAGTTGCCGCCAGCTCCGTGTTCCAGGATGACGGTTTCAGGGCCGCGCGATGTGGCGCGGGAGAAGACATCGTTCAAGGTAGAGAGTTGCATGTGTTCCTCGTACTGCCGGGCCGAGAGCCGACGACCAAAGACATAGGCATGCTACACGGAAAGAATGCGACTCCGGAATGCGTTCCATGTGGGCGCTTCCTGACCGGCGTGCTCAGCCAAGCCGAGGCGTTTGGTCTTGCGCTCGCCGGGCGTAGATCCACGCCCAGTAGATCAGAACAAATTGCAACGGTAGACGCGCTGCCAAGGCCCATTTGGGGACAAGCTGGAACCGGCTTGCGTTTTGAAGCATGAAGATGTGAACGTCGAAATACACCAGCAGCATGACCAGGATGCCCCAAGCGGCTGCGCGACGGGTGCACGGTACAAGCAAACCCATGCCGCCCAACACCTCTGCCGCTCCACTAACACGAACCAAGGCGTCGGGGCTGCTGTAATGGGGCGGCATGATGACCGTGTATGTGGCCGTGTGCCAGAAATGGTTGGTTCCGGCAACGATGTAGAGCAGAGACTGAGCCAGAAGGCCGATGCGGTAGAGGTTTCCTGTCACGATGTCCTCTTTGCCAGACAATCGGCAGATGCTGAACGATACAAGCGAAAACGCTCCGCGCGGAAGCGGAGCGTTTTGCTTTCATCCAAGAAATTAAGCGCGGCTATCGCGTGCAGCCTTGACGTAATCGTGCGAGGTCTGGATGTGAGCGGCCTGCGTGCTTAGCAGCTGATGAACGGGCAGAGGCAGTTCAAGCTTGAGAGCTTCTGCGTACGCCTTTTTGATGACATCTTCACCGCTCTCAGCGGATTCGAGGAGGGTGTGATCCGTGCCACCCAGCTTCTGCTTGAGGTCACCCCAGGTGCGGTGCAAGGTACCGGCGACAGTACCCGACTCCTTGACGTCGTGGACCCCTTCTTTGTGCAGGGTATCTTCCAGATCTCCACGGAAGGAAGCGCGCTTCAGACTTTCCGCCAGAAAGTAGCGCTTGAGGGTTTCATCCTTCAAATGGTCGCCGATGTCCTGAAAGCCCTTCTGGCTGTCAATCAAAGTCTCGATGAGGCCACGCAGGGTAGCTTCCGTTTTTTTCAGAGTGTCTTCCATAGTGTTGTAGATCCTTTCAAAATGCCGGCTCAACGCCGGGGGA
Source organism: Acidobacteriaceae bacterium (assembly GCA_903642225.1). GTDB lineage: Bacteria > Acidobacteriota > Terriglobia > Terriglobales > Acidobacteriaceae > Terriglobus. Next base: position 30,131 of record CAHJWI010000029.1, on the reverse strand, counting down.
TGCGCAGAAATGTGGCGGAAACGCCGTGATTACCCGAGGGTCGGGCCCTGTACTGCAGCATAGGAAGCCGGGGGCAGCGGGTGGGTTGCTCGCATGGTTCGCCCCTGCGTTTTGTTCACCTTCGCTGTCTGTTCGCGGGTAAGAATTGTGATGTGCTCGGTGCCGTGTCTTCCAGCACGCATCGGCGCGTGAGGAGAGCCCGGACGCATGAGGCCTTTGAGATTAGAAATGGCACCGACCCGCAGCCGACGGCTGAACGAGGTGCTGGGCATGATCGTTGTTGTGGTGGCAGTCATGCTTCTGCTTGCATTGGTGAGCTACCAGGCAAACGATCCTTCGCTGAACACCATTACGACAGACGGTGCCGCCCACGTGCGGAACTGGACGGGACGTGTGGGTGCAAGCGTAAGCGATGCGCTTCTACAGGTATGTGGAGTGGCTTCACTGGCGTCGCCGCTGCTGCTTGCGCGGCTTGGTGTGTGCTGGATACAGTCTCGCGCCCAGGGTGCGGTGCTGGCCAAGAGCGTGGGCGTGGCACTTTGGCTGATTGCTGCGCCGACGGCATTTGGCCTGCTGCCGGCGACCTGGATGTACAAGGGGGCACTGCCGCTGGGTGGTGCCGTTGGAACGCTGCTGGCCGGCACGCTGGTGCTGCTGGTAAACACGCCCGGTGCGTGGGTGTGCGTACTGCTGATGCTGGCTGTGGCCGTGTACCTGTCCACAACCTTTACCTTCAACACGGCGCAGGAATGGGCAACGCAACGTGTGGGCCTGATTGGCAGGTTGCGGGAGAAGCTGGCGGCGCGACGCCACAAGGCGGACGAGGAGGATGGAGCTACCCGGCGTGAGCGTGAGTTTGCGCGCCAGCAACAGACGGAGCACAAGCACGAAGCTGCTCGCAAAGCCGCGGAGAATGGTTCGCTGTTGGCCAGTCTGTTTGCCAAGTGGGGTTTTTGGCGCAAGGGCATTCGCGCCGACCATGCCGAGGTACCGAGTGTTGCACCGGTGTCGCGCACCCTGTTTTCGCAGCAGCCGCGCATGGACGTGGATGCCGGTCCAGAACCGGAATTTGCGCCGTTGCCCGCGCACTTGCGGCACGCCGCGGAAGCGCACTTGCAACAGGAGCTTATCGAGCATGGGGACACACCGCTGCAAGGCGGGTTCGAGGATTGGGACCAGCCTGGAGGGCCAGCACAGGTGTCTGCAGACCTGGAACCATTTGCCTGGATGGAGGCCGGCGCGCGCAGGGAGGCGACTTCACCGCCAGCAGGTGCTCGAGCGGAAATCGTTCCCTTTCCGACGCGTTCTGTGAAGCCGGAAGCACCCCGTCAGACTGCGCCCGAGCCCGAGCCGAAGCCCATCTCATTTGGCAAGCGTGCCGATGAGGATCTGCAACCTGTGACCATGACCGCGAAGAGCGTGCATGGATACAAGTTGCCGCCGTCGTCGCTGCTGTACCGCAATGAGGAGCACGCGTCGATCCGTGAAGACCAGTTGCGCGACGAGGCGAGGGTGCTGGTAGAGAAGTGCGGGGAGTTCGGCGTCGATGGCCAAGTGACTCAGATCAATCCCGGACCCGTCGTAACGACCTTCGAGTTCCGTCCGGACGCGGGTGTGAAGTACTCGCGTGTGACCGGGTTGGCAGATGACCTTTGCCTGGCGATGGCCGCGGAATCGATCCTGATCGAGCGCATGGCTGGCAAGTCGACTGTGGGCATCCAGGTGCCAAACCATGAGCGCGAGACGATTTGGCTGCGTGACGTCGTGGAGAGTGAGAACTTTGCAAACAGCAAGAGCCGGCTGGCGATCGCGATGGGCAAGGATATCAACGGGCGGATTGTGACGGCGGACATGGCAAGCATGCCCCACGTCTTGATTGCCGGGTCGACGGGATCGGGCAAGTCAGTCGCGATCAACGCGATGATCATGAGTGTGCTGTTCAAGAGCACGCCGGAGCAGGTGCGCATGATTCTGGTCGATCCAAAGCGGGTGGAACTGGGTATGTATGAGGGCATTCCGCACCTGTTTACGCCGATCATCACGGAGGCCAAACTGGCGGCGAATGCCCTGCGCAACGCTGTGCGCGAGATGGAGCGGCGGTTGAAGCTGCTGGCGTCGCGACATGTGCGCAACCTGGACCAATACAACAAGCTGTTCGAAAGCGGCCAGTTGTTCAACGAGGATGGCGAGGAGCAGGCACCGCTTCCGTACATCATGATCATCATCGACGAGCTGGCGGACTTGATGATGCTGGATAAGGCCAACGTGGAAGAAAGCATCACGCGCCTGGCGCAGATGGCACGCGCCGTGGGTATACACCTGGTGCTGGCGACGCAGCGGCCATCGGTCGATGTCATTACGGGGTTGATCAAGGCGAACGTGCCGACACGTATGAGCTTTCGGCTGGCGACGAAGGTGGACTCGCGGACGATCATCGACTCGAACGGCGCTGAGAGCCTGCTTGGCCGGGGAGACATGCTGTTTCTGCCGCCGGGTACAAGCAGGCTGCAGCGCGTACACGCACCCTATGTAACAGAGAAGGAGATCACGGATGTGGTCGAGTTCTGGAAGGCGCAGGGACAGGCCGAATACGTGGAAGGCTTCTTGGAAGGGCCGAAGGACGAAAAGACCGGCAAGGAGTTGGGGGATGGTTCCGCGGAGGGCGACAGCGATGAGCTGTTCGATGATGCAGTGCGGCTGGTGTTTGAGTTCAGCAAGGCCAGCACTTCCCTGCTGCAGCGGCGGCTGCGGATTGGGTATGGACGTGCCGCGCACTTGATTGATCTGATGGAGCGTGATGGCCTGGTTGGGCCGGCAGACGGGTCAAAGCCCCGGGAGATCCTGAAGTCACCGGATTTCTACCGCGAGGTGGATGAAGCTCTGCGCTAGTCCGCCGGACGAGACCGAGGAACCCTAAGTGATGTTTTCAGGCGGGCCCTTTTGTTGTACGAGCATGCGCCGTGCGGAGATGATGAAGAACGCACCGGCGAGTGCGGCTGCTAGCAGCATGCGCCTGCGCTGGGTGAGCAGGCCGTGGCGGACGGGTGTGTCAGTATTTTCTGGATTGGGCACAAGCGGGCCGACCGTGGCGTAAGGGCGCTCAACTGCGGTGGAGAAGCTTGATGCATAGCTGTATGTTTTTGCCGTCATGGCCTCGCCCCCGCCAAGGTACAGGGTGAGGGGTGAGGCGGAACGCGGCTGGTAGCAAAGGGAGCGGCGACGCATTTCGAAGACGGCCCTCCGATAGACCTGCTCGCCATGCTCCGCGAGGATGCCCAGCGTGGCGGGGTGCTGCAGATTAGCGCCAAGCGTAAAGGGCAGCGCGAGATGCTGTGCGTCGAGCGCTCCCCTAATGCTTTCTGAAGGCGGATCCCGGGTAGTGTCAGCCTCCGTCGCGAAAATCTGCAAAGACACGGGTGAGTCCGGGGCCGGCTCGAGACGCACACGCTCTACGGGAACGTGCGCAGGAATCTCGATGTTGTCGTACACACCGATCCAGGAGTCAATCTGGCCTGGCTTGAGTGGTTGGTGGGTTCGGGAATCGCGGTCGATGCCGTCGCCCGGTGCAATTGCATTGAGCCGCGGGCTCAGGTTGGCGACCAGCGACGTTTCATACAGGGACCGATCATCTGCGGTTGTCACGCCGCTTTCCAGGGCGCGAGGATCGTAGCTTTCCTCGACCGCGTAAGGAAGTTCGATGCCGTCCTGAAACAGCCGCAGGTCACGCAACGCGGGTGCCGCATTGGCGAACGTTTGCGTATCAAGAACGACACACGCCTGGGCCAGCGGCGCCTTTGGCGGGGGCGTAATGGTTCGCTGCCAATGGAAGCCACCGGAGGGCAAACCAGGAGGTGTGAGGAAGAGCGCGAGAATGCCAGTGTGGAACCGCATGCGCGTGCACAGATTGTAGCGGGTGCACCGGCCCGGTCGGCAACGCGGTACAGTTCTCCCATGGTGCAGCACGAAAGTTTATTGCTGGTGGAAGATGACAGTGTCACACGCGAGTTGCTGACCCTGTTGCTGCAGGCTGAGGGATGGACCGTACAGGCCGTTGAGAATGGCGAGCAGGCGATAGACAACCTGCAGCAGTCAAGGTCCCTGCCAGCCGTGGTGCTTTGCGACCTGCACCTGCCGGGACTCTGCGGCGAAGCGCTGGCGCACGCGATTCATGTTCGAGCACCCGGCTTATGCTTGATCGCGATGTCTGCCACGCCGAACGCGCGGGTAGCGGGCTATTTTGGGGGGCTATTGAAACCGTTTCCACCGGACGCTGTGCAGCAGGAGTGGGAGCGCCATATGACCAGGGCCGCAGATGCTGTGTCAGGCGGCAGCGGCGCGGTTGAAGCTGCCGGTCCTGGTCTTGAGAATGCTGCGGACCGGGATACAGCGGATTTGCCCATTGTGGACCCATCCACACTGCTGGAGCTGCAAAGAGCGATGGGGGCAAGAGGCGCGCAGGGGCTTTATGCCTTTGCACTGGCCGACACCGGGGACCGGCTGAAGCGGATGGAACAGGCAGTGGCGGACGGCGATGTCGACGTGTTCAAACGCGAGGCGCACGCCATCAAAGGAAGTTGTGGCATGATCGGAGCGCGACGACTTTGGAGATTGGCAAATGACGCCGAACTTGAGGTAATGGCAACATCCGGAAAGACAGTGTCGGGCATGGCTGTCGAAACCCAGGCACTTCGCCTTATGCTGGAGACACAGTTCCCCGTTCAGCAGCAGATGTTGTAGATCGTTCTGGAAGAAAGCCGCGTGTGCGGAGAAGTGGGTGGGTTGAGGTGGACGCTATGCTGAAGTCTGTCAAGAGTGGAAGCAAGGCAGTGCCTGCGGCATCGACCATTCGCCTGGTCGTTGCTGACGATCACCCGGTTGTGCGATTTGGCGTGAAGAACATGCTGAATAGCGAGCCGGGCTTTGAGGTAGTGAGCGAGGCCGACGACGGCGACGAAGCCATCACCCAGGCGCTTGAGCATGAGCCGGACATTCTTCTGCTGGATCTGCAAATGCCTCGTTTGCCGGGGCTCGAAGCGATGCGAGCCATCATGAGTAAATCGCCGCGGGTCAAGATCATTCTGCTGACCAGCACGATTTCCAGCCAGCAGGTGATTGAGGCTTTGCAGATTGGCGCACGCGGCATTGTGCTGAAGGACTCAGTTGCCGGTGCTCTCAGTGAAGCCATTCGTGCCGTGTACAGCGGCGATTACTGGATCGGCGGTGAACGCGTTGTGAACCTGCTACAGGCGCTGCATGGCCTGATGCAGAAGGCGGCCGCGCTGCCGGAGAAAAAGACTTACGGTCTCACTCCAAGAGAGTTGGAAGTTGTGCAGAGTATTGTGGAAGGCTGCAGCAACAAAGACATCGCCAAGCAGTTCAATATTAGTGAAGAAACGGTGAAGCGGCACCTCTCGAACACATTCGATAAGACGGGTGTCAGCACGCGGCTGGAACTGGCCCTGTTTGCCATTTCCCACAAGCTCGTAGACCCCATTTGACGCCAAGGCACCTGTGGTCGGCAAAATGTTCGGCTGACCCAGAACTTCCCGGGCACTAAACTCGTCCCACCGCATTATGGGTTTACGCTTGACGACGACAGGCGCCAAGAGATTACGCCTCCTGCTGGCAACGCTTCCGGCAGTGGTTCCGTGCATAGTATGCGGGGCTCAAAGTCCAGTATCCGGAACGACCGCGCTGAGTCAACTTTCCTCACTGCCCGACGCACCGGAGATGACGTTGCCCAATGATGCGGAGAGCGCGGCAGCCATGCGGGCCGAGGCAGCGGCGAATGCACGTGAGCCAGGCGAGGCGAATTCAGTGCGGGGAACCGTTATGGACAAGGACGGGACGGGGATAGCCGGGGCGTTGGTGCTTCTACGATTCACCGACAACGCTGCAAAAGAACGTGCGGAGCGTACCGGATCGGATGGCGGTTTTACCTTTCACGGGGTACCGTCTGGAGCGTTTACGTTGCAGGTAAGCAGTGTGATGTACGCGACGCGACTGGTGACTGGGACACTTGCGCATGGACAGGCGTTGCAGATACCGCACATTCTGCTGGCAGGCCAACACGCCGGAGCAGATGCGCAGGTATTTGCCACTGCTGACGAGATGGCTACAGCGCAGGTAAACCTCGCGGAGCAGCAGCGGGTGCTTGGTGTGTTTCCTAACTTCTATATCAGCTATCTGCCGCATGCCGCTCCGCTGTCTGCAAAGAACAAGTGGAGCCTTGCAATCCGGTCGACAATCGATCCCGTGAACTTTGTGCTGGTTGGGGCGAGCGCGGGCTTCGAGCAGGCGAGCAACTCTTTCAGTGGCTATGGGCAGGGTGCGGCTGGGTACGCAAAACGTTACGGCGCGGGCTTTGCCGACGGCGCGATTGGAACCGCGATCGGTGGCGCATTGCTGCCCGTGCTGCTGAAGCAGGACCCTCGTTATTTTTGGAAGGGCACAGGCAGCGTACGGTCGCGCGCTGTGTACGCGATGACGCGCGTGGTGATCTGCAAGGGCGCCAATGGCAAATGGCAGCCAAACTACTCCAACTTGATGGGAAACCTCGCCTCTGCCGGTACCTCGAACCTGTATTACCCATCGTCCGACCGGAATGGTGCCGGACTTACGTTTCTGAATCTGGCCGTCGGGACTGGCGCGGGTGCGCTGGCAAACCTGTACCAGGAGTTTTTCTCGCGCCGCATGACGCCTGCCGCGGACCAAATGTTTACGCAGGGTGCCACGGAAGCCGCCAACAGCACCGCTGGCCACTAAGGGTCCTTTGAGGATTCAGCGACTCGTCGGCCCACGGCGAAACGACGACATAGCCCCAAAGTTGTACACGCTCGAGCCGGTCAGCGCGTTCGCCTGCTCCCGCGCGAGCATCGAATTGATGATGGGCGAGAAGCGCATGACGCGTATCGTTCAAACGGTTTGAACTAAGGAGCTATAAGCGTGAACATGCAGCAAAAGCAAAAATGGCCGGTGATGCTACTTGCAGCGTCGGCAGTGATTACAGGAGCGTTACTGGCAGGATCGGCGTTGCCGGCACAGGAGGTGAATCCGACGGCAGATCCCCAAACCGCGCGGACCGGTGCCAAGCTTGTGAGCGAAGTGAACGGCGTGCCACTCTACCGTGTAACGGTGGTGCAGCGTGACCTGGATGCCGTGAACTACTTCCATCGTAGCGGGTCCACCAAGATCGGCTTTGTGGGCACAGCGTTGTCACCGCAATTGAAGGGTGAGGCGAAGGTGCAGAGTGACAAGGGCCGAATCTCCGTCGATCTACATTTGGAGGGTTTGACACCGGCCAATGGCTTTGGAGAGGAGTACCTGACGTACGTGCTGTGGGCCATCACTCCGGACGGCACCCCTGCGAATCTCGGCGAGGTTCTGCCGGACGGCAAGAAGGTGGATCTTCATACGACGACGAGCCTGCAGTCTTTTGGGCTGATTGTTACGGCGGAGCCTTACTTCGCGGTAAAGGTGCCCAGCGATGTTGTTGTGGCGCAAAACGTGATTCTGAATGACAAGACCGAAGGCGTGCTGGAGAAAGTGAACGCGCATTACACGCTGCTGCCGCGCGGACTGTACTCACGCACCAACGGGTCAAAGACCGTGCTGGACCCAATCACACGAAACGAGCGCAGCCCGCTTGAGTATTACGAAGCGCTCAACGCGCAGCGGATTGCAAAGCTGGCGGGTGCGGACCAGGATGCGCCGGACATTATGGCGAAGGTGCAGGAAGACCTGACGAACGCGACGGCTATCGACCAGAACAAGAAGGGCGACTCGAAGCTGGAGATCACGTTTGCGCGAGATGCCGTGCAGCGCAGCGAAGACGCGCGCATTGCATCGATTCGCAAGCAGGTAGCGCGTGACCGGCAGGCCGAAGTGGATGCGCGCCAGGCAGCCCAGCAGCAGGCGGCAGCCTCGCAGCTGCAAGCTCAGCAGAGTGCGATTGACGCGGAACGTGCACAGGCGGCTGCGGATCGCGAGGCAGCAGAGCGTGCGCGGGCTGAGACGGCCGCTGCAAATGCAAACGCGGCAGCTGCCGCAGCGCAGGCACAGGCCGATGCCGCCAACCAGAGCGTTTTAGCGATTCGAGAGAAGTTGAAAGCACAGCTGAACGCAGTGCTGGCTACCCAGGAGACGGCTCGTGGCCTGATTGTGACGCTGGGCGATGTGCTTTTCGACACGGGCAAGAGCGCACTGAAGCAAAATGCACAGATCTCGCTTGCCAAGGTGTCGGCGATCCTGCAGCAGTACCCGGATTTGAAGCTGCAGATTGCCGGGTACACGGATTCCACGGGTAGCGATGCCCTGAATCTGAAGCTGAGCAACGATCGGGCGAAATCGACGGAAGACTTCCTTGTGGCACAGGGCGTGCAGCAGGCAAACGTGAGCTTCTACGGCTTTGGCAAGCAGGATCCGGTAGCGGATAACACGTCAGCGGCAGGACGCGCACAGAATCGCCGGGTCGAGATGATTGTCTCCGGGCCGTCAATCGGTGTGCAAACGCAGGACATGGCACCGGCACTGGCTGTGGCGAACTAACGGTTCGCGGGATGATATGAGGGGCTGCCGTTATGGCAGCCCTTTCGCGTTGCATCGTGCAGGTGCCGTTTGCATCTCAGCAGCTAGACGGGTGAGGTTTCGAATGGCTTACAGCATTGCGGGGAAAGTGGCGTTGATCACGGGAGCGAGTGCCGGCATCGGCAGGGCGACGGCGCTGGCGCTGGCCGCGGATGGTGCGGCCCTGGCGCTATGTGCACGATCAATGGACCGGGTGCAGCCGGTGGTGGAGGAGGCTAGGGCGGCGGGAGCGGCGGCGGTACACGGGTTTGCCTTGGATGTGACGAAGCGCAGGGACGTGGAAAGTGCAGTCGTTTCGCTCCCTGCCGACTTTCAGCAGATCGAGATCTTGGTGAATAACGCCGGTCTGGCGCGCGGTCTGGAAAAGCTCTGGCTCGACGATCCGGAAAACTGGGAGGAGATGATCGACACCAACACCAAGGGGCTGCTGTACGTGACGCGGGCGGTGGTGCCGGGGATGGTAGAGCGCGGTGTTGGCCATGTCGTGAATCTTGGTTCAACTGCAGGATGGCTGGCCTACGCCGGCGGCAGCGTGTACTGCGGCACAAAGGCAGCGGAGCGGTCGATCAGCGAAGGCCTGCGGATCGACTTGCTGGGCACTGGTGTGCGCGTTACCAGCATGGATCCTGGCATGGTGGAAACCGACTTCAGCAAGGTGAGATTCGGCGGCGACACCGAGCGCGCCGCGAAGGTGTACGCCGGTCTGCAGCCGCTGACGCCCGACGATGTGGCAGACGCAATCCGATGGGCAGTGACGAGGCCGCAGCACGTCAACGTTTCATCGCTTTTGCTTACGTCGATCGACCAGGCGAATTCCGTCACTCTGAATCGGAAGGCCTAGCCAAAAAGTGGAGCTGCTGTGGTAATCGCAGTGGCCACGGGTGCCCGTGTCTGGGCTCTTGACAGGCATTGGTAAACTTCCGCACCGTTTGAGCCTGCCGGTCGGAGTGCCGGCTTTTGACGAGCGCCATTGCGTGTGGAACGTGACGCAGGGGGAACAAAGTGGCGATAGCATTGTGCTGACTACGGAAGGCCTGCGGTAGACTCTTGCCGTGAGTAATGCGGAGCAAGCCCGGACCACTGTGTCCGTGGCGATGATTGCAACCAACGAAGAAGCCAATTTGGCGCGGACACTTGATGGTGTCCGGTGGGTAGACCAAGTGGTCATTGTCGACTCGGGGTCGACGGACAGAACACCCGACATAGCGCGGGAGTACGGTGCGCAGCATAGCTTTAACCGCGACTTTAAGGGTCATGCCGAGCAGAAGAATATCGCGATCGCGAAGTGTACGGGCGATTGGATCCTGTTGCTGGACGGCGATGAGGTGGTGACACCGGCGTTGGCAACGGAGATCCAGTCCGTGTTAACGAACAGCGATAAGGACGCGTACCGTATTCCGCGGTTGAACATATTTATGACCCGATGGATGCGGCATGGCGGTCTGTATCCGGACGAGAAGCTGCGGCTGTTTCGGCGCGGTGTGGCGATGGTGGACGAGACGATCGGCCCACATGGAACGCCACAGTACGACAAGACCAAGGGCACGCTGACGTACCACCTGGAGCACTATGGCTACCCGGACTTCGCGAACTACCTGGGCCACATGAATGAGTACAGCACCGGGACCGTGGTGGCGATGACACGGCGCAAGGGCAGTTTGCCGGGTTGGCTCGTGCTTGTGCAGGCATTTATCAATCCTTTTTTCGGTTTTCTGAAGAATTACATAGTCCGCGGTGGTTTTCTGGACGGCCCGGAGGGTCTGATCTTCCACGTGAACCACGCAGTGTATGCGCAGTGGAAGTATGTGAAAGTGTGGGAGGCTCGAAAGAAGGCTTTGCTGCATGCGCAGGGTAAATAGCCGGTGAATGGCGGAAGCGAATGGTCGCGTGACTGCATCTGACGGTGCGATGCCTGTGACGACCATGAATGCCCCTGTGGGCGAACGCGTGTACTCGAAGATTGCATGGCGGCTCCTTCCGTACCTGTTTGTGTTGTACATTCTGGCGTACCTGGACCGTGTGAATGTGGGGTTTGCGGCGCTGGAAATGAGGCGCGACCTGCGCCTGACGGATACGGTGTACGGCACAGGTGCGGGTATTTTCTTCCTGGGGTCGTCGCTGTTCGACCTACCCAGCAACCTTTTGCTGCAGAAGGTGGGACCGCGGAAGTGGATTGCGCGGATCATGATTTCTTGGGGGCTGATTGCCAGTTGCATGAGCCTGGTCAAGGGAGCGCACTCGTTTTATGCAATGCGCTTTCTGCTCGGTGTGGGCGAGGCGGGCTTCTTTCCGGGCATGATCTTGTACCTGACGTACTGGTTCCCGTCCAAACAGCGCGCAAAGGCGGTGGCACGGTTTATGACGGCGACGGCGGTTGCCGGCGTGATTGGCGCACCGCTTTCGAGCGCGCTGCTGAAGCTGGAAGGCGTGAGCGGGCTGCATGGGTGGCAGTGGCTTTTCCTGGTAGAAGGCGTGCCAACCTTTCTGATGGGCTTCAGCGTGCTGGCGGTCATGAAGGACCATCCAGATGATGCAGGGTGGTTAACGGGCGAGGAGAAAAAGTGGCTGGACGACGAGTTGGAGAGGGACAAAAAAGAGGGTGGTGCGGAGACACACCACAACCTGCTCGACGCGTTCAAAATGCCGATGGTTTGGGTGCTTGCAGGTATCTGGTTTCTGGATCAGGTAGGGCTCTACACCGTAAACCTGTGGATGCCGCTCATCTTGAACGGGCTAATGCACGGGAATAAGAGTGCGAGCGTGGCCTTGAGCGCTGGAGACGCAAGCCACGTAGCAAAGTGGGCGGTGTTGCCCTACGTCGCAGCGACAGTAGCAATGGTGACGGTGGGCTGGAGCAGCGACAAGACGGGTGAGCGGCGGTGGCACATCGCCGGATGTCTGCTGCTGGCAGCACTGGGATTTGTTTGGGCTGGGGTGGCGCACAGCTTTATCGCCGGATTGCTGGCCATGTGTCTAGCCGCGGTAGGCTATTGGAGCATCATGGGTCCGTTCTGGGCGTTGCCGACGCGGGTGCTGGGCGGGCAGGCAGCAGCGGGTGGAGTGGCCATCATCACGATGGTGGGTGGCGTAGGGGCCTTTTTGGGACCCTACCTGACAGGCAAGATGAAGGACATGACACACTCGTTTGAGGGTGGACTCTTTGTGGTGGCCGGTCTTGCGGTGCTGGGTGCGGTGGGATGTGCGCTGCTGAAGGCACCGGAGGGTGCCAAGGCGGAGCCCAGCTAGTCTTCTTCTCTCCCTGTTCCCCTACCCCCCCCCAGACGTAAGTTCCTGATTCTTTTGGATCAGTGGCTTAGGTTCCTGACTTTGCTGGGCGAATGCTGCTAAATACCTTGCGTTGCCCAGCTTAGGTGCCGCTGCACAGATCGTAGGGCAGCTACTTTTGGACATCTCCGCTTGCGTGTTGCGGTGTGCTTAGGCAAGGATGGTGTGCGTGCCTACGCTGGCATAGTTCTCACCCTGAGGTCTTCAACTTGGCATTCTTTTCGCGTGGTACGTCCCTGTTTCGATGTTCGCTAGCCGTGTGCGCGGTGAGTTGTGTTGCGGCGGGTCTGGCGGAGGCGCAGGCCCCACAACAGCGACCGACCGATGCGCAGGTCGACCGGTTCGTCAGAGACCTGCTCGGAAAGATGACGCTGGACGAGAAGATTGGGCAGATGGAACAGGCGGCCGGGCAGCCCATGTACACACCGCCAGCCAAGCAGGACGAACTGACGCGATCGGGGAGCGTGGGGAGCTTTCTGTTTACGACCGATCCGGTACGGATCAATGAGCTGCAAAAGATCGCGGTGGAGCAGAGCCGGTTGAAGATTCCGCTGCTTTTTGGATACGACGTGATCCACGGCTTCCGAACAATTTATCCGATTCCGCTGGCCATGGCATCGAGCTGGGATCCGGCGCTGGTGGAGAAGGGCCAGAGCATGGCCGCGCGAGAGGCCCGGAGCGCGGGTGTGCACTGGGCGTTTGCGCCCATGGTGGATATTGCCCGCGACGCGCGATGGGGCAGGATCATGGAGAGTGCAGGTGAGGACCCGGTGCTGGGCGAAGCGATCGCGGCGGCGCAGGTGCGCGGTTTTCAGGGTGCGTATGTGGGCGAGCCCGGGCACCTGATCTCGTCTGTAAAGCACTTTGCGGGGTATGGTGCGGCGGAGGGCGGCCGGGACTACGACAGCTCGAACATAAGCGATGATCTGCTGTACAACGTGTACCTGCGGCCGTACCACGCGGGCGTAAAGGCAGGGACAGCGACGCTGATGTCGGCCTATATGGACTTGAACTCTGTGCCGGCGACGGGAAACAAGTGGCTGCTGACAGATGTGCTGCGCAAGGAGTGGGGCTTTAAAGGGTGGGTGGTGAGCGACTGGGATGCGGTGAAGAGCCTGCAGGTGCATGGTCTGGCTGAGAGCCCGGCAGACGCCGCGGCGCGCGCGGCAAACGCCGGCGTGAACATGGAGATGACAAGCAGCACGTACCGCGAGACGCTGAAGCAGAGTGTAGCGGCGGGTACTATTTCTGCCGCGACGATCGATGACTTAGTGCGGCCGATGCTTGCGACCAAGTACCGCATGGGGCTGTTTACAAATCCATATGTGGACCTTGCGGCGTACAAAGCCGCGCAGGTGACAGCCGAGCAGCGTACTGCTGCCAGAATTGCCGCGGAACAGAGTGCCGTTCTGCTGCGAAACGAGGGTGAGGCACTGCCGCTGCACAAGTCGGTGAAAGCGGTGGCAGTGATAGGCCCGCTGGCGGATTCGAAGTTGGACATCATGGGATCGTGGGCCATCCATGGAGACCGGAACGACTCTGTGACGGTTCTGCAGGGGCTGCGCGAGAAGCTGACCGGCGCACAGGTGACGTATACGATCGGCGTGGAGATCGAGCGAGGATCGGCGACGATCTTTGACGAGCAGGTAGTACCGGAGAAGTTGACGCTGACGACGCCGGAGGCGAAGGCCACCGAGTTTGCACATGCGCTGGACCTTGCCAAGGCCGCGGATACGGTGGTGATGGTGCTGGGTGAGGCGCAGACGATGAATGGTGAAAACGCGTCACGCGCGTCGATCACACTGCCGGGCGAGCAGGAGCGACTGCTGGAGGCAGTGGTGGCAACGGGCAAGCCCGTGGTGCTGGTGGTGATGACGGGCCGGCCGGTAAACCTGACCTGGGCAAACGAGCATGTGCCTGCAATCTTGAACGTGTGGTACCCCGGAACTGAGGGTGGCCATGCCGTGGCGAACCTGCTGGTGGGAGATGTGAATCCAAGCGGACACCTGCCGGTGACGTGGCCCCGGGACGCCGGGCAGGAACCGCTGTACTACAACCAGAACATTCCGCAGAACCCGGAGAACGTGGCGCAGCGGTATTGGGATATCCCAAGCACGCCGTTGTTCCCGTTCGGGTACGGTCTGAGTTACTCGAAATTTACGGTGGGAGCAGCGGTTGTAAGTGGGTCCGTTACAGCTTCGGGAAATGTAACGGTAAGTGTGCCTGTGACGAATACCTCTGGAGTACGTGGGGCGACGGTGGTGCAGATGTATACGCACCAGCGGGCAGGAAGCGCCGCGCGGCCACGGCGGGAGTTGAAGGAGTTTGCGAAGGTGACCGTTGGTGCGGGCGAAACCAAAACTATTTCGTTGACGATGCCTGCGAAGGATCTGACCTACTGGAGTGCGGCTTCGCACAGCTGGGTGCTGGAGCCGGGAACGTTCGATGTTTGGGTGGGGTTGGATTCAGCGGCTTCGCAGCACGGGGAGTTTTCGCTGACGAAGTAGGTGGGCGAACGCATGTCCGAGAGTGCGGACGGGCACCGGAGGGCGTCTGGATGCCGGACGATCGGCGATCCATCATCGCTAACGCGCTGGGACCCACCCCTTTAACAATGGGGCTGTGAAAAGGGTGGCACCCGGTTTGTGTACTGTGGAATCTTGTAACGACCACCCAGAGGTACGGGCTTTGGCGGCGGCGCGGTTGGTCGGCGAGTGACACGTTGGCAAGGGCCTTGATGAAGACTCCGCCGACGACGGAGCGGGCCTGGAAGCCGATTTGTTTACCGGTGATGGTGTCATACCAATCAGTCATGGGGACGCAACTGGTGGTCTCGTTTGTCCAACGGTAAATGAGCTTGTGGGCGGCAATAGTTTGGCGGTAACTGAGGGTGCAGAGCCAGGCGTGGGGCTCGCCTGCGGTGCTGCCTGAGGTGCTGGTCATGTCAGCGATGAGCTTGGCGTCAAAGCTGCCGCCGCGGGCCTGCAGGGCGGCGTAGTCACGTTTCGCTTCGTCGAGCATGGTGCTGACGGGTTTGTTGTCGCGCTGCCAGTAGGGCCCCAGGGCTTGACGGCTACGTCTTCAAAGGCCATGACGGGTTCCGGAAAGAACGGGTTCGTGAGGTCGGAGATGATGAGCCCTTAGAGGCTGGATCGAACGGAGCCGAGATTGCGCGCTTTCATGTCTGGGTTAGAAAGCAAGAATAGCGACGGCGCGGAGGACCCACTTCGCAGTTTTGGGACTGACGTTGGCGAGCCGTTGATGGTCCGAGAGACAGCCGCCGTGAGACCCGTGCCTTACGTGTGATAGCCGTGATGTTCATGGTCGGGGAAGTCCGGCGGCACAGATATTGTGCGATGGTAAGTCTCCCGATGCGATGTGCAACCGAGAGCACAAGACCGTGAATGGCCTCCTCCTCCGCGTGCTGGGAGGAGTGGGCCCGAACGTATTGGTGGACGTGACGCGCCAAGAGGTGGTATCGCTTACATGACGCGTAAGACTTGCAGCCGAGCCCGCTCGCTCGAGATGCAGTGCTGCTGCCTTAAAGGAAGGTACTGGAGAGACGATGAACGTATTGGTGACAGGCGGCTGTGGATACATTGGCGGCACGGTGGCCACCATCTTGATGCAGGCGGGACACTCGGTTACGGTTCTGGACAACCTGTGCCACAGCCGGCGCGACCAGTTGCCCAAGGGTGCGGCGTTTGTCGAAGCAGACATTGCCGACCGAGTGACCGTGGAGAAGGTTCTACGCGACCTGCGGCCGGACGGCGTGTTGCACTTCGCGGCGCTGATCGAAGCTGGCGAATCGATGCAAAAGCCTGAGATGTACTTCCGCAACAACACGGCGTCCACGCTTGGGTTGCTGGAATCGATGCATGCTACCGGGGTGAAACGGATTGTGTTCAGCAGCACGGCTGCCGTGTATGGGGAGCCGGAGCGGGTCCCCATAACGGAGGACGCCGCACTGCAGCCGACGAACACCTACGGCGAGTCGAAGCTGCTGGTGGAGTACATGCTGACCTGGCTCAACCGCCTGCAGGGGCTGCACTATGCGTCGCTGCGATATTTCAACGTTGCCGGTGCGCTGCCTGGACGCGGCGAGATGCACGAGCCGGAAAGCCACATTATTCCGCTGATTCTCGACGTTGCGCTGGGGCGGCGCGCCAGTATTTCTATTTTTGGAGATGACTACGACACCCCGGATGGCACCTGCATTCGCGACTATATTCACGTTGCCGATCTCGCGGATGCGCACATTCTGGCCCTGCAGTCGCTGGAGACGAAGGACAAGCTGATCTGTAATTTGGGAAACGGTACAGGATTTTCGGTCAAACAGGTCGTAGAAGCGGCTCGGCGAATCACTGGCCACCCCATTCCCGTGGAGATGAAGCCACGGCGCGCGGGTGATCCGGCGCGGCTGGTGGCCAGCTCCGAACGTGCTCGAACAGAACTGGGCTGGACACCAAAGCGCACGAATATCGAAACCATCCTGGAGTCGGCCTGGGAGTGGCAGCAGCAGCGGTATCAAACAGCGTAGAACGTGTGAAAGTGGTTAGGAGCGGAGGCAGCGTGGCAGAACCGAACAGCACGATAGACGAGACGGGCACGAAGCTGTCCGCACCCGGCCGGGTCAACCTCATCGGCGAGCACACGGACTATACGGGTGGACTGGTGCTGCCGATGGCGATTCCCTTCTCCACGGTGGCGACCGTCCGCGCAGCATCCGATGGCCGATACACCTTTTCAAGTACCTCGTTTCCGGGTGAGCGGAGCATGAAACCCGACGATCAATCCGAGTCTGTCGGTGATTGGAGTGATTACCCAGTCGGCGTGCTTCGTGAGCTACAGAAACGTGACATTGAGGTGCCACCGTTTTCGCTTTCGCTGTGGGGCGATGTGCCACTCGGTTCAGGTCTGAGTTCATCGGCGTCTGTTGAGGTAGCGACGGCGGTTGCTCTGTTGAACCATGCGGGTGCGACGTTGTCTGGCGCGGAGCTTGCGCTGCTGTGTCAGCGGGCGGAGAACCTGTATGTCCACTCCCCTTGCGGAATCATGGATCAGTTCGTCATTGCAAACGCTACCGCGGGTCATGCGCTTCTGCTGAATACGAGGGACCTGTCCTACGAGTTGCTGCCGATGAACCGGGGTGCCCTCGCGCAAACGCGGGTGGTGATCGTGAACTCGGAGGTGAAGCATTCCGTCGCGAGCGGCGAGTACGGCGTGCGGCGTCGTGAGTTAGAAGAGGGACAGGCAATTGTGCGTGCGCGCTTTCCGCAGGTGAAGGACCTGGGCGACACCACCCCGGAACAGTTGGAAGCGTGCCGTGCCGAGATTGACCCCGTGGCTTTCATGCGGTGTCGTCACGTTGTGACGGAGAACGTGCGTGTCCGCGAGGCTGGGCGTGCCATGATCGCTGGTGATCCGGATGCACTAGGAAGGGTCATGCTTGCCGCTCACGCGAGTTACCGCGACGACTTTGGTGCGAGCGTGGAGGAAGTGGACTTTTTGGTGGATACCGCAGTGCATCTGCCGGGCTGCCATGGCGGCCGACTGACCGGCGGTGGCTTTGGCGGATGCACGGTGAACCTGGTAGAGGCGCATCTTGTCGAGACCTTTACCCAGGCACTGCACGAAGCCTATCAAAAGCGTTTCGGCATTGATGCAGCCATTTACGTGTGCGAGGCCGTTGACGGCGCACTGGCGCGCTGGGACCACACACCGGAAGAGAAAAGGTAACCCATGGACGAGTTGTTCACGCAGTCGCCACACCGCCGTTGGAACCCGCTGGCAGGCCGGTGGGTTATTGTTTCGCCGCATCGCACACAGCGGCCATGGCAGGGGCAGACGGAGGACAAGTCCACAGCAACCGCACCGCAGTATGACCCCACGTGCTATCTGTGCCCCGGGAACATGCGTGCCGGCGGGCACCAGACGCCACACTACACGAGCACCTATGTGTTCCAGAACGATTACGCCGCGCTGATGATGGACACGCCCCAGGCCGTTCTGGATGTGGACGGCGTCGGTTTGTTGCGCGCTGAAACTGAGCGTGGTCTATGCCGCGTACTCTGCTTTGACCCGCGCCACGACCTCACCCTGGCGACCATGCCGGTCGAAAGCATTCGCAACGTGGTGGAAGTGTGGGCGCAGCAGGAAGAGGAGCTCGCTAGCCGCGGAGACCTGCGTTACATCCAGATCTTTGAAAATCGTGGAGCCATGATGGGTGCAAGCAACCCGCATCCACATGGCCAGATTTGGGCGACGGAGCACATTCCCGACGAACCTGCTGCAGAGCTTGCGACACAGCGGCAATACCGCGCTGCGCACGGCACCAACCTGCTTGCCGATTACCTCAACCTTGAACTCGCGCACGGGGAGCGCGTCGTTGCGCAGAACGAGTCCTGGGTGGCGCTTGTTCCCTTCTGGGCTGTGTGGCCGTTTGAGGTGTTACTGCTACCCCGGTCACCGGCACAGACGATGCGCGCGCTGGACGACGTGCAACGCAAGGGTTTGGCGGCACTTCTGCACACCGTTACAGCCGGCTACAACCGCGTATTTGATACACCGTTCCCATACTCTATGGGCTTTCACCCGGCGCCGTGCGATGCCGAGGAACACCCGGAGTGGGTACTGCACGCACACTTCTTTCCACCGTTGCTGCGGTCCGCGACGGTGCGAAAGTTCATGGTAGGTTTTGAGCTGCTGGGGTCAGCCCAG
The DNA here is from genome assembly GCA_903642225.1 of Acidobacteriaceae bacterium. Lineage (GTDB taxonomy): Bacteria > Acidobacteriota > Terriglobia > Terriglobales > Acidobacteriaceae > Terriglobus. Next base: position 11,540 of record CAHJWI010000029.1, on the reverse strand, counting down.
CGAGACATCACACCAGAAGCCGCGGCCCAAACCTTGCGCAATTGCATGGACTTATAGGCCGGTGACGTTGTGGAGTGAGATCGAAGGCTCTCGTTGCTTCTACGCTCCGAAGAAGCCTACTCCACGTGATGCCTCATGTTGTGAGTCTGTGGCGTCCCCGACGGGATTCGAACCCGTGTTACCGCCGTGAAAGAGTCGTAAACGGCGCATTTTATCTCTCGTCTTTGATTTAGCTTAAATTCAAATACCCCTGTGAATGCTAGCGATTCGCTTTATAGCCCTGTCAATCGTCCACCATAATCCACTGGCGTGTAGGCCTGCATATTTGATATACAGTTTGATATGCCGCAGACAGTGAAGCACTCAGCACGCGAGTTGGGCAGTCGTAACGCAAGGCTCAAGCTGAAAGAGCGCCCTCAGCCGTACTTCGCTCACGTGAAAGATGCCCTGTCTGTCGGCTACCGCAAAGGCAAACGCGGCGGCACCTGGATTGCACGCACCTACGATCTAACGAACGGCTACCGCTTTCAGCCGTTAGGTGTTGCGAACGATCTTGCTGAGGATGTCGGACTCACGTTCGATAAAGCGCAAGATGAGGCCAAACGCTGGTACGTCAAGCTGTTGAAGTCTGACAGTGAACCGGAACCGCAGCCCGTAGACCGCTGCACGGTCGCAGATGCTATGGCTGACTACATCGCAGACAGCGAGCGCGTAAAACGTAGGAGCTTGCCCGATACACGCGCTGCCATCAACGCACACATCATTCCGTCGTTAGGTGCAATCGAGCTAAGCAAACTCACACATCCGCGCTTAACTAAATGGCGCAATGCACTAGCAGACACAGCACCACGGCAACGCACAAAGACAGGCGAAACGCAAAAGCATCGCGACCATGATGCCAGCGACACAGAGGCCGTCCGCAAACGTCAAGCAACCGTAAACCGCGTGCTGACGATCCTGAAAGCTGCATTGAACCACGCAAAGACTGAAACGAAGCGTGTTGCTTCCGATGAGGCATGGGCAGACGTTAAGCCGTTCCGTCGCGTTGACGTTGCCAAGGTGCGTTTTCTGACAGATGACGAAGTCACGGGGCTAATCACTTGCTGCCCTCCAAAATTTGAAGCGCTGGTGAAGGGCGCATTGCTCACCGGCTGTCGCTATGGCGAGTTGACGGCGCTGCAGGCTCAGCACTTCGATGAAGAGCAAGGGACGATCTTCGTTGCCCAAAGCAAGAATGGGGAGAGTCGTCACGTCGCTTTGAATGATGAAGGCATAACGCTATTCAAAGAGCTAACGCTAGGCAAAGCTGCAAACGATCACGTTTTCACCCGCACAAACGGCAGAGCTTGGCGCAAATCTGAGCAGAAGCGACCGATTGATGCGGCTTGCGATTTGGCGATGATCGAAGCTGTGACGTTCCACATCCTCAGACACACCTACGCAAGTCATGCAGTGATGAACGGTATGCCCCTGGCGGTGCTAGCTGAGCAGTTGGGCCACAAAGACACCCGCATCACAGAGAAACATTATGCGCACCTGTGCAAGAGCTACAAGCACCGTTTAGTGAGGGCCAACGCACCCGGCTTTGGCTTCAGTACGGGGGCAGGGAATGGGGAGGATGCTGCCGTGGCTTCGCAGCCTTCCGAACGCAAGACGGGCCGAATCCTGCCCATAACGGGCCATCGTATGGCGAGCTAGGGCACACGTAGGCGAAATTTCTGCCTAAATTCAATCTTTGTTTCAAATTGAGACGATTGACATTTTGTCAATCATGAAGTTTGCAATTTCCCTATTTTAGGGAGATGATCTGTTAAGCACCTTCTCGGAGTGGCGTCGCAAGGAGTGCGACTAAACTTAACCATTGACATAGCCGTTAAACAAAGTGTATAGGGTGCTCACCTAGAGCGTTCGTTGCGCGGCGTCACAGAAGGCGGGGGATACATGACTGGTTTTATATTTGGTGAGCCTCTTCACTACCTCGTTCATGAGGCGGATGGAGAGAAGGTCGCGCACTGCTTAGACATGGACTTGGTCGCTTCCGGCGTAACTGCAGGGGAAGCGACAGAGCGTCTAAACGACGTAGTGCGTTTTCAAGTTAACTACGCGTTGAAGAACGGCACTCAAGCATCGCTGCGCTCGAAGGCTCCCGCCCGATATTGGGAAATGTTTAGCGAAGCGTCGGAGAAAAACACAAAGTCATATCGGCTGCAGCTTCATCGAGACTTGGCACCAGTGAGTGTTGAAGAGTGTCATCTAACCTACCTAGTTGCTGAAGTTTTCGGCTTCGCAGATGAGCACGAGTTGGTGGCAGCCTGATCGAATGACTCTTCGTGAATTAAGGTTAGAGCTAGAAGCATCAGGATTCAAACAGGTATCCAAGCAAGTTCGCTCCAACGGTGTTTTAATCGCATTTGCGCCTGCAAATGAGCTAGTTGTCTTTCCGTTTCCGGTCAAGGGTATACAGTCCATAAGTCTGCCAAGCGATGACCCGGAACAAAAGATCAACTCCGAAGTCGTAGCCTCTCTTAGACGTCGTTTCTTGGAGTCATAACAGCCCGCGTCGGCGGGCTGTTGCTTTTTTGTAGACGTTTGCTACATCGCAAACCTAACGTTTAAACTCGCAGCCCACTGCTGTCTCAGCAGACCGTAACGGCAAGCATCCGCCCAATGATCTGGTCCAGTGGTATCGACATCTTCGACGCGCTTGATGTCCCTTGCAAGATACGGAACGGTAGCCCAAAAGCCTTCACAGCGTCTTGAGACGTACAGGCCAGGAACGTCTACCATTCCAGCGTTTGAAAGCATCCGGCGCATCGTTTGCCAACCCGTTATGCGGTCTGCTTTGCGAGCACGTTCAAAATGAACGCCAGCCCTTCCCATCTCCTCAGCAATAGAGCCTGCACTAGATCCTACGTTGGCAAATATGGCATCGTCCGCAACACCCGATGGCCTCACGTTCCATCGTTTGGCAAAGTCAACGATACCCTCTGCCGTCTGCTGAGCAGTCCACCCTAGACCCTTGCTCCAGTCGCTCGGCATGGCCGTGGCGAACTCGTCGACCAGGACGATGCTGTCACGCGCATACCAGCGGCCAGCGACCTCGCCACCGGGCGATTTGGCACACAGGAACGTGACGCTAGGGGCTGCGCTGCCGAAGTCATGGGCAAGATACGTTCCCCAGCCCTCGGGCACGCTCTCCCATGGCTCTACAGCGTTCCGGCTCTCCTCTAGGCAGGAACTAAAATAAGCACCGCGTGCGACAGTCCAGTCGCCATCCACCCACGCCCTCAGCAACTCAGGATCATCAGGGCAGCTTGCCTGTAGCTGATCCTTGTACTGCTCTCGGTCGATCAGGTTGTTTCCGGCGAACGTGCTAGGGCAGTAAACGAAATTACGTTTAGACTTCGCCTCAAGAAACGGCACCCATGGCGCTGATTTGAAGACGTAGCGCTGTGCTAGCCACTGGTGACCAACGCCGCCAGGATTAGCAGCGACAATGAACCGAACAGGCACAGTTGCAGGCCCACGAAGGTTCGAACGGATCATGTCTAGGAGAGATGGGGAGGAATATTGCTGTGCTTCGTCCACGATGATGAGCGTGAACGATCTTCCCTGATATTTCTGATAGTCCGCGTAGCTCTCAAGCTGCCCTAGCTCCGCATAGGCACCGTTCGGCAAACGCCAGACGTGCTCAGTAGCGTTATAGCTAGCGCTGGCACCATAGATTTCGCCAAACAACTCGCGTGTCACTAGCTCAAAATCAGCTAGCCCTTTGTACGTCTTTCGCAGGTACAGGATGCGAGCTTTCTGCCCATATTGCTCAGCATGTCTCAGCGCTAGATAAGCGATACCGTACGACTTGCCGCCGCCACGTCCGCCACCTAGGAAAACGTCAAACGCTTCCGGTACCGCTAGCAAGCGCTCTTGAAACGGATTGAGCTTCAGGGCTTGTGTTTGAGTCTGCATTGGCATTCACCGTTACATATTGTTCGGGCTTGAGAGCACCCGGAAGGTTGAACGTGATGGCTACGCGGTTCGCTTGCTCTTGCTGGTCGCCTTCGCGGTATCCGTGACGGGCTTTTAGCAGGAACATCGCAGCAACTTTATCGCCGTCTTCCATGGCCAGCCTGTACAGGCGAGAATGCAGCGCTTGCCGTTCCCGTTCTCTGCCATTGGCGAATGCCTCAGCTAAACGCGGGAACTTCTCAAACCATGTGGTAATCGTAGGTGGAGAACATCGGAAATGGGCAGCAATACCACGCAAGCTGAAGCCTGTGGCAGCAAGCGTTTCAATCTCTTCAGCAGCATTTGACGGTGGGTTTACGCGTATGGCTGGCATGGCATCATCCTTGAAAAGGACGGCTACCAGCCCGGCACGGCTGGTAGCCAATCAACACCATGGCAGGCGTTGAAACTTATATTTACTGAGTGATGAGAAACGCAAGCGGGATGCTCTTGCGAGACGGCACAATCCTCGTCCAATGTGCAGCGTTAGCCAACGCAGCAAGATTTGGCGAAAGGCCAACGATAGCGTTTGCACCTGTACCGTCATTCCACGAGAAGCCAACAGGAGCAACAGCCATATTCAGGCGGCTGTAGAGCGTCGTCTGACCACCACCGTTACCGCTAGCAGGAGCACGATAAACCTCGGTACCGAACCCCGTTTCAGGAGCACTCAAGCCATAGCCAACAGCGCCATTGCCAAAGAGAACGGTAACGTATTTGCTGCCATACATGAGGTTATCGTCCACAATCACGGCAAGACCGCGATACGTCTTGAACGGCACGCCCTGTGAATTTGCTACAAACTGAATTTCATCATTGATGAGAGCCTGAGTGTAAATATGCGAGTGCATCGCAATGGCCTTCACCACGTTCATCGCGTCGCCAAGCGTCGCAGCAGCGTTAATGACGGCAGTTGCACCGAACTGAGCAGCAGCACCGCTGTTGCCGGAGATGTCTAGCACCATATCGCTACTACTGTTCGCGATGTTGCTCGCCAGGACACCGTTTAGCGATGCGATTAGGCGATATTCCATCTGCCGATCCCAATACGATGTGACACGATTTTCCAACGCCTTCAGCGGCTCCGAACCCGCCAATTCTGAGGCGAGGTCCATGCTCGACCATGAACTATTCGCAAATGTTTTGCGAATGACCTGCGACACAGACGTCATCTTTTTAGGAACAGCGATGTCCGTGGGGCTATCAGTGCTGTAGTTAGGCTCGATATTATCCAGGTCCAGCCACGCGGGAACGGTAAAGCTTTGAGCACCAGCAGCAAGCTGTTCCTGGATGACACCGTTCTGCACTAGAACGCCGCTCTGTGAGAATGCGGTAGAGACTACGCTATTGATAACGACGTAATCTGTAAATTCGACGGGTACAACTACATCAGCAATCTGAGTCTGAGCCACGACGTACTCCTAATCTTTTTTATATCTGTGGATTAGAGAAGCCGACTAGCTTTACTCTTGGCTCTGCTGAGCATGAAACCAATGGGAAGGGATACGCCGACTGGCACATCAAACCTTCCCACTTAGATGATTAATATAACACGACTACTTCAATCCGAACTGAGGCATTTCTACTTTCTTTTTCTCCTCATTCTTTGGAAACGGGCGACCAAGAGCACTATTCGCGCCTGTTGCCCCGCCGCCACTCGCCTTGCTGCCGATCAGCACATTTCCCATGATCTTACGAAGCAATGAGTCCTCAGGCTGGTCGGTGTAGAGAAGTTCGACCAGTGCAGGCGCCTCAAATGGAACAGGCTTACCGCCTTTTCCTAGCGTTAATGTGTCGTCCAGGTTCCTTATTTCTAATTCATCAGCACTGTTAAGGACCAGCTTGAAATGCTTGGAGAATTGATCCTGCCATAATTCGGGGACTACTGCGATCTTGTTCGCCATGTCTCGAAATGGAACTGCGACCATTGCAGTATTAAGACGTTTTTCGGCCGTTTCAGCGCGTGTGACTAAAGATGCGGCTTGTGTTTGTAGCTCGGCAATGCGCGCTTTGTGTGTGGCTTTTTTCTCAATTAGCTCACGATTAGCTGTTCGCAAGCGCCCAAGCTCTTCATTTACGTCAATAGGAACGATAGGCTCCATTAGCGTGTCTCCTTTGAAAATACGTCGGCCTGTATTTGCGCCCAATCCGCAGCAACGATGGCATCTCTGTTAAGGGTTTTGCCCTGTGGAGTGTCGGTTATAAATTGCGGCTGCAAATATAAGTAGTCCAGCAAACTCTTATCGAATGGCGTCATTAGGTGATTGAAGAACACCATAAGTTTCATCAGCCGATCAAAAGGCTGCTCTTCCCACAACAGTTCAGCGTATTCCGATAACGGATGCTGCATCTGGGCTTGTTTTGCTTCTGCTTTTTGCTTCTGCATCATCTCTGGTGTCGGCAAAGTATGACCAGGAAACGGCTCCTGAAATTCAATAAGCTGATGTGGTGAAATTGCGTTTTTGAAGTAGTAAGACAAGGCCCTTCGAACTAACTCGCTCTGACTGCAATCCTCGATACGGCAGGCAATGTCCAGGGTGTACAGAGTGGGAAGGTCGACGCGGACGTTGAACTGGGCTCGATCCTTTGGCATGACAGCGGTCCTCCTATCTCAAATATATCTAAGTCGACAAGATTTGTCTAGCAGTTCCGTGCTATTATTTTTCTAAGTCAGTCCCGACTTACTAGGAGCGTCCATGGACACAATACCTTTAACCATTTCGATCAATGAAGCCTGCAATCTGTCAGGGCTTTCCCGCAGTTTCCTCTACATACGCATACTCGATAAAACAATTGCAAGTACAAAGGCAGGCAAGCGGAGGCTTGTTAACCGCATAAGTCTGTTGAAGTTCCTGAACGTTAATGATGCAACTACACGTGAAAGTGAGGTTCACCATGGCTAGCAAAGATTCGGTCCCTTTTGCACCTGATATGTACATAGGAAAAAACGCCACCATAGCAAATGGCGTCTTGATAATCGAGACTTCTGCTGTAAACCAGCGGTCTAATTGGTACGCCTATGATGCTCACTATTTCCGGGAAAACACAAGAACTGAGTTGCTTCGTCAAGCAAACGAGGGCGAGTTTGAGCCTTCTTCGCTAGCTTTCCCTAATCCATCCGCTGAGATGAGTAGCGTCCTCTGGGATTACCCGCGCCTGTTGGTACATGTCCGGCTTATGCCCGATGGGGCGCACGCCAAAATCCCAGTATGGCGCGGACCAGTCTGGTTTGAAATGGAAGTCTACAGATCGTGGCATATCGTGCCTAGCACAAGCGACATGGATGTATGTAAATACCTTGCCATGTTCCAGCAGAAGGGTGGTATCGACTTTCAAACCTATGTTCCGTGGCTTCAGAGATACGACAACGCATTGGCAAACATGAATCTTCTTGCAACTCTCACGCCTTCAGAATCGGTGATGTAAATGGCTAATTTAGACAGGGCGCTGGCCCTTGCGGCTGAGGGATATGCCATCTTTCCTTCATTGTCCAAGGTTCCGCTGTTGAAAGCTCCAAACGAAGCTGCTAGCACTGATCCTGAAACGATTGCCAAGTGGTTCTCATTAGGTGAGGCTGTTCCAGCATTGCCGTGTCAACGTAACGGTTTGGTTATCATTGATTGCGATGTGAAGCGGGGCATAAACGGTATTGCGACCTGGAAAAGCTGGTGTGCTGATTCAGGTCTCAGCTTGGATGATGTGTTTTCGGTCGCTACGCCAAGTGGGGGTCGTCACTATTATTATTCCGACGCCTCAGGCCTCATTGGCAATCGACCGTTAGGGCCGGGAGTAGACGTGCGTGGCGTCGGGGGCTTTGCGGTCGCCTATGGGCCTGTTCCCCGCGTCCTGGCGGCTCTACCTGAGGCGATTGCTGCTCACCTGAGGGATGGGAAGGCCCATAGCCGTACGACGCCTGCAGCGGTCGGATCGACGGCTGTGCAGCCCTCAGATCGCAGCTATGGCATGGCAGCACTCAGGCGAACAGCGGAGCACCTTGCGGCTGTGACATCAGGCCGGAACCATGCCCTAAACGTTGCTGCTAACGCGATGGGTGAGCTTATTGGTAACGGCTGTCTTGACGAAGAAGCCGTCGTCAAGGCTCTTTCATGGGCGTGCGCGCAGAACGGCTACACCGCAAAAGACGGTGAAGAAGAAAGAGATAAAACAATGTTTTCAGGACTTGGAAGCGGCAAAGCAAGACCCCGTCCATTACCGTCTGCCATGGCACAAGAGGGGAACACACTTCAACAGTCCATGACGCAAAGCAAGCCTGCAGCAGTCGTCACGATGCCTAGCGCTAAACGGTCTGTAAAGCTGTTGCGAATGGATGGCGTAGAAGAAGCTGAGGTCGAATGGCTGTGGGACCAGTACCTCCCCATAGGGTGCTTGACGATCCTTGCGGGTCCAGGTGGCCTAGGCAAGAGCACCATTGCATACAGCTTTGCAGCGACCGTGAGCAAAGGAATGCTTTGGCCTGATGGCACTCGTGCACGCTCGGCTGGCAACGTTCTCATCTGGAGTTCTGAGGATAGTGCCGCTCACGTCATTAAGCCGCGTTTGCTCGCCATGAACGCAGACGTAACCCGCATTGGCATGTTGGACCAAACAGAAGAAGCAAATGGGCAGCTTCGCTCTTTCGATCCATCGCAGGATATGGAAGAGCTTAAAGTCGCGGTGAACGCTATCGGTGGTGTGAGTCTAATAGTGATAGACCCTATCGTTTCGGCTGTTGTGGGCGATATGCATAAAGCAAACGACGTACGGCGTAGCTTGCAACCCATCATGGATTTCGCAGAAGAGCAGCGTTGCGCTGTGATTGGAATAACACACTTCGCAAAGAACAAGACCGGCCACAACGTCACAGAACGGGTTTTAGGCTCTCAGGCATTCACAGCGGCAGCACGCATGGTGCTGGCAACGGCTAAGGATGAATCGACCGGCGAACGCGTGTTCCTGAAAGCTAAAACGAACATCTCGCGCGATGGCAGCGGCTTCCGCTACAGCATTCAAGAAACGACGATCCAGCCAAAGGGCATACGCACAACGCTGTTGAAGTGGGGAGAGAAGATCGAAGGCAGCGCTCAAGAAATTATGAATAGCGTTCAACAGACCGGCGAGGATAAGAATTCCAAACTCGCTGAGGCTAAACGTTGGCTGGAAGATGCGCTGCGCAATGGCCCTAAACCGGCGAACGCACTCATGCATGACGCTAAAGCTGAGTGTGAAATCGCAGAGAAGACACTTCGAAGAGCGAAGGACGCGCTAGGCATTGAGGTACAGAAGGGCGGCTTCCAGGGTCAATGGCTTTGGAGCTTGCCGAGCTTGAGCCCTTCCCATTAGGGTGTGGCGGCAAAGATGGCCATGCAAAGGTGGCCAACGGCAAACCAAAGGTTCCCCGGCAACAAATATATGACCACCTTTGTAAATCATTGAGTTTTCTGCAAAGGCAGTTGACCATCTTTGAGAGTCGGTCAGCCAAAGATGGCCACGAATCTTATCTGACCATGTTGATGGCCACCTATGGGGAGGAGTCCTCGCGAATCGAGTCTGCCTGTCGCTTAAAAAGGCTGTTTATGCCGGATATACCCGATATACCGCTATATGTTATGCGTTAGAGCTGTACACCTCCGTGAGAGGCCCATGCTGAAGTCTGAGCGACAAACACGCGAATATCTTGTTGTATCTGTTGAGCAACGTTCACAACCATAGTGCGAACGCTGGGTGCATCAAACGTTGACATTCCGTAGTACATAGCATGAGGCAACTCGACCACTTTGCCTTCCTCACTTGTTGCAAGACGATAGAACCCTAAAGCAGACATCTTGCTGTGCAAAGTTTCATAGCTGCTTTCGGGCGGTCTGCCCTCAAGCTGTACGCGAATCGTGAATGCAGCCATAATGCTCACTCCTAAATCACTCCCAAAGCATACGCCTAAAAGCGAAGATTAAGCGTAGATGTTGACGCTGTCGCTAGCATATGCATCGACCAATTCGTTTGGTGAATTGAGTCAAAATGGGCAGGAACGTCAGCAGTCCCGGCAGCAGAGCAAACGCACCGATTGTGCGCATCGCAGACCTGCTTATTTGATATGTACTTTGATATTTGATTTAACTTGCTTGCTGAAACCTCGCAAGTTGTTCATTTGATTGGCGTCCCCGACGGGATTCGAACCCGTGTTACCGCCGTGAAAGGGCGGGGTCCTGGGCCACTGGACGACGGGGACGCATGTGCTCAGCAGCGACACTCGGGCCGATTCCAAGGTTAACGTGAGGACTGTACGTTGTCAAAGAAGGTCGGTGTGGCGCGCTGTTAAACAATCGGCGGCCTGCTCAAGTACAGCACCCGTTTGAGCCTGACCAGATTGTTTAGACGGAGCCGACCAGACACTATGATGAACGCATGCTGACCGCCTATTGCGCCCCGGATGGCCACCTGCAGCCAAGCGGCTCGCCTGAGTTCTCCAGCGCTCTCTGGATTGACCTGTTCGCACCCTCCAAGGAGGAAGAACAGCAGGTTGAGGCGGCTTTGAACATTGCTGTTCCTACCCGCGAAGAGATGCGCGAAGTGGAGAGCAGCAGCGCGTTGTATCGCGAGGGAAGAGGCACTTTTGTCACGGTTCGCGCAGTGATCCGCGATCCAAACATGCAGCCGCGGCTCGCCTCCCTTACCCTGATCCTGGTGCACAACACGCTGGTCACGCTGCGCTACGCCGACCCTGTGGCGTTTCAACAATTCGTGACCAGGACCCAAAAGCCGAATGCGACGTTCGAGTCTGCGGCGTCTGCGATGATGTGCCTGCTGGAGACCATTGTCGACCGTGACGCGGACCTGCTGGAAGAGGTGGGTGACGGGCTTGATCCGATTTCGCTCGAGATCTTCTCGCAGAACGCCGGCGCCATGAAGACCATTGCAGCTGCGGACCTTGGCCGCGTCTTAAAAAAGATTGGGCAGAGTGGGGATCTTGCCTCACGCGTCCGAGAAAGCCTGCACAGCATAGGCCGCTCAGTGCCGTTCTTAGAGGTGGATGGAATGCCACCTGAACTTGCCGCACGGTTGAAGACCCTCGGTGGCGATGTCAAGTCCCTGCTGGAACACGACAACTTTCTGCAGACGCAAATTCAGTTCCTGCTGGACTCCAATTTAGGCCTCATTTCTATCCAACAGAATGCCATTATGAAGACGCTGGCGGCCGCAACTGTAATCTTTTTGCCGCCGACGCTGATCGGATCGATCTATGGTATGAACTTTGAAAAAATGCCGGAGTTGCACTGGCATTTTGGTTATGTGTATGCCCTGGCACTCATGGTATCGTCGGCCATTGGATCGCTGCTTTACTTTCGTGCGAAGCGGTGGCTTTGAGCATTGTGAACTGAGCGGTGAAGTGTCGCAGAAGGAAAGATGTAGTTGCAAACGGACTTGAACTGACCGTTGTACGCTCCCCTTACGTATGCGAAACTGAAAGTGCGCCGGGATGGTGGAACTGGCAGACGCAGCGGACTCAAAATCCGCCGAGGGCAACCTCGTGGGGGTTCGAC
>CAHJWI010000028.1 GCA_903642225.1 Acidobacteriaceae bacterium | reverse complement strand
AGCCCCTTTCTCGTGCGACTTGCATGTGTTAGGCACGCCGCCAGCGTTGATTCTGAGCCAGGATCAAACTCTCGTTTGAATACTGGTTGCACTTACTCTGCAACGGAGGTTGAGAGCATAGGTGCGCCGGTGAGCCTCGAAAGCTCAGCCGGTTTAAAACAAGTGAGAATGACCAGACCGAAGTCCGTCCATGTCTCACGACTGGCACGTTCAACTATGTTGTCAAAGATCCGTGACGGCTGTCCGCGTAGGCGGGCCGCTTTTGGATCAAGGACGCCGACGGTGTTGCCGGTTGTGTCCTCGAACTTGTATGGGCTGTATCCGTATGAGCTCGCTACTTGCTCGCTGCTTTCAGGCTTTTCAGCTCCGAACCGCGTCGCTTTCACTCTCTACTGCGTTGCACCAACCAATTCAGAGTATCGCGATTCGCCTTCAGTGTCAACCGACTTGCTTTCGCTTCCATACAACCGTTCGGCGATCCTCTTGGTCGCGCTAGCCCCTTGGGCACGGCATGCAAACGATACAAACTGCGACCGCTAAACATCAGCGTGAAAGCCGCGTAGAAATGGCTGGTACTGCAGAACAGCACCACAAACTTGCAATCAACCTGCGGATTAGCTTGGAAGCTATCCGGGAGCCTGGGCTCCTGAACGTTACCTATAAAGAACAGTGGCTTGGGTTTGTTGGGTGACCGGAGCCGAGACTCTCAGACATCTACCGCGTGAAACAAACGCTTGGACTGCTTGGCTTTCGCCAGTCGACCGGAACCTTACTGCCTGCTCCTTGCCGACTTTCAAAGAGTATCGAGGACATCCGTTCCTGTCAACCCTTCTTGCTTCCCACTGCCTGCTCGTACTAACTCGGGCAACATCCCAAAGGTACCAACCACGCCCTCTACCGTCAAGGCAGGCAACTCGCATGGCTGTGTAAAAGTCGATAGACAGCTATTTATAAGGCGGCTGCAAGTGTTCGAGTTGCGCTCCCACACTAGGAAGATGGCGGCAGCCACCCCCAAATGGCCAGATTCATCAGCACTCCACCATGTCGGCAGCACCGTGGCTATACTGAAATCTTAAAACCGGGGGACATAGCGATGGCGATTCAGACGACGCAGCATATTTGGCACAATGGCAGTCTCATGCCGTGGGCGGATGCACAGATCCACGTGATGTCGCATGTTGTGCACTATGGGTCGTCCGTCTTCGAAGGCATCCGCTGCTACTCTCAGGGGCCGCTTGAGGCGCCGAAGGGAGCTGGCATCTTTCGGCTTCGTGAACATATGCAACGATTTCTGGATTCAGCCAAGATCTATCGCATGCCCCTCGGCTATACAGTCGACGAGCTGTGCAGTGCGGTCATTGAGGTTGTAGAGGCAAACGACGTCTCTCCCTGTTACATCCGTCCAATAGCATTTCGCGGGTATGGGGAAATCGGCGTGAATCCGCTGAAGAGCCCAGTTGAGGTCTACATAGCGAACTTCCCCTGGGGCAATTTTCTGCATGGCAATGAAGGTGCAAACGTTTGTGTCAGCAGTTGGAACCGACTTGCACCCAACACGATGCCGGCTCTGGCAAAGGCGGGCGCGAATTACATGAACTCGCAGTTGATTCGCATGGAAGCGGCGACGAATGGTTATGACGAGGGTATCGGACTGGACCGTAACGGAACGCTTTCCGAGGGTTCTGGCGAGAACCTGTTCCTCGTCAAGGATGGCAAGTTGCTGACGCCGCCCCTGGCCAACTCCGCCCTCAGCGGCATCACCCGCGCGTCCGTGATGCAGGTTGCCAAGGAAATGAATATCGAGGTTGTAGAACAGGCGCTCCCTCGGGAACTGTTGTACATCTGCGACGAGGCATTCTTTACAGGTACCGCGGCGGAGGTGACACACCTACGCTCTGTAGATCGCATCCTGGTCGGTGACGGAACGATGGGACCGATCACCCGCCGCATCCACAGGGAGTTCTTTGGTATCGTGAACGGCTTGTTGCCAGACCGATTTGGTTGGCTTTCCCCTGTTACGGTGAAAAGCATGTCGGTCGCTGGAGAAACGGTCAACGCCTAGTCGCTGAGGAGGGGAGCCACTACCATCTTTGCTCCCAAGACCCGCTCTTAAAAGCGATAAGCCACGCCGATACCCGCATAGATGGGGTTTAGGTGACCGCCATGATCGAATTCGGCGGTCGTATTGCCGTCGAAATTCGGCCAAATCTGGTAGCCGCCGGACAGTCGAACATTTGTATGCTCCAGCAGCTGGTAGTCCACGCCTCCGGCCAGCTCGTACACCCTGTAGATCTGGCTATTACTGCTGGCAGTCGTGGTCACTCCGGAGAAATGTCCGATTCCGATGCCGGGACGCACAAAAACGCGTGCCTTTCCTACGTCAGCGCCTACCCGCAAACCAAAGATAAAACTGTTTGGGTGCGATGCGGCCTTATCCTGCACCGTGAGATTGCCGTCGAGTTCTACACCGATGTAACTACGCCTAAAGTCAATCGCGGCATAAGGATTGATTTGATATCCATGCCCCGGACCATAATCGGGGTACAGGTAGGAAAACGAGGAACCCACCTGCAGGTCTGCTCGGCTGGCGGCGAACTCGGCCCCGCCTCGATGTCCGCCGATAGACTGCGCAGCCAATTGGCCGGCGACACAGAAAACGAAACTACAAACCAGAACATGGGGCTTCATCGTGGGGATATCCTAGCGAGTGCTAACTCGACGGCCTAACTGAGTACATGGACAAACGATACAGATTCGCTCGGCTAAACGGAACGTTTAAGTACTGACTTCCACTTGGAGATCGCCGCCTTGTTGCTCATCACGGTTCAAGCGGTCGTGTTGTCAGGTGGCGGATCGGATCAGTGCCGTCTCCGGCCCCCCAACCAGGTAGATCTTGTGATCCCGTAATCAACCGTACCCCATCCTGAAAGAACAGATAGGTAAACGCCCAATTGCGGAACACTGAAAGTCGATTCCTAAAGCCAATGAGAAAGAAGATATGAACGACGAGCCAAGCACACCATGCAAGGAACCCGGACATGTGAGCACGGAACGGCCATTTCACGTTTGCAATGGCAGATGCTCGGCCAATCGTCGCCATGTCGCCCTTGTCGAAGTAGTAGAAGGGCTTCTTCATGCGACCGCCTTCGGATTCCACCTTGATGGTACGACCTGCGTAGTCACCCATCTGCATAGCCGGTTGGGCAACGCCCGGAACATGCTGGCCGACGCTCATGGCATGCGCAAGATCTCCGCACACAAAGATCTCGGGGTGCCCCTCCGGATGGAGATGGTCGTCGACGATCACGTTCCCTTTCGGTGTCAAAGGAACGCCGAGCATTTTGCCAAGAGGAGACGGCTGAACGCCAGCGGCCCACAGGGTGACGACTGAGTCGATGCGCTCTTCACCGACTATGACATAGCCAGGCTGAATATCTGTAACCCGCTGGCCGGTGCGAACGATTACGCCAATCTCTTTCAACTGCTGCAGAGCGCTCGCACGCAGGTCGGCAGGGTAGGCCCCAAGCAGGTCCGGCGAACCCTCCAGAATTACGACTTGTGCCGAAGCTGGATCGATGTGGCGAAAATCTTTTCGAATGTAAAGTTTCGCGATGTCAGAGATTGCTCCTGCCAGTTCCACACCCGTTGGACCCCCGCCGATGACAACAAAGTTCAATGCGGGATGGCTGCCACTTTCCAACATCTCGCCTTCAGCTTTTTCGAAGGCCAGCAGCACGCGACGCCGTATTTCAACGGCGTCTTCAATCGTTTTTAGTCCGGGAGCAAGGTCTGCCCATTGCTCCTCCTTTCCAAAGTACGAATGCGTGGATCCGGTTGCCAGCACAAGGTAGTCGTATTCGAGCACCGTCCCGCTCTTCAAATTGGCTCGGCGCGCAGCCGTGTCAAAAGAAACAACCTCGTCCATAAGCACCTGGGTGTTAGGTGAGCGAAGGATGGCACGAATAGGCTGCGCAATGTCCGCCGCTGATAGTACCGCCATGGCCACCTGATACAGCAGTGGCTGGAAGGTATGGTGGTTCTTTCGGTCCACCACCGTGATGTTTACTTCAGCGTGCGCAAGCGCACGTGCAGCATTAAGGCCGGCAAAGCCGGCACCAACGATAAGTACTCTTCTACGCGCCGCACTGTTTTCGCCAGCAGCCATGCATCACCTTATTGAAGTCTAGGCGTTTCTGATGCGCTTGAAGCTAGGATCGTCACCAACGGCGACAACCCTTCCTGCTGGAGCAGAAATACCCGAAAGGATGTAGGAACGCACCAGAATGGGCCATGTTGGCACATCCACTCTTGCGCGAAGATGACAGCAGTCGGTGGCATACCGACATCCTCAGAGGTCTGACATGCATGATTTCCTTTTGGTGGCCGCATTGATCCTGATCATTTCAGCACCCACGCTCTTTGCCATGTTCTCTCCGTCCGCCAAGCAGCGCATCCAGCAGTAGCACCCTTCCCGCAAATCTTCAGTCCCTAGTTGTACTCTCGTTCGCAACAAAGCGGCGGGGTCTAACCTTCTGCAGCTCCTTTGAAAGTGTGGACGCCATCCACCTGGGAAGCGGAGCTACGGTTGCTTCGTCAGCGTGGCTGCAAAGTACCCGGTTATACCGGTCGCCGCAACAAGGCGTGTCACCGCTGCGGTCCCTGGATATTGCATCGGCACAATGGTGAGGAAGCCGTCGTCGTTGCTGACTGAAGAGTTCGTCGTTGAGCCATACAGTGGTGCGGCCGCGCATCGGCCCGATGTGGGGCAGGGTGGCTGCCAGCCATACACCGCCTGGTGGATTTGCACGACTGCGCCCGCAACTCCATTCCCTGCCTTGTCGGTGACTCGGAGCTTGACTGAACCCAAGCTGGTCGAGGCCGAAACCACCTGCGAGTCTCCACTTACAGCAACAATCAGTTGCGCATCCGGCGCAACGCCGATGATAGGCAGCACCGTACACACGGTAGACCAGGCACAGGCCTGAACGGTCGCCACGGCTCCACCGGCGAGGTTTGCTACGGCGGCGACCTGAGCCACTCCGGTACCGGTGCTGTTCATCGTTGAGCTGGACAGTGTCACATTGCCCAACAGAACGGACCAGTTCACCGGAACCCCAACGGTAGTACCAGGGCTGGAGACAAGCTGGACAGCTGGATTGAACACAGCGCCAGTGCCGGCGGCCACATACTCCGGCGTACGCTGGGCGGTAATGGCGTGTGCCACGGTAACCGCAGTGAACGAGGCAGGTACCGCAGCACCGCTGGCCACGGAAGCGGTGATCGTCACGAGACCCGCTGCCGTAGCGCTTACAGCAACCGTTGCGAGACCGGTACCGTCTGTAAGTACGGTGCAGACCGCGAGAGTGCAGGTGTTGTACACAGCTCCACCTGCAGGCACGGTAAACGTAACGGCAGTATTGCCCGCCGCAGCGCCCGAGGCGTGTGTGAGTCGAACGGAAAAGGTGAGTGGCACACCGGTGTAGACCGTCCCGGAGGGTGCCTGCACCTTTGTCAGCACGTCGCTGGTGGCACCTGCGTAGACAAGGCCGCCGCTGATCGTTGTGGTTCCACCCGTGCGCAGGTCGCTCACGGTCACGTCGTTGGTCACGGTGCCGCCAAGGGTGGCGAGTGCAGGGGCCGTGGCGTCGATCCCCGTGGACGTCAAACTCGTGACCGTCGCTGCAACTCCGCCCACCAGCACGATGTTTCCGGGCTGAAACCCCGTTCCAAGAATGTGGATCACACCACCGGCGGCATTCATGCGCGAAGGAGAGACACTGTCCGCATACAGCAGCCGAGCCGCATACGTGAAGTCCGGCCGGCCCTCGCCACGTTCATCCGCGATCGCGAAGCGCACGGTTTCTGCGACAGCAAAGCTGGGTTTGACCTGGGTCGTACCGTTCTGGCGACCATTGAAGGAGGAGGCCGTCGCAGCAATCGTGGGAAGGACGGAGGAACTGTCCGCACCGTGCCAGAAGCCGAGCAGCGGGTGAGCTTTGCCGGTGGTGGCTGCACCGTTCTCATCCAGCGCCATGGCTTCCAGTGTGGCCGTGCGTCCGGCCTGCACGGCGAACGAACCCCAACTGGTATGGCCGTAGCCGCACAGCCTGCCGGTCCACACGCCGCCGCCGACAAAGGCCAGGGGCGCGGGTGCAGAGACCGTGCCGTCACTGCCGGTGCTGCAGTCTGACGCAGCCGAGGCAATCGTTGTGCTGGCATACTGCGCACTCGCGCGCGACACGACATAAAACCCGGTGGCAGTGGGTGAGCCCGATGGCAGCACAGGGCCGCCGGTGAAAGGACCCACGGAGTAGCTCCCGACATACAGGGGATTGATGGCCTGAGGGGTGACGTACACGTTGTCCCAAGGCGCGTTGTCGACGACCGGAACGTTTGGGATGACCCAGAACGCCTTGTAGAAGTTATCGATCTTTCCCTGCACTGCAGGAAAGCTGCTCGGATATCCCGTAACCGGGTTACCGCCATTGTTGCGAAACAGATTGCCGGAAACACCGGAAGCCGTCTCCCAAGGCTCTACCCCGTAGGTTCCTACCAGGGACTGGCGTACCGCGACCATGTTGACGCCGTTCATGCCCGCCCCATTTGGAAAGTAGAGGGTTCCCTGAATAACCTGGCCATTATTCACGCTGTAGATGCTGGTTCCGTACAGCCCACGCAGACCGCTTTTGTCGTCGTCGCGCAGGGTGAACGGATTCACCATGCACTGGTAGGTATAGCTGCCGCACACAATATCAATCGGGTGCATCACCGGCCAGTGCTGCTGCTGCTGGTAGGTGGGTGCGGGTGCGCCTGTGAACACGTTGTCATTCAGCTGCGACCATCCCAGGCCAAGAACCCGGCCAAACGCGCGCATCAGCTGGTACTGCATCTGCAGCAGCTGCTCCGGTGCGGCACCCACGCAGCGGCCGTTCAGAATAAGCAGGGCGTGGGCCATCTGACCAGGCTGCACAAAGAGATCAACGCTCTCTGTGACCGCGTTCTGACGGCAGCTTGCAGGCGCACTTGCACCGGAGCCGAGCAGGAGATCGGTGATGGTGCCGTCCGTATCGAAGATCACCGCGATGGGCATGCTGGCGTAGTTGGCACTGCTTGCATCCGCCGGCCAGATAGGTCCGGATGTTCCCAGGTATACGTTGTTCGAGTTCACGTCCTCGTTCAGCGAGCCTCCCTGCGTGAGCGACAGATTGGAGTACTGGATATTCCAGACACCTGCGGCCGCAGCCACCATCGAAGTCGCCGCAGCATTGGAAACGCTGCCGCTCAAGGGCCCCTTGTCGACCCAATATGTAAGATCGTTGCGGTTCCAGACCATGTTCGCACCCTCGGAAGACCAGAGCGGACGACTCGTCACCCAGCGGACGCTGGAGCCGCGCAGCGGCGCGCACATCAGTGCACAAAACAGGATGGCAAACACGCGCACATAGCGCATCAGCGGCTTCCTGAGGTGTTAGCAGACGTGGGATTCCAGGCACGCAGCAAACCTGAGACGAGATTGCTGTCGATGCTGCGCAGGTCAGGCCCAAGTACATTTCCTTTTGTCGCATCTGCCGGCCATGCGACACCATTGGCCGCAGCACTGGCCTGGTGCGCCGCCGTAGCCGCGACCGCGCCCTGCGTTGCATACACCGTGCCCGCGGCATAGACGACACCGTCTGGCGCATTGTCTTGTCGGGTAGTCACGGTGCGCGCCACCCGTGCAGCAACCCAGCGCAAATCCGCGGCAGAACTCACGTCGTCGCCGGTTACGGGAATGATTCCGTCCGCACCTCCAACCGGCGATGAAAATCCACCGGCGGACGGCTCATGAAACAGAAACAACGCGCGCTGGCCCGTATGGTATCGGCGGGAACTCGCAGTCCATAGCCCACCCCATTCACGCAGCGTAAAGGTCTGGCCGGTAACAACTCCGCGTATGCCGTCTTCGACATGAAGATCGATCCGCATCGTGTTGGCTTCCGCCTGGATGGATAGCACTTCGCCGCGAAAAACAATCGCAGCTTCGTCCGCAAGGCTTCGAAGTGCTGCTTCCGTGGTGACCGCAGCTGCAGGCAACGGCGTGTCCTGCGAGACCTGCGACGACGACCCATGGGATTGAAGCAGCAGCGCCTGACCCAGGGTCAATTGCGCGGACGAGACCCTGGCAAATCCTGAAAGCAGAATCGAGACAACAAGGCCGGCTCGGCCGCTGGCTTTGCCCCGCTTTGACGCATGTCGCATGTTTGTACACCACCCAAGAGCCTTATCGGTCAGGGTGGGCTGAGCTTGAGCCGCTTACTCGAACGGCTTCAGCTTGGCCTCAGACGGGGGTGGGGTAAGCAGGCTGATGGCAAACAGCGCAGCCAGCGATGCGATCAGTGCAGGGATGATAGCGTCTCTCTGCGCAAGCCATGCGGGAGCCAGACGAGCTACCGGTGCTGAGTCCCAGCAAAGAGTCACGAGAGTTCCTACCGCGATTGAGGTCACCGCACCCGTAGCTGTGGCTCGACGCCAAAAGAAAGCCGCAAGAATTACAGGGGTTAGGGCTGCAGAGTAAATGGTGTAGGCGTACAGCGTCTTCTTCAGCACGCTTTCCGTGTGCAGGCTTTGCCACAGGGCCCATACGCCCAGCAGCGCGACCATCAGCCGACTTACGAGCAACACCTGCGTGTCAGTTGCATTTGGCCGAAGGTACCGAACGAAGATGTCATTCACCAGGTTTGTAGCCGGTGAAAAGAGATAGTTGTTGGCCGTTGAAATGATCTTCGCAAAGATCGAGCCCATCATCAGCGCACCAAGAGACTGAAGAAAAGGACCTCTTCCGCTCAATCCGTGCAGAGCCGTGTAGGCAAGAATTTCACGTGGGTGTGCGTGCACCTCGCCGGAAGGAAACAGAGCCGATCCGGTAACGGCAAGGGCTACAATCACCGTTTCCAGGATGACCGTACCGATGATCCATCCCACGACGGCGTTGCGTGCGTCCCGCTCGGACTTTGCCGAAAAAAACTTCTGATACATGGACTGATTGCCGAGCATCAGCAGACATGTCGGCAAAAAGAGCTCACTCGCCTGGACAGGACTGAGGTCCCCGAACACTTGAAAGTGCGTTGCCGGCAAAGCTGCGTGGACCCCCGACCAGCCTCCGGCAAAGCGCGTCAAAAGCGGAAGAGCGACCAGCATGGTCAGGGTAGTTAGCGAACCGATCACCACGTCCATGTAGGCAACAGAGGCCATGCCGGCGATGGCCGTAAACACAATGACAAAAGCAGCCAGAATGTACTGTCCCTGGACGGAGGTCACCGCCGGAAACACCAGGTGAAGGATGTCTCCACCGCCAATCAACTGGTAGCTGGTGATACCGGCATATGTGAACAGAATGGCGACCACGCCAAGTATCCGGGCAGCCTGGCTATAGCGCGCTTCCAGCAGGTCTGGAATGGTGAATTTGGCAAATTTGCGAGCGCGTGGAGCGATGAAGTAGATCAGCAACAGTCCCAGCCAGCCACCACCGCCCTGCCACAATGCAGCGAAGCCATGCCTGTAGGCATTCTCCGCACCGCCCAGCAACGAGCCTGACCCGATCCAGCTGGAAAGCAGTGTGAACACAAGAACCGCGGCAGGCAACGATCGGCCCGCAACCAGGTAATCCGCCTTGGTCTTCGTCTTTCGCAGCCTGGAAAGACTGACGGAAAGTAATGTCACAACGATAGCGGCAAGAACGATTGCATTCAGGTTCATTCGGTAGCATGCTCAGGCTGCAGATTCATGTGTAGCAGCAGTCTACTGCGTCAGGGCAAAACAGCAGCGATATGCTGAATGAGCACGACGGAGGACAGTAGTTGATGGCAACACTTCACTCAGATGAGACCGTGCGCGACGCGCCTCAGCGCATTGAGGGCCGGGCCAAAATCACAGGCCAGGGCATGTACACAGGCGACCTTACCGACGCCACGCTGCGGCCTTACCTGCATCCAGGTGAGACGGCAAAAACCATACTGTTTGCCGTCACGGTACCCGCAACGATCGCGTGCGGAATCGTGGATCTGATTGATACGTCTGCAGCAGCGGCTGTTCAGGGCGTAGTCACCATTCTCACTCATCAAAACGCACCCAGACTGCACAAGGTCAAGCCGCTTGTGGCCAGCGAACAGGCAAAATTCTTACCGCTGCAAACCGGCCAGGTGTACTACCACGGTCAGCCAGTCGCCGTTGCTATTGCGACCAGCTTCGAGATCGCAACACAAGCCGCAGCACTGGTTCGTGTTCACTACACGGCAGAGCCTGGCGTAACAGAATTCCTCCCTGCGCAGCAGCAGAGCAAGCCTGTAAAAAAAGTCGGTGCCGGCGACAAGGGACATGTGGAACGCGGCGACGCAGAACAGGCATACAAACTATCTTCGATACGTGTGAACGGCACCTACGATCTGAGCCCAGCACACCACAATGCGATGGAACCCGCAGCGACCGTGGCACATTGGCATCCTGAAGATGGTGAAACCAATCGGCTGACTGTCATCACCACCACGCAGTTCGTCTATGGCGAGGCGATTACATTGGCGGAGGCGTTTGCCCTCGGCCACAAAGACAAAATCCTTCGCATCGTTTCACAGGTCATGGCGGGCATCGAGTACGAGTGCTGCGTTCGTGTCATCGCTCCCTTGATCGGTGGTGCGTTTGGGTCGAAGAACGGATTAAACCAAACCATGTTGGCAACGATGGCGGCGCGCGTCACCGGCCACCCTGTAAAGCTCGTATTAAGCCGCCAGCAAACCTTCAGCCAAATGCCCTATCGAGGGGGCTTGCAGATTCGCATGCGGCTTGGCGCGGACAGCAGCGGTCGCCTGCAATCACTGATACAGGAGGCAGTTCTGCAGTCGGCGGAGACGGCAAGCTTTTTGGAACCGGCTGGAGAGATCACACCTCACCTGTACGCTGTGCCGAACATGCTCATCGATCACTGTGCCATCTACATGAACACGAACTCCCCCGGGTGGATGCGCGCGCCGGGTGTTGCACCCGGCCAGTTCGCGGTGGAGTGCGCCATGGACGATCTTGCGGACCAATTGAAGATGGACCCGCTGAGCTTACGCCTGCTGAACTACGCGGAACAGGATCCGGAAAGCGGCAAATCCTGGTCGTCAAAAGCGCTGCGCGAGTGTTATACCGCAGCCGCCGAAAAGTTCGGTTGGCATCGCCGCAAGCAGCGCAGCGACGAGTGGAAGGGCACGGAGCGCATCGGCTATGGCATGGCCACGGCCGCCTATCCCGTTAATCAGTTTCCCTCCGTTGCACGCGTGACTTTCCACGCAGACGGTTCGGTCCTGGCGCAATCCTCCACCCAGGAGATCGGCCAGGGAGCGATCACCGCCCTGTCGCAGGTCACAGCCGAGGCACTCGGTCTGCCGCTGAGCCGAATCCGATTTCAGATCGGCGACACGACGCTCCCCTTCGGTGTCTTCACCGGCGGTTCCGCAACCTCGTTGTCGGTTGGGTCTGCCCTGCAAGAGGCAGTACAGAAGCTAGGGAACGAGCTTGCACGCTTAGCGCGTGTAGATAAGGCAAGTCCGCTGCATGGGTGCGCCCTCAAGGACATCGTCCTTCATGGAGGCGTGCTGAAGCATCGCGTGGAGAGCGGACGTCATGAAGACGCCGCAGAATTGCTGCATAGGCTTGGTCGAAATCAGATCGAGGCAAAGGGTGTAGCGGGTAGGCTCTTTGGCAAATCCAAGTTCGCCCGATGTGCCTTTGGTGCGCAGTTTGCGCGCGTGGCTGTGTGCCAGATCACAGGCCGGGTAAGGGTTACACACATGACATCTGCCTTCGCAGCGGGCCGCATCTTGAACGCGCGCACTGCACGCTCGCAATTGCTGGGTGGCATGGTATGGGGCATCGGACATGCTCTCCTTGAGCAGTCCGTACGGGAACGTCACAGCGGTGGATGGCTTAATAGCAATCTGGGAGAAGCGCACGTGCCGGTAAACGCGGATGTGCCTGTGCTGGAGGTGCTTATGGTGGAAGAGGACGACTCGAAAGGGAGCGCACTGGGCGCAAAAGGGCTGGGAGAAATTGGCATCGTCGGCGTTGCAGCGGCCATCAGCAATGCCGTCCTGAACGCAACCGGAAAGCGCCTTCGGCGATTACCGATGACGGCGGACGACCTGCTTCAGCGATAAAGCTTGACCTGCGACTTACACTTCTACAAGTTTTTGCCATAGTAGCCCGTCGCACTGACCGCACTACGTCTAACTTGAAGAGGAAAATTACGCTTTCAATGTTGAAACATGGTCCCGGAAGTCTGTGCCCTGAGTTCAAAGCGAACGCTGTACAAGGCCGCCAGGGCAGATCAGCAAACACGTAAGTCATGTTGAGACACTTAAAAGCGTGTATCGCTGCTCGTTGCAAACAGATCGATGATCGCGCGCGATGTTCCCGCACTATCAAACTTTGTTCGCCAGCACTCTTTGCTTTGCACTCGCATTCGCTCGCGTTCCTCAGGCGACGTTTGTGCCCATCTGCGTAGCAGGGCCATTGTGCCGCTTAGCGTGTCTTGTTCCACGTATCCCGCGCGGCATGCGGTTACGTCTGCATGGATATTTACCTGGTCAGAGATTAAGACGGGTGTGCCGCAGCTGAGCGCCTCCGCAACAGCGATGCCAAAGTTTTCCTGGTGCGAGGGTAGAACAAAAGCTTCAGCACCACGAAACGCCCCCCACTTGGCGCGACCCGTGATCATACCTGGCCAAAGCAGGCGGCTCTCGATCCCAAGAGCTGAAGCGTCCGCCTTTAACTGCGAAGCAAGGCCACCCTGGTCAGGTCCAGCCATCACAAGGGTCGGCAAAGTCAGCTCCTGCGCAACGGCCGCGTATGCACGGATCAGCAAGTCACAGCCCTTCTTTTCCTGCACTCTTCCCGCATACAAAAGATAATGTCTTCCAGGTGCAAGGCCCGTCGCCGCGTAAAAGGCCTCAGCATCCGCAGCAACGTCTGCCTGGGTTTCGCTCGGCGGCCCTGCAGTGCCATACGGAACGACCGCAGGTGTCCAATGGCTTAGCGGGAAACTTTGCGGTGCCAACTGCGATTCAAGCAGGCAGGTAAACAGGACGCGATGGGCTCCCTCAAGCACCCGGCGCTCTATCATCATCCAGTACGGCATCTTCTTGACAAACTTTAACGGGTACGTCCGGTTAAACCAGGGGTCGAGCATACCGTGTGTAAACACCACGTAGGGGTGCCGCCTCCGGAGCTCCAGCAGAGCAAGCAGGCCCGGAAACTGCCATATTCCTTGCAACACTATTCCGTCAAAACGGTGGGCATTGTTCCTCAACCAGACTCGCGCCTTCGACGAATAGCCGTAACCCTTCAGGGATGTCCCCATCGCGTGTACAGGTACCGGCAGATCGTGCGGCAAGCCTTCCGGCGGGTCCAGCGATAGAACCTCCGCCGTGTGGCCTTCTGCAAGATAGCCGTCAATAATTCGGCGCAAACCTTCAGCCGGACCGCCACTCTCAAGCCGAATGGTGCGGATGATGTCAAGGAAGTGCATGGATACTCGAATCCTTCGGTGCTCTGGATGCACCGCGGGGTGCGTTCTGAGAGTTCGTGCACAGGCACCTGCAATCCAGGATGTGCTGATGGACTCTCTCAGAGAATACCCCCGCGGGCCCGCTCCAGCCCGGCGACACGCTGCGGTGTGCTGATTCAGAGATCACGTGAAAGCGTTATCGACCTGAGTTCAGCGACCGTCTTTTCAAGACGGACAGCCGAAGCAACATGTCTTAGAATCCCGTCAAAGGCCGCTCAACCCATGCTGCTCAGTGATTGCCCGTTCCATCAGCCAGGGTTCGTTCAGCTACCGCGCGCTCTATTTCTGAGTTAACCTCACCCCCCAGAAGAATCATCAATCCGGTCAGATAAAACCAGAGCAGCAGAATGATGACAGCACCCAGCGAGCCATAGGTTGCAGGATACGTATTAAACCAATGCAGGTAGACACGCAGCGCCAGCGAACCGGAGACCCAGCCAAGCAACGCAACCAGTGCGCCGGGACTAAAGGAGTGCCACTTACTGTTGTGAACGTCCGGGCAGAAGTAATAGAGCAATTCAAACGCGAGTACCATCAGCAGTGACGCACATACCCAGGCGGACGTGCGCAAAATAACGCTTAAAACATAGCTACCGTAGAAACGGTGTTCAAGCCAATTCGCACCGAAATCTCCCCCGCTTAAAGTAAGCAGGGCAGAAATAACGACAGCCCCGACAAGAATGGTCAAGCCCATGGCCTCAATGCGGGCTCTCCAAAAAGGGCGGGTTTCCCGCACACGGTACACCGTGTTCAGCGTGTCCTGAATGGCCGAGACGCCGATACTCGCGGAAAAAACAGCGACAAGCAGCCCAATAGATACCTTACCCACCGTGCTCGCATTCGTGGTGGACTGGAACGTCTGCAGGACCAGCGAAAAAGCCGCCGGCGGCAGCAGGTGACCGATGCGCCCTAACAACTCAAGGTAGATCTTGCTGGAAGACTTTGCGACAAGCCCAATCAGCGAACTCATCGCGATCAGCGCCGGAAAGATTGCCGAGAAGAACGAGTACGCCAGCTGAGAAGCCCGGCCAAGTAGATTATCTTCGTCGATGCCGGTCCAGGTACGTTTCACAACTTCTTTGAGCGAGACACCTTGTAAGTCCCAGATAGAGGACACCGGATTTTGCGAGACATACGCCCAAACGGCGTGGTCTCTGCCGGGCTTTGCCTCACTCGACTCTCGCGGCGAAATCTCCACAATCAACTCCTCACGCATTCGCGACTCTTTTGTTAGATGCATCCTCGCCTATGAAGCCTGCCTGCTCCGCCGCGACCGATGATGCAAACGGTCATCCAAGTAAGTGTGAATGCTCGCCCCCATCCCTCTATCACGCGAAAGCTGCGCCAGTTGTACCGCGTTACCCGTGAAAGCTACCGCGCACCTCTCCAGGGGGCATCGCAGGCGCCGGTCCTTACCCAGGCTAACGCCGTCGGCGTTACCTGGATCGGGCATTCTTCCTTTCTGCTGCAATTGGGTGGCAAGCGCATCCTTGTAGACCCGGTATTTGCGAGTGCACTTATCCTTCTGCGCCGGCAACGGCGGCCCGGTCTGCTGGTCCCGCAGTTGCCGGCAATAAACACTGTTCTGCTCACCCACGCGCATATGGATCATCTGCACGTGCGTTCACTCAAGCAGATCATCCGCCATACCCGCGGTCTTACCGGCAAAGCACCCCAGGTCATCGTGCCAACCGGTGTAGGCGACCTGGTGGCCAGACTCGGTTTTTCACACATAAGGGAACTGCGATGGTGGGAGCACGCCACAGTCGCAGACGACCAGGTCGAGATCACCATGACGCCCGCCAGGCACTGGGGAGCGCGGCTCTTTCGCGACACCCACCGCATGTTTGGCGGCTATGTTCTCCGCAGCGGAGCGCAGTCCGTCTACCACTCGGGCGACACTGCGTACTTCAACGGCTTTCAAGAAATTGGAGAGCGCCTGCAACCAAGGATCGCTCTACTCCCCATTGGTGCATACTTCCCGGACAGCTATCGCGCCGTCCACACCAGTCCGGAAGAAGCCCTGCAGGCCTACCTCGATCTCCGCACCGCTCACACCATGGTTCCCATGCACTTTGGCACATTCCCGCTTGGCCGGGAGCCGATGACCGAACCACCGATACGTCTGATGGCCGCCGCACGAGAGGCCGGCATTGCAGATCAGGTGCGAGTCCTTACTGAAGGCGAAACACTCGTTCTGTAACGACGATGCTGCGTCAGCCTTCGCCAGGCGGCGTCGTGGGGTACTCACGAGCACCAAAAATACCGGTGCCAATCCGCACGCACGTAGAACCTTCAGCGATCGCCACCGCAAAGTCATGCGTCATTCCCATTGAAAGCTCAGGCAGCTCCATTCCGGTTTCCTGCTGCACGCTGTCCCGCAATTCACGCAGTTTGCGGAAGTAGGGCCGCGCTTCCTCCGGGTCATCAGTGTAGGGCGGCACCATCATCAATCCCCGCATATCAAGGCCTTCAAACTCCTCGTGAATGCGGCGGACAAGACCGCTCACACCATAGGGATGAATTCCCTGCTTGCTTGCCTCTGGCGACAGTTTCACCTCAATCAGCACAGGCAAAACCTTACCGGCCTGTGCACACGGAGCATTCAAACGCTCCGCCAGCTTTGCAGAGTCCACCGCATCCACAGCACTAAAAATCCACGCGGCCTTGCTGGACTTGTTGGATTGCAGATTGCCGATCAGGTGGCATTGAACCTGTGCCACATCCTCGCCTAGTATGCTGTGCAGCTGGTCCAGCTTGTGCTCCCACTCCTGCACGCGGTTCTCCCCAAACAGCGTTTGGCCGGCACGAAAAGCTTCAGCCAGCAGCTTAGGGCTGTGTGTCTTTGAAACCGCCATCAGTTCAACCGTCGCGGTATCGCGTCCGGCCTTTTCGCAGGCTGCGGTTATCTCACCGCGCACGCGCTGCAGATTCTCAGCAATACTCATAGTCCCTAGCTTATCGGCTCTTGCGTACCCGCGGCTTCCCGCTGTCCGGCTGCTCTGTGTAAACGCGCGTTCGCTCTGCTCATGCTGCCGACTGCCGGAAGCAGTTCGCCCGCTTTGCCGAGCCCAAACGCCGGCATATCCGCATAGATCGTCTCGTACCTGTCCGCGGCTACAAGATAGCTCTCGTGATAGATGCCCACGGCTGTATTGTTCCGCGCAGCCTTTTGGAACGCCGCCCAAGCCGGGAGGTGTGCTTTGTCCCGTGCGTGCGCATACGCGTGCAGCTGCTCGTACGACCGCCAGTACTGCACCGTCGACACCGTTGGGCCGCTGCCTAGAAATGGCTCTGCATGCAACAGGCCAAGCTCCGGCTGCGCAGCCAGCTCCCGCAGCATGCGCGGCATCGCCTGTGTCACCGGCAGCCACTTGTTTACCGCCCATAAGCGGTTAATTCGCGCCCCAATGATGAAGACGACGAAGTCTCCTTCAAGCACCGCCGCGAAACGGCCAGGTCGAGTCGGCATAAGCTACCCCCGCCACCCATCTTGGCGCAGCCCTGCCGCCAAGCCAACACCCTCACTACAAAGCCGTGACAGGCGTCATGGACCGAACCTTACACATGCGCATTCCACATGTGCCAAATTACAGAAAAGCCGCTCATAATGAGCGGCTCCTTATTTAGCGGAGGCTTCTAACGCCCGTGCTCTTCGAGATATTTTTCAACTTCTAGTGCTGCCATGCAACCCGTGCCGCTAGCAGTAATCGCTTGACGGTAGCGGCGATCCTGTACATCACCGGCACAGAAGACACCCGGAATGACCTTGCCTTGCAGCGTGGTAAACACGTTGTCTTTGCTCACAATGTATCCATCCTCATCCAGATCCATCTGCCCAGCGAAGAACTTCGCATTCGGAATGTGGCCGATGCCCAGAAAGAAGCCGCTGAGTCCAATCTCGCGGACTTCGTTGGTCGCAGTGTTGCGAATGCGGATGCCGCGGACTTCCTTTTCCTCAACCCCGAGAACCTCTTCCACGATGGTGTTGGTGAGGAACTCGATTGAGGGGTGGGCCATGGCACGCTCCAACATAATCTTGCTTGCGCGAAAGGCCGCGGAACGATGGATGAGATACACCTTGGTGGCAAAGCGAGTAAGGAAGATGGCCTCTTCCATGGCGGAATCTCCACCGCCAATGACACAGATTTCCTTGCCGCTGAAGAAGAAGCCGTCACAGGTCGCACAGCTGGATACCCCGTGGCCGATCAGAGCCTGCTCACTCGGTAGGCCAAGCCAGCGTGCGCTCGCACCGCTGGCCACAATCAGCGTGCGGGTCCGCACCGTCTTCGATCCAAAATCCAACTCGATGGGAGCCTTGTTCAGATCTGCATTCACGAGGTGCCCCATCTCAAGCTCGGCACCAAATTTTTCAGCCTGCTTGCGCATGTTCTCCACCAGCTCCGGCCCCTGCACACCGTCGGGCCAGCCGGGAAAGTTTTCAACGAGCGTCGTTACCGAAAGCTGTCCGCCAGGCTCGTGGCCTTCAATTACGAGGGGCTTTAGATTCGACCGTGCGGCATAGATCGCCGCAGTCAGGCCGCTGCATCCTGAACCCAGAATCACTACGTCGCGGATGTCTTCCGCAGTGCTTTCCTTCTGTGCTGCTTCGCTCATTGCTGCCCTACACTCCGTCGCATAACCTGCCGTGCGTCTCCCTCTATTCTAAACGGCACGCGTCCATCGCAACATGGGCCACCCCGCGGGCACTGGCAGCGTCCCACTTAGAACTATGGCAGCTACCGATGTTCGCTCATTCAAACCAACCCACCACCTTGTAAAGGGAGCAATCGCCGGTCTGGTAGGCGGCCTAGTTGCCACTGCTGCCAAAACCGCCGCTGAAAAGTTTTACCCCCCGCGCACCCACGGTGAGCCGGACCCCACCCGTCTGGCAGCGGAAAAGCTGGGCGCCGGTACCCTGCCGACAACAGAGAAGAAGATCGCCAGTGAAAGTATCCATTGGGCCTTCGGCGCCGTCACGGGTGCAGCCTACGGCGTTATGGCCGAACTGTACCCCGCAGTTACCGCCAAAAATGGGGTCACTTTCGGTATGGCCTTGATGGCGTTTGCCCACGAAGGTGCCTTGCCGGCGCTGGGCCTGAGCGCGCCTCCAAATGAGCAGGACCCTCGTGAACACCGGAGTGAAATGGTGACTCACGTAGTCTACGGAGTGGTCACTGAAACGGTGCGCCAGATTATTCGCAAAGTGATCTAACTCGGCGCACTGCGGGTATCAGGCTGCCGTACTGCAGTCTGTTACCTGCGGTCGTCTTAGTGCGGTGGCTCCGCCAACGTAGCGCGCGGCGGGATGTGGTAAATCGCCATGCTCATCGGCGACGCAAATACGCCGTCGTCCATCCGGTCCGGGACCGTATGGCTGCTTAGTAGCAGTTCGCTGTGCGGCGGCATGGGAAAACGTACCGTAGCATCAGCGAAGTTGATGACGGTTCGAATGTCACCCCGATCGGTATAAATCCATCGACCCTCATCGCTGCTGACAACCTCCATACGTGTAGGGTCGCCCAGGTTCATCGACAGGGTCTTGCGCCGCAGGTGGATCAGGTCACGGTACCACCTGTGCATCTCCCGGTGCTTAGGGTCTTCCAGCTCTTCCCATTTCAGCTTTGACGCCTGGAACGTAGCGGGATCCTCTGGATCTGGAACGTCATCACCAAAACCGAACACAGCGAAGTCCTTCTTGCGGCCTTCACTAACCGCCTTGCGCAGGTCCTCCGCCTGGAAATCCGCGAAGTACATCCACGGGGTGTCGGCGGCATATTCTTCACCCATAAAAATCATGGGTAGAAAAGGTGCCGTAAACACCACGCCAGCAGCCAGCTTCGCAGCCTGTTGGCCAACAATCATGTGCACACGCTCGCCCTTCGCACGATTACCTATCTGGTCGTGGTTCTGGATACAGCCGACAAAATGATGGTAGGAAAGGTTGATCACCGGTCGGCCATGGTGCTTCAGCCGGAACTTGCTGTACTGGCCCTCGTACAAAAAGGTGTGTTTCAGCGTGTGTGCCAGGTCACTGATGCTTCCAAAATCTTCAAAGTAGCCGACCTGCTCCTGGGCCAGGATCGAGAAAAGGGCATGCTGGAAGTCGTCACTCCACTGTGCGTCCATCCCGTAGCCATTCGCCCCAAGCGAGGTGACCACACGCGGATTATTGAGATCGCTTTCCGCGATCAGAAAAAGGCATCGGCCAACCGACGCAGACAAGTCTTCTACTTCGCGTGCAAGCTGCTCCAAAAAGTGCATCGCGGAACGGTCAATTAATTCGTGGGTTGCGTCCAGCCGAAGCCCGTCGACATGATAGTCGCGCAGCCACATCAGCGCGTTGTCAAGAAAGTAGCGGCGCACCTGGTCTGAGCCACCCTCTTCAAAATTGATCGCCGCGCCCCACGGTGTCACATGCTTTTCCGTGTAGTACGGACCGAACTGGTTGGTGTAGTTTCCAGCCGGCCCAAAGTGGTTGTATACCACGTCAAGGATCACGGCCAGACCCTTGCGGTGGGCCGCATCGATGAATCGCTTGGTGGCTTCCGGCCCGCCGTACGACTCATCCGGAGCGTAGTTGGCCACGCCATCGTACCCCCAGCTGAACCCGCCCTCGTAGCTGGCAATCGGCATCACTTCGACATGCGTAATGCCAAGGTCGCACAGGTAGTCAAGCCGCTCAATTGCCGAATCAAAGGTGCCACCCTGGGTGAACGTACCCAGATGCATCTCGTAGATCACGGCAGAGGGCAAAGGAATGGCGCGAAACTTCTCGTCCGTCCAGGTGAAGCGGTGATGATCAAGAACCCGCGAGTGGGAATGCACATCTTTGGGCTGCCAGAAGGAACGCGGGTCGGGATAGGGCGTCGCATCCTCGTCCAGCAAAAATGCATAGTCGCTGCCGTGACCTGCTGACGCGACATCCACCGACCAGAAGCCTCGGCTCGATGGGCCCAGCATCCTAACCTTATTGCCGTCCACTTCAAGCGTGACCTTGTTGCGTCGCGGTGCCCAGACAGAGAAATGGTGCATGAATTGGATTTCCTTTCGTAAGGCCCTGACTGTCACCGCCAGATGCCGGCTTTTGGGTGGGGATTCAGGCTCCGCGGACGAGCAGAGCGACCGGCAGCGCGGAAAGCAGTGTCGCGAGCTTTATTGTGCCGCCGTTGTACGGGTTGCCGGTCAGCCGATCCGTCCATCTGCCTGCAGGAAGGGTCAGGGTCGTGCCGGTCCACGCACCATTCAGCTTGTGCGAAAACCGCTGGACAATTGCGATTACGTTCTCGCCACGCGCAAATGCAATTACATGCTCAGCCTTCGGTCCACGCCCCGCTAGCGGCAGGTACTCGGCTTCCGTGCTGAAAGAGTCCGGATGCGCCCTGCGCAGACAAAGCGCCTGGTGCAGAACCCACATCTTCGGCGATCCATCCTCATAGCGGGACTCCAGGCCATCGATGAACTCCTGCGGCGTTTGCTCCACCATTGCCTTCAGCAATCTGCGCCGATGTTCATAGTCCACTGCGCGCCTGTTATCCGGGTCCACCAGCGAGTGGTCCCAAAGCTCACCGCCCTGGTAGAGGTCCGGTACACCGGGTGCCATGCACTTCAACAGGGTCTGTGCAAGCGAATTGGCGCGTCCATCCCGATTCACGCGAGCCACAAACTGCTCCATATCCTGCATAAAGGCTGTGCTTGCGAAAAGGCCGTCGATAAAGCTATCCAGCGCTTCCTCATACTCGGAATTGTTTGCGGTCCAGGCGGTCTCCAACTTGGCCTCGCGCATGGCTTTCTGCATGTACTCCTTCGCGCGCTCCGCGCTGATTGGCCATGCGCCGATAAGTGTCTGGTACAAAAAATATTCGGTGTTTGGATCAGGGTAGCGGCCCGTCCGCAACGGACTGTTCATGCGCGTCCAGCGCTTCAGTTTTGCAGCCCATCGCGCCGGCATCTCACTCAGCACAGCCAGCCGTGCGCGCACATCGTCGGCGCGCTTGGTATCGTGCGTGCTCAGTGTCGTCATCGTGCACGGAAAGGTTCGCTGTACCTGCAGGTTGTACTCGTGGAAACCTTCGATCGAAAGTCCATCTGTCGCCGGATTTCCTCCTACTTCGTTCAGAGAAGAAAGCCGGTTATAGTCGTAAAACGCGGTATCCTCCACACCTTTCGCCATTACCGGTGACGTGAACTGCTGAAAACGTGCAACAAACTCCGCCTCGCGGTCGCCCACGATCTTCAACGTAAGAATGTCAAAAATAAATTCAAGCAGGCAGTTATCAATGTCAGGCCGGCGCTGCTGCACCTCATCGATCGCCTTGCGAAGGCGCAAGCGATCCTCCTCGGCGATTTCATGCCGGTCGGCCACAATGTAGGTGCGGTACACCTGATAACACGAAGCCACATTGCGAATGGCACGACGAATGTCGGCACGCGTAAAATCCCGAAAATCGCGATTGGATTCGCAAATCGTCACGAACAGATTCGCCAGTCGATTCACATCGCTTGCCAGTGTTTCCTTCGCTACATTGATCTTCTTTTCAAACGCGATGTCGCCAAAGTTCGTTGGCTGCTGTGTAAAATCTCGATAAATCGTCGTGAGCCTCTCCAGCCCGTCCGGCGCAACCAGCACCGCGTTGCACACATTCAAAAAGTCGTATCCGCTGGTGCCCTGCACAGGCCATTCAGGCCGCAGCCACTCACCGGACTCCAAGATCTTTTCGACAACGATGTACGCATCCGGTGCTTTTGCCCGCAGCCGCTCAAGGTATTGGCGCGGGTCACGCAAGCCATCTGGATGGTCGATGCGCACACCATCAAGCACACCTTCCTTGAGCCAGTACAGAATCAACTCATGCGTTTCATCAAAAACATGCTCTCGCTCCATGCGAAGACCGATGAGTGAATTCACATCGAAGAAACGGCGGTAGCCGAGCTCCTGGTCAGAAGTCTTCCAGTACGCCAGCCTGTAGTTCTGCGTGTTCAGCAGTGTATCGACGGAATCTTGGTTCGCATTGATTTCAAGCAGGGCGTCATCAATGGCACGGCACAACCCGTGTTCCTCCTCGCACAGGCGCTGCAGCAGCTTGCGGAGCACCTGCTTGTCTCGGTGGCGGCTCAGTTGGACGGCGCGTTCATTAGCACTGGGCGCTGGCAGGCGGGCAAACGACGCGGCCAGAAAGTTCAGCGTGTCAGACGGGGCCATGGCGGCAGCACGCCCAAGCGGCCAGGCAATCGACTGTGGTGACATGGGAAAAGTCTGGTCGAAATACTGGATGACAAAATCAGTGCCTTCGCGAGCGATCTTCAGCTCGCCACGGCTCAACACGCGGCCGTACTGGTCGCCCAGCACCGGCATCAGCACCTTGTCGCGCAGCTTTTCCTCTGAGCTGTTCCAATCCACATCGAAATAACTCGCAAACCGACTCGACGGTCCATTCTCCAGCACATCCCACCACATGCGATTGTCCCTGTGGATCGACATATGGTTTGGCACAATGTCGAGGACCTGGCCCAATTGCATTTCGCCGAGCTTCTTGCAGAAGCGGGCATGGGCAGCCTCTCCGCCCAGCTCGCGGTTCACCTGGTGATGCTCCACAACGTCGTAGCCGTGCATGGAGCCGGGACTCGCCTGCAAATAGGGCGAGCTGTACACATGGGATATTCCAAGGTCACGAAGGTAATCCGCAATGGCCGCGGCATCGTCAAAGGTAAAACCTTTGTGTAACTGCAATCGGTAAGTCGATTGAGGCGTGCGCGGCATACGTCTGAACGTGCTCCTGGCTAAGGTAAATGTGGGCAA
Source organism: Acidobacteriaceae bacterium (assembly GCA_903642225.1). Taxonomy (GTDB): domain Bacteria; phylum Acidobacteriota; class Terriglobia; order Terriglobales; family Acidobacteriaceae; genus Terriglobus. The sequence goes on along the minus strand of CAHJWI010000028.1, from coordinate 33,714 downwards.
GGCATCGTAATCCCAGCCTATTACGGGGTTGCTTATGTGTGTCTTTAGGTGCCTCGAGTCGATGCCAGGTTGCACTCCCGTCCCGTGCAAAGCTCCCGCCAAAGCGCAACAACACACCTCTAAACGCCCTCCTCCGTGTAGCCTTTGCGCGCCACCTTGCCGTTCCAGGGCCCATTGCCATCAGCCAGAATAATGGCGGACTGGCACAGGGCGATGTGAGTAAGCGCCTGGGGAAAATTTCCAAGCATACGCATCTCCTTCGGGTCGTATTCCTCTGACAACAGGCCTAGGTCGTTGCGCAAGGCAAGCAGGCGCTCAAAGCATTCCTCGGCGTCTGTCGTTCGACCAGCGAGGTGAAGCACGGAAGCATACCAGTACGAACACGCAAGAAACGCGCCCTCCGTTCCCACCAGCCCATCACCTCCATCGGCGGTATCGTAGCGAAGAACAAGACCGTCCGGCATCAATCGCTCCTCCACCGCTTTCAGCGTGCCGAGCATGCGTGGGTCGTCCGCCGGCAGAAATCCCACCAGTGCAATGCGGAGGGACGACGCGTCAATATTCTTGGATCCATAGCTCTGTACAAAGCTGTTCAGCTTCTTGTCAAACCCATTTTCCAGCAGGTCCTTCCGTACAGCGGCGCGCTCCTTTCGCCAGCATTCCACACGCGCATCCTGCTCAGGCGTGTGGGTTTTAGGGTGCCCGTCGTACGAGGTGATGGCACGGTCGAATGCGGTCCACACCTCCAGCTTCGAATGGGTAAAGTGCTTGCGTTCGCCACGCACCTCCCAGATGCCGCTGTCCGGGTTGCGCCAAATCGTCGAAAGGTAATCCAGCAAAGCCCCAACCAGGCTGCGTACCGAGCCCGCCCATAAATCGTCGTCACTCACAGGGGTGTGCGCCAGCGCTGATACGATCTCCCCGTAAATGTCCAGCTGCGTTTGGTCTGCGGCGCCGTTGCCAACCTTCACCGGTCTGGAGGCTTCATATCCGGGCAGCCAGTCAACGTTCCACTCATTGAACAGGCGTTCACCATTTAGCCCATACACCGCTCGCAACTGCTTCGGCGTGCCAGACGCGGCACGCAGCAGCCACCCCCGCCAGGCAAGAGCCTCTTCCGTGTGTCCGGCGTACAGCAGCACCAGCAGCGTCCAGGATGTGTCTCGTAGCCAGCAGTATCGGTAATCCCAGTTGCGCTCACCGCCAATGCGTTCCGGCAAGCTTGTGGTCGGAGCAGCTACCAGGCCACCGGACGGTTTATACGTCAGCGCCTTCAGGGTGATGAGGGATCGCTGAACGGCTTCGTTCCACTCCGGCTTACCATCGTAGTGGCCCTGGGCAATCCACTCCGTCCAGAATTGTTCGGTGTCGCTCAGCGAAGTGTATGCCTCGAAACTTTTTGGGTCCTCCGCCATGGACGAGCCATAACTCAGTACAAAGCAGACACTCTCACCCTCTTGCACGGTAAAGTCGCTCACCGTTCGCATGTCCTCGCCGCGCAAAATGGCTTCCGTCCGCAGCACAACCAGGTGTGGACCGGCAATCGCGCGCATGTGGTGGTCCACGTGCTCCACCCACGGAATGGTGCAGCCATAATCAAATCGCAGCGCCAGGTCCATGCGCATACGCATGGTGCCGCGAATGCAATGGACGATCCTCACCACATCCGAATTCGCACCTCGCGGCGGCATAAAGTCAGTCACCGTCACTTCACCGTCGATCGACTCCCAGGTCTTTTCAACGATCAACGTATTCGGCAGATAGCGCCATGAATCGCTCAGGATCGCCACGTCGGCAGCGGGATGAATCTTGTAGTACCCGTGGTCGCGCGTGCCAAGCAGACCGGCAAATACTGCCCCTGACGAAAAGGACGGCCAGCACAACCAATCCAGCGAGCCATCCTTGCACACCAGAGCAGCTGTCTCGGTGTCACCGATCAGCGCATAATCCTCAATGCGAGCGGCAAGTAAGGGCGGCTCGACCTTTGCATCGGCAAACAAACTCATGAAGCTCCTGCCACCCGGAATCTGGATGGTTGCTGCGTTGGACGACAATCCGGCAGAGTTCGGACAAACGTAGGAACGCCCAAGGCATCACTTGACTGTGAAGTGGGTTGTGACGGCAACGTGGGCCGTTGCGGGTTTTGATGCGCCTCTGCCAAATAGGTTCCGTGCGCCGCCTTATCCGCATCGACTGGCATCCATCGCAACACACGGGGAGAGTGCGTTTTGAAGCCACACGAGGGCCGCAGCCGGGTAGTTATCGAGAACATCAAGCCTGAGATCGACGGTGGCCGATACGCCGCAAAGCGCGTCGTCGGAGACGTCGTGCGGATTACTGCCTCCATCTATGGAGACGGACACGACCACCTAGGCGCTCGGTTGCAGTATCGCCGAGCGGACGAGCGGACCTGGCGGTATGCCCCGTTCAAACCTCTAGGCAACGACATATGGGAGGCAGAGTTCACCGTTGATGCCATCGGCGGTTGGGTCTACACCGTGCAGGCGTGGGTCGACCATCTGGACACCTGGATCCATGACTTGCACAAGCGCATCGACGCGCAGGGCACGGCACCGTCGCCCCACGGCATTAACCTGAACGAGCCTGTACCCAGCGACCAGGCCTCTCTCGCCGTCCAGCCACCCCGCACCGGCGCAGACGCCCCCGCTCAGGACGCGCTGGCAAAGGCTGCCGCTGCAGACGTGGCCCTCGCCTTTCGAACAGGTGCCATCCTTCTGGACCATGCGTCAACAATCGCGCGCGACGCCGACGCCCGCAATCTGAAGAGCACTGCAAGCAGCCTGCGATGGATGGCCGAGCGCCCGCAGGAGCGATATGACTTCCCACTGGCGGACCAGTCCATCGAGCTCGCCATGAAGTACCCAGACTTGAAATTCGCAACGACGCATGACAAGGAGCTGCCAATCTGGGTGGACAGGGAGCGAGCACGATTTAGCAGTTGGTACGAGTTTTTTCCCCGCTCGGCAGCGGCAGCTCCCGGCGTCCACGGCACCCTCAGAGACGTGATCAAGCGGCTGCCGGAGGTCGCGGCCATGGGCTTTGACGTTCTCTACATGCCACCCATTCATCCCATCGGCACCGCGTTCCGCAAGGGCAAAAACAACAGCACCGTCGCGGAATCCGGCGATGTTGGCAGTCCCTGGGCAATCGGCAACACCGACGGCGGCCACAAGGCCATCCTGAAGGAGCTGGGCACCTTCGCCGACTTCGCCGCCTTGATCGCCGCCGCCAATGATCTCGGCATCGACATCGCGCTCGACATTGCCTTCCAGTGCTCGCCCGACCACCCCTGGGTCCGCCAGCACCCAGACTGGTTCCAGATCCGCCCGGACGGCACGATCCAGTACGCGGAGAATCCACCCAAAAAGTACCAGGACATCTACCCCATCAACTTTGAATCAAGCGACTGGCAGGCGCTCTGGCAGGAGTTGTACTCCGTTTTCGCCTTCTGGATTGACCGCGGCGTTCGCACCTTCCGCGTCGACAACCCGCACACCAAGGCTCTGCCGTTCTGGGAGTGGTGCATTGCGGAAGTCCGCAAAGCCCATCCTGAGGTCATCTTTCTGGCAGAAGCGTTCACCCGGCCGCACGTCATGTATGGTCTTGCAAAGATGGGGTACACGCAGAGCTACACCTACTTCAGCTGGCGCACGGCAAAGCAGGAGCTCACCGACTACATGGTCGAAGTGACGACCGCTCCCGTCAGTGACTTCTTCCGGCCAAATCTTTGGCCCAACACACCAGACATCCTCCCCGGCTTTCTTCAAACGACTAACCCGGCCGCGTACATGCAACGCATCATCCTGGCGGCAACGCTAGGTGCAAGCTACGGCGTGTACGGACCGGCATTCGAGCTCATGGAACACCAGCCAGCCAAGCCTGGCAGCGAGGAGTACCTGAACAGCGAAAAGTATCAGCTGCGCGACTGGGAACGCAGCAGCCCGAAAAGCCTGGCCCCGCTCTACACCCTGCTCAACCACATTCGGCACGCGCACAAGGCGCTGCAGACGAACGAGACCTTAAGCTTCCACACCATCGTCAACGATCAATTACTCTGCTACAGCAAGCGGTGGGAGCAGGACCTTATCCTGTGCGTAGTAAACCTTGATCCAGACAATGTGCAGGCAGGCTTTACGTCCTTAGACATGGGCGTCCTTGCACTTGGCAATCAGCCGTTCGAGGTGGAAGATCTGCTGGCTGGCGCGACCTACACCTGGCAGGGGCCGAGAAACTTCGTTTCGCTCGATCCGGGCAGAATGCCTGCCCACGTGCTGCGGGTTGTGCCTCCTGCTGTTTAACTGGAACCTGCACCAAGGCGGAGTTCGTTCACTTCAGCGGGCAGCACGCCGGTGTCACCGGCAAGGAGAACAGATCGCGTGAGCACAGCACTTCAATCAGTCCCGGGTGTGCCCGCTCAGGCTCCACGGCCACGTAAGCCCGGTAGCGCCAGTGACCCCCTCTGGTACAAGGACGCGGTCATCTACGAGCTCCACGTCAAGGCCTTCGCCGACTCGAACGGCGACGGCTTCGGCGACTTCCAGGGCATCATCGGCAAGCTCGACTACCTGCAAAACCTCGGCGTTACCTGCCTCTGGATCCTGCCCTTCTTCCCCTCGCCCCAGCGCGACGACGGCTACGACATCGCCGACTACCTCAGCGTCAACCCCAACTACGGCACCGTCGAAGACTTCCAGCAGTTCCTGAACGAGGCCCACGCCCGCAACATGCAGGTCATGATCGAACTGGTCATCAACCACACCAGCGATCAGCACCCCTGGTTCCAGGCCGCGCGCAACTCCCCACCCGGCTCGCCGGAGCGCGCCATGTACGTCTGGTCGGACACGGACAAGCTCTACAGCGGCGTCCGCATCATCTTCACCGACACTGAAAAGTCCAACTGGACCTGGGACCCCGTCGCCAACCAGTACTACTGGCACCGCTTCTTCTCGCACCAGCCCGACCTGAACTTTGACAACCCGCGTGTCATGGAAGAAGTCCTGAACGCCATGCGATTCTGGATGGACATGGGCGTGGACGGCCTCCGCCTGGACGCCATCCCCTACCTCGTCGAGCGCGACGGCACCTCGTGCGAAAACGTGCCGGAAACGCACGTCAAGATCAAGCAGATCCGCGCCGCCATCGACGCCGAATACGAGAACCGCCTCGTCCTGGCCGAAGCCAACATGTGGCCCGACGACGTCCGCCCCTACTTCGGCGATGGCGACGAGTGCCAGATGGCCTTCCACTTCCCGCTCATGCCTCGCCTGTACATGGCGCTGCGCCAGGAAGACCGCCTGCCCATTACCGAAATCATGGCGCAAACGCCAGCCATCCCGGACAACTGCCAGTGGGGCCTCTTCCTCCGCAACCACGACGAACTCACGCTGGAAATGGTCACCGACGACGAGCGCGACTACATGTGGCTCGCGTACTCCGCGGACCCGCGTATGCGCATCAACGTGGGCATTCGCCGCCGCCTGGCACCGCTGATGGACAATAACCGCCGCCGCATCGAGCTGCTCAACAGCATCCTCTTCAGCTTCCCCGGCACGCCCATCCTCTACTACGGCGATGAAATCGGCATGGGCGACAACATCTACCTCGGCGACCGCAACGGCGTCCGCACACCCATGCAGTGGAACTCCGACCGCAACGCCGGCTTCAGCAAGGCCGTCCCCGCCGCCCTCTACTCCCCCGTCATCATGGACCCCATCTGGGGCTACCAGGCCATCAACGTCGAAGCCCAGGAGACCGACACCAGCTCGCTTCTGCAGTGGACGCGCAACATGATCGCGCTCCGCAAAATCTTCCAGGTCTTCGGCCGCGGTTCGCTCGAGTTCTTCAAGCCCGACAACCGCAAGGTCCTCGCCTACCTGCGCGAACTCGACGGTGAGCGCGTCGTCTGCGTCGCCAACCTGAGCCGCTTCGCCCAGCCCGTCACGCTCGACCTTGCCCGCTTCGAGGGTTTGATCCCCGTCGAAATGCTCGGCTACGTCCCTTTCCCGCCTATCGATAAAACTCCCTACGCCATCACTCTCGGGCCCTACGCCTTCCTCTGGCTGGAACTTCAGCCACCGGCCCTCGCGAACGCTGAAGTCTCGGCCCAGGACATGCAGCAGCAGGAACTCACCATCCCCGCAACCGACATTGCCGGTGTCCTTGGCGGCGTCGGCGCGCAACTGCTGCAGGAAGCCTTCCTGCCCAAGTACATCGTGGCCCAGCGCTGGTTTGGTGCCAAGCTGCGGCAAATCAAGAACATTGCTATCGTGGATTCCATTGTGCTGGATTCGTCGAACGGCGCCCTGCTACTGCTGGACGTGCAATATGCAGAAGGTCCGCCAGACACCTACACCTTGCCACTTGCCGTGCGAGAAGCCACGGAAGAGTACCCAGCAGAAAGCGTGATCGCCCGCCTGCAGCAGCCGGGCTTCGATGGTGTGCTGCTGGATGGACTGGCGCTGCCGAAAATCCGTGACCTGTTCCTCTCTGCCGTGGCGACCGATGTGTCGCAACCCACGCGGCGGGGAGGCATTGTCCTTGGCCTGAAGAGCGGAGCCTTCTCAGCCATTCACGGCGATGATTTTCTACTGTCAAGGCGAGGCTCGGCCGAGCAGAGCAACAGCTCGCTCATCTACGGCGACCGGCTTATCTTAAAACTCTTCCGCCGCCTGCAGCCGGGTGAGAATCCAGACGCCGAGATCGGACGCTTTTTGACCGACGTCGCGCACTTCAAACACATCGCGCCTTTCGCAGGTGAGATTGTGTACACGCCGCAGGGTGGCCAGGCGACCACTCTTGCCCTGCTTCAAGGCTTGGTAGCCAATGAAGGCGACGGCTGGGCATGGACGCTGAGACAAATCGATATGCTGAACGCTGGCGATGCGCCCGCGCGACAGAGATACCTTGAGAATGCGCGCCTCCTTGGCCAGCGTACCGGGGAGATGCACCGCGGCCTGGCAACACCAACCGACAACGCAGCGTTCAAGGCAGAGGCCACCACACAAGAGTCTCTTCGAGACGACGCCGATCGCCTGGAACTCCAGATCAAAGCGGCGTTGCAGGCAGTGCGAGCCCGCATTGCCACGTTGCCGGAAGATCTGCTCACCGCGGCAGCCACACTCATCGCGCGCCGTGAGCATCTGTTCCACATGGCCCAGCGCCTACGCACACTCGATCCGGCAAAGGCTGGAGTGCGCTTGCGCATCCATGGCGATTACCACCTGGGCCAGGTGTTGCGCACCGCAGACGATTTTGTGCTGCTCGATTTCGAAGGCGAGCCGGCGCGTTCGCTCGTGGAGCGGCGTGCAAAGCAATCGCCGCTGCGCGATGTGGCTGGCATGCTTCGGTCGTTCTCCTATGCAGGGGTCGCAGGCTTCACAGTGGCCGCGGATAAAACCGCTGAAAGGCAGGCATGGGAGCGAGAAGCATGCGCGGCATTTCTGCAGGGGTACACTGCCGCCTTTGGCACAGACCAGCAGATTGCAGGCACCGCGGAAGTTGTGCGCGAGCAGATCGCGGCATACCTTCTGGAGAAGTCGCTGTATGAATTGATGTATGAATTGAACAACCGGCCGGCATGGGTGGCGTTGCCACTGTTTGGCATTCTTGATCTGCTTACAACCACGGAACGGAGCCAGGCGTAATGGCTGTTTCAGACACGGCGATGGAAACAGCGCAGCAGACCACCGGGCCGGCAGTGGCAGTGACCTCGCTGCTGGTCTGCCTCGGCAACGCGTACAGCAGCACCTCTCCGGAGGCAATACAACCTCTGCTCGGCATGATCCGCCAGGCGCTGGCTGCTGCGGCAAATCCCGTCGGAAAGGTCTCCGTTCTCTTTCCCGCAGAGCAGGCCGAGATGGGAACGATCGATCAGGACGGCATCACGCTGCAGCCCTATCACAGCAACCCGGACGCAGGCTCGTTAAGCCTGCACACAGCGGCCATGTGGTTGCAAATGCACGAATGGATGCGCACCCGTGGCAGCGATGCTGGCATTCTGCTGGGCGCAGAAGCGGAGACCCTGTCGCCGCAAACTTTCTCTGGAATGATCCATGCAGTGGCCGGACGAGGGGCAGACCTGGCGATTCCAAGATACATCCTGCCTTCCAACCAGGGGCTGTTAAACCAGGCGATGCTCGCTCCGCTCACACGAGCGCTCTTTACCGGTCGCATCAGCTTTCCGCTGGCGCTGGACACAGGCTTCTCATCCAGGATGGCGGAGCGCATGGCGCTGGCCGCGCAGCGCGTGCCGGCAGGCAGCCGGGCCAACAATATATTGTGGCCGGTAAACGAGGCAGCGGTGGCCGGCTTCGAACTTGCTGAAGTGGGCAACACACAGCGGGACCTGCCCCCCTTATTCGGAGATCTGTCGCAAATTCTACGGGAGGTGGCCGGCTCCCTTTTCACAGACATCGAAGCAAAGGCTACGTTTTGGCAACGGACTCGGCCGGCAAAGGACACACTTCGAGTGGACGGAGAGCAGTCCGTGGTACCGGCACCCATCGAACTGGTGGCAGATCAAGAAATCGACGACCTCATCTCCAGCTTCCGCATCGGCTACACCAACCTGCACGATATCTGGTCGCTGGTGCTGCCGCCGCAGACACTGGTAAGCCTCAAGCGGCTGTCGCAGGCATCGCAAGAGAACTTTGCCATAACTGATGCGGTGTGGGTACGCATCGTGTATGACTTCGTGCTGGCGCACCGGCTTCGCACACTCTCTCGTGGACACCTGCTTGGCGCCTTGGCTCCGCTCTATCTCGCATGGGTAGCGTCACACCTGCTGGCGCTGCGCGAAGGTGCGGTAAGCGATGGCGACCGGCTGGTCCGCGCCTTTGAGGCAGACCGGCCATACCTCGTGTCGCGCTGGCGGTGGCCGGATCGCTTCAATCCCTGACAATCTGAGCTCTATCCCAGGTACAGTTCTGTCCAGTCACAAAGGAGTCCCCCATGTCCGATATCGATGAGGCCTTGATCGGTTCTTTCAAACGAGTGCTGATCAACCTCGCGCATTTTCTGCCGGCAGTGCTTGCGCTGGTCGTGGCCATTGCGGTGTTTGCACTGCTGGGAGCCGGCTTGTCGTGGCTGGTGCGACGCCTGCTGAACCGCGTCCGCTTCGATGAGCGCGCTGGCCGCGTCAATGCAGCCGGCGTCACCGACTGGTCACCATCTCACAGCCCAACGCTCCTGGTAGGCCGGGTCGTGTATTGGTCCGTGGTTGTGCTGGGGGTGGTGGTCGGCGTGTCGGCATACGACTCGGCCACGTCGTCCAGCCATCTGGCACCGGTGTTTCTGCCATATCTGGGCCGCTCTATCGGTGCATTTCTGATTGCCATCGTGGGCACGCTCACGGCGAATTATCTCTCGCGCAGCGTCCTTATCAGCGCTGCCAACGCACGACTGCAGTACGCGCGCATGCTCTCTGTCGGCGTCAAGTCGCTGGTCTTCGTCTTTACCGGTGCAATGATGCTCGACCACTTGCAGATTGGCCGAGCCATCGTCGAACTCGGCTTCGGCATTCTATTCGGAGGGATCGTACTTACACTTGCGCTGGCCATCGGGCTCGGCTCAAAAGAGATCGTGGCACGCTCCATCGAACGCAACACAGACAAATCAACACCGATCGACCAGGCACTCGCACACGCAGCAGGTGATACATCTCGCGGAGTGCGCCACTTCTAGAAGCCCGCAATTTGAATGTCCTATCTCTCGATTCAACCCCCGACCACGTTTAGCTCGGCCCTGAGTGTGTGTCACATGATCTCGAAAACGGCGTCTTAGACATTTGAAGTTTGTGCACGTTCTGGAGCGAGTCTCTGTCTGAGTATCCTCTGCATCTTCGGGTCAATCTTGATTGCCAAGAAATAGGCCAACATCGTCACCAAAGTAGTTGCAAAGATCAGTGCAGTGCGAAAGCCCGTCCACACCGCAAGTCTGATCGCGATAAGGACGGAGATGCGGTAGTGCAACAAATACAACGGGTAAGTCAACAGACCCAGGCTTCGTAGAACTGTAACTCCTCGCCTACCCAAAGTACGTTGGATGGGTACGTTGTACAGTGTGCCCACAGTAATGACGGCAAGGGCTACCAACCAAATCGCAACGGGTCTCCACCACGGCATCGAAAGGCCAAAGTCCTGCGCGGTGATCAAATCACGGAACCGAATTTCTGAGACTCCTCCTACTATCAGGAATGTGATCACAGACAGACGCTTGGCGTCCGTCCGCTTCAGTAGGCTATCCCACAGAAGGACACCTAGAGCAAAGAAGCATGCGTGCGGAACCAGGGTACGGTTGCTGAGCGCAAAGAACTTCAATACGCGAAGCACAAAATCGTGCGAGGTCCCCGTCCAGTACGGGTTCAGAGATGCAGCCATCCAGTACAACGCACTTATACTACCGAACACAGCCATGACCGCAGTTAGATAGCGCAGCTTGCGAAAAGTCATCATCAGGTACACGCACAGATAGAAAACCATCTCTACCGGAAGTGTCCAGAAAGGGTCGTCGACGAGTTCCCCCGGCAGGAACAGGACGGCGCGCAGGTAGGAGCTTACCAGCCTGGACTGGGGCCACTGACCGGCCATACCCACCTCCATCGCTACAAGGATGATTGTGCCGCACAGCAAAGCCATTGGGTAGATGCGGAGCAGTCGATGGCGAGCGAATGTCGTCGCTGTAACTTCCTGCGCGGAGTACGCAATAACAAATCCCGAAATCACGAAGAAGATCTGAACGCCTATCCACCCATAGCAGGCATATGGCCTCAGTGCATAGAAGTCGGTGGTGACCAGAAGACCGCTATGCCGGCTCGGTAGCCACGCACTCACTAAGAGGTGCTCGCCCACTACAAGCAGAGCCGCAGCAAGGCGCAAACCATCAATTACAACAATCTGACGGGTAAGTGGATGAAGAGGCGAAGCCGATTGCATCTGCATGCTTGATCGAAGTATACGAACGTCAACAATCTGCACCGGTCCGCTTACTTCCCCATAGCCACGGTGCGCACGACTTTGCCACCCTCCTCAATCACATAAAGCTTATTTACCGGCAATCCCTTCATGTTGTCTTTCGCTCCGGACGGCCACTCAATCGCCAGGTCCGCCGTGGTTGCCGACCCAAGACCAAAATGGACGCGAGGATCGTTCTGCGAAAAGTAGCTGCCGCCACTGCGAACCTCGTCGATCTGCCGCAGCGGCTGCTTGGTGCCAGGGTCCGTCAGTGCTGTCACAATCAGCCGCGCGCCAATGCCACTTCGGTTGCTCTTCGTGCCGATCAGCCGAATCTTCAAAAAAGTATTCGTGTTGGTCCGATCGCAGCGCAACAACTGCGGCAACGCATTCACGCAGTTCACCACCACGTCCATGTCGCCGTCGTTGTCGTAATCGCCAAAGGCACATCCCCGCGCCGGAACACTGGCGGTAATCCCGTTCCCCGCACGCGATGTCACCTCTTCAAACTGCCCATCGCGCAGGTTGCGGTACAGATATTTGTGCTCGGCATACGGGGAGTCGATCTGTGTGCCGTCGACCTCCGGATACACGTGCCCGTTCGACATGAACAGATCTGGCCATCCATCATTATCTGGATCGAAAAAGCCCACGCCCCAACCAAGAAAGCGAGTATTCACACCCAGCCCGCTCAGGTACGTATGGTCTTCAAAGTTGCCATCGCCCAGGTTCTGGTAAAGCGAATCCGTATCCCCGGCGAAGTTCGTCTTCACAATGTCCAGCAGGCCGTCCCGGTTGTAGTCGCCAACGCTCACACCCATGCCTGCCTGCGGCTTCCCATCCGGGGAGTACGCAATGCCGCTCTCGATCGCCTCGTCCTTGAACGTCCCATTCTTCTGGTTGCGATAAAATGTCGCAGCAGTGGAGTCATTCGCCACGTAGATGTCCGGCCAGCCATCGTTGTCCAGGTCCGCAACCGTCACCGACAGGGCATACGTGCCAATCGTGTCGGTCATCCCTGCCTTCTCACTCACATCAGTAAACGTGCCGTTGCCATTGTTGCGATAAAGCAGGTTCTTTCCGCCGTTCAGCCCAGGCGGCCCACATGCCACCTGGACACCCTTGTAGGCGCATCCTGCTGCCTCAGGCAGTGGCGCCGTCTTCAGATCGAAGTCGATGTAGTTGGCAACAAACAGGTCCAGCTGGCCGTCCCGGTCGTAGTCGATAAAGGCGCAGCCCGTGTTCCATCGCGTGGTCTTCTGCAAAAGCCCCGCCTTCGCCGTTACATCGGTAAACGTGCCGTTCCCATGATTCTTGTACAGGGCATTCTGGCCGTAGTAGCTCACAAATAAATCATCCAGCCCGTCGTTGTCGTAATCTCCCACGCAACAACCCTGCCCCCAGCCGGAACGTGTCATCCCGCTCTTCACGGTAATGTCTGTAAACGTGCCGTCGCGGTTGTTCTTGAATAGGCGTGAGATGGGTTCCTGGCCGGCGGCGAAGCCCTCAAGACGCGTCCCATTCACCAGAAACAAGTCGACCCAATCATCATGATCGAAGTCATAAAACGCCACGCCACACCCCGTGGTCTCCAGCAGGTACTTGTTCCTGTGTTCCCCGCCGTAAATGGTCTTCGCGTTCAGACCGCTACTCTTCGCCACATCTATAAAGCTGTAGCCAAGCGGCGTCCCAAGCACCGGCGAAGGCAGCAGTTTCGCGGACCGCGGTTGAACGTCAAACGTCTGCCGAGAGTTGGGCGACGCGGCCTGCGGTCCCATCTGCGCGGGTGCGGCCAACGAAAGCACGTCCTCCAGCGAAAGCACCAGCGCTGTACGGCTCAGTGACTTTAAAAACCCGCGGCGCGTCTGCGGCATGTACATCTCCATCGCAACACCGCGTATGGCGGTTAGCAGCCCAAGTATAAGAAGTCATGCGCGGCAACGGCAATCGTCCAAACGAAGGAGCCTCTACTTGGCCACAAGCGCCCGGGCCCTTGCGCGTTCCGCTTCCGCTTCAGCTGTCGCACCGGCCTGCGCCAGCGTGTCGGCCAGTGCAACATGCGCCGCCGGGTCCTTCGGATCCGCGGCAATAGCTGCACGAAACTGCACTGCAGCCTCCGCAAACTGCCCACGCTGCCGCAGCAGTGTGCCGCTGTCCAGCGCAAACCGCTCCTTCTGCTTGCTTGTGGCTGCGCGGCTCAACTCAGCAGCCGTCTTGCGCTCGCGAACAGCCTCGTCTCTGTCCCCGAGTTCCACAAGCACCGAAGCCAGATTCACATGATTGCCCGGTTGGCCCGGATCGAGCGCGATCGCTTTGCGCAGAGCGTCCGCAGCCTCCTGCGGCCTTGCACTCTGCTTTAACACGCTACCCAGCATCGACCATGCATCCGCGTTGTCCGGCTGCAGCGCAAGCGCCTGCCGCAGGCTCGTCACCGCTTCGGCAAACTGCCCCTGCTGCATATACAGCACCCCTAGCGTGTATGGCGCATCGGCCAGCTTCGGATCCAGCGTCTTGGCCTTCTCGAACGCGACGATAGCCTCTGGTAGATTGTCTTTCAGCTTCAGCGCAAGACCCAGATCGTAGGCAATCTGCGCGCTGTCCGGCTCCAGTTCCAACCCCTTGCGAAACTCCGCAATGGCGTGGTCAAGATCGCTTTGCTGCAGGTATGCAACCCCCAAATCCTGGCAGAGAGTGGCATCGCCCGGTTCCAGTTTCGTAGCACGTTCATACAGCGGAACGGCCTCTTTCGCACGGCCAAGCTCCACCAATGCGAGCCCGCTGTTTGTTAGAAGCTCTGGGTCATCCGGCCTCTGCTTCCGCACCCGCTCAAAGAGAGACAGAGCCTCATCCACATGGCCCTGGCTCTGCAGCGTCAGGCCCAGTTGGTATATCGCCGCAGCATCGTTGGGAGCCTGCTGCACTGCCATGCGAAGGCTTGCTACCGCCGCCGCATCCTCGCCGGCGCTGAACTGTGCCGTCCCAAGCTGCACACGCGCCGCTGTGTCATGCGGCCGCTCCCTCACCGCCTGTTCCAGTTCCACAACAGCCCCCGCGGGGTCGCCGCCGGCAAGCATCGCCGACCCCAAATGCACCTGTACCGAACTTCGCGTCACTGCCCCCGGCGGCAGAGCGGCAAGAGCGGCCCGAAAACGTTCCTGTGCTTCGTTGAAACGCTTTTCCCTGGCCAGCAACACGCCGGCTGAGTCCAACAGAATAGCGTTCGTGGGCGCTGCGGCAAGTGCATCCGCCAATGCCTGCATGGCTGCAGCCGGATCTCCGGCACGGAGCTCCAGTTCGGCCAGGGCAACGGCAGCATCCGCCGGGTAAGCTACACCGCGCTGCTCGCGCCAACTGTGCAGTGCGGCGATCCCCTCCCGCGACAATTTGGCGATCTTGCTGTCTGGCAGCGGGGCCAGGTCTTGCACCAAAGCGGCCGCCGCAAGGCCAAGGTTCAACTTGGCGGAAGCATCCGTACCATCCAGCCGCAGCGCTGTCTCCAGTTCATCAACTGCCGCAGTATTGTCGCCCTGCTGCACCAGCACCGCGCCCAACGCACTGTGGCCGGCAGAGACTGCAGGAGCGAGTTGAACCACACGCGTGAACTGCGATTTCGCCTCAGCAAGCCTGCCTGCCTGCACGGCCTTCAGGCCTGCCCGAAATGCAGCCTCAGCTTGCTGCCGGACGGCCCCCTGTTGCGCCCCGGCCGTACACACGCACGCACAAAGGATGCAACTGAGAAGCCGCACTCCACTAACTGCCCGAGAACGGCAAAAGCGATCGCCCACAACTCTGATTCTAGCTGCCGCCGCCTCCCCTTCATGGCTTGAACGACACTGAAACGTACTGCTTTCCCAGGTAAAGCCGGTATGCAGGGCCATCACCCTGCAGCTGCAGCGGGCGCGGGCGCCGCATCGAGGCATCAGTCACCAACGGAGTACGCGCAATCTCTCGTGCGCCAAGATCCAAAATCACTGCTGTGCCATCCGCAAGATAGCCCGCTCCATAGGCTCCCGCCGGCAGAACCGCCCCGCCAAACTGCAGCGGAGCTTCTGTGACCAGGTAAAACTGATATCGCTCCCGAACACCCGTGGAGTACCCTGATGTGTCGACCAACGCCATCCATGCAATAGCGCCGGACGGGCTGCGAAAGCCGGCCGCGTTACGTAGCTGCAACGGGGCACTCTGGCCCTTGAAGTACACGCTCGGTGGCAGCAGCTGCTCAATCCGCTCGCCCAGCAGCAACCCAGGACCCGAGGTTGGCGGCGACGGCGTTGAGGCCATCTGTGCACGCACTCGGCCGGCAGTAGCCACAAGCAAAAACAGCACGGCAACGGCAACCGCGGACAGCCTGGCTCCGCCATGCCATCGTCCAGGAACTCGGCTAAAAATGAACATAAAATCTCCACGCAGTCACATGTCTACGCCTCAACGCAGTGTGCCGCACCATCGTTCCACGATCCTGCTGGCCGTGCAACCCGCGTTCCCCTCTCAACCATTTCTGCATCCCGCCGAGCAGCCCAGCATCCAACTCGTGATCCAGCAAATACCAGTACGCTCTGGCGGCGTATCGACCCAACTCCAGGAGTCCCCTTTGTTTGCAACTACATCTACCTTGCGCTTTTCCGTTTCGGTTTTAACGGCTACGGTCTTGCTTGCAGGCTGCGCAAAAAAAGCGCCACCCGCACCAGCCATGCAGGCGATGCCGGTGCAGGTTTCATCCGTGACACCCACCTCCGTGCCGGAAACGGATACCTTCGTTGCAACGATCAAGAGCCGCCGCTCCAGCACGATCTCGCCGCAGGTCAGCGGCAACCTGACGAAGATTGTGGTGCACAGCGGTCAGCAGGTCGCGGCCGGGCAGCTTCTCATGCAGGTGAATCCAGAGGTGCAAACAGCCGCTGTCCAGGCGCAGCAGGCTGCCGAAATCCAGACGCGTGCCTCCTTTCAGTACAACCAGGGCGATCTGCAGCGGCAAAAACAGCTCTTTGAGGCAGGCGTCATCTCAAAGCAGGCCTACGACCTGGCAGTGCAGTCCATGGGCACCTCCCAGGGTGCCTATGCCGCATCGCAGGCACAAACCTCCACCCAACGGCAGCAGTTGCGATATTACGAGATCCGTGCGCCGTTTGCGGGCGTAGTGGGCGACATCCCGGTCCACCTTGGGGACTATGTCTCAGCAACCACCTTGCTCACCACGGTAGACGAACTGAAGGATCTTGAAGCCTACATCTACCTGCCCACCGACCGCGCCGCCGACGCACGCAACGGTCTTTCCGTTGCCCTCCTCGACGAAAACGGCAAGGAAGTCGCAACAACCGCCCTGTACTTCGTATCGCCGCAGGTAGACAATGGCCTGCAGGGCATTCTTGCCAAGGCTCCCGCGCCTGCAGGCAGCAACCTGCGCAATGGCCAGGTGCTTAATGCGCGCATTACCTGGGCAACACACCAGCAGCCCGTGGTTCCTATTCTCGCCGTCACACGCATCGGTGGCCTGCCGTTCGTCTACATCGCCCAGCCTGCCGGCGCAGGGTACATCGCCAAACAAAAAGCCGTGCAACTTGGTCAGCCGGTGGGCAATAACTATCCCGTCACGGGCGGTCTCGCACCCGGCGACAAGGTCATCCTGAGTGGTCTGCAATTGCTGCAGGACGGCGCGCCCGTTAAGCCGCTTGGCTAACACCCGCCTGCAATCGACCGCCTGCGGCTTGGTACGACGAACCACACGACAAAGAGAGTGTTCTGATGGTTGAATTCTTTATCCGGCGACCAATTTTCGCCACCGTCTGCGCCCTGTTGATTGTGCTCGCAGGTGCAGTTTCCATCCCCTCGCTGCCTATCTCGCTGTATCCCCAGCTCGCGCCTCCGCAGGTTTTGGTCGCCTGTAATTACGTCGGTGCCAATTCGCAAATCGTCGAGTCCGCCGTCACCATTCCGTTGGAGCAGTCCATCAACGGTGTGGAAGGCATGCGGTACATGAGCTCCACAAGCTCCAACGACGGCACCAGCACCATCACCGTCACCTTTCAGACCGGCTACGACCTTTCCATCGCCGCCGTGGACGTGCAAAACCGCGTCGCCTCGGCCCAGGGACGCCTTCCCGCAGCCGTCAACAACACCGGTATCAGCATCACCAAGGCGAACAGCAACTTCGTGCTTGCCGCTGGCTTCATCTCACCTGACAAGAGTCTGTCGCAGCTCTTCATCTCCAACTACCTTGACGTCTACGTCAAGGACGCTCTCAAGCGTGTGCCCGGCGTCGGCGACGTCGTCATCTTTGGTGAACGCAAATACGCCATGCGGCTTTGGCTCGATCCCGCCAAGTTGGCGGCACGCGGTCTTACCGCGCTTGACGTGCAGACGGCACTGCAGGAGCAGAACGTAGAAGTCGCTGCCGGCCAGCTTGGCCTGCCACCCTCCGTAACGGGCCAGAATTACCAGATGGCGGTGCGCGTAGTCGGCCGTCTGACGGACCCGCACGAGTTTGAACGCATCATCCTCAAAAACAACGCGTCCACGACCGCAGCCACAGCAAACGGCACAAATACTGGAGGACTGGTCCTGCTGGGTGACATCGGCTACGCCGAAGTCGGCGCGGAGAACTATAACACTGACCTTCGCTTCAACTTCGGCAACCAGGGTGGCGAGGCCATCGGCATCGGCGTGCAGCAACTCTCCAATGCCAATGCTCTCGATGTGGAAAAACGCTGCCTGGTCGTCCTTGCCGAGCTGCAAAAGCAATTCCCTCCCGGCATGAAAGGTGTCGTTGCCGTCGACACCACGACCGTTGTATCCGACTCAATCCGCGAGGTCCGCACGACGATCTTTGAAGCCATCGTCATCGTTATCATCGTCATCTTTCTCTTTCTGCAGGACTGGCGTTCAACGGTCATCCCATCCATTACCATCCCGGTGTCGCTGATCGGTACCTTCGCTTTCATCAAGATCTTCGGCTTCTCCATCAACTCGCTCACGCTGTTCGGCATCACGTTAGCCACCGGCCTCGTGGTCGACGACGCGATCGTGGTCATCGAGAACGTACAGCGCCACCTGGAAGAGGGTGTGGCGGACGCACGTCAGGCCACCAGCATCGCTATGGCCGAAGTGACTTCAGCCGTCGTCGCCACTTCGCTGGTGCTGATCTCGGTCTTCGTTCCGGTCAGCTTCTTCCCCGGTACCACCGGCATCCTGTACAAGCAGTTCTCGCTGACCATTGCGTTCTCCATCGCGATCTCCGCCTTCAACGCGCTCACACTTACCCCCGCCCTTTCCGCCATCCTGCTGCATAAAGACAAGCAGCTTCTTCCCGGCATCCTCAAGCCCATCACTTTCATCATCCGCAAACCCGTCGAATACTTCGAGAAAGGCCTGCTCTGGGTCATTCGGCAGTACGCCAAAGCTGTAACCTTTGTCGTCGCATACCGCTGGATGCTTCTTCTGCTCTTCTTTGTGCTACTCGGGGCTACCGGTTACATCTACACCACCGTGCCCACTGCCTTCGTCCCACAGGAAGACCAGGGCTACTTCCTCATCATCGTCCAGACGCCGCCCGGTGCGTCGCTCGAGTACACCAGCGAAGTCGCAGCCCGCGGCACCGCCCTCGTCCGACAAGACGACGACGTCTTCGGCACCTTTTCCGTCATGGGCTTCTCGCTCGCCGGCGGCTCGTCGCCCAACAGCGGCCTCATCTTTGCCCCGCTGAAAGACGTCAATCTCCGTACGGCCAAGGGTCCCGGCCACGACGCGCACGCCATCGTCGCCCGTATCGCGCCCAAGCTCTTCGGCGTTCCCGGCGGCATCCTCTTCGCCACCGAGCCACCCGCAATTGCCGGCATCGGCACGGTCGGTGGTTTCCAGTTCATTCTGCAGGACGAAGGCCGGAACACCTTCGGCGACATCGACCGCATCGCCCACACCATGGTCGGCGCATCACGCGCGCCCACAAGCGGCCTTACCGGCCTGAACACCACTTTCACCGCAAACGATCCGCAGCTCTTCGTCACCATCGACCGCGCCAAGGCTGAAACCATCGGCGTGCCACTCAGCCAGATCACCGCCGCCATGGGCACCTTCATGGGCTCCGCCTACATCAACGATTTCGATTTCAACAATCGCAGCTACCGCGTCTACATCCAGGCCGACAAGCAGTACCGCCGCAACGCCCAGGACCTCAAGCAGTTCTACGTAAAATCCAATGCCGGACAGATGATCCCGCTCGACAACCTCGTCGCCCTCAAGGAAACCAGCGGCCCGCAGGTCATCAACCACTACAACATCTTCCGCTCCGCTGAAGTCGACGGATCGCAGGCCCCAGGCCTGTCCTCCGGCCAAGGCCTCGACAACATGGTCAAACTTTTCAACGCAAACAAGATGCCCGGCATGAACTATTCCTGGACCGGCCTCGCCCTGGAACAGGTCGAAGCACAAGGCAAAACCATCATCATCTTCGGCCTCGGTATCCTTGTCGTCTATCTCACGCTCGCGGCGCAGTACGAAAGCTTCGCTCTGCCATTCATCATCCTGCTCGCAGTTCCCACCGCCATTCTGGGTGCGTTGGGCTTAGTCGCGCTCCGCGGCTTGAACGACGACGTCTACGTCCAAATCGGCATGGTCATGCTCATTGGCCTGTCCGCCAAAAACTCCATCCTCATCGTAGAGTTCGCCGAAGAAATCCGACGCACCGGCAAGGGCATCGTCGAATCCGCCATCCAGGCCGCCGAACTCCGCCTCCGCCCCATCCTGATGACATCCATCGCCTTCATCCTCGGCGTTCTGCCGCTCTACTTCGCCACCGGTGCAGGCTCTTACGGTCGCCACTCCGTCGGCACGGCAGTGGTCGGCGGCATGATCGTCTCCACCACACTCAATCTGTTTTTCATCCCCGTGCTGTACGTCATCCTCAGCACCTTCCTGGCACGCTTCGGCAAAAAGGACGCGAGCAATCCACCGCCACCACACACCGGCGAGACCGTTCCCATCCTCGACCCCAGCCACGAATTACCACCACCGCATACTGCGTAACGCACGGCAACACAGTCGCGCTCCGTGGCATGGTAAAGGCTTGCAATGGCGCATTCACGGGTCCTCGTACAACCTGCGGATGTCAATCCGTCTGACCTGCACTGGGTTCGAAAAAGAGGTTTACCACTGCACAGCAGCGTATGCTCCGGGCATGCTTGATTCCGACATGGTCATACGGCCGACTGATTCCGAGGAGCAACGTCAATCCAAGCGGGATTACTGGGCCGCGAAGACGAGGACTGAGCGCGTCATTGCCTGCTGGGAGTATGTCGACGAACTCGATCGGCAGCGTGACGCGTCGGCCGCTTCCACCGCTGACAGCGTCGGTTGATACTTGTTCGCGTGGGGCACATAACACGACACATCTGGTAATCCATCTTCTGCTCCATCAAAAGATTGAGCCCGACCCCCTCCCGTAAGCACTATCCAACGGTCCCCATTGCACCGTACGATTGGCGCTGCTGCACAAACTCCATGCCTCCTTCGCGCCAGTCCCGCCTCGCTCTGCTCTGCCTGCTGTTCACCGCTGCCGTCACAGCAGCGCTTGCGCTCCGCAAGCCGCTGCAGGTGCACGCCGGCACGGAACAGGAGGCCGCCGCGACGGCGCGCCATACATATCATGAGAAGATAGCGGCCAAATACAACTACTACCAGGGCAAAGAGAACCCCTTTCTACCCTCAAACATGACCACTGACAACGGTGAGTTCATGGACCCGAAGAGCTTTCCCACAGCCGAATACTGCGGACACTGTCACAAGGAATCCCACACACAGTGGCGCGAATCGGCCCACAGCAACAGCAATCGCGCGCCCTGGTACCTCAAGAACGTCGGCCTGCTGAACGACGAGAAGGGCATCCAGTTCTCCCGCCACTGCGAAGGCTGCCACGACCCAATCGCCGTTGTAGCCGGTGCCATTACGACCGGTGCACCAAAAAAGCGCCCCTACGACCAGGACGGCGTCACCTGCACCGTTTGCCACAGCATCAAGTCCGTCGATACTCGCGGAACCGGCTCCTACGTTCTTGGTGTCCCCGCCGTGCTCGTCGATGAGACCGGCGCACCCATCACCCGCCAGGTCTCCGACGTCGAGATCCTCACCCACCTCGACCGCCATAGCAAAGCCGTCATGCAGCCCTTCTACAAGACCAGCGAATTCTGCAGTTCCTGCCACAAGGCCGCCCTGCCTCACTCGCTGAACGGCTACAAGTGGCAGCGCGCCATCTCTCTCTACGACGAGTGGCAGAACAGCAGCTTCGCCAAGCAGTCACCTCTGCCCTTCTACTCCAAGGATTCCGTCAGCACCTGCGCAACCTGCCACATGCAGCGTGAGGCGCTAACGACTATCGATCCCGGGGCCAAAAAAGGCCAGCTCGCCTCCCACCGCTGGCTCGGCGCCAACACCGTCGTGCCGCAGTACTACAAATTCGACGCTCAGGCGGCGCGCATCGCAGAGTTCCTGAAGGCTGGTTCCTTCAACGTCGACCTGTTTGCCATCGAGCATGGCGACCGCAACGCCGCCGCCACCGCAGACAACACCGGCACACTGTCCGCTCCCCTCGGCCTCACTAACTTTGCCCTCAAGCCGGGTGAGCCCGTCGTCGTCGACGTCGTCATCCAGAACAAGGGCATCGCTCACTCCCACGTCCCCGAACAGCGCGATATGTACGAGTCATGGACCGCCTTCACCGTTAAGGACTCGACCGGCAAGACCCTCTACGAATCCGGCGCGACCGACCCCAAAACCGGCGAACTCAACGCGCACACCCACTCGTTCACCAATCGCCTCATCAACATCAACAGCACCTTGAACGCCCGCCACGAAGTCTGGAACAACCGCATCGTCGCCTACAATAACTCCATCCAAAGCGGCCGCTCCCAGATCGTGCGCTACGGCTTTACCGTGCCGCAAAACTCAGGCGACCTCACCATCACCGCCACGGTCAAGTACCGCCGGTTCGCCCAGCACTTCATGGATTTCGGCATGGGCAAACATTACGACCAGCCCGTCGTCGACATGAACTCGAGCACCCGCGTCCTCCACATCGGCGACAATAAGCCCGACGCACCGTTGGCCGCAGGCGTCAAAGACACCTCCATTAAAGAGTGGATGCGCTGGAACAACTACGGCATCGGCCTGCTTGACGCGCAGCAGTACGCCGCCTCCGTCGACGCCTTCCAGCACGTCTCCAAGCTCCGTCCCGACTACGCCGACAGCTACACCAACCAGGCCATCGTCGAAATCCAGTGGGAGAAGTACGATGACGCACGCCCCGCTCTGGAAAAGGCACTGAGCCTGTCGCCCAACAACGCGCGCGCCCTGTACTACCGCGCCCTCGTGGAGCGCAACGGCGGCGAACTTGATGCCGCCATCGTCGACCTCCAATCCGTCGCAACGCAATTTCCCCGTTCTCGCGATGCCCACCGCGAACTCGGGTTCAGCTACTACCAGCAACACAAATACGAGACTGCAAAAACGGAGTATCAGGCTGTACAGTCCATCGACCCGGACGACCTATCCGCGCATTACATCCTTTCCATCGTCTACCGCCGGCTCAACATGAAGCCGGAGGCCGCGAAAGAGGCCGCGGCGTTCGCCGACCAGAAGGACGATCCCACGGCGAACACCTACGCGCTGGAGTATCTGCGGAAGCATCCCGAGGTCGCAAACGAGTCCGTGGCCTGGCATGTCGACGTTCTGGACCCAGTCACCGCCGGTCCAGGCATCGCCCAACTCGCCCCTGCACCTCCAGCACCAAAACCCTGACGCTGCTACGCTGAACCAAACAACCATGCCGCGATATGCACTCCTCTTTGGCCTTCTGCCGCTTACTCTTCCGCTGTACGCCGACTCCAACAAAGGCCGCGCTGCGGGCGCCGAGGTCTACAAAACGTTCGGCTGCGCTCAGTGCCACAACCCGGACCTGTCGGGAAGTGAAAAAGGTCCAGACCTGCGCGGTGTAGGTCGCCGTCTGCACCAGTTCGACATCACCCAGCAAGTGCAAAAAGGCGGTGGCGGCATGCCATCATTCGGAGATGTAATCGACGAACAGCAGACCATCCACCTCGTCGAGTTTCTGCATGCACAAACAAAAGGGCCCAAGGTGCGCAAGCGCTTCAAGCCACTCACAGAACCCGACCCACAGGTGCAGCAGAAGCCCACAGAAGACCAACAGTAGTGTCACCGAACCCGCACGTGAAGACACCCATGATCAAACTTCTCAGCATCGCCATCCTGCTTCTCACTCCCGCGCTCGTCTGCGCGCAAGCCACGGCTGGTAGACCTGTAGAGGGGTCGCAACCCGCGTCCAGCAGCGGCGCCACCACCGGCGGCGCACACCCCGCAACCTACGACACGGAGCACCGGCCCATCACCGCCGGCGGCTTTGTTAAATCGGGTCCGGTCGTCTTTCAGGACATCGCCGCCAGGGCCGGCCTGAACAGTTTTCACCACACCGTCGGCACACCTGACAAGAACTACATTCTTGAAACTCTCGGCTCCGGCGTAACCCTACTGGACTACGACAACGACGGCTGGCTCGACATCTACCTCGTCAACGGCAGCACCTACGACGCCCTCGCTGGCAAAGCGAAGCCCGCCTCCGCCGCGCTCTTTCACAACAACCACGACGGCACCTTCACCGACGTCACCACCAAAGCCGGCGTCAGCAACGACCGCTGGGGCATCGGCGCCGTCTCCGCCGATTACGACAACGACGGCTTTCCCGACATCTTTGTCAGCAACTACGGCAAGAGCCGCCTCTACCACAACAACCACAACGGCACCTTCACTGACGTCGCCGAGAAAGCCGGCGTCACCTTCGACGGCTGGGCCACCGGCGCAACCTGGGGCGACTACGACGGCGACGGCAAGCTCGACCTCTTCGTCCCCGGCTACGTCCACTTCGACATGCCCGACCTCACCAAGCCCCGCGACAACGCCAACATCGCCTTCTGCAGCTTTCGCGGCGTTCCTACCATGTGTGGCCCCCACGGCCTCAAGGGCGAAGGGGACAAGCTCTTTCATAACAACGGCGACGGCACCTTTACCGACGTCAGCACCGCAGCCGGCGTTGCAGACAAAAATACCTACTTCGGCCTTGCCTCCCTCTTCATCGACGTCAACGGCGACGGCAAACCCGACCTGCTCGTCGCAGACGACAGCACGCCAAACTACCTCTACCTCAACAAGGGCAACGGCACCTTCGACGACGCCAGTTACGCCAGCGGCTATGCCCTGAACGAAAGCGGCCGCGAAACCGCCAGCATGGGCATCGCTGCCGGCGACTACCTGCACAACGGCCGCATCGACCTCTTCAATACCACCTTTTCCGACGACTACAAACCCCTCTACCACAATGACGGCGACGGCAATTTCACCGATGTCAGCTACCAGCTCGGCATCGCAGAACCCTCCGTCCCCTTCCTGGGCTGGGGCACCGCCTTCTTCGACTACGACAACGACGGCTGGCTCGACCTTTTTCTCGCCAACGGCCATGTCTACCCACAGGTCGACCGCAACAATTGGGGCACCAGTTTCAAGCAGCGCCCCCTGCTCATCCACAACGTCAACGGCAAACTCGCCTTCGTGCCCGCGGTAGAAAACACTGGCCTGGCCAAGCTGCAGGCTGCTCGCGGCATGGCCTACGGCGACCTATTCAACGACGGCCGCGTCGACATCGTCACCAACAACATGGATGACACACCGTCGCTCTTCCTCAACGTCACGCGAGACGCCACCACCGGCGAACCAGGCTTCGCCCCCGCCCTTGCAGAAGGCGCGGACACCACCTCGGGATCCCCCAAGCACCACTGGGTCACCCTACGCCTTGTCGGCACAGGTAAAAGCAATCGCGACGCCATCGGCTCCATCGTCTACCTCACCGCAAACGGCTTCCGCCAGCGTGCCGATGTCATAGCCGGCGGCTCCTTCGCCTCCTCGTCCGACAAGCGAGTCCACTTCGGCCTGGGCTCCTCGGCCACCGTCGAAAAGTGCGACATTCAGTGGCCCGACGGTACCCACGAGACCATCGCTCTGCCGGCCGTCGATGCTATCTACACAGTCACCCAGGGCAAGGGTCTCTCCAAGTAGCCATGCCGGTTGCCCAACTTACGCTTGAAATCGGCATCGAGCACGCACAGTCGCTCAAAGATCGCCGGCAAGTGGTGCGTTCGCTTAAAGACAAGCTCCGCCACGGCTTTAACGTCTCCGTTGCCGAATTGGACGAAAGCCCCGTATGGAACCGCGCCACAATCGCCGTAGCTGCTGTCAGCGCCTCGCGCGACTATCTGGCAGGTCAGCTTGCAGAAGTAGAGGCGGCGGTGGAGCGCATCATCGGCCCTTTGGGTGGCGTCCTTCTGGAAAGCGACACAGAGATGTTGGACTGAAGAATACGCCAACGATATACAGTTAAAGGACAATTCACCCGCCCCGCCACCACGGTCACCCGGATCAGTGACTGTCTGCAATGCTCTTTCAACGACAGGAACACCATGCCGGAACAGCGCGGAAGAGAACACCACCGTAATCGCACTGCGGAAACACTTCGGGAAGAGATCTCGATTCTGATTGGCGGCGAGCTCTCAGATCCCCGAATCGGTTCAGCAACCGTGACCGAGGTCGCGCTCAATCCCGGCGGAAAAAGCGGGCAGGTTTACGTCGCCGTCGAAGGCGATCAGGCCGAGGAGGACAATACGCTCGCCGGCCTGATCGCAGCGCGCGGTTACATCCACTCCATTCTCCTGGACCGTATGGGCGTCAAGCGTATCCCTGACCTGACCTTTCACATCGATCGCTCAGAGAAAATGACGGCCCGTCTGGACACCATTCTGGCGCGCGTCAAAAAGAGGACGAAGAAAGCTCTACCGCCGGTGGCGTCGTGAGCGAAACAGGGCTGCCCTCCCACGCCGCGTCCACGTCGTCGCGCTCGCCTGACGCATTTTCCGACGCCCCCTCCAAAGCCGACGTGGATGCTTTTCTTCAGCGTGGCAACAAATTTCTGGTCACAGCACACTCCCGTCCTGATGGGGATGCCGTCGGTTCCATGCTCGCCATGGCCGGCATCCTCGATCAACTGGGCATCGCTGCAGACCTTGTTCTTGCAGACCCGGTGCCGCAGGTGTACGGCACGCTGCCCGGTGTCGAACGCATCCGGGTCTCCTCCTCGATCCACCCCGAAAACTACAGCGGTGCCATCATTCTGGAGTGCGACGGCCTTGCACGAACCGGTCTGAACGGCCTCAAAACGCTGCCTCTCTTCAATCTAGACCACCACATTACCGGCGCGTCCTTCGGCATCCTCAATTGGATTGACTGGAACGCCTGCGCAGTCGCCGTACTCGTATACAAGCTGGCACAGATCATGCAGGTACAGGTCACACCCGCCATGGCCACCTGCCTATACACGGCCGTCTTTACCGACACCGGTGCCTTCACCTACCCGGGCACGGCATTGAGCTCTTTTTCGCTCGCAACCGAGCTCATCGCACTCGGTGCCGATGCCGACGCCGTCGCACACGACGTCCTCTACTCCGTATCCGCGGCTCACATTCGCCTCTTGGGTATCGCGCTGTCTCGTATGCACATCCGTGAAACCGTCGCATGGAGCTACATTACGCAGGACGATCTGGCGGCAGTAGACGCCACCGACGAAGATTCTGAGGGCACGGTAACCTATCTCATCAGCATCGCGGGCATCGATGCCGCAGTGTTCCTGCGCGAGCTGCCGCAGGAGCCGGACGCATCCCAGCGCTTTCGGGTGTCGCTTCGATCCAAGTCCACCCTTGACGTCTCTGCCATTGCAGCAACCTGCGGTGGCGGTGGCCATCGCAACGCAGCAGGATGCATCCTCCAGGGTGATCTTCACGGTATTGTGAGCATGCTCGTAGGCAAGGTGGAGCAGGAACTCGCAGCTGACCAGCGTCAATGGCCGCCCGTGCCCACATTGGAAATCTGTTAGCCTCAGCTTCGGCAAGCAGACGTTGAGCATCCTTCCACAGTCCGAGCCCATGCCCGATCCAAAACTCAAGTGGATTCGCCGTGCCATTCACCACGCGGGGACGACGGCTTTTCGAGAGCTTGTCGTCCTCTGCCTCATGACGGCGCTGTTGCTCTTCTACGGTCTCGTTCCCGTCCATCTTGCGGGCTACGTCGTCTCCCGTCCAGAGATTGGTCTGGTCGGTGCAGACGAACCCCGCTACGCCCAGATTGCCTACGAAATGCTGCAGGCCCACCACAACGGTTGCGTCGCAAACGGCCATGCCAGGGTCATTCCCCACTCCCTGCGCTGGCCCGACCTGCGAGCCTCCTTCCGTTGCGCGGAGTCCGGAACCATCACGCCCATCCTCTACGGCCATCCCTGGCTTGAAAAACCTGCGCTGTACTACTGGCGCACCATGAGCTTTTTCAAGGAGTTCGGCACGGGCGATTGGGTCGCTCGACTACCGTCCGCAACCGGCGCCTTTGGCATGGTCTTCCTCATCTTCCTGCACATGCGACGCTTCCGCCCAGGCGGCCACCTGGATGCCGCGCTCATCACCGCCTCCGCCACGGCCATTGTCGCCTTCGCCCGCGGAGCATCCACTGACATGCAGCTTGCGGCACCCTTCGCCATCGGCATGCTGGGCTGGTATGCCTGGTACGAAACCGGCAAAAAATTCTGGCTCTTCGACCTTTACTTCTTCGGTGCCCTCGCCACCCTTGCCAAAGGTCCGGTCGCTCCCTTTCTCGCCCTCTGCATCATCCTGCTGTTCGTCGGCCTGCGGCGAGAGTGGCAGGTCCTGCGCCGCATGATCTGGATCCCCGGCCTGCTCCTCTACCTCGTACTCGTTCTGCCCTGGTATATCGCGGTTCAGCTGCACAACCCCAACTTCCTTAAATTCTTCCTCTTCGAGCAAAATCTGGAGCGCTTCGCCAGCGACCGCTACCAGCACCACCAGCGGCCATGGTTCTACCTTGCCGTTGTCATCGTCGCGCTTATGCCCTGGACGGTTGTCGCCCTCCGAGCCCTCGGCGACGCCTTCCAGATTGCACTGGCTGAATGGCGCACTCGCTACAACCGGCAGCGCTACCTGGGCCACTCCCGCGCTGGCGACGCTTTCCCGGAATTCCTCGTCCTCTGGGCGCTCTTCCCCGTCCTGTTCTTCTCCTTTTCAGGCTCCAAGCTACCGGGCTATATTCTTCCTGCCATCCCGCCGCTCACCATTCTCACCGGCGATTACCTGTACCGCGCCCGCAGCACCGGCTTCCGCCTGCGTATCCTCGTCGGTCACGGCATCACCACAGGCATCTTCGCCTTTGTCTTGCTGCTCGCTCCGCAATACATGATCTACCAGAAGATCGTTCCTCCGGCGAGCACGATCCTCTTAACCGCGGCAATCGCCACAGCCCTCGCTGTGTGCATCGTCGTCATCACAAGGCGCTTCGGCCTGCGCTATCTGCGCTCCCTCACCTTGGTTCCCGTGGTGCTGCTGCTCTTCTTCCTGCTTCACACCCACGGTACCCTTCTTGACGAAAATTATTCCGCACGGCCCATGGCTGCAGAAATCGAGCGCCGCGTCCCCAACATTCCCCTCCTCGTCACATACCGCATCCGCCGCGACACGGACTACGGCCTCTCCTTCTACCGAAAACAACCGCTTCGCCATTACCAGGTACAAACCGCAGTCACCGAAAAGCAATTCGTCATCACCGGCATCCCCAACGAGCAACACATCCTCGTGCTGCGTGCGACCGACGTGCCGGAACTGCCCAACCTCCTGCCCAACCGCATCTACGAATCACTTTTCCTGGATGAGTGGCAGGGACTCGCCGTCTACCGCGTCGCCGCCATGCAACCGGCCTCGCCACCAGTCCAACCTCTGGCACCTGCGCACACAGCGCGCGCACGCCCACGTCACAGCCGATCCTGACCGACCCCAGGGTCCAGTCCTTCGCACTGCGTCGCACCCACACAGGTTCCCCTGCCGGCACCGCCACAGCCAAACCCGCTACGCTTAACGGGAAGGTGCACAAACTCCAGGACACTTACGAAATTCGCGACCTCCGCCTCTACACCGGCCGCGACCTGCGACCGCTCCTGGCGGAGGAGGCGACCCGGTGGCAGCAGCAGCTCCTTTGGGACTACCGCAGCTCCATCCATCTCCTGGCAGGTTATCTCGACAGCCGCATCCTCCCCGGCTTCGTTGCCGTCCACAGGCCCACCGGCCAGATCCATGGCTACACCTTCGCCGTCTACGAGACGCAGAAGGCGGTCATCGGTGACCTCTTCGCAACCGGCCCCGACCAGACCTATCTGGAGAGCACCTTGCTGCACCACCTCCTACCCATGCTGCAGCACACCCCGGGCGTCGACCGGGTGGAATCTCAACTGCTGCTCGCAGGTGCCACCCTGCAGCCCGTCTTTCAAGAATCGGGATTCGGCAGCGACCGCCGCCTCTTCCTGCAGTCCCCGCTACCCGATTTACGCGAACTCATCGCCCCCAACACCGTCGTGCGCAACGACGACGAGCCCCTGCCCACCCTGCCTGACAACCTGAAGCTGCGCCACTGGACCGCCCCCGCATACCAGCCGGCCGCCGACCTCATCCACCGCGCCTACGCACACCACGGCGACACCGCCATCAACGACCAGTACCGCACCGTCCAGGGATGCCTTCGCTTCCTGCACAACATCGTTCGCTTTCCCGGCTGCGGCGTCTTCTCCCCGGAGCATTCCTTCGTCCTCGTCGACGAACGCACCAGCGAGCTGCAGGGCCTGGTCCTCAGCACACGCGTCGAGCCAGGCACCGCCCACATACCTCAGCTCTGCGTCAGCCCGCGTCGACGCGCTCGCGGCATGGGTCGCCTGCTGCTGCGTCACGCCGCCACTGAACTGGCTCGAAGCGGCCTTAAAACCATCACTCTCACCGTGACAGAAGCCAACACACCCGCGCTCGCGCTCTACAGCAG
This sequence comes from Acidobacteriaceae bacterium, assembly GCA_903642225.1. Classification (GTDB taxonomy): domain Bacteria; phylum Acidobacteriota; class Terriglobia; order Terriglobales; family Acidobacteriaceae; genus Terriglobus. The sequence continues at coordinate 3,778 of CAHJWI010000028.1, read as the reverse complement.
CCTGGGCTTCAGCACGCGCCAAATCTTCTTTGCAAACATCTGGTCGCGCTGAGCCGCCCACGGAAACTGCTGGCTAATGCTTGATGAACCACATACCCCAGCTCACCACCACCGCCGCGGCCACAAATCCACCAAAACAAAGCGCCCCAAACTGCACCATCCCCTTGCGACTGGACCTCTGCGTGATCCCGATCACAACCGACGCGAACAACGCGTAGAGCAATAAAGCCGTAAAGTGCGACATGTTACAGGTCCACCTTTCGCCCGTTCGCCAGTGACTGAGCATCCACCGCGGCCATCACGTTCAGCAGCCCGGCCACCACAATAAACTTCGAACCCCAGTCCGAAGCAGCCGTCGACAACTGCGTCGCACCCAGGTCGCCCAGCCTGCCGATCGCCCAAAGCCCGATCGCCCCCGCATCGCCCACAAATCCCAGCAGGTCCAGCGGATCGCCTGTCGTCGGCGAATACACCTTGCCATGCAGCGAAAGCCCGATGGCAAACATCGCAACCACCGACACAAACAACAGCAGTGCCCGCACCGGCCTGCGCACCAGCAAATGACCCAGCCCCGGCACAATCCAGCCGGCAATCAGCACCAACTCCGGCGACAACACACTCCGCTTCGCCGGTACAGCAGACACACTTTCCATAGACCTCCATGCTACCAGCCACAATGCAGCAAACGGCCTGCTCCCACCGCACTCGGCTAAATCCTGACCAGCTCCCGCTGCACCCGTCCCGTCACCACCGCCCCATCGGCAGACGTCATCATATCCACCTCGCTTCGCACCCCGAACTGCCCCGGCAAATACACCCCTGGCTCCACTGAAAAGCACGTCGAAGCCAGGATGCGCCGCTCATCGTGCGTCTCAAAGTCATCCAGGTGCGCACCCGCCCCATGCAGTTCCGTGCCAATGTTGTGCCCCGTCCGGTGCGTAAACCACTCGGCTAACCCACGCTCCGCAATCACCGCACGCGCCGCACGATCCGGTTCCCATCCAGCCATACTCTCGCCTGCCGCAAACCTCGCTTGCACCAGCGCAATCGCCGCATCCCGCCCATCGCGCACCGCCTCGAACACGCTCTGCTCTGTCTCCGTCGGCTCCCGATCCACAACACCGGTCCACGTAATGTCGTACCAAACCGCAGCCGCATCACCGGCAACCCTGGCCCAGATGTCGATCAGCACAAAACTTCCCCGCTCAATTGCCTTCGCCGTCTCCGCCGTCGCCTCATAGTGCGAATCCGCCGCATTCGCACCCACGCTCACGTTTGGCCCATGTTCCCACTCCAGCCCCTCGCGCGCCATCGCCTCCCGCAGCCACAGCGTCATCGCCCACTCATCCGTCCCCGCACCACGAACCCGCCGTCCCATCTCCCCCCAGCACTCCTCCAGAATGGCGTCGATTTTCCGCTGTGCCACAAAATGCGACTCCACCTGCTCCGGCGACAACACCGCCTCAAACTCGCTCACCAGGTCCGCCGAGCTGACAATTTTCTTGCCCATGCCCCGCAGCATCTCAACCGTCCCGGCATCCACCAGCCCCACATACATCACCGCATTCCGCGGTGAGTACTGCATCGCAATCGTGCTCGCGCCAGCCAGCATGCGCTCCAGCGCAGACTCCATCTCCTGCCACGTGCTGTATTCCGCCTTCACTCCCGGCAACTGATCCAGCTTGCCGGCCTCAATTCGGTGCACCAGCTTCAGCGGTTCACCCACCGCCGGCACAAAGTACCACCACCGCCGCGACACCAGTCCCTTCGCCTCCAACCCCAGAATCCTGTACGCCAGCGTGTCGCGAAAATGGTGATCGTAAAACAGCCATCCATCCATCCCTGCGGCCCGCAACGCCGCCTGCACCCGCACCACATCCATCCCGCTCACCTCAACCTACCCAACCGAAACACATGCGCCCGCCGACGAACCGCATCATCTCCGCTCACCGGTAGAAGTATCCTTCCACACACCCGTGCACGGTCATTCGGACCGGAGGACGAACAGCCCATCGTTCGTCTGCAGCGGCGACCTTGTTCGTCCAGCACGCAGTGTCTTCGTGGAAAACAAAAGACCCCCGCTGCAGCAGGGGTCCCCTCGACTGAAAACCTACATCGCAGACACAGGCACAAACACATCCGTCGTCGCCCACTTCACGTGCAACTGCGTCTTGCCACCCATTGCCTTCTCGAACCCGATGGACATCACTTCCTGCGAGCTAGGCAGTGCAACTTTCATCATCACCGTTTTGCCGAGGTCGTCTTTCTCAAACCGCTCCGTGCCCCACTGCCCCGTGTGCTTGCACACCACCAGTTGCCACGTACCAGCCGTCGGCAACGTCACCAGTGTGTACTTGCCCGCCGGCACATCCAGCGTGCCCACCTTCAGGTTGCCGGTCGTCTCAAAACTTGTCGCCTCGTTCGCACCCGTCCGCCACCACGTGCTATACGGCACCAGCCCACCCATAATCTTGCGGCCACGTACACTCGGCGCACCATAGCTAATCATCACCTTAGTGCCCTTCAGATCAACGTCCGCCATTTTCCGCGGACTCGGCAATGGCTTGCCGTCCTGACCCATCTGCATGCCACCCATTGCCTGCGCCGCTGCCGTCATACCGCAACAACCCGCACCAATTACCGCTGCCAACACGAACTTCTTCATAGTCATACTCTCCCGTAAAATCAAACCGCCCAAGCCTGGTAGCCCATCTTAGTGTGGACTTTCACTTTTAGGAAACATCCACTGATCTCGCAAACAAAAAGGGGCCCTCCAAAGAGAGCCCCTCCGAATGTGCGCACGCGTCCGCTCTACTTCTTCTCTACATCTGCGGCAGCTTCCTTCTCGTCGTCTTCGCTTTCCTTCTCGCTTTTCTTTTCTTTCGCGGTCTTGGGCTTCTTCTCGTCTTCTTCCTCGTCCGCGTCTTCCTCGCTTGCCGCCTGCTTGACCAACGGCTTCATCGCTGCAAATACCGCCTTCGCCTGCGCGACCTCCTCCTTCAGATTCGCATCCAGCAGCGACGCCGCTTCCTTCAATCCAAGCCCCTTCGCCAGCGCAATCGCGGTCGTATACCCGGCAATCTCGTAGTGCTCTACACGGCCTAATGCACCGGCGATGCCAAGATCCTTCTCCGCGCCCTCAGCGTCCTTCTCCAGTGCGTCAGTGCACTCTTCAACGCAGCCTTCCATGCCGCTGCAGTGCTGGCCCGTCGGTTTCTTGCCCAGGTGGCCAAACGCCTCACGCAACCGCTGCACATGGCCCTTCGTCTCTTCCAGGTGGTTCTTGATACCCGCCTTCATGCCGGCATCCGACGTTCCCTTCACTACCTTTGGAAGCGCTTTCACCAACTGGTTTTCCGCGCTATACAGGTCCCGCATCTCGTCAAGCAATACATCCATCAACGCCATCGTTCTTCCCTCAATCCTGCTACGCCGCGGCGAAGTTCTCGCACATACGGCCCAGCAGATAGGAGTCAAAAGTAGCCGTTGCTGTTGTAGAGCAACCGGCGGATTGCCGCTCAAATGTCCACTTACCCGGGCCTCATCCGCGTGTCACCTTCCGCCATTCGACCCGCAGGCCCACATCCGCGACAATAGAAAGTGCCATGCCATTGAACGTAGGAATCGTCGGTCTGCCCAACGTGGGCAAGTCCACCATCTTCAGCGCACTCACCTCCGTCGAGGCCGTCGCCGCCAACTACCCCTTCTGCACCATCGAACCCAACGTCGGCATCGTCCCCGTCCCCGACATCCGCCAGGACAAAATCGTCGCCCTCGT
>CAHJWI010000027.1 GCA_903642225.1 Acidobacteriaceae bacterium | reverse complement strand
ACCGCGACCCCATCCCCGGCGCCCTCGGCCTCCTCATCACCCAGTCCGGCGAAACCGCAGACACCATCGCCGCCCAGTCCGAAATGATCTCCAAGGGCACACCCACCCTCGCCATCTGCAACGTCGTCGGCTCCGCCATCACCCGCCGCGCCCAGGGCGTCATCACCACCAACGCCGGCCCTGAAATCGGCGTCGCCAGCACCAAGGCCTTCACCGCCCAGCTCACCGCTCTCTTCACCCTCGCGCTCTACCTCGGCCAGCAGCGCGGCACCGTCACACCCGACCTGAGCCGCCACTATGCCGACGAATTAGCCAAGATCCCCGGCAAGCTCGAAGACATCCTCCGCTCCACCGACGACCAGACCTGCGCCCTTGCCAAGTCCTTCTCCAACGCCCGCGACTTCCTCTTCCTCGGCCGCGGCATCCACTACCCCATCGCCCTTGAAGGCGCCCTCAAGCTCAAGGAAATCAGCTACATCCACGCAGAAGGCTACCCCGCCGGCGAAATGAAGCACGGCCCCAACGCCCTCATCGACGAGACCCTCCCCGTCGTCTGCATCGCCACCAAAGACCCCGCGGACCCCACCTCGGTCCTCAAGTACGAAAAAACCCTCTCCAACATCCAGGAAGTCACCGCCCGCTCCGGCCGCGTCATCGCCATCGCCACTGAAGGCGACACAGAAATCGCCAACCTCGTCGAAGCCGTCATCCACATCCCCGCCGCCCCCGAACTCCTCCTCCCCATCCTCGAAGTAGTCCCCCTCCAACTCCTCGCCTACCACATAGCCGTCCGCCGAGGCTGCGACGTAGACCAACCAAGAAATCTCGCCAAGAGCGTCACGGTAGAGTGAGACACCCTACTTAGGGTCCTGTCTACTGAAAATCTTCTTCTGAGATTCTCCTCTTCGTGCTTTGGGCACTTCACTACATTTGTTTCATTACTGCCCGGGCCGCTTAACACCGGCTATTTGGATGCACCATCATCCGACAGGCGGAATACTGACTGAAGTGAAGCATTCAAGCTTTCCTTCAGAGCACTATAGAGGCGCTTATCTACAGCACGTCTTACTTTGATGTAGTACGGCGTGTCACTGGTCGAGAGCCATTCGTCTGTGATTTTGAGTCCACCGACCTGCAGCGTAATTGTTTATGGCACATCAAGCGTGAGCAGGAATATATCGACAATGCTGTCAGGATAGGGTGCTTTACTAAACAGGCACCCGTGGAGTATGGCTTTTTCGAATCACCGAAAGGTGAGCTTCAAGCATTTGCAATCGAATCCAAAAACCCTATTTGCTCAGTGATAGCTGTGAGCTCTTACCTGCACATCTCACTGGGTAACTTTTTACATTGCGCGCTGTCCTTCTCCGATATCTTGGTCGAGTTTGGGGATCCTGGTATGGAAAGGAAAGCATCTGAGTTGCCGCCGGGTCCACGCCTAGACCTGCGGCCGCACGACATCGAAAGGCGAAAAATAGTAAATTTGTTGTTGATCATGGGTTTTCGCTTTCTCACTGCGCATGAGCTTACTCATATCGTGCATGGTCACACGCAACTCAGGATGCAGCACAACGGGACGGCTTCAATGAGTGAGGCCGTGCATGCGATTGTTCCCAACCAAAGTGAGGACTCCTTTACGTTAGAAATGGATGCAGATTCTGGAGCAACACTCGAAAGCCTTGGCCCATTTCTAGACGGAGCATACCGTTGGACTGTAGGAGAAGAAACGGCGGCGACACTAGCGAAGCCACAAAATCTATTGCGTCTTTGGATGTTTGCGATCTACACTTTGTTCCGCATATTGGACGACGACCGGCACACACGACGTTCACTTACTTCTTCTCATCCACCCCCTATGCTTCGTCTGCGAATGGTTTTGCTGACGATGGAAGCATTTTTAGCTAAGAGGGGTGAAACAGTCCTACTTGACAGCCTTAGTGAGCTGTACAGAAAAACATTCATCGATGTGGAAAAAGCTTACGCCTACATCGTAGGTCGCAATAACTATGACCTAAAGGCGTTAACTTATGCGCTGTCCTCAGAAGGTACAAATCGGATAGAAGCCATACGAATGCATTGGGCCAATCTACGGGATGAGCTAGAGCCGCTGAAGACATGCTTAGGAAAGCTCGCACCGCTCCCGGTAGCAGGACCAATTCAGAGCATCTCCGGCCAGCTTACAAAGCGGAAACGTCACTTGTATCGCCACTACAAGTGACGCTTGTTCCCTGCGCACATACGACCTAATAAGTAGGCACCTATAAGTTGGCCATGTTGACTTACAGGCACCTCTGTGAAATCAGGCGGCTTGAGCCCAAGCCGCAGCAAGAGATGTGGCCGCTTCCTCCAGCTTCGCTAGAGCAAGTGCGTCGGGGGAGTCCTCGACGTACACGTTCCCATTCCGTAGGTCAAGGAAGCGGATTTGCTGAATAGGAATGTTGAGGCCCCTGTGCCTGCTTGCATGCAGCAACATCTGCAGAATCGAGCGAATAATCTGTTCATTTCGCTTCTTTTTAGTCATTCCAAATTTCCACATCGTTACTACACCGTCGACCTCGGCGTAGAACTCAGGCTGCATGTTTACTGCGAGGTCAGGACTCGCCAAGAATTGCATTCTCGGGTTTGAGAAGATGCGCAACTTCTTTTGCCCAAACTCTTCTCGGAAGGCTCGGTAGGCATAAATGTTTGCCTCGATGCGGGCGTCGATCAGCTTGTCTGGCCAGTTCTTAAGAAAGCAGGCCTCTCGGATGGCTCTCAGCGTCTCATCTTCGCTCGCACTGGCTGCGAGTCTTCCACGCATGGCACTCAATGCAGGCCGGTAATAAACCACCATGCCCTTAGCAGGTGCCGAAGCCCCCTTCCTGTACTTACGAATGACAGAGGCTTGACGTTCGGGGGTCTGCGCTTCCATGAAGTCGCAGAAGCAATTCAATGAACAAATCATGGTACTCCTTTGCGGTTATCCACAACACCGTTGTTGACAACCCGCTAGGCGCTGCACCATCATGCAACAAGTGATCCTAACGGGTCAGCAGAGGCACGAGTCGCCGCTTCCTACGGCAAAGCGACTCGTGCCCTTCTTCGTCAGCGCACAATCTCACGCTCAATTAACCATAGCATTGGTCATTCATCGTGCGTCAATAGAGGACTGCTTCTGAATCGGTGCAAAAGTGGTTTTATTGTTGAAAACCTATGCCGATGTATCTAGCAGGGATCACTAGGTTTGTGCTTTACAAGGGCGAAGTACGGGCGAACACCGCCGATGGTGACTGCAAGTGTACCCAAGGCGGGTGGCTCACACACCAGTTGCCAAACTCCAAAACGATGTGGGTGCCCCATACATCGCGGCTTCTTGCGATGTGTGGGATCCTGCTCCCCCACGCAAGCGCTAAACTCATCCCGTGCCCACAGGTCTGAAGCGCTACTAGCACGAAGGCGACCTCCACTTCATCACCTTCAGCAGTCCCTACCGAACTCGACCTCAGCGTAGGAGCGGTACTCTACCCACGTGAAAACCGTCCGCCTTCCCATCAGCTATCTTCTTCCGCTGCTTTCCGTGGCTGTTTGGGTGCTCCTTATCGGCATCCCTGCAACCATCGCCTACTGGCATCTACAGCATTGGGCACACGGTGCCCCGGCAGTCCGCCTCCATCGGGGTGCGTTCGTTGCCATCGTCAGGCGGCCGGACTTCCTGCAGTGGTCGTTCAGTACAGCAGCCGTCCTGAAGGCGAAGTTTCTGAAAGGACTAAACCTGCCCGCCTTCAGCATCAGCCTGCTGATCTCACGCTTCTCATCCACATGGCCATCCGGCTGGCACCCTGCGTCCTTCACCTATGACGATTGGGACGCGATCACCTGGCCGCTATACTGCCTGCCCTTCTGGGCTCTTGCCGGTGCTGGCTGGGATGCATTGCTGCGGCGCCGCTCCGTGCACGTGGTGTGGCTCGTGCTTGCCTCGGCCCTGTGCCTGGGATGCGCGTTTCTCGGCATCGGCCTCTCGCTCACCATGGCCCCACAGGAAAGAACGGACATGGCATGGACGCTACGAGGATTCGCCCTCTGGACGGTACTCTTCGCCGCCGCACCACTAGGTCTCATCCGCAAAGTGCGACGTCGCTAATACAACCAATGTCCCCAACGAGTGGCCCGGCGGGTGGCCCACACACCACTTCCGAACCCCGGAGAAAGTGGGTGCTCCATACATCGCGGATTTTGCGATGTTTGGGCTCCTGCTCTCCCACCCAAGCGCTACACTCTTCCCGTGCCCACAGGTAGAAAGCGCTACCAGCACGAAGGCGACCCCCACTTCATAACCTTCAGCAGCTACCGCCGCCAACCGTACCTCTCCGAACCCGGCGCTTACTCCACCCTCGACCAAGCGCTCGAAGAAACCCGGAAACGCCACAGCATGGAAGTCCACGGGTACGCCTTTATGCCCGAGCACCTGCACCTGCTCGTCTCCGAACCATCGCAAACCGTCCTGGCAGACGCCCTCCAAGCACTCCGAGTGGAGCACCTCCCGCCACCGTAGGAATGACCACCCAGAATCTGTCAGGCGCGAACCCACGACCTCAACGTCCGCACCTCAACCGCGCCCGCCGACAAGCGGCATGGAGGGAATCCGTGACGTGCACCACAACCAGTGCAAGACCGTCCCGGTCGACCCACCGCCGCCGCCCGATAGCGGAACCCTTCGGTCCCTCACGGTCGACCCAGCCCTCGACCGCAGAAAAGCGCTCTAAATCGCTTCAAGCACTGCCGAATGAGTCGGATAGAGCAACAGTGCCACGCACTGCGCGAACCTTTCACCTTATCTCATTCACAAGTAGGCACTTTGGCAGCCGGCTCACAGACGACCCGCACATGGAATGGTGCACCGGAATCAGCCGCCTTCCGAGCCTCTACCAGCATCAGCTGACGAATCCAGTCGATCACCCAGCAGCCCAAGACCTCGCATCACGGCATCGGCCCGGTGGTGTGCCCGTCGGTATAGGGGAGAGCTATACCCCAAAAGGGCCATGCAGCGGAAGTAAACATTTGGCAACTTGTTGGGGAAAATGAGGAATCTACACAAGTCATGGAAGGGAGATATCCACCCGGCCAGAACTACCGATAAAGAGGTTGGCATGGAATCTTTGGTCAAAAGTTTGGTTGCCGCTGTTGCTTCAACACTTTTTTGTCTGTACGAGCAACACTTTCAGATTGTATGGAATGACCCTACGACTTATACCGCCCCGTTTTCCCACAAGTGTGGTTGCACCATGGTTGCCTGCGTGATCTGGGCTCTTGCTGAAATTATTCTGTGTATCGGGTCTGCCCTCGCCAAACGCTCCGCCGAAAAATCGCGAGTCATTCGCAAACCATTTAGGCCAGAAGCAACAACGTCCCGGTATGCGCCGGCAAGATGAAGGTTTGTCCTGCCGCCGACCTCCTGCTGGTTGTCTCCCGAACTGTCGTTTTCACCTCCGCTGACCTCGACTCCAGCGATTCTCCGGTCAACGTTTGAAGTGTTTGGAAGGGCGGAGCGGTGATCTGCACGGGTGCGCTCGCCTCCTTGTTTAAGATCGCGACCAAGGTTTTGCCATCCGCTCTTCGCGCCGCATATGCAACGACGTTCAACGAAGTTCCATCCTGGTTCAGCAAGCAGGGGAGCATCGTCGCGCCGATGAGGGCCGAGGCGAACTTCATGCCGACACCTACTGGCTCCAGCACGTACTTTGCACTCAATTTGCCATCGATACCGCTCCCCGCCAGTGTTCCCTCGTTTGCGATTGGCGTATAAAACGGCTTTGGATGCGGAGCCGTCGCGTCAGCCATCAGTTCCTCGCCGCGGAGCCGGTTTCCCACAGACACAGCAGTAGCATGCCCGGACCCGCCGTGCAGGTTCACCCCGCTGTACCCCAGCTTCATTAATTCAAAAAGGTAAGCCGCGGACCAAAGCGCACTTGCATACACATCACTGACTCCGTCCTTGCCGGCTTGGTAACAGGTGTTGCCCTCGGTCATTCGCACCTTGATGCCCATGCGTGCAGCTGCTGACGTTGCAAGCTCGGCATCATGTTGCACCTTGGGGTCAGTCCGGAGAATTGCTGCGATGTTCATCTCCGGGTTACTTGGCGGACCACCGACGTAGTAATGGTGACTAAGATTTGTGACATGCGGCTTGTCCGCGATTGCACTCCATCGGTCGGCAATCTGCGGCAGCCATGTGACGTCACCGGCAACATCCGGCATGCCGAATACTGCGCCCGGACAGATCGCCTGAACAGCACGGGCAATTTCCAACCAACTTTGTAAGTATGTGTCCACGTTCCACGTGGCTTTCTTGCGTAAGTGCCGCCAGAAGAGATCGACCTCATTGCCGATCTGGAAAGCGTGCAGACTTTTGCCGAGAGTTTTATACACAAACAGAGCTTCCGAAACGTCTGTGGTGACCGTTCCATAACCCAGGTTAAGGCCGTAGATGCATGTCCACCCCGTTGCATCCAGAAAGCCTTTCAAAGTACGGATGGCTTCCGGGGTTACAGCATAGATTGTGTTGGGGTCAGGCTCTCCATCGTCCTTGATGCCGTTGGGCCGAACTGGGGGTAGATCCGTTGAGGTTGCTTTCCACCATGAAAATTCGCTTGTATTGCCACCCAGTCGAAGTACGCCATGGGGAGCAAGCGCGCGAAACTGCTGCACCAGGCCGATGTTCTGAGGTGAAAAGAACGTGGGATCTTCCAACTGCATGACTTCGTAAGAAAGTCCGATGAAGTCCTGGGGTACGACCGCTCCTAGCTTTGTGGCCAAAGTTAGTCTCGCCGTTTGCGGCAATGGCGTCTGTGCAAAGGAGAGGGGTGCAACAGTCATGACTGCTGAGGCGGCAGATGCCCCTGCGATAAAGTTCCGGCGAGAAAGCTGCGAAGTGATCATGCGAGGGAAGGGTAGCACTGAGGGGCGCTGGCGAAAAGTGCACCTGCGGCTGCTTGAATGACCGTCTCCCTGTCTGTTCAGGGTTTTTCAAAGGCTAGCTGGGACTACGACGTGGAGGACTGTGATACCGGCTTATGCAGCCTGCCTGCGAAGTACGCTGCAGGCGCGGCTACGAGTAGTGCGAGTGCCTGGGCATAATGGTGTTGGCCGGGTGTATGGGTCTCAGCAAACGCTGCAGCAACGGCGATAAGCGCGGCGATGGCATCTGCGGTACCGCGGGGTGTCGCAGGTGCAAGCAGTGCGCCGATATAGCCGCCAGCGAAGCCACAGATTGCTGCGACCAGGCTGGTAAGTACCATAAAGCTTGCGGGGGCTCCATCCCACGGCGTGTCGTGGTGGGTTATCTGGAAAAACCACACAAGATAAAGGCCGAGCGCTAGAAGCGAACCGACGAGTGCGGCAAATGTGGCACGTGCAATACGCATGGTTGGCGGGTTGGATGAGTTTAATGCGGGAGTGGATGCAAGAGAAGTCCGTCGAGGTACCCGCACCCGTACCAGTTGCATTGTGGGCGGCGAGCCAGGCTGCGCGTTCGCTAGGTGAGAGCCGTTCAATGCTGTGGCACCCGGGAGGGGGCGCAGCGCAATGCTGTTCGCCCTTAACTGTGCCGGCGTGCGCTTATTGTGATGCATCCCCACTTACACCAGCAAATTGTGTTCGGCTCTAAGCGCGGTCACCAGCGCATCCAGCTCCGCTGGAAGGGTGAACAGCCCGGGTGTTACCCGGATTGCAGGGCCGCCGGCGATGCCCGTGCGTACCACGGTGAGGATACGGTGCTTCTCCAGCAGACGTCGTTGCACGCGGCTTGCATCGACTTCTGTATGCATGCCCCGCAGTCGGAAGCTGGTGATGGCGCAGGAGCGTGCCGGGTCCTCCGGCGTCAGAATCTGCAGGCCATCGATGCCGCGCGCGGGGTCAACCCAGAGGCTGCGCAGCAATCGCAAATGCGCTTCTTTGGCGGCAGGCCCAACGGCACGATAAAACGCAACAGCAGTCGGCACCGTCAGTTGCGACGCAAGATTAGTCATTCCGGCCGGCAGACGACTACGAATGTCATCCAGGGGGTAATCCGGATTTCCCAGGCTGCTGTCGATTGCATCAAGGCGGGACCTGCGGACATAGATAGCCCCCAGCGAGAGTGGTGCGGCGAGCCATTTGTGCATCGACCAACCCATGAAGTCGGCGCCCAGGTCGTCTGGGGTTACATTTAGGCAGCCAATAGCGTGGGCCGAATCTAAAATCGTGTCTACACCGCGTGCGCGTGCCATGCTGATGATTTCGCGTGCCGGCGGTACCAGCCCGGTGCGGTGCGACACATGGGTGAGCAGCAGCAGCTTTGCTTTGGGTGTGCGCTTCAATACGTCGTCGTACGCTGCAAGTATGTTGGCGGTGGTCGCGGGCTCAGGCATAGTGAAGTGCACCACCTGGATGCCACGATGATCGCCCAGCCACTTCAGCGCGCCGATCATATTGTCGTAGTCCAGGTCGCAGTAGATCACAGCGTCGCCAGGCTTCAGGTTGCGATAGTTCACAATCAGACTCTGCAAACCTTCGCTGCCGCTGCGAGCAAAGGCGATCTCGTTTGCCTGGACGCGCATCAGATCTGCCACACTGCTGCGCGCCTGGTCAAACTGTGCACTCATAGGGTGTTCCGGCATGGCATCGCGCGCGTACATGCTGTTGAATTGGTTCACAAACACAACGTTGCGCGCGTACGCCGCCGCCGTGACCCGTGGCATGACGCCCCAGTAGGCATTCTCCAGGTTGATGGTGCTTCGATCGACGTCGAAGTGTTCCGGCAAGGCTTTGATGAGGATAGAATCGGGCGTGGGCAAGTCAGTTTCCGGGTTTGCGATTGCGGTGTTTGCCTGAGCCGTCAGCATCGTCGCGGGCGCGCATGCGGCAGACTTTAAGAAATCACGCCGGTTCGCCATGATACGTTTCCTGGGTGTTCACGCCGCAGTCAAACACATTCTTGCTCTGCAAGCCGACCTAGCCTACTCGATGCGATAGGTGAACTCTTCAATGACTGGATTGGTGAGCACGTCGGCGGCGATCCTCTCGACTTCCATGCGAGCAACGTCCTGTGCAAGCGAATCATCCAGAGTCAGCAAGAAATATTTACCTTGCCGGACGTCTTGCACGGAGGGATGATGCAGGCGGCGAAGAGCGTTAGCAATGGTCTGGCCCTGGGCGTCCAGCACCGTGGTCTTGAGCGTGACATACACATGGGCGCGCATGGTTGAATTATAGGATGCACCCGGTTTTTATCGCACCTCTTCACCGGGCCGGCCTAGGGTACTATACTGCGGCATGGTACTGCTGATTCCGTTGCGCTGCTGGCCGGTGTGCCTTTCTCGCCGCGCTCGTAACCGTATCGCGCAAGCCGTACAAAATCATTCCGAAGAGAAGAGACCGTATGCCGAACTACCTGGAGTTGCCGGTTGGCGCAAAGGCGCCAGAAGTTGTAAACGCCGTCATTGAAATCCCACTTGAAGGCAAGATGAAATACGAATACGACAAGAAGCTCCACGTCTTCAAGCTAGACCGTAACCTCTACTCCCCTGTGCACTACCCAGGCGACTATGGCTTTTTGCCTTCAACGCTGGGTGACGATGGTGATCCGCTTGACGTGCTTGTTCTTGTCGATGAGCCCAGCTTTCCTGGTTGCCTGCAGGAAGTTCGGCCAATTGGCGTTATGTTGATGGTGGATGGCGGTGAAGGCGATGAAAAGATTCTAGCGGTGGGTTGCGCTAACCCTCGTTACTTTGACATCACCAGTTACGAGCAGATCCATCCCCACAAACTCAAGGAAATCGTTCACTTCTTTTCTACTTACAAGGATCTTGAAGGCAAGAAGGTCGAAATTAACGGCTGGCGCGACGCCGCATATGCACATGACGTTATCAATAAGTCCATCGATGCGTATCAGAGTAAGACCGTAAAGTAGTGCCGCGGCTGGCTTTGGTCAAAATGATGACTTGTTTGTAAACTTTAACGTATAAGCATTGCGGGGCTACCATAGCGGCTATGTCGCCACGCCATACGCGTCGGTCCCTTTTACAGCACGCAGGCGTAGCTGCATCGGTTGCGGTGGCCGCCAGGGCAGCGCTTGGTTTGCGCAACGACTTACGCCTCTGACCCTTTCGCTGCGAGTACGCTTCGCTGCAGCAGCACTAACGCACGCCTGACTGTTTTCGCGATGCAAAGTTTGGCGTCAGCAACCGCAGCTCGCACGCGTGCATTGGCAGCGGGCTGCCTACGGTTACGACGCGGTGACTGCACAGGCGAACGTTCGCTACGACGCCTACGCTTGAGACAGGTAGACGGTGCCGGGAATCGGTGGCAGGGCCTTGATCCGCAGAGCTTTATACCGGTCGCAATCTTGTAACACCTGACGGACTGAACACGATCGCAGCCCAGAACGCCTGGCACGACGCGAACGACAGCAGGTGGCACGAAGCAGACCCGCCGGAAACCCCGGGCTTTGCTGCGGATGGGCGCTCCGCTGCCGCGAACCGATGGATAAATACGACCCTGGGTTACTTTATTTCGACGACGGGGAGATACCGCTGGGTCAGAAGGTTTGGCGTTACTGCGCAACTGCCGCGGGTGGCGTGCGTTTCCGCGCAATCATATACAGCGGCAATCCACACCCTGCAAGGAGCAGGGCAAACAGCGCTGCTGGCATTCCCGCGGCCTGCTCTTCACGCGCCGTCCACAACGCAAACAGCGTCAGCACCGCCGGCCCCACACCCAGCACCACCACCACCCAGAGCGGCCCCGGAATGCGAAATGGCCGAGCCAGCCCAGGCTCTCGCACGCGCAGCAGAATAAGTGCTGCGAACTCCAGGAGCAGGGACAAGCCCCACAGCAGGAGGTCGATGGTGATCAACTTCTCAAACGTGAGACCAAGCGCGAGCGCCCAACACGTTGCGCACACCAGCAGCGCCACCCAAGGCACGCCGTTTCGCAGACGCTTCGTCAGCACGCGCGGCAGCAGACCATCGCACGCCATAGCGTACGGCAGCCGCGTGTAGCTCAGGGTCAGCGCGTTGAAGGTGCCCATGCTGTCCAATGACCCGGCCAGCACGACCGCGGCAGCCAGCATCGGCCCTCCTAGCAGGCGCGCCGCGTCTACCCATGCACCTGTACTGAAACGCTCAGGCGGAATGCCAGCCCACGCCACCGCCGCAATGGGAACCAGGTAGGTGAGCATGACCATGAGTGCGGCCAGCAGCATTGCCCTGGGGTACGCGCGCTGCGGGTTCTCTACCTCGCTAGCAATGGTCGTCGCGTTGTCCCAACCCATGTAGTTCCACATGGCAATGAGCACCGCGCCGCTCAGGTTCAGCTGCGCCGGTGGCCGCATTGGTGCATGCTGCGTGTGCATCCCGGTCCATGCGGCAAAGCCGACCAGCGCCACAAACGGCGACAATGCCACAAACCACAGCCAGACTGAACCACGGCCAACCGCATTTGCGCCACGCAGGTTCCACAAGGTGGCCAGCAGGACGACTGCCAGCTTGATCGCCAATCCCTTGTGCCCGGCTGCCACCGCGGGCGCCAGATGCGACAGGTACGTCACAAAGATGGTGGGGTATACAGCCATGTCGAATACGCTTGCTGCCAGCGAAAGCCATGCTTCCTGGAAGCCCCAGAACGGTCCGATCGCGCGGCGAACCCAGGCGTAAAAGCCGCCTTCTGCCGGTATTGCCGCGCTCAACTCGCCCAGCATAAGCGCCGTCGGCAGACTCCAGAACACCGGCAACAGCAGCAACAGCAGCAGGGCACGTCCATACCCTGCGAAACCGATCACATCTTCAAGTCCGTATGGCCCGCCGCTCACCATAAAGTAGGTGGCGGCAAGCAGCGGCAACAGGCGCATCCCCCGCGATTTCAACGCCGTCTTCGTCAGCGGAAGGGTCTCCTTTGAAGGCACGTCTGCACGCGGTCTTGAACAATGAGCCTACCGTGTTTCGATGTCTCCCGCACGCCCAGTGCGGCCTGCCACCTTGCCTGCGCTATCCTCCTGCCATGTGCATTGCAGCCACAGTCGGCAGGGCAGGCAAGAATGATCGAGACGACGTCCGCACCGTTCAACTGCTGCTTAACCTGAACTCGCCCCAGACGCTTGGTCCTCTGGTCGCTGACGGCACCTGTGGAGCGGGTACCATTGCCGCCATCGAGCTATTTCAGCATGGTGTGGTCGGTGGCAAAGACACAGCAGGCATCGTCACGCCGCAGACCCATGGCGGGACGACGCTACAGGCGCTGCAGTCCGGCATGGTGCTGGGATTTACCGCGGAAAAGCTACAGGGCATCTACGTTCACGCATCCGGTTCGACTATTGGCAAATTCTTTGCTTCATTGATCGCCGGCATGGCCTCCGCCGCTATTACAACGCCACTTCGCCGGGCCCACTTTCTGGCGCAGGTCGGCCATGAGAGTGGAGAACTTCGCTACACGGAAGAGATCGCCAGCGGCACTGCATACGAGGGGCGTGCCGACTTGGGCAACACGCAAAAGGGCGACGGTTCCCGGTTCAAGGGCCGAGGTCTCATCCAGCTCACCGGTCGTGCGAACTACGTTGCCTTCGGCCAATCCTGCGCACAGGACTTCTGCGCCGCCCCGGCTGAGAGCCGCATTGCTACTGATCCCTCGCTGGCCGTTCAGGCCGCCACGTGGTTCTGGCAAACGCACAACCTGAACACCTTTGCAGACAAGGACGATACAGCCGCCCTTACCCGGCGTATCAACGGCGGACTCAACGGCCTGTCAGACAGGGAACGCATCCTTGCGCGCGCAAAATGGTTTTTAGCCGCACCCGCACCTGACCCCGCAACCATCGCCTTACTGAAGGCCATGGAGGCTGCTGAAGAAGAGCTGGAATGGGAAGACAAGGATGCCATCTGGTGATGCAATCCACATCCGCCGTTGCCGTCCGCTATAATCAGAGTCGCTTGAGGATTGCGCCTGTAAGAGTCGCGAGCCAGGGGCGCCGCGGAGGGTTGGCCGAGTGGCTGAAGGCGGCGGTTTGCTAAACCGTTATAGGGTCAAAAACTCTATCGGGGGTTCGAATCCCCCATCCTCCGCCAGTTTTCTCCTTTGGCCACTAGAGACGGGCATCTTGCATGTTTATGCAGTTGAATCTCCAAGCTCTGGATTCTCTCCATTCTCCGGCTTCTTTCCAAGTCGTGTGTGTTGCAGGCGTTTGTCTTACAACCGCCTCAGCGTCTTACTAAATGCGCCGTTCAAGCTTTCTATTGCGATGTGAGCCGATTTCCACCCGTGACTTGCTGACCAGACACACACCAACATTGTGGCCTTGTAGCCGGTATATGCCTTGGTCCTCCCCTTGGCTCTCGCAGATCGATAGCAATTTGACAAACGGTAGTCCGTTAACACTTCTTCCATAACGCCCGTCGCCTACGTCGTACACTTCGTGCAACCCACGTTTGGCGTCGCAATTACGGCGTAACACGATGTAGCACTAGGTTTGGCATCGTTCTCACGTTGCTTACCGTGTGAGAGGCCTGGAACCTGTCCAAAACCAGAAGTGAACCTCCAAGTTGAGCATTTTTGGCGACTTAGGGCGTCTCCCCGAGTATCTTGCGCACCATCAACGACTCGTTCTATTCGTCGCCATGGCGATGAGCGCATTCTCCATTTACAGCGGCGTGGCCCTGAGACGCAAGGCACGCCTCTAACCAGGAAGCAAGGCCTCTGGCTGGTCGGTGACAGTTCAGCAGCGTTCGGGATGCATGACAAACGCTGCGCACGCAACAAACGTTGCTCTACAGCGACGTTCCGCGTTCCGCATCGCCACTCCGGTGCGGCATGCAGCGTAACCTCATGAGGCCCGTCTCTCGAAGTCGACGCATCGCATGCATGCTACGAGGGAAGGGATGCATGGTGGTAAGGATTGTTAATGGAGTGACGCCGAAAGGCTGGCCAGACAATCCCGCGCGATAAGTGGGTAGTGCACCTTGCAAGGTGAGCGAACAAAGCCAAGAACAACATTGTCGCAGAAGACCATATCGCTCTTACTCAGGTTGGCGACGTTGTCTCCGGCCACCAGCACCTCCTGAAGCACATGCTTTTCGTGATGGCCGGAGCGAAGAGGCTCTTGGCTGTTCGCAGCAGACTCGCACTGATCGAGACGATGGAGATGATGGACGCATCCTGTAAGTGATGGATGCGGTCAGTGTGCTCCTTCTTGCGCATCCAGAGCAGGTGCTCTTCTTCGCCCCGCTTGCGGTCATCGTGACCCTTATCCCCATACAGCTTCGTGCCGGCATGATCACCGTTGGCTGGAGCACCCTGGGCCTGCTCACCTTCTTGTTCGCACTCACAGCTAATGAAAGGAGCTTCCGCCTAACGGGTCTAGGTCTGCTGCCGGTCGGTGTCGGCAAGATTGTGACCGTAGACATCTGGCACGCTGCGCCAATCGACCGTTACATCACGCTCATCGTCATGGGCGCGGCGTTGCTGTTGGTTCTTTCCTCTACTCCCGTTATCGCGAAACCATCCTGGAGCTGTTATGAACCGGAATATCACGCTTGGAGGCCCGCAATGAACCGCTATCTTCCACTTGGCTTGATCCTGGCGTTTGCAGTCATCGCGATCGCATTCGTCCAGCAAAAACGTATAACACGAAGCCAAGTGCTCAGGCCTTACTCATGGCTGCGGCTGATGCCGAGCACGAAGTCACGCGGCTGCCTGCTAGCCTCGACCGCATGACGGACGCTGATGAAATAGCAGCCGGCGATACGATGGCCAGACGCATCACTGAATCTCTGGGGCGCTCTGACGGAGTCAACGCCGCGACCGAAGCCTACCTGCAGCAGGTCGGCTCCCGCGTTGCGGTCAATGCCCGCCGGAAAATGCCCTACATCTTCCACTACATCCCCTCACCCGGCTTCGTGAATGCCTTTGCGATACCCGGTGGGCACTTCTTTGTCGGTCAGGGTTTACTGCGCATCATAGCGAGCGAGGATGCGCTTGCAGCGGTGCTTGGCCATGAAGTGGAGCATATCGACCTGCGTCACTGCGCAGAGAGGGCGCAGCAGTACCGCGCCGCCCTGATCGCGTCCGGCATGCCAGCGGCGCTGAACGTGCGGCGGTCCCCCATCCGCAAGCTGGCGCGAGATAAGCGACAAACGGGATGCTGAACCCGGCAGTGGCCGCGGCGATCGAGCGCGTGTGTCGGGTCGAGCAACGGACTACCCAGGCAGGGAACTGGCTGGTTCAAGATTTAAGCCAACTCCCTGCTGAACGCCCCCATGCGCGGACGCTCTCCGGTCTACGCGATCGGGCCACCCTTGATCTTCTGCTGAGCTACGGCCTGCGCCGGGCGGAGTTGCTACGGCTCATAATCGAGGAGCTCTCGCAGAGAAAGGGGCGCTGGGTCTTCGCCGACCTGGAAGGCAGGGGCAATCGCATCTGAATCGTGACGGTCCCGGCGGGGGGGGGGTGAAGACAAGCATTGACCAGTGGCTGAAGGCAGCAGGACTCAAGAGCGGCCGCATCTTCCGACCGTGAACAAGGCGGGTGCTCGCCGGCACGGAGATGCGGGATGAAAAGCCGCGCGGAAGTTGCAGAACAGACAGAGCTGGGCAAGCTCGTACCACGCGATCTGCGGCGCATCTGCGCCAAGCTCTGCCGTAAGGCCGGTGGGGAACTGGAACAAAGTCAGCTGCTGCTTGGCCACGCATCCATCCAGACCACCGAACGCTATCTCGGGACGGAGCAGGCACTCGCCCATGCCGTCAATGACGCCATCGAGCTGGAGTTGGGTGAGTTTCACTCATTGCGGCGTGAACGACGACCATTCTCTCGGACCCTCCTAAGGAAGCTGAGCTCAAAGCAGAGGTGAAGGATCCCATGTCCTAATCTGGACAGATTCTGCCAACATGCGCAGTTTGGGATAACGATGGCTCAGGTCTACAGATTTCGGGATTCGGCTTAGCAGCCAACACGAGCCGTCCCTCAGAATGCGCCGGAACTACGGAGTAGGACCAAAAACCTGTTTGGTTGCAAACGTGCATGAGGGCTGGTATCCCAAATGTATTTACTTGTGGCGCGACCGCTTGGTCGCTGTCCCTCTCCACTTGCCGATCCTTAAATACAAAGAGGAACGCCCTATGAGCAGAAATTTTCCGTGTACTGGAACCCGGATCGTCCTGGCTGTCTCGCTTGCATCTGCAGCGATCTTATCTGTGAACGCCGCCACGGTGAATGGCCGCATTAAGGGAACGGTATCGGATCCAGCATCCAGCCGCGTCGCCGGAGCACAGGTCACCGCAACGAATACGGCCACAGGAGTAAAGGCCATAGTCACGGCGCAGTCGGACGGCGTCTTCACCTTTGCACAACTGCCGGTGGGCACCTACTCCATCCGAATTGACATGCCGGGATTCAAGAGCTACAGCTCGACAGGCATCGTGGTCAATATCGATACGGAGTACACCCTGGATGTGCATCTGGCCATTGGCCAGACCACAGAAGTGGTGCAGGTTGCCGCTGAGCCTGTGCAAATCAACACTACGGATATGCAGCTGAACAACATCGTCACATCGGCGCAAATGGTGGAGTTGCCGCTGATCGGACGTGGCTTTACTGGGCTTGAACTGATTTTGCCTGGCGTGCAGGCTTCATCTGATCGTTTCGGATCCTATTCTGCCAACGGCGCGCAGACTCAGCAGTCCAGCTATCTGATCAACGGAGCGGATACGAACGACATTGCGTTAAACACCATTACGTTCCAGCCGAATCTAGACGCTATTGATCAATTCAACCTGGTCACGGGACCTCTGAACGCCGAGTACGATCGCAATTCTGGTGGCATTGTGTCGGCCACCATTAAAAAGGGCACCAATCACTTCCATGGCGACGCGTTTGAGTTCTACCGCGACACATTCCTGAACACCGGCAACTATTTTTCGTATAGCACAACGACAAATAAGAAAATCGTTACCGCGTATCACCAAAACATTTTTGGTGGCACGCTGGGCGGTCCGATCTTAAAGGACAAGCTCTTCTTTTTTGGCGCGTTCCAGGGAACCAGGCAGCGTGTTCCGGGTACAGGTGGCTCAACGAATGTTTTTTCTTCGGCGCAGCGGAACGGTGACTTTTCTGACGATATCGCGGGAAATGCACTGGGCTACCAGTTCTCCAGCACTAACGTCATTCCTGGTACCCTGACAGGTATCACCGGCTGCCCGGCGGGAACGACGTGGGCCTCGTGTGTTGCCAACAATGGTGGCAAGTTCAACTCGGCGAACTTCAACCCCATCGCCACCAAGTTACTTTCTCAATACGTGCCCAACGCAAATAGTGGCGCAAACACCTATGTTTTCCAGTCGGTCAACACTAGTTCAATCAACCAGTACATCGGTCAGTTCGACTTCTCCTTGGACCCGACGAACACCTTCAATTTTGTCTACCTCCAGCAAAAGGCTCCAACGACATCGGTAATTCCCTTCACAGGTGCCAGCCTGCCCGGCTTTGGTGAAATCGATAATTCGACCGTCCGACAGTTCACGTTTGATTACATCCGTCAGTTAAGTTCGACTCTGGTCAATGACTTTGCCGCTCATTACACGCGTTTCAACTACCTGGCGGTTTCTCCTCAGAACGTGGTGAACCCGTCCAGCCTGGGTTTCAGCATTACACCTCAGAATGCCGCCGCAGCAAGCGTACCTTCCATCAACACCGGCTATTTCACCTTGGGCTTCTCCACCAACGGGCCTCAGCCTCGAGTAGATCAGGTGTACCAGCTTGACGATGTTGTTTCCAAATCCTTGGGCCGTCACCAGCTAAAGTTCGGCTACGACGGTCGCAAATTTCTTGTGTCGAACCCGTTCTACGCGAATAACAGTGGGTCCTATGGGTACAGTCCCACGGGTTCGTTCAGCTCAGGCGACCCGGGGCTGGACTTCCTGCTTGGTAATCCGTCTAGCTATGCGCAGGGCTCGGGTGCCACAATCCAGGCGTACGCTTTTCTGAACTATGTGTATGGGCAGGACACCTGGCGCGCGACGGATGCGCTGACACTGAGCTATGGCCTCGGTTATCAAATCGATACGCCGCTTCATAATCAGCAGTACGGAGGTGAAGGTATCGCGTGCTTCATCCCCGGTCAGCAGTCGAAAGTGTTCACGACTGCACCGATTGGACTCAACTATCCGGGTGACCCTGGCTGCAGTAACTCAGCACAGGCGAATACCCGGTACTCGGGTCTTGGACCTCGCATCGGCTTTGCGTATGCGCCATCGCTCGGCTTCCTGAGCGGCGGTTCAGAGCGCAAGTTCGCCGTCCGTGGCGGTTTTGGCATCTACTACAATCGGACGGAAGAAGAGACCTCGCTTAATAATCTTGAGACGGCTCCCTTCGGCATCGGCTCACAGGGAGCGGTGGACTATGGTGGATCGGCTCCTGCATTTGCCAATCCGTATCAGGACATTGACACCGGCCAGGCCTTTGCCAACAAGTTTCCCTACACGTTTCCAACGCGCGGCCAGACAATCGATTACTCGATTTTCGAGCCGCTCCTATTAAATACTTATAACCACAACTTCCGGTCGCCATACGCCGAAAACTTTCAGCTCTCCGTCGAGCGTGAACTGCCCTCACACATGATCACTCGGCTGTCTTACGTCGCTTCACTCGGCCGACACAACCAGACCGCGATTGAAGGCAACCCTGAAACTCAGGCCGGGCACGATGCCTGCCTTGCCAGCGCGGACTGTGCAAGCCGCGTCAGGACGACTAACCGCACGTATCAGAGCTACGACTATCCAAGCCACACGCAGTATGGAATCATAGATCCAAATACCGGTAGCCCGGCCTACCCAACCATTGGGACGGTGACCTCCACCGGTTCGTCTAACTACAACTCTTTCCAAGCCAGCATCGACAAGGGTGAGACCCACGGTCTGCAGTTCCAGCTAAGCTATACTTACTCGCACGCTTTGGACGATGCGTCCAGCTACGAGAACGCCGGCTATGGCGGCACCACGCGCGGTTATAACCAGTTCGTCCCCGCATTGAACTATGGCAATTCAGCATTCGATGTGCGCCATCGCCTCGTGTTCGCTCCCATTTACATCTTGCCCTTCAGGCAGTCTGGCTCGGCATTGTCTTTCCGTAACATCGCGGCGGCGGGCTGGCAGGTTAGTGGCATCCTGACGGAAGCCACAGGCTTCCCCTTTGACCTGTCCTATGGCGGCGGTTCCGCAAATTCACTCTGGTGCTCTCCCGGCTTCAGCTTCTACGCCTGCCCGGACGAGCCGAACCAGACGGGCTCATTGGCACGAACCAATCCGCGTACGAAGCTGGCCAGTGGCTCCACCTCGTGGTTTGATTCACAAGCTTCCGGGATCTCTGTTGCGCCAATCGGGACATTTGGCAATGTCAGCCGAAACAAGTTCCATGGTCCCGGCATCAACAATACCAACCTGATTGTTGCCAAAAATTTTGACCTTGGGCATGAGGGTTCATACCGCCTTCAACTCCGCATGGAAAGTGACAACGTCTTCAATCACACCCAGTTCAGCAACCCTGCAAGCACCTTTGGTGCTACCGCAGCCGGTGCTGTCTCATACAGCACCTCCGGTCAAATCAATAGCGCGGCTGCCGCTCGCCAGACTCAGCTGGCCGCTAAACTCTATTTCTAAACTGGCGCTTTCAAGTTCGGTACAGGTTAGCGCGAACGTGTACCACGTTCACGCTAACCTGTTTACTTGTTTAAACCTGCCGTTTAAAGGAGTCATGTTAAGAGCGAGCTTCAAGCCGAAGTCGCGGCACCGATTCTCTTGCTTAAGCGCAGCTTTTCAATGCCGAACAAGGATGGTGAACTGACGGGCAGGTTTGCCTTCATAGGGATAGCCGTCTCCGCGAGTCCGGACGCTCTTTGCTGTGATCGCTCATCGCCGTCGTAAAGAGCCGATCATCGCAACTTTTCTCCACGACGTATGACTACGATATGCATGCTCCCGCGTTGTATGCACAACGATCGGAGATAGAAGCTGTCCAAGCCATATCCGTTTGTCTGAAGCATCGCTGGATAACGAAAAGCAGTACCGGGTGGCAAAAGACGAGATCGAGATGCTCTTCAAGCGCGGAGAGGGTTGGCTTGGTACGCATCCGGAACGAGACCTGATCGTGTCCCGCTAGTTGAAGCGGCAGCGTCATCTTACCCGCGAGGCGTTGGATCGCTTGCTCATCGATGAGCCCGAAGCTGCGAAGGCAAACTGCTGAGGCTGCTCCTCGCAGATCAGCGGTTTGAGACGATCCTCGGCATGGATGTTTGCTGGCGCACGCGATCTGCGCAAAGTCACCACACTTATGACACTCAGAAAAAACTTCTCGGCATAGGGCCGATCATTGACGTACTGCTCGAGTTGGCCACCCTCACCGGCTGGTCAGCGCCAGCGCACTAGAGCCACAGGATCGACTTCAACCAGAAGATCCACCGTGCAAAAGTTTTCGTTCGCTTCCGGGTAGAAGACGTGGGCCTTGCCGAAGCTCAAATCTTCGGACTGCACGCGGGTTGGGATTTGTGGAGGAGAAAGCCCAGGTCCGTTGCCCGCTGGTGGGTCGTTTCAAGGGTCAGCAGCATGCAGGTCAGTGTAATGGCGTGTCTGCATTAATTCCGAATTCTGCGTCGAAAGTGCTTGCCATCCAAGCAGAAAGTCTGTCATCTTCGTCGGGAATTTCTGACGAAAGGGCACCCACATTGGTACGGACGTTCACATCATGCAAACGGACGGCGTTGGCCGATAAATCGGTCTCGTTGTTACTGGGCGTCCTTTCGGTCGCGCTAACCGAACAGCGCTCCTCTGACGATTCAGCTTTTGTTGACTGCCTCCTAAGGAGTCGTACTCAGACAATGGTTCCTTGAGCAGAACTTTCGAAGCGAGTTCGCCGCGTAGACTTGCACACCACCTTGCGCGGCACAGAGATGGCCCTGATCCCAGCTCGCGGTGTGCTTCTCTTTCTGCCACGACAAACGGCCATTCTGGGCGCGCTTGTTCGTAGCGAAGACACGAAAGGCAAGGGCCAGCGGCGAATTCAGTACTTACTTTCCAAACCCTTGCAGGCAGCAGATCTTCATCAAGGTTTAGTTGCGAAAGTTCGTTGCGTGTCATCACAGGAACGACAGTATGGCTCTTCGCTGCATGTCTACGACGACTACTGAACTTGTGTTCGGACCTACTCTCCGCGCCTACTGGAATCAGTCTTGCTGAACCGGGTGAGAAGGAAGATTTGATGGAGGACATGGAACGCCAGATATCGTGGTGAAAGTCTGCTCGCGCGATGATCAGAAGCAAGAATCATCGAAAGCGGCTGGCTGAGAACAAGTCAAAGCCGATAGCCTGTTTTCCTTCGGCAAGGTCAGCAATCATTTCTCCGACAAGATTTGCAAACTTGAAACCGTGCCCGGAGAAGCCGCACGCGATGGTTATGTTTGAGACACCGGGTAATGCGTCGATGATGAAATGCTCATCAGGGGTCATCGTATAAAGGCAGGTCTGCGCGCGAACGAATCGCTTTGAGAGCAGAGGTAAGGACTCGCGCAAGCGGGACTGCATGCGACTCAACTCCTCGGGATGAACGACGCGATCGACGGCGTCGGGCGAACATACGTCGGTACTGCCATGGAAGGCCACCTTAACGGTGCCCGGTTCATCCGGCGTTTCAGGGAAACCGTAGAGCATGGGAGTGCCGTCGAGTGATTCAAATAGATACACCGGGAAGCAGTCCTCCTGCAGTCTGGCTGCAGCCGGAGCTTCAAACCAGTACAGGACTTGCCGCGTCACCGTGAGTGGTAAACCTGCTTCGCGCAGCAGCTGCGAAGCCCACGGCCCTGCTGTCACAACAAGATGTTCCGCATGGTAGCGAGCCTTGGAGGTGACAACCTCAACGGTTCCATCTGCAAGATTTCGCCATTCCAGCACCTTCTCGTCAAAGCGGAGTTCGGCTCCAGACCGTGCTGCGGCCGTAAGCTGCTGCTGCCAACACGCTTCCGCTCGAAGGTAGCCTGCGCGCTGCTCGAATAAGGCATAATCGTCGCCAGCTACACGGAGTGATGGATAGCGAAGTCGCAACTCCGTGGCCGAAAGAACCTCGTGGGGCAGGTTGTGCACTTCTGCGGAGTGCAAGCTACGCTGCACCAAGTCCCCGTGTGTTGAGCCGATGACCAGCCCTCCCGTGAGATGGAGCAGGTCAGCTCCACTGTCTCGTTCCAGCCGTTCCCACAATTCGTAGGCACGCAACAGAAGTGGAACGTAGTCGGGGTGCTCCCAGTACGACTGACGGATCATGCGGGACGCACCGTGCGAGGAGCCAAGCGCGTGGGGCGACGAAAATTGCTCGATGCCAAGGACGCGTTTCCCACGCTCGGCGAGATGCTGCCCCGCGGCGCTTCCCATGATCCCTAAGCCAATAACGATGACGTCGAGCATTTGCCAATTTTCGCCTGACTACATGCGGAAGTGCAGACCAAACTGCATCTGGCGCACGTCAGTCTGAATGGAGGTAATCGTACCTGCGCCCGCAGTGTCGACGTAGCTGTTGGGAAGGTTCAGATTGGTATGGTTGAGCGCGTTGAAGTTTTCCCACCGAAATTCCAGCGTCCTCGCCTCTCCCAGGTTAAAGCTTTTGGCCAATGCAAGATTGACCATAATCTCCTTCGGCCCGCGCAAAGAGTTACGGCGCACGTTTCCATTGCGATAGGCTTCTTGCGGGGCGACATAAGCGGCGGGATTGAACCAGAGCGCACGGTTTGGATGGGACAGGGAAGGATCTCCAACCTGATCTGGACGCACGCTGTTGAAGTCCGTATTCAGCAGCGGAGCATTCGCCACGACGGGGGTAAACGGCAGGCCAGAAGAAAAAGTGGAGATGCCGTTCAGCTGCCAACCGCCCCCAACAAGGTCAACCAGCCTGGAGGCATTGCTGCCGAATCGCTGACCGCGACCGAAAGGGAGCGTCCACACATTCGAGACCTGAAGCGCATGGGTCCGATCAAAACTGGCAGGGCCATAGTCCGCAGCGAAATCAAGGTTGTTGCTGGCCACCCCGCCCAATTCGGACGTGTCCAGGGCCTTGGAATAGGTATACGCGGCCAGGAATTCAAGGCCGTGTGCCGCATGCTTTTGCCAGGTCAGCTGAAGCGAATGGTAGTTTGAGTTGGCGCAGTTGCAGGTGCTATAGATACCCTGCTCAAGACCGAACTTCTGGTAGAAGCGGCGGCGCTGGTCATAGT
Source organism: Acidobacteriaceae bacterium (assembly GCA_903642225.1). Lineage (GTDB taxonomy): Bacteria > Acidobacteriota > Terriglobia > Terriglobales > Acidobacteriaceae > Terriglobus. The sequence continues at coordinate 35,212 of CAHJWI010000027.1, read as the reverse complement.
CGCCCGGCCCGGGCGTCGCCTGATTCAGGTTAGGACTCACGAAGATGTGCCGGCCGACGTTGCCGACGTATGTCGCGCTGACCGACATGGTGGGCGATAGTTCCTCTTGCAGTGCCAGGTTCCAAAAATCAACCGAAGGGATGCGGTATCCGTTCGGTAAATCGAAGGTGTAAAACACCGAAATGCCGTTTGGCAGAGGAAAGCGCCCAGTGCTGCTTGTAGGGATAGTCGGAAGCGATGGGCCTGTGAAGAGGTCGTACGCAGCGCTATAGGGATTGGCCGCGTTGATCTGCTGCGGCAACAAGACCGGCGGATCATAGTCTGCTGCTTGACCAAAAACAGCGCCGAGGCCCGACGGTGTAAAGCTGCTGCCATATCCTGCGCGGACGACGGTGTGCGGGAGCACCTGGTAGGCAAAACCGATACGCGGAACAAGTCCAATGTTGAAGGCGTGTACGCCCATCGAAGAAGAGACGGTACCCACACCCGCTTCTAAAACTTCACCCGTTGCGGGATCAAAGGCGCCCGCTCCGCCAGGACTTGCCGCAGTCTGCGGACGATAGTTCTCGTAGCGAAAACCGTAATTCAGCGTCAGCTTCGGCGTTACCCGCCAATCATCCTGCGCAAAGAGAAACAGGCGCGTCTGCCGCAGCCCGGGGTGGAAGGCAGAACCGGTGTAGTAGCGACCGAAGAAGCCCGGCACTCCGAAAAAGAGTGAACCCAGTCCTGATCCAGTCGTCAATCCGGAGGCGGCGCCCGCAACATCCGCATCCGCATCTCCCGTGGTGGATTGGTTAAACGAGAGTTCTCCTGACCGGTGACTATCGCTCGCCTGTAGTGTCTGCTGGGCTCTGCGCACATCAATACCCCACCGGATTGTGTGGGCTCGCCAGGTCTTGGTCCAGTTATTCACCCATTGAAAGTGATTCTCTGTCTCGCGCAGCGGGCAATTGCAATCGTTGATGCCCAGCGAGTAGCCAAGATTGAAACCGCTGTCGCCGTTCACATAGAACGCGGGCATGCCGCTGGTTTCAGTCGTTCCCAGATTCAGGCCAGGGATGCCTGCGTCCGATGCCGGCGTGGTATCCAAACCACCCGCCTCCGTCTGCACGTGATATCGGTACGAACCAAATCGAGCCTCGGTGACCAGCGTTGGCGACAGTGTGTAGAAGTACCCAAGTGAGAGGCTCTGGTTGCGCGCAAGCGAAGATCCTGCAAAATTCGTTCCGGCCAGCGCGGGTCCGCCTGCCACGTCGCCAAAGGCTCCCGGCGCTGCGATGGAGAAATTGCTGATCGTATACCGGCCAAAGAAGCGTGACTTGTCCGAGATCGCGTAGTCGACACGGCCGTCTTCTTGATCATCGGAAAAGTGCTGCTTGCCCGAGCCTGTGTAGTTATTGGCAATCGAACCGGCAGGCCCGGTGTTCGGCAACGGCAGGTAATTGAGCAGGTTCGCAATCGGCTTTGGGACCGTCGCGAATACATTCAGTTGTCCGTTATGCGATACCGCCTGTCTTCCCGTCCCGTCAGCATCACCCGTGGCGGGATCGAAGATCATGCCGGCGCGTGCCTGGACAAATGCACCTTCTGTCGTGGAAACGAACGCATTCGGGATCGGATCGCCAAGCAACCCGCTCAGATCACCGGCACGTTCGGCACTCGTGGGTACCGTTGTCGTAACGGGAGCTCCTGTATTGCGTCGCGTTCCTTGGTAGTCTGCGAAGAAGAACAGCTTGTTGCGAAAGACTGGACCCCCAACCGCGCCCCCAAACTGGTTCCAGTGTAGGCCGAGCCTGCCCGGCGAAAAAGGATTCTGTGCGTTGAACACATCGTTGCGCAGGTACTCGAAGGCTGAACCGTGAAATTGATTCGTTCCAGATTTGGTCGTGGCTTGCAAGAGAGCGCCGGCAACCGAGCCAAACTCGGCGTCATAATTGCTCGTCGTAATCTTCAGCTCCTGCGTCGCGTCGATATTTGGGTTAATGACGGCGATGCCCAGGATTGCACTCTGATTCTCTGTTCCATCCAGTACGAAGCCGTTTCCCGAGAACTGCTGTCCATTCGACGCGACCTGCAGCCCCGCCTGCGGATTTGCAGCGGCGGAGTGTTGGAACGAAGTGAGTTGCGTGCCCGGCGTTGTGAGCAGCAGCGCCGTAAGATTGCGGTCCAGGGTAGGTAGTTCTTCTACCTGTTGCGTGCTCAACGAAGTGCTTACCTCCGACCTGTCGGTCTGTAGCAGAGGGGTATCATCGATCACGGTGACCTGGGTCGCATCACTCGCCACCGTAAGTTGCAGACTTGCCTGCACGGTTGTGTCTACATGAACATCCACCAAGCTTGCCGCTGTCGCAAAACCTGTAACGACGACCTGAATGCGGTAATGCCCAGCCAACAGGTGTCGTTGCGCATACTCGCCTGTTGAACTTGTCGCGGTCTCATAAGCGATGCCACGATCCAGGTCCGATACGGTGATTTTCGCGCCGGCAATGGCCAGCCCGCTGACATCGGTTACGACACCAGCAACATTGCCGTACACGGCCTGGGCATGCAACGGCATGCGTCCGCAAAGAAGAACGCTGGAAGAGACACACAGGCGTATAAATTTTGAAGACACGGAACCTCCAGAGGATCGCTCAAGCGAGCAGGTACACAGTTGAGGGTGGAATAGGAGAGAAGCGAGCCTTAAAAGGCGATCCTCTACAACATCCGATCTGCTAGACCGAAAGGCAACGCTGCAGGCATCGACAACAAGCGAGGAGCACACACACGCAGGCGCGTGAAGTAGCTCGCATTTCGCTTGAGGACTGGTTCTTCTGCATACGGATAGGTGAACTATAAATCGCGTCTCTACCTGGCGCAATATGTTGAGCTCTTATTTCTGCTGCTACTGTGTTTTTAGCATGGTGTTATTACGCTTCACTCTCAAGCTTCGTCAGCAGGCCAAGCTACGGTTCCGTACCCTTGGCCTGCTTGGAACCCTCATCATCGTGCTTCTTCCGGTTGGTGTGTGTGCGCAAGGTCAACAGGAACCGGCGCACATCGAGCAGGATCGGGAGCGCATTCGCACCTTTGTCCGCGGGCAGTCGACCGTACGTTCCATCGCACAGGTCGCCCTAAGCTCCGACGGACGTCGCCTTGCATGGAGCGCGCAGGACGGCAGCTCGCAACGCATCACGGTAGCTCCCCGCACCGATTTGACCAGTAGCTTTGCCGTAACTGCGGGTCAGACCAGGCCCTGTTACGAAGGCGAGCCCCAATGGGCACCGCACAGTAACGCGCTTGCGTTTCTGTCCGACTGTGCGGTCCCTAGACAGTTGCAGGTGTATGTCGTCGACCTTGCGCACGGAGAGGTATCACGCCCAAGGCAGCTTACAAAAGCGACAGGATCCCTTTCGCATCTGCGCTGGTCGCCTTCGGGTTCTCAGCTGAGTTTTCTTTATGTTCATAATGCCAGTCGCGTTCCCAGTCCAATGGCGGCTGAAAGCAGACAGATTGGTGTCATCGACGATCGTCTGAATAGTGATATCCAGCGCGTCGCCGTGATCGGGCTGTCCTCCCAGCAACTCGTTGAACGGACGCCGCCGAAGCTCTACGCTTTTGAGTACGATTGGTCGCCTGACAGCAAGGAACTCGTCTTTACAGCAGCTGCTCCACCGGGCGATGACAACTGGTACATTGCAAAGCTCTATCGGCAGCCCTTGGATTCGGCGCAGCCGAAGCTTGTGTACGAGCCAAAAAGGCAGATTGCGCTTCCGCGATGGTCTCCCGATGGAAGCCGAATCGCTTTCATTGAGGGCCTTATGAGTGATGAAGGTGGCACCGGCGGCGAGATCTTCACTGTGGCCGCAAATGGGCAGGGAAATCTTATCGATCTGACGCCTGACCGTAGTTCCTCTCCTTCGTGGTTTACCTGGCGGCCCGATAACACAATTGTTTTCACCGAGTTTGTTGGCGGGTCCGTCGCAATGGGTGCCCTGGATCCCAAAGACAAGACGGTCGTGCGGCTCTGGCAGGCAGATGAAAGTATTCATGCGACCGGCGAAGAGACAAGTGTCTCGATCGCTTCCACATCGCCTTTGACGGTGGCAACGGTGCGCTATTCGTGGAGCGCGCTTCCCGAAGTGTGGGCCGGTCTGCCTGCATCAATGGAGCAAATCACACACTTGAATCAGGCAAGCACGATGCCCTTACCGAGGGCACAAAATCTCACGTGGCAAAGTGACGGGAAAGATGTGCAGGGATGGCTGCTCTATCCATCTGACTTCGATCCGGTTAAGCGTTACCCGCTGCTTGTTGCAATCCATGGCGGACCCGCCTGGATCATGACACCCACCTGGCATACCTCCGACTTCAACACGACGCTCTTTCCCCAGTTTGGCTACTTCGTTCTGTTTCCTAATCCGCGCGGAAGCTACGGGCAGGGAGAGGCCTTTACGATCGCCAACAGGCGAGACTGGGGATTTGGCGATCTGCGCGACACACTTCGCGGTGTTGACGCTGTTCTCAAGCAACAACCGGTGGATCCGCATCGCGTCGGTTTGCTGGGTTGGAGTTACGGCGGATCCACCGCCATGTTCGCGGGAACGCAGACAGACCGGTTTCGCGCGCTGGTCGCCGGTGCTGGCGCCGCCGACTGGCTGAGCTACTATGGGCAAAACTCCATCGATCAATGGATGCAGCCTTACTTCGGCGCCTCGCCCTATGACGATCCGGAAAGCTACGCACGAAGCTCCGCAATGACCTATATTCGCCACACCAGCACGCCAACACTTGTCCTGGTCGGTGAGCATGATGGTGAGGCACCACCAGCGCAATCCCTTCAATTTTGGCACGCCTTGAAAGAACGGCACGTACCGACACAGCTGAGGATCTACGCCGATGAGGGCCACTCGTTCTTCAAGGAAGAGGATCAGATTGACGTCACGCTGCGAGCATTGCAATGGTTTCGCCAGTACATGCCACAGATACTCCAAAATAGAGCGAATTGACGGACGCAGGAGAGCGAGCTAACGTAGCGATATGCCGACTGGCCGCCTTCTAACTCGCTTGGCTCCATGTTGTCCCCGGTAAGAATCGCGTTCACGCCCGTGCTGTTCTAAGCGCACGCCCTCTCTGGCAACCCACTCTCCCAGCTGACGGCCTACCCGAGCAGAACTTTGTCGCAAAATCGAATTGGAATTCATACCGCTGCGCCTGGCGAGAGGCTGACGATGTCTGTTGTACAACTCGAAGATGTCACAAAGCGATATCGTAACGGTGACGGTTGGTCGAATGCACTCTCGGCAGTCAACCTGTCCGTTGAGCGCGGCTCAATTCAAGGGATCATCGGCTTCAGCGGTGCAGGCAAAAGTACGCTTTTGCGTTGTGTAAGTCGACTCGAAAAGCCAGACGAGGGCAGGGTTCTGATTGACGGAGCCGATCTGGCCAGCGCGACCGGACGCGATTTGCGTTCCGCAAGACGCAAGCTTGGCGTTGTCTTTCAGCAATTCCACCTGATGCGCTCCCGCACTGTTGCAGACAACATCGCGTTGCCGCTTGAGATCGCAGGCGAACGGCCCATGCACATTCATAGCCGTGTACAGGATCTGCTGGGTTATGTCGGTCTGCAAGACAAGCAACACGTGTACCCAGCCCAGCTTTCTGGGGGCCAGCGCCAGCGCGTTGCGATCGCTCGTGCGCTTGCGACCAAGCCCGCCGTTCTGCTTACCGATGAGCCCACCTCGGCACTTGATCCTGAAACCACAGCGTCCGTGCTCGACCTGCTCAAGCGAGTTCGCGACGAACTCGGCGTCACGATTCTGCTGATTACCCATGAACTGAATGCGGTACGTGCCATCTGCGATTACGTTGCTGTGCTTGACAGTGGTTGCATCGTAGAGCAGGGCCCGGTGGAGCAGGTGTTCACGCGCCCTATGAGTCGTGCAACAGAGCGCCTGCTTGGAAAAGACCTGCACCTGTCGCAACTCGCAACGCATCTTGGCAAGCCGTCCGACCACCCGGACTCTGTCTTCTTGGAGATCCACTTCTTCGGTGCAGATGCGACCGATCATATCCTTTTCGACGTCGCGCGTTCGACCGATGCCACCTTCAGCATTCTTCACGCACAGATCGTAAACCTGAACCGGCTGGGGCACGGCTCCATGTTGGTTGAGGTCTCGGGCACGGTCAGCGCCCTTGCAACGGTGCAGGATCGGCTGCGTGCGCGTGGTGCGAACGTCGTTATTGTCGAGCCTTGGCAGAATGCGCCTTTCACGGTGAGCGGTCATGCCTGAGCTGCTACATCTTTTGATAGGACCCACACTCGAGACTTTGGAGATGGTCATCACCTCTGCAGCTGTGAGTGGTCTATTCGGCACGGTTCTCGGTGTTCTACTGGTGGTAACGGAGCGAGGTCGTGTGCTGTCCGCACCGTGGACTTACCGTGTACTCAACACGCTGACCAATATCGGTCGAAGCATCCCGTTCATCATTCTGTTGGTCGCGATCATTCCCTTCACACGTTGGATTGTCGGCAGTGCGATCGGTACAAGGGCAGCGATAGTGCCATTGATCGTGGGAGCGATCCCCTACGTTGGCAGGCTTGTGGAGGCGACCTTGCGCGAGGTCGACAACGGCGTAATTGAGGCCGTGCTCACCATGGGGGCGACTCCATGGCAGGTAATCCGGAAGGCGTACCTGCCTGAAGCCGTGCCAGGCATCATTCGAGCGATGACCGTGGTCAGCATCACGCTGGTCAGTTACTCCGCGATGGCGGGCGCAGTGGGTGGCGGTGGTCTCGGCGATCTCGCGATCCGCTATGGATATCAGGGTTTTCGCACGGATGTCATGGTCGGCACGGTCGCTGTCCTAGTGCTCATGATTCAGGGGATGCAATGGTCAGGCGATGTCTTCGCCAGGTATTACCAGAGAGACACAGCACCGGCCCTCTCGCGTGGGCGACGTTCCCTATCACGAGCATCACGAGCGACTGCCGCGTTCGTCAGTGCAGGCGTGGTTCTGGGCGGTCTTGCAGCCGGCGTAGTTACGCTGCATCGGTCTGCAGCGGGGCCGCGCCCCCTCCGTGTCGGCGTCTGCCCGATACCTCACGCCGAAATACTCGAACATCTGCGTCCGATGCTCAGGCGGCAGGGAATCGAGCTTGAGATTCTGCCCTTCAACGACTACATTCAGCCCAACCTCGCACTGTCCTCCGGTGATCTGGATGCCAACTTCTTCCAGCATGTTCCGTTTATGGAACGCTTCAATCACGACCACGGAACACACGTCGTCTCCGTCGCACGGGTACACATCGAGCCTCTGGGCCTTTACCCGGGTCGCACACGGACGACAGCGCGGCTGCGTGATGGTGACGTCGTCGCGATTGCAAACGATCCCGTGAACTCTGGCCGTGGCCTGCTCTTGCTGCAAGCGGCTGGGCTGATTCAGTTGCGCACCGGCAACAGCATTAACACTACCGTCCGCGATATCGTCGGCAACCCGCGTCACCTTAAAATTCGAGAGTTAGAAGCAGCCCAGTTACCACGCTCCGTCGAAGATGCGAACGCCGCGGTGATCAACACCAACTATGCTTTGGCAGCGCATCTGGATCCACTCAAGGATGCACTGTTTGTGGAACACTCCGATTCGCCCTACGCAAATGTGTTGGCTACGCTTCCGTCCCGGGCGAGCGAGCCACGAATCCTGGCACTTGCCCGCGCGTTGCAGAGTGAGGATGATCGAAAGTTCATTCTTCGTAAGTACAAGGGCGCAGTGATTCCAGCATTTTAAAGTTACGAGGCGAGGTCCTGAGTGAATGTACTCCAGCCGATGGAGGACGCGAGTGCTCAGCGAGGGTTTGAGCTTCCCCTCAGCCCTTGCACACGCGGGCAATGGTGCCGTCCATGTCGCGGAGAGCAACTAAGTGCCATTAGCTGAGTTATGCCGGGCACCCGTGCCCGGCATAACATTCTCAGTGTTTAGTAAGCTGGCGGGGCTGAGCTATCGGGAAAAGAAGTTGAAAGCGTCAGTCCTCGGTATCTCGATGCTTCCTCCGCGCGTGCGGTCTCGGCCTGCTTGACATAGGTTTCCGCATCCCTGCCGAGCACGAGCCGCTTCGGAACCTCTTCTGCATATGCCAGCTTGAGTATTAAATCCGCAATCCTTTTAGGATCGCCCTCGGAGTGGCCACGCACAGCAGCCAGCATCTTGTAGGTTGCGCCGACGGATGCTTCATACTCCGGCAGTACCTCGGGCGACTTCTCGCCCGCCCTCTGCGCCCATTTAGCACTGCCGCTCGCAGGATTGCATGCCGCTTTTCCGGACTCTTTGTTCGGGCCATAGAAGAATGCTATCCCAGCACGACTTCGTCGTGCCCTTAGCGGATTGCAGCGCTCGGAGGAACATGAGCAAAGCGCACGAACTTTGATGTTCAGCGCCACAAGCACGGGTTCATCTGTTTAGGGAATGGAACACTCGAAAGCAACGAGTTAGAAATCGAAGCGATGCGCCAGGGAACGAAGCACCCCTGGCGACCTCCCATGCGACCCCACCATGGAAGGCGTGGCCAGCATGACTCAGCGGATAAGCTCGTGGATTGAACGTCAATGAGGCTATGCAAGGTGAGAAGACGGTTGCTTGTACGCCTTTGATGCGCCGTCTCAAGATGTGAAGGGAGTCCACCAGGTAAGCTGGATAACTCTCCTGAAGTATCACGGAAGCTAGATTTCTGCAGAGGGAGCCTGATTTTTTTTGTGGTGGTAACTTCGTGTGGATTGCCGACAGAAGAGTGCCGGCAATGCTCCGCTGAACGGTTATAGACGCGTCCAATCCGTAATAGTCCAATTCCGGTCTAAGGTAATTCTCCGGCACGGTAAGTGGGTGCTGCGGCAGGTCTCCGGACCACTGACGAAGATGGAGCCAGCCCAGAAGGAGGGATGGCCGGAACTGTGCGTAGATTGTGGGACTTTTCCATTTTCTCGGCGCACGGGCCCGTGCCATGGCAGCAAGGTGCGCGGAATGGAAAGCCGCATAGCGATTGTCCACCTTGCCTGCCCGTCTGATTGATTCCGGTCACCTAGTAAGCAGTAAGGATACCGTCGCGCGGTTGAAAGGCGCCGACGTCATCTGCTCGTCCGTCATGCCACGCGCCTTGACCTCCGCTTCGGAGAGCACCTCTCCTTGCCCTCCCGGACCTATAAAACCACATCGGTCGCTTGATTCGGGTGTCGGCTCCAGCGAATTAGCGTGGAGCGCAGCAAAGGGTTGTCCCAACCTGCTGTCGAGGTTGCTGGCTCATCGAAAACATAGCCGTGCGCGGCATCGCTTAAAGGCGAGCGTGACTACTGTGGGTTAAGCATGGTGTCAACGCTTGGCAGAGTGCAGCCGGCATAGAGGAGGGCCACTGCTGCGGTCAATCTCCAAGGCGGCAACGTGGGGAGAGTTTAACTGATTGGGCGGTGTGGTCGGTCGTGAGTGTGAGTGTGGCAGCTCGCTTACGAGTCCGAGCGCACAAGGTTCTGCAACGCGAAATGCACTCAGCGCTATAGTATGAGAACCTGCAATAAACCTATTGCCTTACGCCCGCGAGAGAGTATGCTTCGGTTTCCCACCCTTAGCTGTCTGTTTACAGTTGCCCTGTGTATGTCGTCCGCCATGCATCTCGCTGCGCAAACCGCGTCGGGTTACAACCAGCCTGCCCCGGCCATCCTTAAGGTAATGCAGGCGCCCTCGCCACCGTTCCCGGTGGTCAGTCCCACTGGCGACACCATACTCTTGGTAAGCCAACAGCAGTACCCCTCTATCGACCGCGTCTCCGAGCCGTACTTGCGCCTCGCCGGGGTTCGCGTCGAGCCCGCCAACCACAGCAGGCATGACACTGCCGGTGGTTACGGCATCACGGCATGTGCTGCGAGCTACTCAATCGTTCACGTTGCCGAACGCAGAAGCATCCCCGTCAACCTGCCCGCCAACTCCTGCTCCGGGCTTCCCTCTTGGTCGGTGGACGGCAAATTGTTCGCGATTGCAAACATCACGCCGACTTCTGTACAGCTCTGGATTGGCGATGCCGCCACCGGCACGGTCCACGCCGTGCCGAACGTCGCGCTCAACCCCATGTTCGGCGACGACTTTCAATGGCTCGGCGGCACCCACATGCTACTGGTTAAGCTGGTGCCGCCCGGGCTCGGTCCCGTGCCTGCCGCACCCGCCGCTCTCAGCGGACCCGGCATTCAGGAGGCGCTTGGAGGCAAGGGCGCCAGCAGCACCTATGAGGTGCGCGACGTGCTGACGAACAAGCACGATGAGGACGTCTTCGACCACTTCGCCGTCTCCCAGCTTGCCTTGGTGGATGTTGAGACCTCTGCCGTGACCATGCTGGGCAAGCCCGCCAACATGCTCGGCATTACGCCTGCGCCCGACACGCACTCGGTGTTGGTCACGTCCATCCACAAGCCCTACTCCTACGTGACGACCTATGACCATTTTCCGCAGGAGGTTGAGGTCTGGAGCATCACCAGCCCCGGCAACGTGACCACTCGTACTGTCGCGTCACTGCCGCTCGCTGACCGCGTGCCCATTCACGGTGTGCCGCTCGGACCCCGCGCCTTCTCCTGGCGCGCCACCGAACCGGCAACGCTCGTCTGGGCTGAGGCGCTGGACGGCGGCGATTGGAACCAGACCGCGCCCAACCGCGACAAAGTCATGCTGCACAAGTCGCCCTTCACTGGCGCGCCCGTCGAGATTGAACGCACAGCCCAGCGTTATGCAGGTTTTGGCTGGACGGAAAAGTCCAGCATCGCCCTGCTCGAACAATTCGACGAGAACCGTCACTGGCAGCACACCGACATCGTCAACGTCGACGACTTGAAACAGAAGCCGCGAACACTCTTCGATCTGTCTTACGATGACAGTTATGGCAACCCCGGCTCTCCGGTCTACCGTACGCTGCCGAACGGGCAATCTGTCATCCGTCTAGATGGCGACGCCATTTTCCTGTCCGGTCGCGGCGCCACCCCCGAGGGTCGCCGTCCCTTCGTGGACCGCCGCGACCTGAACACGAACAGCTCCCAACGGCTGTTTCGCAGTGGCACCGTCGGCATCGAATCGTTCGTTGCATTCACCGGCCCGGACACTCACCACTTTCTCAGTTGGAAGCAGTCACCGTCCGATCCGCCGAACGCTTTTCTTCGCGCCCTCGGCGAAGCCGTCGAGGCCCCAAAGCCCGGTGATGCCGTGTTCGTCTCCACTAACACGCCGGTGACCCACATCCCGGACCCCACCCCTGAGATCCGCAGCATCAAGAAGCGCCTGGTCAAATACAAGCGCTCCGACGGCCTCGATCTTTCCTTCACGCTCTACACACCTCCCGGCTACAGTGAGGGCACGCGCGTTCCAACCATCCTGTACGCCTATCCGTTGGACTATGCGAATGCGTCGCAGGCCGGCCAGGTCACCAGCTCCGACCAGACCTTTACTCGCCTGTATGAGTACCAACTCCTGCTGCTGGCCGGCTACGCCATCCTGGACAACACGGCTTTTCCGATCGTAGGAGACCCCAAGAAGGCCTACGACACCTACCTGGATCAGCTTGTTGCCGACGCGAACGCGGCTATAGCAGAAGGCGTGCGCATCGGCGTGGTCGACCCGGACCGCGTCGGTGTCACCGGCCACAGCCACGGTGCGCTCATGACGGCGAACCTGGTCGCCCACACCGATCTGTTCCGCGCCGGCGTGGCGACAAGCGGCTCCTACAACAAAACGCTCACGCCCTTTGGCTTCCAGAACGAGCGCCGTTCCGTATGGGAAGCGCCGGACGTGTATCGCACCGTTTCACCGTTCTTCTCTGCAGATAAGTTCAAGCATCCGCTGCTGATCGTCCACGGCGAAGAAGATGCCAACCCAGGCACGACCCCGATTCAAGCCAAGCTGCTGTATGAGGCCATCCGCGGCAACGGCGGCACCGTCCGCCTGGTCATGCTGCCGCACGAGCCTCACTGGTACACCGCATTCGAATCTAACGAACAGCTGGTGTACGAAATGGTGCACTGGTTCGACACCTACGTGAAGGATGCTCCACCGCGCGTCCAAAGCAGGTCGGGCACAAGCGGGCACTAGAGGCCGCGTTAACCTGGCTAAAGTAGTTCGGGCTACAAGCGAGCCGTTGAGCAAAGGTCGGCAGGGTCACCGTTTCTAACGGGTCCGAACGTCTTTACGGTCGGCGTTTCTCGACCCATCGCGCAAAACCCGGAGTCGATGAGCGACACTTTCTGCAAGCGTCGCAGAACTCGACGAAACCTTCGCCTTCTCACAAGACTGCTGACCCAAATCGAACGTGTCCTCAGCATGAATGCCACGTAGCGTGAGAAGATTTGCGCCACCCTACGGGAGAGACAACACCTGAGAACATGGCAGGATAGGCACGCCCGCACCTTACGACAGATACCACCACAAAATCTACGACCAATAATTACTCAAACCACACTCTACAGTCCCCTCTCGTGGCCCAAAGTAGGCTCTATCTATAGAGCAGTTCGGAAACGAGTCACAGAGTTTCATAACTTTGCCTCGGCAGTGAGTAATGAGGCGCTTCCACGTCGACAGAGCCGGCGATGCGTTTACATCATTTGTGTGGCGACGATGTGACTGCACACCTGATGCTAATAGGTGTACTTCAGGGAGAACTGAAAGAACCGTGAGTTCGGTGTGTTGTTCTGAAAGAAGCGATAGCTGCCTCCTCCGATCACTGAGCCATTCGGACCATCGTTTCCACCGGTCAGGATAAAAGCGGGCGTGTTCAGCAGATTGAAGACATCAGCACGGAACTGCACCTGTGATTCGTGGAAGAGTGCGAAGTTCTTGAAGAGGGAGATATCAGTACGGTGGTAGCCCGGACCCGGAACGGTGTTGTTGTGATCACCCAAGTAGGGAGTTGCGCCCGCAGCTGTCGAGATGACCCCTGTAATCGCGGTTCCGGGTAGCGGATTTTTGAAGGCGCAGGGGTTAAACCAGGCATCCAGAGTTTTCACCTTTGCAGGGCAAGCTGCCCCTGCGGGATAGTTGAGACTTGGGTCTGGCGAACCGCCTCCTTCGAAGGGATCGCGGATGCGAATCGCGTTCTGACCCAGGCCGTTTACACCGCTGAAGTTGGCAGTTCCGACAGTGAAGGGTTCCCCGGTCTGGATTTGTTCAGTGAGACTCAGCTCCCAGCCGCCTAGGACCTGCCCGGCGATTCCGGTGTTCAGGAAGCGATGGCCCCGACCGGCGGGCAGGGTGATGTGGCTGTTGAAGGTGAAGCGGTGGCGTACATCTTCCGGACCGTTCGAGAAACCCTGGCGAGACCCGAAGATGTAGTAATTGGCCGTTCCGCCGGTACCGGAATAGTTGTCACCCTGCGAAATGGCTGTGCCGGCGTTGGTCATCTGATGCGACCAGGTATAGGTGGCCAAGAAGCTGAGATCGTTGCTAAAGCGCTTATCCAGCTTGGTCTGTAGCCCGTGATAGGCGGCAATGCCATCGTTAGCCTGATAGTTAATACCTACATGGCTGAAAGGATTCTGCGAGTTGCTGGTGCCGCAGGGCAGGTTGGTAGGCTCGCCGCCAGGCCCATCGCTGTTGCAATACGGAGTGATCACCGGCGAACTATTGGTTCCGGGAAAGTCAAGCGTATGGTGGCTCAGGGAGCCGACGTAGGCGATGTTGGCCGTGAGGCTATAACCCAGGTCGCGCTCGAAGCTAAGATTGAACTGCTCTGTGTAGGAGGTGGGCAGATGGTTCTGTATGCCGTTCAGAGTCGGCGTCCCAGGGGCGTTCAGCAGACCGCCGCTCGATAGGAAGTCAGTGTACCCCGTCCCGAGACTGATTCCGTTGGTGGGGCAACCGTTACTGTACAGACAACTGACATCATTTGGACTCGTGATGCTGGTGTTGGCCGTGAAGGGATAGTTGAGGCCGAGATTCGGCGCGAAACCGATACTTTCGAGACCACCGAAGAAGATACCGAAGCCGGACCGGACCACCGTGCGATCATCCATTTTGAAAGAGAGACCGGCGCGCGGGCCCCAGCCGATTTTCTGATAGTCGATCAGGTAACGGTTGTTGGTGTATTGCACGGTGATGTTATCGGCGGCGAGAGCGCTAAGAAGACCGGCGCTCAGGGGGGTGTTGCGAGCTTTCTCGGGAAGGACATACACGCCGGCGCTGCGCGAAAGGCCCTGCTGGCCTACGGTCGGATCGTACGTTGTACCTGCCGTTGGATAGAAGGCTGCCTGGTTGTCGTGCCGTTCGTAGTAGGGCGTTTGGTTTTCAGCGCGGATGCCAACGTTGAAGGTAAGCCGCGGTGTGATCTTCCAGTCATCCTGAACAAAGACCGATCGATCCCAGCGTACATCGTCGACAACGCCGCCCGACGACAGTCCGCCGTCACTCTGGTTATCTGAAAGAAAGTCAGCCAGGCTGAAGCCGGTATTCGGAATACCGTACGCGCTCGAAAAACTTCCATTGTAGTTATAGTTCCCGCGGGAGCGTGGGGGCTGGAGAGTACTGAAGCGGATGCGCTGGAAGTTCACACCAATGCGGATGGAGTGATTGCTCCGGTTGAGCGTGACGTTATCCAGGATCTGCGCGATGTTCTCGTGCTCATCGGACGGATAGTAATTGGGCGCTCCCGCGCCTGAAATATTGGGGCCGCCGCTATGGAAGTAGATGTTGGGCAGACCGCCATTCAGGGTTCCCGGCGGGATGCCGTTCAGACCGATGGACGCGGCAAGGCCAGCATCCGCCGCGCCTGGCTGGGTGAAGTAGAAATGCCCGTAGTTATACCCGAAGCGAAGCTCATTGAGCAGCTTCGGCGTAAAGACGTGAGTTTCGCTGAGCGCGATGTTCTCCCCGATATTGACTTCGTTCCCATCGGCACCAAAGCCACCGCCATCAAGGATGGGACCAAGGGGTGGTGGGTAGAACTGGTACTCATGCTGGTAGCTGAAACGGGCAAAGGCCTGATCGCGTGCGGTCGGGTTGTAATCGATGCGCGCGTCGTACTGCGCAGTAATGTCGGTGTTGTTGATGGGTGAGGTGTAGTTCCGCGTCAGCAGGCCCGAACCATCGGTATTGACGCGATTGGGCAGAGGATAGAGATTGAGAATTTTCTGCGCAATCGGGTTGATGGCCGTGGGACAGAGGACGTTCAGTCGGCCGTTGCAGCTCTGTTGGTAGGGACTGGCGGTCGCAAGGGTAGAGCCGGGTGCTGCCGGACTGGGGCCACCGCCGGAGCGCTGCTGATACAGGTACTGCGGTGCTCCGCCGGTCTGCGCGGGATCGAGCAGTTCACTAAAGTCACCCTGTCGTTCAAGCACTGAGGGCACGCTGATGATCTGGTTATTGCCGTGCACTACGCGATTGCCCTGAGCATCACCGAAGAAGAAGAGCTTGTTTTTATAGATTGGGCCGCCGAGGGTGCCGCCATAGATGTTTTGGCGGTACTCCGGAACCTTATCGGTAGGCTGGTCGAAGAACTGCTTGGTATTCAGTTTGTCGTTGCGGAGGTACTCCCATAGCGAGCCGTGAAAGCTGTTAGTGCCAGACTTGATGCTGGCGTTCACGACGGCTCCGGAGGAGTGGCCAAACTCTGCGCTGTAGCTGCTGGTCTGGATGCGGACTTCGGCGAGGGCATCGGGTGGCGGCTGCACGTTGAAGGATGCGCCGTTGAGGAAGTCAACCACGTTAACGTTGTTATCAACGCCGTCGAGAATGAAGTTGTTCTGGTCGGAGCGGGCGCCATTGGCGCTGAAGTCGCCGGTTCCGGCACCGCGCGCGCCTGAGGGAGGGGCAACACCGGCCGTGAGCTGCGCGGCAAAGACCCAGTTGCGGCCGTTCAGCGGCGTCTCGTTCAGGACCTTTTCGGAGAGCACCTCCCCCACAGATGCTTCTTCGGTCTGGAGGAGCGGTGGCGAGGTGTCTACGGTTACTGTCTCGGAGGCGGAGCCGGTTCTCAGACTCACATCCACATTAAGTCTTTGCTGCAGGTTCAGGCGCAAGTTCTGTTGTGTGGTCTTCTCAAAACCAGGAGCTGTAATTGTGAGGGAGTACTCGCCGATCTTCACCGGCGAGAATAGATAAACGCCACTATTGTTGGTTTTGGCAGTAAAGGAGAGACCCTGATCGACGTTGGTGAGCGTAGCCTCAGCTCCAACGACGCTCGCACCGGAACTATCTCGAACGGTGCCGGTGACAGCACCCTGATCCTGCTGTGCAAAAGCGCTTGTGCCAAGTACAAAAGGAACGAATAAGAGCGGGGCCGCAAGGCGGACACAAGCAGCTGAATGGAATCGCATCGGTTAGCCTCAAAGGTGACAAGGATGTCGCGAAGCGAGATCCTTCGGGATCTTTGCTTCCGAGTGCGGCATTACGCTTAGGTGAACGTACACGAATACTAAGAGAGCACCGCAGAAATGGCAATGGTGCTCGAGGTAAAGTTGACTTTCCAGAAACACGGTTTCCGGGTCGCAATGATGGACCGATAGGTACTCGCCCGGTTGATCAAAATGCTTGGCTCCGTCAAAGCTGCGATGTTAGCCTACGCTAACGCCCTAGAGCATCTGTACGGCTTCGCGCCGGCCACTTTTTCCTCAGGCCTGCTCTACGAATGGAACGCTGGAGCGCAAAAGTCCACCGACTTGTCTGAACGTCCAGCTCTCCACCAACCGCAAGCTGGTCGGCGCCGAAGCCCGGGACTTGGTATGCTGATTCGGCAGCGTTTGAGAGAACTGCGCCTTACCTCGCCTGCGCGTCAGCGTTGAGCGTCGCCAGGACGTTCAGGAAGGCCTGGCTCGTCTAGCACCTGTACCGCGGTGACCGGCCCCACGTGCTGCCAGTCCTGCAGCACCCACACGACTTTCTTGTCTGCTGTGACTTCTACCATCTGGGGGCCCCGGTGGTCGCCGCCCCGCGAGCAGATGATAGTATTGCCGTTCGCCAGCCGTGTTGCGGTTTGTGTGTTGCCGTACCAGTACTTCTCCGGGATGTCTTTCTTTGTCAACTCCCAGACGACTTTCTTGTCTGGCGTAATCTCGAAAGTGCGCACATCGGGCTCGTCTGTGATCAGCGTGTTGCCGTTCTTCAGCCGCACCGCGGACCAGGGTCTGGGCACGTCCAGAGTCCAGACTTCGTGAAAGTCTTTGTCGTACTCCACTACGCGTGCCATGGAAAAGAAGGGAACGAGGTAGTGTCCCTCCGCGGTGTAGCGCACGTGGCGAAACTCACCATGCACGACGCCCCTGTCTGTCGTGCTTGCGGCCGGCAGGGCATGCTCGACCACCGTCTTTTTCGACCTGATGTTTACCACCATCAGCTTCGGCGGCAAGCCGTTCAGGATGAACAGCACCTTGTCCAGTCCGATTGGCTGGCAGCCGTGGATCTCCGTTCCGTCCGGAGCGTCATAACGCCAAACGACCTTCTTGTCTGGCGTTACCTCCGCGACGTACTGCATGCGCGTGAACAGTACATTGCCGTTCGACAGCAGCCATGCATCGTCATGCTCAAGGCCGGGACCCGTCGAATAGCTCCAGACAACCCTGCCATGGTTCACAATCAGGAGCTTGTTATAGCTCTCGCCGAAAACGAGCATCGGGTGCTGCGACAGACCATGGCCCGGCAACCCGGCGGGCGCCGGTGGAGCGGGTTCCAGCGTTGGTGCCTGCAACTCTCCCGGGCCCATCGCCGGTACACTGCTGGCGCTGAAACGAGGCAATTGCCGCATCACAGACGAGTTCGCAGCCGCGGAGGTCTTCTGCGAAAAAGCAGGACTGCACATGCAAAGGGCGGCAAGAACGCTGAGGACGCAAGAGTCATGCAGTGAGTCGAGCTTCATGTGTCCCATCTTACGGCCCACGATGCGTGTCGTCTTAGTAAGATTGCCTCCGCTGCCTTCGATCGGTCTCACTTCAAGCCGAGAGCAAGTGACGACCTGCCGAGACCAGACTGTAGCTGAAGTCTTTCTTGTCGTAGCTCTATATCGCTACTTGTCGTCGATCCAAACGAAGGATCCTGGGTCAGGGAACTGCTCGCCATCCCTGACTGCTCCACTCCTAAGGCAAGCGTGACTATTGCATCCTTGCTCTCCTGGTGGGCTGCCACGTGCGGAGAAGAGAACTGGCCTCACTTACCGTTGAGGGTATCCAGATGCGGGAAAAGCGGTGGTTCATCGCCGATTTCCGTGGCAAGGGCGGACGGATCCGGACCGTGGTCGTTCCGGTCTGGGTCAAGCAGGGTCTCAACGCCTGACAAGCTGCGGAGAAGGTGGAGGGCCTTCAATACGATGCGATCAAGATCCGTTGTACGGCGTGTGCGCCCAAGCCGCGTTGTGCCTTCCCGATTCGCCTCGCTTGGGGTACGGGGATACGTTCGGTCACGAACCGCTGCGCCTCGTGCGCAGAGAGACCTACCAGAACCATGCGGCCGCCCTTGGCGAGCGACTCCAATGTGACCAGCGTGGGATTGTGTCCACCAACCGCGTCGAAACCCACATCTACCCCAACCCGCCCGTCAACGCTTTCACCCGCTCTGCAATCTTCTCGGGAGTGAGCCCGTGCGAAAGAATCATTCAGACGCGCCAATTTACTTTGCCGCTTATAGAGCTTCTACTTTGGTATCGATCGCAATCACCTGCACTCCAAACCCAGCAGCTAACTCGATGCAAGAGCGGCCAACACCGCCGATACCCGTCACGACTACCGTTCGCCGGCACGATCGTCGGCGCGTGCCGCAACGGCTCGGTATGCGGTCATGTTCCGGGCAGCCGAGTGCGGCTGCGTCAATGTCGCTAAGCTCTTTCGGCAGCGGTACGCAGTTGAGGCGAGCATTGGTACGCGAACGTATTTGGCAAAGCCGCCCGAGCCATGTGTGAGCATCCACCGGTGATAGTTGTCGCAAACGTTCTGTAGCCTTCGAAGGCAGTGGAGGCAGTGCCCACAAGCCATGTTGAACGGCACGCAAACTCGTGTTTGGACAGCGAGCTCTGTACATCGGAACCTACAGCTTCGATTACGCCGCCAATTTTATGTCCGAGAACCAAGGGCAGGTCCAGCTTGACATTGATTGAGGTCCAGTCTCCGTTCCAAAGGTGCCTGTCTGTGCGGCAGATTCCAGAAGCGGTCACGCGGACCAGTGCGTCGTTGGCTCCAATCTCCGGCACGGGGATGTTACTGACCTTCATCGGCTTGCGAAGTTTCTCGATCTGCGGTGCTTGCATGGTCTTCACAACCACCTCCAGAGTCTCTGTGCCATTGACTCGAAACATTTCAATCGCTCAGGCTGTACCTACACCGGATTTTGCCTTATGCTTGCACGCGGATTGGTCACGATGTTCTTCCTAAAACGCTCAAATTTTCGTCTTGGCAATTTCGCTCAGCACGCCCGGCGAATGCAATTCAAAAGGTCTGAGGACAAGGTCTAATCTCAAAGTAGGGTGGCCGGTGCTTTTCTCCGGCTTCTTGCAACATCCAGCCTGAAGCGATATTGGCGAGACTGGACTCCTCTCCGCATAGTCACCGCATACATCGGAGTGAACCCACAAAACCAGACTTGTTTTACTTCCCTGTGACCGCAAAAATCTTTGTGTGGTTCCCACAGGCTGTGGGTGAAGAGGGGTCTACGCTTATCAATTGCGAGTGCATGATGTCCCAGTTTTATCGAGCGATTGTTGATACTAACGGCATTCAGAAGGGAAAAGACATCTTCACTCGAAAGTGCTCTGAGCTAAACCTTACAGTGTGCAGGGTCAACCGAAGATTGACTCTGAGTAAGGCTGAAATGACCAAGAAGAGCGTTCCGGTCCTGACTCCGCAGAAGGCGAAGGTGGTGGAGACCCTGTGGGACAGCCACGATCACACCCGGCAACAGCTCGCCACTCAATTCACAGTGTCCGTCTCAACGATTGTGCGGAGCCTGCGATCCTCGGTCGCAGCGGTCAAAGGAATCCCAGCGAAGTCGAAGGGAGGTAAGTAGTGCGTTCTGTGCAGTACCATCCGTGGTATCGATGTTGGGGGGGGAAGTGATCGGCGGAGAGAGCTTCGACCCGGTGACCGAATCTGCGACCTAGAGTCGACTTCACGGTGCGCTGTGACGATGGCAGTCTCGACCAGGTGCACGGCTGGCTGGTCGATGTGACCGTCCTGGAGAGACCAAGCAAGTTCTCCTGATGTGAACCGATGAAAGCGCCGCGACAGACCGTGATGCATCGCCGTGCGGCAGGACGAAGATCCTTGCGCAGGGACTCTGCGCAACGTGCTACACACTAAAGCGGCAGGACGCCGAACACTTCAGCGGTTCGCGGGAGTCAGTGCTGGAACGTGACGGCTATCGTAGCCGCGTTTGCGATGCACCCCGGACGAGGGAAGCGGGAGACATCGTGCACCATCGCGTTCCGGGCAGGTCTGCTCTGAACCTGACGATTGCTCTCTGCGCGGGCTGCCATGCAAAGATTCATCGCATAATGGCAGTGCCCTCCATCATGTCTCCCCTGCTGCTGAGCTGAGGCGAGAGCAGAACCCTGACGGGCAGGAGCAAACCCTACTCGACCTCAGCTGTCCGCAGCCATTAGAAAAGAGGGTTCCCCATTTGCAGACCTTATGGACGGACTGAAGCCGACCATGGAGCCGTCAAGCACGTAGTCCGGCCCATGCTAAATCCCCTGGCGCGCTAGCGACCATTTCAGAGTTGATGCGACAGAGCCTCGCGTTATGGAACACCGTAGGCGTCTTCGATAAAGCTGGCACGCTGTTTTAGCGGGGCAACGCGCATCCATTCATAGGGCCGCATGGAAACAGCGGCACACAGTCTTCCGTGCGGCGCGTGTCTTGAGCATCTATGACAGTGAACTGGCGGACATGACCTGTCCGATCGCCCTTCCAGAGCGATACGCTCGCGTAGGCACCATCCTTACGGAGGATGTAGTACACCATCTCTACGAATCGTAGAGCGGCCATGTCATTGTTGTACGAGCGTGCGATGCGGCGAAGGGCATCCATGCCGGCTTCTTCAGGGGACATGCCCATGCGCAGGTTCTCGATAATGGTATGCGCTCCCGCAATTCTGATGTTCGCTTCGGCGTTACCGCTGGAACCAGCAGAGCCGACATCTGGATCGATGAATGAGCCTGCGCCGAGTGTGGCGACGTCGCTTGAAATCCCCGGCAGTCTCCATGGTCTGCCGCCTGAGGTGCTAGCTGCGGAGAGCTGGCCTTTGCGATCAACGGCGGAGACGAACAGGGGTTCACTGGCAGGTGCCAGGGAGTCATAGACCGCCCGCCACGTAGAGGTTGGACTGAGGCCCGCCTGTACAGCAAGTGGTTCAAGCCCGTGCACCAGGAGATCGAAGTCGACCTGGGAGGCTGAGAGGAAATGCGCTTTGCGAGCAGACGCGGGCCAAGAGGGATCGTACACAACGTTCTCCGGCGACTTCGAGGCGATCTGTTTCCAAAGCGTGTAGTTCTTGCGAGCGCGATCAGTGAACAGATCTTCTTTGACGAAACCTCGAGAGAGGGCAAATGCTTGCGCATCAGAGCCGACCAGCACGGCGTATCCGGTTTCGTTCATCAGCGTGCGGGCGAGAAGCGCAGCGTTCCGTATTCCAGGAACACAAGAAACAGCGGCACAACGACGCGTGGGTCCGTGAAAGCAGCAGGCGTCGAGTTGCACTTCGCCTTGGCTATTCGGAAGACTCCCAAGCCCTGTTGAGTGATCTGTTGGATCATCTTCTTGGCTTTTGCAGATGTGCAGCGCGACATCCAGGGTGTCGCTTCCATCTGTGAGCATCTTGTAGGCCGCGTCTATGCTGATGGTCGAGGTGACCTTGCAGATAAGAGCCGGAAGTCTGGGGATAACAGGCCGCTCTTCTTTGACGTGATTGTGTTGCGCGTGCTCACCGTGGTGCGCGTCGTCGCGATGCTGCGTGTGGTCCATGCCCTGCATTTGCGCGCTGAGTTCAGAAGCAGAAAGCGCAACAGAGGCTGAGGAGAGAGCTGCCGTTGCGAGAAAGTTGCGGCGTGACAGATCCATGCAGAAGCGCTCCATTAAACGGCGTGGCAGGCACCGGTACAAGTCCGCGCCTGTAAGAACGTGAGGCGGAGAGATAGCTTAGGGCGCCTGAAAGGTCCACTGCTGCCAAGCGCTGCCTTTGTACGGATACTGATTCAGCTTGGCCTGGTTGGCTTTGCTGCCGCCGCTGACATCCATTGCCTGGCCACTATTGACATTGACCAGTTCGTATTTCCCTTCGCCGACCGAGGTCACGCGCCACTGCTGACTGGTTTGACCGCTTGCAGGCTGCTGGTCGATGGGGGCGCTATTGGCGGTCGATGCGCCAGCCACATCAAGCGCCTGACCGCTCGCTTTGTTCGTCAGCGTTATTACGTTGTTGCCAAGATTGTTCACCGTCCATTGCTGATTCGAGCCTTTGTTGATCGTATAGATCTCTATGACGGTTCCGTTTGTCTTGGAGAAAGAAGGATCGTCTAGCGCCTTGCCGCTGTTCGCGTCGACCAAGACGTATGTTCCATTTGGAATGAGATTTGCGTAGGAAATCGAACCATAAACGCAAAGCTGCCCACTTGCAGTTTGCGCGGTTCCGAAGCTGGCCAAATACACTTTGCCATTCGCAATGGTGGGTGCCGTGAACTTGGCGTAGTTGCTGCAGGAATCGCGAGAGGAGTTCTGCTCGCTCGTCCACAGCAGGCTCATGTCGGTGGCATTATAGGCATACAGGATACCTGGCACAGTCGAGTGCCACGCGCCCGTGTTGTCGGATCCTGCGGTGGTATTTGTGGAGGCCCAGAGTATGCCGTTGGAGTTGCCGTTTGCTGAAAGGGATAGGCTCGCTCCGGGGTGCTGGATCGCCCTCAACGTACCCGTGTACCTTGGGGTTGTATTGAACCTGGTCCCATTGAAGGCATAAACCTTAAGGAAGTCGTTTTGACCCCAGACGTAAAGACTTCCATTCCAGTAATTCAGAGAGTGGATGTGAGAAGACGTTACGGACCAGTTCTGAACCGCGGTCGCGTCGCCCAGGTGGCCCATTGCGTCGGTTTTCACGAGACGGAGAACCCCGTCCTTTCCGCCGCCGACAACCAGATCTGTATTTGGAATGAGCAGCGGGCCAGAGGCCGTGAGGTCTACATCACCTTCGTCCAGGTCGCGATAGTTCGACGGAGTATGCCAATCTTGAAGCTTCAGCGAACTGTCAGTCTTCAGGAAGGTTTCACTGAAATTGCTCTCGCCATCCCACGTGCCGTTACCAGTTATTAAATAGACGTTCCCCGCACTATCTGCGGCGGGGCCATTGCCCGACTGCCAGATGGCGGCTCCGTTGGCACTCGGAGAAGCGTTGAAAACGCCAGCCGGGCTTAGATTGGCAGTGGTATACGCCAAGGTGTAGCCAGCCCAGGAGCCCTGATCGCAATGCCCTGCGAAAGTTATGTAAAGATTGCTTTTCGAGAGCAGAAGGCCGGCGCGCTGCAGCTCATATTTGGAGTTGAACCCATTAGCAGCGAGCGTGACGGGGCTGCCAGCGTTGTCCTTGCCGGAAGCGATGTTGAGTGCATGGAGATTGTGGGACGACGTCTTGTTCACCCACGTTTGTGCGACGACATAAAGCGTGTTAGTCGAGGGATCGATCACCGGAGTGCTCATGATACCCGAGGTGGCGAGAACGTCTTTGCAGCCAAAACCGCCATTCTGGATCGTAAAAGCGGGTCCTAGCTGGTCGTGCCAATACTGCTTGCCGGTGTCGGCATCGAAGGCATAGACGCTGTTATTGGTGGTGGCCACGAAGACGACATTGTGGGTACCGCCAGCGATGGTAACGTTCGCCATGTAGAGCGGCTGGGAGTAGACCTGATCGTCGACGACGACCTTGAAGAGCAGGCCAAACTGATTTCCATTGACGTTGGAAGGATTCAGGGTAGCCTCGCCTGCGTTCAACCCGTCTCGATTATTGTCATTGTGCTGCGTCAAAACGCTCGTCTGAGCGTACCCCGTCTGCGTATGCGAGAAAGACAATAAGAACAACCAGCTTGACAGTGCCCCTGCTCGTATCACCGGCTTAGTTATCGTAAACATGCAACCCTCACATCGTGCCTTGAGTAGTTCAAAGATGTCGTTACACGAGCATGCACCGTGACTATAACTGCCGAGCGTCGAGTGCACCTGACCGACAGAAGACCAAAACTCAACCGCAAAATTCCTCAGCCGGTACCAACACTGAAACCTAGCCGAGTGGGTTCGCCTCTCGCTACGACAGAACTCCCTATGATTGTGCGCCCAGAAGCTTTAAAAAGGGAGGTCCGATTCGGGTAAAATCGGTAGCCCAGAAGGAAGTTCCTTCCCTACAAGAGGTCGTCCTGTGTTTGGATGTGCGATCGCGACCGCTTGTTTGAAAGCTCATTCTCCACAGTCGGCCTTGCATCGGACACCGACTCCGTCTGAGGAAGCGGCTGATCGAGCAGCGAAGAACCTCATGGGCAGCCAAGCTTGCGGAGTGTGGGAACAGGTCGTACTTACGGAAGTCGCGGTGGCGAGATGAGCTTGCTCGTCAGAACGAGGTCTTGAGCCGTAGCATTACGTTCCTCGATGGTCCGATCGCATTGCCAGAGAAGAGACCGCCAAAATCGATCACGTTTAAGATGTTGGTAAGGTTCTGTCCGTCAACCTGCAATTGAAGGTGCATGCAATCGTATGTACTCAGCTCCGCACCTGCGGAAGCATTCACCTGAAATGCGGGGAGAATGCGGCCGCGATCAAAGTTGACACGGTTTACAACACCCTGGCCATATTGGGCGAGTACTGTGGCAGCATCGCCATCGAACTCGAACGGCAGTCCGCTGTCATACTGGAAACCGCTCGCGATCCAGAAACGCGGATGCGCCTGGTAGCGAATCCGCGCATGAAACGTATTGCGTTGGTCCTGCGAAACCGGGAAATGCCCGGCGAGTTGCGTCTGGGCGGCGGTCGCATTGTTCCCCAAAAATAATCCGCCCGTTACCGGATTCGACGCGGTTCCCACCTCATAAGAATAGCTAGCAAACCCAGAGAAGCGGCCCCATGCGGGAACTTCCAGCTTTCCCTCTGCCCCATAGATCAACCCTTTCCGAAAGGAGATCGGGAAGCTTACCGTTGTGTTCTGTATTTGGTCGTCATCCGCATAGTTTGATACGGCGCGCTGAAAGAAGCTGACGTTCAGCGTCACCCGGTTAAACAGTGCCTCGGCCAGGCCGGTCTCGTAATAGTTGCCCCGCGAAGGCTGCACCGGAAGACGAAGAAAAGAACCCGGATTGAGTGACTCCACTTCAGAAGAACTGGAGAGCAGCAGATTCTCGAATGACGGCGTCTGGAAGATGTGGTCATAGGACAAATGGAAGACAAGATCGGCTGAGCGGATGTAATGCGAGACTGCGAGCCGGGGACTGAAGGCCCGCTTATTTAAAAGTAACTGATAATGATCCCAGCGCAATCCGGCGCTCACGTTCCACTTGCCGAGATGCATATGATCCTGCACGAATGCAGACTGCTCTAGGTTTGGCCGGTGCGCGGCAAACGCAAACGATGTGGGCATGCCGTCATCGAATCTGGTCGGATCAGTGACTTGGTAGCTGGTGTTCTCGTACAGAAACGTGTTGTCTGACTCGAGGCCGGCCTTCCACTCCTGCCGCCCAAGTACATATGCAACGCTAGCTTTGAAATAACCCTCCCGAAACCGATTTTGCTGAAACAGCTCGATGGGTGTCGAACTTGCGTTCGAATTTACATCGTTCGAGTTGTCGCGCACCATGCCGCGCAGGCTGACAATTGCACGGTCTCGGATATCGTGATCATAAGAGATAATGCCGATTGTCTCGGCATTATCTGCTGTCTGTCGCTGCCCGGCCGCCTGTTGTACCTGTTCATTTGGGATGTCGTACCGCGAAAGCTCATGCCGAAGGCTGAGGCTAAGCCGGTCGGTCGGGGTAATGTCTCTCCCGTACCGGCCGGAAAAGTCCGCCAGGGTACCGGTGTTGGAGTAATTCTGCGGTACAACCGGGTTCAGATAGTGAGCAGTCATGCTGCCGCTTGCGCTAAGCTCGAGCGTACTCTTGCCTCTTGTGTAATGCCCCTCCGCAAAGGCTCCGGCAGTATCAAAGCTACCGCCAGACAACACGACTGTTCCATGCAGGCCCGGCTCTCGACTTTGGTTCGTGTTCAGCTCGACGATGCCGCCTAGTTTGCGTCCATACTCGGCCGGAATACCGGCGGTATAAACGCTAAGGGTTTGCACATCGTCTGCTTCGATCTCCGGCCCGAAGCTGGGAGATCGATTGTCCGTTAAAGGCAGACCGTCAACAACGAATTGCGTTTGGTACTCCGAGCCGCGTGGATGAAGAACAGCGTTACCCTCGTAGAGCCAACCCGGTTGCGAGTTGACCAAGTCCTGAATGGAGCGGCCCGGGATCGAGGCCAGCCGATCTTGAATAAACGCACCCCCGATTCGGCTGACTGCGCCAGCTTGCTCCGGGTCGATCAGTGTTTTCGCTGCGTGTACCAGAACGCTCTGTGTTACATCCTGCAGCTTGAGTTGTGCCGTATAGCGACTTGGGAGTGAGCTACGAATGGACACCGATCCCACCATCGGCGTAAAGCCATACTGGGTGATCCTGAGCTGGTAAACACCAAAGGGCAAGAACCCTACGCTTAACTCGCCTTGCGGGTCACACTGCTGTGTGATCCGGTACTGATTGCCTTCGCTAATCAGCGAGACTGTAGCTCCGACGCCGCGGCCGGTTGAATCAACAATCTTGACGCGCAACTCCCCGCTATTAGCCTGGCCAAAAATAGGAAGGGCTGTAAGAAGGCTGATCCCGACCACGCTCCGTAGCGTAGAGTGCCGCCCAGGTGCCCTGCTTTGGCGGTACCACCATTTGTCAGGGGTCTCCTGCACACGTCTCCTCACGATGCCCAGCATACGACAGTGCATGTTGATAGCTCGATATGCATCGCTTACCGCTTGCACTTGAACACGAAATTAGATGAGCTGTATGCGGCTTCGGGACGACCGTCGATGCGCCGGAATACGTGTTCCGAAACGTTGTTGTTGCAGGCGTTGTACTTGTGCGGTCGGAGCGGCAGCTGGTTCTGTTGCCGTCTCCTAAACCGCATCAAAAAACGCCTGAATCTGCTTTGGCTCTGTCGGCAGCTTCTCGTCATTGCCTTGACTATCCGGTTTGGTCACCTTCTACACCGGGCCGGGTGCTGCCTTCTTCGTTGCCATCGGGATCTCCTGAATTATTCCCAGTCTAGACTTTACGATTTAATTTTTCGGTGGTAAGAAAGTGGCACTGCGGCCCGTAAACTCTGCCACGTCGCGATTATTCTCTTTCATCAGGGTACTTGGTTTTGTTGTTGCTGGTTTCTGTTGCGCCGCATGTTGCTCGCCACCGGGTTTATATACGCACTCTGATGAGCTGATCGGACCTGTGCTCGGTGCTGGTTGGTTCGAGTGAAGAGTCGATGCTGCTACTTATCAGCCGGCCTTGGAACACCAAAACGCCAGGTTGCCGCAACCGGTAAACAGCAAAGTCTGAGCTTCACGAAGGGCTTGCGGCAGCCGCAGCTCGGCTGCGGTGGTCTGGACATGGGATGGAGGTGCGGCAATCTGAGTCGCCTTCGACATACCGATACTCCTTCGATCTGAGGAGTAACGGTCAGCCCGGGCTTGAGGAACAAGCACGGCGGCACACCTGCAGGCGGTGTGTGTTTGAGCCAAAAGCTAAGCGTTTTCAGATCTCCTTTAGAAACTCAGTCCGATACGTGGGCGCGAGTGCCTTTGCTTTTTCAATAAACTGCTCTTGCTGTTCTTTGTTCAGCTTGGGCGGCGTGGTCGTACGGGTCGCAACTGGAACACCGACCTGCTGAAAGAAGTTCTCCTGTCCTGCAGGTGAGCATATGCAGAGGAGGCGCGCGGCGTTGGCAGAAGCGTTGTGGAACTGGTGCGGAGCATTCGACGGAATGTTCACCGTGGTACCCGCCTTTACAATTGACTTCTTGCCGCGAAAGGCGACCTCGATCTCACCCTCAAGAATAATGAAGGTTTCCTCGAAGTCGTGGCGATGCGGACTCGGACCGCCGCCTGGCGGGACGTGCATGTCGATCACGCAAAAACGGCCAGCGGTGTCGTCGCCCGACACAGTGATGGTGTAGGTGTCTCCCACCATGCCGATATGTGGGAGACTTTGATCTGTGTTCGGCTCCGAGTACGTGAGGTTGCGTCGCATGTCATCGGGCGGAAGGGGTGGATGTTGCGAATTTGGATTGTGTTCCATAAGACCTCTTTTGCCCGGTAGGGCTTTGAGCACCGAATCACCAGAATGCTCTTTGTAGAGACGCTCGTTCAGTCGCTCTCGAATCAACCATTGAAGCAAATTTGTATTGCGAACATGCAACGCCTTCGATGAAAGTCAGTAAACCGCGCTTTCGCATGTTGCAGGACGTGTGTTGATAGGCGGTTTTATGGAGATGCTGGATCTGAATGATGTTCGTATCTTTGTCACGGTCGGTCACGCGGGAACATTGACGGCCGCGGCTCAGGAACTCAGTCTTCCGACGTCAACCGTCAGCCGAGCGCGCGAAGCGCCTAGAAAAGCATATCGACGTGCTGCTTGTTCACCGCAATCCCCGAGGGATGCTTCTAACTGACTCAGGTAGAGAGTACTTGCAGAGCTGCAGGCGAGCGGTACGCATCCTTAAGAATGGCAGCGAATTGTTGGAGCGCAAGCGGGAAACGGCCGAGCGGTCTCATCAAGGTGGCCTGCCCCATCACACTTGGCGCCTTGTTCTTGCGCCTTTGCTTCCAGTTTTTCTGAAGCGTCATCCGGAGTTGCGTGTTGAAATTGAACCGTATAGCTCCGACTGGGATCGAGGTGAAGGACCCCGTGACTCTGTCCGCCCGGCCCGGCCTTATTCCTGGAGCGAAACGAGCGCTCTTCGCAAGTCCGGGGTACCTTGCATCACGCGGCAGCCCCAGTTCTCCTGACGGACTCATGACCCCTACGTGCATCGGTTCTGGAACATGGCGGCTGTCTCGGGGTGTGAGGATCGCAGCACCAAGCATTGTGTTCAAGGTACTTGTCAGCGACCGGGCGTGCAGCTCAACCTCGCACTCAGTGGATTAGGCGTCGCGGCCCTGCCGCTTTGCATGAGGAAGCCAGACATGAAGAGAGACTTCTTCCCGTCCTTCTACTATGGGAACCCGGAGCCGATCACCCTGTGTGCGCTCTTCTCTGGACCGGCGCGCTAAATCCTAAAATTAAGGTCTTATTAGACCTGCCCGGGAGAGTACATCAGAACCGACCGTGATCCGCGGCTCAACATGTGTGCCGCAAAGGGTTGTTACTGACGCAAAGCTGGAAGCCACGGCCGGACCCTAAAGGCTGACCCAAATGCTCAGTTCGATGGCGCCCTACGCCCCCGAGTGCTTCTGTACGCAGCAGGTCCGTCCTTTGGAGCACCTGGTTGAGCCTGCGACCTCGCTTCTTGGACGGATCTTCTGGTAGGAGAGGTTGAACAGCACAGTCCACCCAGACTCCGGCGTCGTCGGTAAACGAATCGAGGAAGAAGCTGCCGTGATCGGCAAGCCTCTTGCCCGCCTCATGCCGGATGATCGCTGCCAGCTCCGGAGGAAAGTCTGCATGGTTGCTGGTCGGTCGCGCCGGCGAGTCTGCCTGAGCGGTTGAGGATGCAGGGGTCATAAGAACGGCTCCGACGAGCGAAAGTGTAACTGCGAAGATATGAGTGGTTCTGCACCGCCGAAAACAGGTCATTGCGCCTCACCGATCCACGAAGAGAACGGCGGCAGCACAAGGACCTGAAGCGACGTAACGTGCTGCAGGGTTGGGTCGCTCGCAAGCAGCGTACGCAGTTGGGATGTGCCCGCAGCGAGCCCCGTCCTGAGCTGTACCGTGTGTGCCTGAGGGCTCATGTTTACTGCGACGATGACTGACGTTTTGCCGTTGGGCGAAGTGCGCCGGTAGGCAAAGACGTCGTGGTCGTCCGGGTTCAGCATCGTCATCGAGCCATCCAGCAGCGCCGGGGTGGAGCGCCGCAGCGCGATCAGAGTGCGATACCAGTTCAGCATCGAGCCCGGATCGGCGATCTCGGTTTGCACGTTGATCGTCCTGTAGTTGGGCGCGATAGGGAGCCACGTGTTCTGGTTGGTGGAGAAGCCCGCCTGCGGGCCGGGCGTCCACTGCATCGGCGTACGCTCGCCATCGCGGCCCTTCTGCTTCGGCCAGCCCGCGATGCCCCACGGGTCGCGCACATCTTCTCTGCGCGTCGGCGTCTGCGTCGTCATACCCAGCGGCGCGCCGTAGTAGGTCAGCGGCGTGCCGCGCACGGTGAAGAGCACGGTTGCAATCAGCCGGGCGATCTGCTGATTGTGCACGCCATCGCCGAAGCGGTCGATTGAGCGGTCGATGTCGTGATTGTCGAAGAAGATCAGAGGCTGGCCGCCGTGCACGCCGGTCTCCGCTTCCCCAATGGTCTTGCGGAAGTGGTCGGCCGAAAAGATGTTCGTACCGACAAACCCGATCATAAAGTTGATCGGTAGCTGCAATTCATCGTGCGCGGCACCGCCGTACCAGTGGTCCAGGTCGGCGATGTTGGCGGTTGAGGTCTCGCCGAGCAGCACCGGGTGATCGGGGTAGCTGTCGACAAGTGCACGAATGCGCCGCACCAGCGCGTGCACCTCTGGCAGGTTGTCCAGGTAGAGCTTGTCCAGGCGCGGATCGCCGAGCGCGTCCACACCGCCCAACTCCCTCGCGCTGCGCAGCTGCTCGTCCTCGTAGATCATCGAGATCGCATCCAGCCGAAAGCCGGAGACGCCGCGGTCCAGCCAGAAGCGCATCGCGGCAAACATGGCCGCCTCCACCTCCGGGTTGCGCCAATTCAGGTCCGGCTGCTGCTTGTAAAAGCGGTGGTAGTAAAACTGCTTGCGAACCGGCGACCACTCCCACGCGGAGCCACCGAACATGGAGATCCAATTATTCGGTGGCACCTTGCCGTCGTGCTCGTACCGCTTCTGGTAGGGCGTTACTCCCGGTGCGTTTGCCGCGATGCCGTCATTCCAGATGTACCAGTTCGACCTGGCAGAGCTACGCGAACTTGCCGAACTTTTAAACCACTGGTGCTGATCGGAGGTGTGGTTCAGCACCATGTCCACTACCAGGCGCATGCCTCGACCCTTCGCCTCGCGGGACAATCGATCGAAGTCAGCCAGCGTTCCGAATTGCGGGTCTACATCCTGATAGTTGGAGATGTCATACCCGAAGTCGACCTGCGGCGATGGATAGAACGGTGCAATCCAGATGGCGTCGATACCCAGCTGCTGCAGATAGTCCAGGTGCGCGGTGATGCCGTTCAGGTCGCCTATGCCGTCGCCGTTTGTATCGCCATAGCTGCGGGGATAGACCTCGTAAAACACGGCATGCTTCCACCAGGGCACGGGCTGCTCGATGACTGGAGACGTCTGCGGAGCATCGCTTTGAGCAGTCGAGCAAAGCGGCAGGAAAAGCAAGAGCGGCAGTAGGATCCTGTGAGAAAAGGTCATGGCAACTTTCTTAAAACGCATTCATTACAGGAGCGATTGCCTGCGGACAGCCTGCACCGCGGCGACGATGTTCGGATAGGCGCCGCAACGGCAGATGTTGCCGCCCAGGTATTCCTTCACGTCTTGGTCGCTCGGGCCGCACGGCTCCTTCAGCAGAGCGACCGCCGACATGATCTGGCCGGAAGTGCAATAGCCGCACTGGTAGCCGTCGTGCTCCACAAAGGCCACCTGCATGGGGTGCAACGTGCCGGGTTCGCCCAGACCCTCGATCGTGGTGATCTCATCGGCCTCGTGCATGGCGGCAAAGGTCAGGCAGCTGTTCACGCGGCGACCGTTGATGTGCACCGTGCAGGCACCGCACTGGCCATGGTCGCAGCCCTTCTTGGTACCGGTCAGGTGCACGGTCTCGCGCAGGCAGTCCAACAGCGTCGTCCTCGGGTCCACGCGCACCGCGTGCGCTGCACCGTTGATGTGAAGGCTCAACTTGAGGAAGTCTTCTGTACCCGGCGCCACGGGTGGCGCAAGCGGCGATGTCGCCGGTGCTGTGGGCGACGACGTCTGCGTCGCCGCGATCGCGGGAGCGCCGGCCGCCGCAACACCAGCCGCACCAAGCTGGCCTAGGAAGGAGCGTCGGGTGAGTCGTTCGCGCGGTGCGGTTGCGGCGTTGTCTTTGTCGTTGGGTGTGTCGGCCATGGCTCCTTCTTCAGTTCGCGTCCGGTCTGGTTTTGTTCGAGCAGGGCTTCAATACGGATAGGCAGCTGCCGCACGCGGACGCCGGTTGCGTGGTAGGTCGCGTTGGCGATGGCACCGGCGACACCCGCCATGCCGATCTCGCCGATGCCCTTTGCCCCGAGTTCGTTGACCTCAAAATCGGGGTAGTCGAGGAAGATCACGTCAATGTCGGGCGTGTCGGCGTGCGTAGTCATCACGTAGTCGGCGAGATTGGTGTTAAGGGCAACGCCCTTGCGCGGGTCATATTCAGTGCCCTCAAACAGGGCCATGCCGACGCCCATAACCACCGCACCCACAATCTGGTTGCGACCCGCCTTAGGGTTGATGATGCGGCCCGAATCGATGACAGTAACGACGCGGCTTACGCGCAGGCGTGCCATCTCCGGCTGCCAGGTCACCTCGGCAAACTGGGCGCTGAAGCAGTGCTTCGACAACTTCGGTTTTTCGAGGATCGTGCCGTCGCTCGAACCGGTTCCGGTGAGACTGCGCACGCCCGTCTGCTGCAGGACCTCGCTGAAGCTCAAGGCCGGCCCGGACGGGTTTGCCTTGACGACGAGCCGTCCCTTGACGACCTGCAGATCCTCCGGCTTGGTCTGGCTCCAACGCACATCGGGCAGCAGCGACGCGGCCGTGATCAACCGTTGCGACACTTCGTCCAGTGCGCGAGAGACCGCGGGCACCAGCGATGAGGTCACCAGCGAGCCGCCGGAGAGCGGCCCCGCCGGCAGGTTGCTGTCGCCGATCGCCACCTCGACCTTGTCCATGGCGAGGCCGAGACGTTCGCCTACCAGTTGCGCCAGGATGGTGTACGTGCCGGTACCGATGTCCTGCGTGCCGCAGCTGACGCGGGCCGTACCGTCGGCGCGCAAATCGACCGCTGCGGAAGAGGCAAAGCGGCCCGCGCCCCACGCCGCCACCGCGACACCCCAGCCCAGCGTCAGGCCGTCCCGCTTCATGGAACCGACCTCCGAGCTGCGCTGCGACCAGCCGAAGCGTTCCGCACCCATGTTCAGCGCCTCTGTCAGATGGCGTGAGGAGAAAGGAATGCCCATGCTCTCATCCAGCGCTGGCTCGTTCCTGTGGCGCAGCGCTACGGGGTCAATGCGCAACTGATACGCAAGCTCGTCCATCGCCGACTCAAGCGCAAACGAACCGGGTACCGCTCCGGGGCCGCGCATGCTGGTGGCTGCACCCAAGGTGCGGCGCGCCAGCGCGGAGCTGCTGCTCATGTTTGCCGTGCTGTACAGAAAGGGTGAAGCTTCGGCGCAGTACTCCGTAAAGTCTTCGACCATGGCGGTGGTGTTGACATAGTCGTGCTGCAGGGAGACGAGCTTGCCCTCGGCCGTGGCGCCCAGCCGTACCCGCTGCTGCGTTGCGGGCCGATGACCCGCAGATTCAAAAGCCTGCCTGCGGCTAAGCACCAGCTTTACAGGGCGGTTGAGGTTACGCGCTGCCGCAGCCGCCAGGCAGCAGTGCCCCCAAGCGGAGATCTTTCCACCAAAACCCGAGCCAAGATAACGCGTGATCACGCGCAGCTGCTCCCGCTCAATGCCCAGCCGCTGGGTCATAACGAGCTGGTGGTTGCCGACACCCTGCACGGTGTCGTACAGCGTGCAGTTACCGCCTTCCCACACCGCCACCGTTCCATGCAATTCGATGGCGTTGTGCGTCTGCACGGGTGTGCTGTAAACCTGGTCGATTTTGACAGCCGCACTTTCGAAAGCTTTAACCGCGTCGCCGCGGTGATCGCTCTGCTTCAGCTCTGTGCCGCGCAAAAGATCGAAGTTCATCACCGGCCGCTCGGCGGCATAGCGTGCCTCTACCGCGTCCGCAGCCGCAGTTGCCTGCTCGAATGTGTCCGCCACCACGACAGCTATGTATTGACCGAAATAGTTGACGTCATTGTCCGCGAGAGGCGGCCGCTTCTCATCCAGAAGCACAAGATCGGCCATCAGGAAGCTGGCACGATAGAGCCTGCCGATGTTGCCACCATGAAAGACGGCGCGCACGCCGGGCATCGCCTCGGCCACCTTCGTGTCGAGCGAAAGAAGCTTGCCCCGGGCGACCGTCGCGCCCACCGGAACGGCATAGAGCATACCGGGGAAGCTGTAGTCCGACGTATACCGCGCCTGACCGCTGACCTTTACCGGGCCGTCAATGCGCGATTGCGGCTTGCCGATGAGCGTGTTGTTCCCCATATTAGCTGCCATACTGCTCTCCTCCACCCGCAGCCGCGGTCGTTAGCGCATGCGTGATGCAACGCCTGGCGAGCTCTACCTTGAAGCCGTTTTCGCTCTGCGGACGCGCATGCTGCAACGCCGCCTCGGCAGCCCTGCGGAAGATCGCCGGCGACGGGACCTTGCCGAGCAGCGCAGCCTCGGCCTCATGCGCCCGCCAGGGCACCGTGCCCACACCGCCGAGCGCCAACCGAACATGCGTGATCCTGCCGGACACTGTGGTCAGCACCACGGCCGCGGATGCCAGGGCGAACTCATACGTAGCTCGATCGCGCAGCTTTATATAAAGAGAGCGGCTGCCGGCTGCCGTTGCAGGTAGGGTCACCGCCGTGATCAACTCGCCAGGCTGCATCACATTCTCGATGTGCGGCGTGGTGCCGGGCCTGCGAAAGAATTCGCCTATGGCGATCGAGCGCTCGCCCTGCCTGCCCTGCAGGTGCACCGTAGCTTCAAGCGCGGTAAGCGCCACGTTCATGTCGCTCGGGTTCGTGGCGATGCAGTGCTCACTCGCGCCCAGGATGGCGAGCATCCTGTTTGCGCCGCCGATTGCTGAACAGCCGCTGCCCGGCACGCGTTTGTTGCAGGGCCACACCGTATCGCGGTAATACATGCAGCGCGTCCGCTGCAGGAGGTTGCCACCCGTGGTG
>CAHJWI010000026.1 GCA_903642225.1 Acidobacteriaceae bacterium | reverse complement strand
GGAAGACGCTGAGCAGTGCGGGCGGGCTGCGGTGGTTTGGGCTGGTGCTGGTGGTGGCGGTTGCGGGCAAGGTGGGCGGGGCGACGCTGGCGGCGCGGGCGGCGAAGCTGCCCTGGTGGGAGGCGGGGCAGCTGGGAGTATTGCTGAACACGCGTGGGCTGGTGGAGTTAATCGTGCTGACGATTGGGTACCGGGAGGGGCTGTTGAGTGCTGGGTTGTTTACGGTGTTTGTGATGATGGCTGTGGTGTCGACGGCGATGACGGTGCCGTTGTTGCGGGTGGTAAATCAAGATCGAATCGCCGGGCAGATGTAGACCCGCCATTTCGCGATACTTTGCAAGGGTCGCTATGTAGGCGATTTTAGAGAGGATGCCGCGATCCGAAACTTCGGGACGACGCCGAAGATCGGCGCAGCATTCCGTGGATGATTGTCACTACGTAAGAGTGAAGGCTTCAACTCCCAACGGCGTTGGCGCGTCCTCGTAGATACGTTTCGTTGTTGGGCTAGATCATTGAGTTTGCGGAGGGTTGAATTAATCTTCGAAACTCCTCTGCAGATTCGGCAAAGTATTCAGTAACTCGCTTCGCATGACGACTTACATTCAGTTGCCGCCGTGTCGAAAGAGGTCGGCCCGATTGCAGGAACGGTGAGCTTGTGTTCACCGGCCGAAGCGGTTCATGCCGCCGCCCATCTGGCCCATTTGTGACATGAGGCGGCGTTGCATTTTGCCGCCGCCCTGGCCGAGGCCTTTGAACATCTTGCGCATCTGGGCGTATTGCTTGAGCAGGGCATTTACGTCCTGCACGGTGGTGCCGGAGCCGTTAGCGATGCGACGGCGGCGGCTGCCGGAGATGAGCTCGTGGTTGGCACGCTCTTTCGCGGTCATGGAGTTGATCATGGCCTCGACGCGGGTGAGCTGGCCTTCGTCGACATGCTCGGCGGCTTGCGAGAGGCCCTGGAAGGGGCCGACGGAGGGGAGCATTTTGAGGATGGACTGCATGGAGCCGAGCTTTTTGATCTGGCGGAGCTGGTCGCGGAAATCTTCGAGGGTGAAGCCGTCGCCGGAGAGGGCTTTCTTAGCGAAGTCTTCGGCCTTGCCCTTGTCGAGTTTTTCTTCGGCGCGCTCGAGCAGGGTGGCGATGTCGCCCATGCCCATGATGCGGCTGACTATGCGGTCCGGATGGAAGGCTTCGAAGGCCTCGGGCTTTTCGCCGGTGCCGAGGAACTTGACGGGTGCGCCGGTGACGTTGCGGATGCTGAGGGCCGCGCCGCCGCGGGCGTCGCCGTCCATCTTGGTAAGGATGACGCCAGTGATGCCGAGCTGCTTGTGAAAGGCGTCTGCGGAGTTGACGGCGTCCTGGCCGGTCATGGCATCGGCGACGAAGAGGATCTCCGACGGGTTGAGCAGCGCCTTGAGGCTGGACATTTCGGCCATGAGCGCCTCGTCGATGCCGAGGCGGCCGGCGGTGTCGACGATCAGGACGTCGTTGCCGAAGTTCTTGGCTTCGCGGAAGGCCTCTTTGGCGAGGCGCTCGACGACGGGGGTGCCCGACTCGCCTTCGGCGATCTTGCCGGTGTAGATTTGAGCGCCGACGCTCTTGGCGACGATGGCGAGCTGCTCGCGGGCGGCGGGGCGATACACGTCGACCGAGACAAGGAGGGGGCGGTGGCCGCCTTTTTTGAGCCATGCCGCGAGCTTGCCGCTGCTTGTGGTTTTGCCGGAGCCCTGCAGGCCAGCCATGAGGATGACGGTGGGCGGCTGGGAGGCGAATTTGAAGCGGGCGGTGTCTTTGCCGAGAATTTCCACGAGCTCGTCGTGGACGATTTTTATGACTTGCTCTGTGGGCGAGAGCGCGGTGGCGACCTGCGAGCCTAGGGACTTTTCGCGAACGTGGTCGATGAGGCTTTTGACAACGGTGAGGTTCACGTCAGACTCGAGGAGCGCGAGGCGAATCTCGCGCAGCGCTTCGCCGATGTTTTCTTCGGTGATGGTGCCCTGGCCGCGAAGGTTTTTGAAGGCGCGCTGAAGCTTGTCTTGCAGGTTCTCAAACATGAATGGGCTCTCGATCTAAAGTTTAGCAGTGGAGGTGAGGCATGGTTGAGCCCTGGTTACGGGGAACGTTGGGTGAGATTGCGCCGGTGCAGCGGGCGGTGGTGCATGCGCTGGAGCTGGCCGGGGAGGATGTGCGCCGATGGTGCTTGTCGCTGCCGCCTGCGGAGATGGAGTTGGAGCCGCTGGGGCTGCCGTCAGTGGGGTTCCAGGTGCGGCACATAGCGCGGTCGGTGGACCGTTTACTGACATATGCGGAGGGCATTCGATTGAGCGAGGCGCAAATGGAAGAGCTGGCTACGGAACGAAATGTGGGTGGGGATTTGGCCCGGGAGTTTGAGACGGCGCTGGTGGGTGCGATATCGCGGGTGCGGGCGTTTTCTGCGGCGCAGTTCGAGCAGGTGCGTGGGGTGGGGCGGGATAAGCTGCCGACGACGCTGGTGGGACTGCTCATTCACGTGGCGGAGCATACGCAACGGCATGTGGGGCAGGCGATTACGACGGCAAAGGCGGTGGCGGCTTTGCGGTAGGTTGTCATGGGACGGACCTGCCTTCACCGCGCCCAGGTTTTGGAAGGTCTGGTGCGCCTTGGAGGCGTTGCTAGGATTGGGGGATGGGGGAAATGACGCGGAAGATGGTAGCGACGCAGGCGGGTGTGGCAGAGGCTGTGGGGGAGGCTGCGGCGGTGATGGCGCGGCTGCGACGGGTGCCGGATGGATGTCCGTGGGACCTGGAGCAGACGCTGGATTCGATCAAGCCGCACACGTTGGAGGAGGTGTACGAGGTTTTTGACGCGATAGACCGGCGGGCCTGGGGCGAGCTGAAGGATGAGCTTGGCGACCTGTTGCTGCAGGTGTTGTTCTATGCGCAGATCGCGAATGACGAGGGCCACTTCAGCATGGAAGATGTGGCGCGTGGGCTGACGGCCAAGCTGCTTCGAAGGCACCCGCACATCTTTGGTGAGGTGGTGGCGGAGACGCCGGAGGCGGTGATTTCGACGTGGGAGCGCGTGAAGCACGAGGAGAAGGCGGGGGCCGCGCCGGCCGGTTTGCTTGATGGTGTGCCGCGCGCGATGCCCGGGTTTGTGGAGGCGGTGAAGCTGGGATCGAAGGCGGCTAAGGTCGGGTTCGATTGGCCGGATGCCGCAGGTCTGTTTGCCAAGGTGGAGGAGGAGATGGCGGAGGTTCGTGCGGAGCTGACGGAGTCTGATGATGCGGCGCGGGTGGAAGAGGAGTTTGGGGACGTGCTGTTTACGATGGCGAACCTGGCGCGGCACTTGAAGGTAGACCCGGAACAGGCATTGAAGAAGGCGAATGCGAAATTTCGGCGCAGGTTTGGCGCGATGGAAGAGAGTGCCGGTGGGGAAGCGGCGCTGCGGCGGACGGACCCGGTGCAGCTTGAGGTGCTGTGGGCCAAGGTGAAGCGCGACGAGGCTGCTGCATGAGCGGTTTGCGTTTTGCCCGGCTGACGACGAACGACGAGTTCGATGCGTGCGTTCGGCTGCAGGCGGAGACATGGAAGTACTCTGCGGGGGAGATGTTTCCGGGACGTGCGTTCTTGCTGGCGGAGCGGCTGGGCGGCCATGTGCTTGGGGCATTCGATGGCGCCGCTGGGGACGAGGAACTGGTCGCGTTCAATGTGGCATATCCGGGGTACCGCGATGGGATGAGTTACCTGCACTCGCAGATGCTGGCGGTTATGCCGGCGTACCGGAACAGCGGCGTGGGGCGTGCGTTAAAGCTGCAGCAGCGAGAGATTGCGCTGGAGCAGGGCATTGACTTGATTGAGTGGACGTACGATCCGCTGGAGATCAAGAATGCGTTCTTTAACATCGAGCGGCTCGGTGCTGTGTCGCGCCGGTATGTGCGAGATTTTTACGGGCCATCGTCGTCGCCGCTGCAGGGTGGATTGCCGACGGACCGCTTGTATGCGGAGTGGTGGGTGCGCAGTGAGCGGGTGACGCAAGTACTGGCGGGTTTGCCGGAGGTTGGAAGAGATGACAGAACGGTAGCGGTCGCATTGCCGGGAGAGATCTACCGATGGAAGCAGGAGGGGGATGGACGTGCGGCAGAGACGCAGGCGCGGGTCCGGGAAGAGTTGGAAGCCGCGTTTGCAGGCGGGCTAGTGGCGACGGGCTATGTGCGGTTGAAGGACGGTGGCGGAGCGTATCGGTTGACGGAGGCGAGGCGAGATTTCTACGAGTAAAGCCGCGCTTAGTCTTTGCTGATGTTCTGTCTCAACGACCGAAGCGCAAGATCGGCGGCGAGATGCAATGCGTTTCGGGATAAGGAGTGGGGATGAAGATTGATGCGGTGGTGATGCGTGAGATACAGATGCCGCTGGCACATCCGTTTGTGACGAGCTTTGGGGCGACGACGATGCGGAGGATGCTGTTGTTGGGGATTGAGGCCGAGGGCTTGCGGGCGTGGGGAGAGTGCGTCGCGGGAGAGCACCCCTACTTTAGTGACGAGATGATCGACACCGCCTGGACGGTGACGGAAACCGAGTTGCTGCCGCGCGTAGTGGGCCAGGTGCTTGAGCGGGGAAGCGAGGTGCCGGCGCTATTGGAGCAGGTGCGCGGGCACCGCATGGCGAAGGCGGCGGTGGAGAACGCGGTGTGGGACCTGGAGGCGCAGGTGCGCGGTGTGCCCCTGGCAAAGCTGCTGGGTGGCACGCGGGAGCGGATTGCGTGCGGTGTGTCCATTGGCATGCAGCCGACTATGGAAGAGCAGCTTGCGAAGGTTGAGACGGAAGTCGCCGCAGGATACCAGCGGATCAAGCTGAAGTGCAGGCCGGGGTGGGACACGGCAATGTTTGAGGCCGTGCGCAAGCGATTCCCGGACATCGTGCTGAGCTGCGACGCGAACAGTGCCTACCGCCTGGACGACGCGGCACACATTGCGACGTGGGACGAGTTCAAGCTGCTGATGATCGAGCAGCCGCTGTGGTACGACGACTTTTACTTTCACGCGGTGCTGCAGCGGCAGATTAAAACGGCGATTTGCCTGGATGAGAGTATCCGGAACCGGCGTGATGCGGATGCGGCATTGTCGCTGGGCGGTGGACGGATTGTGAATATAAAGGTCGGCCGGGTGGGTGGATTTACGGAGGCCATAGCGGTGCATGATGTGGCACAGCGGCATGGGGTGCCGGTGTGGTGCGGTGGCATGCTGGAAAGCGGCATCGGTCGCGCGCACAACATCGCACTGTCGTCGCTGCCTAACTTTTCGTTGCCGGGTGATGTGTCGGCTTCAGCGCGTTATTGGGCAGAGGACATTATTGATCCCGAGGTGACAGTCGGTGGCACTGGGGAGATTGTTGTGCCGACCTACGCAGGACGAGGCTTTGGTGTGCGAGTAGACCGGGTAGAAGCGCTGACGGTTCGGCGCGCTCGAGTGGTGGCCGCTTTACGGGCCTAGCGGGTTGGTACGTGATCCTGAAGCAGCGTGTCGATGGCCTGCTGCGCGGTGAGTGCCGGCTGCAGCGCCTGTATATCGGTTGCCACCAGATCAGCGTCGTAGGGAACGGTGTGCACCAGAAGCTCGCGTAGTCGAAGGTGCATGCGGACATGAGTGTACGCGTATATACCCTCACTGACTCGGCGCTGGTCGTACTCGATGGTGCCGCCGGTGTAGACGCGTGCAAGAAGACCCATCGCGACGTCGAGGTTACGGGTGGTGTGAAGTTCCAGGCGCACAAGGTGGTGATCTGCTGCGTCAATCCAAAGCCGGCCTGCGATGCCGGTGGAGAGGTCTTCCGCTATCGTCTTTGCATGGAACTGCGGGTTGGGTACGAAGTCGAGAACCCACTGAGGTCTGTCCACTTTTGGAAGTTGAGGCTGGCCGGGAGTGAGGGTGTAGATCATGGCCTGTGGCATGGAATTCAACAACTCCAAGCCGTAGGACTGGCTGCGGCGCTCGTCCCTCTGTTTTTTTCGCAGATCGCCGGATTGGATGTAGTTCCCGAGACGCTTGCGATCGCCGTCGTCTTCCGCCTGGGTCAGCGTCTGACCGTTGTGCTGCAGCAGCCTGGCAACGCTACCGTCGGGGGTCTCGATGACGTCGCGCAGTGTGTCCTCTTTGGGGTCTACACGATGCAGATGGTAGCGGAAGTGGTTTGCTTCGTGGCGGAGATAGTGCGTCTGATCATCAGCGATCCCGTGAATCAGTTCGGGCAGACGTGACGGGTCGGGTGGTGGAATAGTCTGAGCCGTGGCGTGGAATGGGGGTAACAGGACCAACGCCAGAAGTTGTACAAGAACTCTCACGGTTACCGGTGTGTGATGCAGACGCGGCGCAAGTTGTTCTCCTGAAGCACCCGCATTGTGTTGGGCGGCCTGCTCCAGTACACTCGCCGGGGGATCGAATCTATTGGCCCTCGGATTTCGTTCGCGTGCAACGCGCGCAGGAGCACCAAAGCATGAAACCAACAGAGGGCTCCACCGTCATCGGTAAGTCGGTGACAATACGTGGAGAGATTACCGGGTCAGAAGAGTTGTACCTGGATGGCAAGGTCGACGGCAAGATTACACTCACCGAGAATCGGTTAACCATCGGCCCAAATGCAGAGGTACATGCGGAGTTGCATGTACACGACATTGTTATCTTCGGGCGACAGGAAGGCTCGATCTTTTCGAGCGGCAAAGTAGAGCTGCGACAGTCGTCGCAGGTGCTTGGCGATATTGAAGCGGCCCGCCTTTCAGTCGAGGAGAACGCTTCCGTGCGAGGTAAGGTTTCGTTGTCTGGCCGCGAGGCCTAAGTCAGCCCAAGGTTGATTCGGGGTCGCGGGACTGCTGCGGACAACACCGCCGGTCTC
The DNA here is from genome assembly GCA_903642225.1 of Acidobacteriaceae bacterium. Taxonomy (GTDB): domain Bacteria; phylum Acidobacteriota; class Terriglobia; order Terriglobales; family Acidobacteriaceae; genus Terriglobus. The sequence goes on along the minus strand of CAHJWI010000026.1, from coordinate 53,085 downwards.
GCTGGTGGCCCAGGGGCGGAGTAAGTGATGAGGCTATTCGGTGGGAGCGATCAGAGGGCGGCGGAGGCGGCGCGGCGAACTCGTGTAACACGCCATTCCAGTGGATGGGATGCCTTGGCGAAGATACTGCGCGAAAGTGACGGTCTGCGTACTTTGGATATCGGTCCTACGTCTTCGGTCAACATCAATCTGCTGACGGGAATGGGCCACAGTGTGTACATGGCAGACCTGGTTGCGGAGTCCCACGATGAAAAGTGGATGCAAACGCTGCCGGACGGTACGCACGTTTTTCGCACGGACGACTTTCTGTCGGAGACATTACAACTGGGTAGTCGCATTTTCGACGTGGTGTTGTTATGGGACTGCCTGGATTTTCTGCCGGCTGTTGCGGTTCCCGCGTTTCTGAGCCGTATTCATGAGGCAATGGTGTCGGGCGGACGCTGTCTCGTCTTTTCACATATCAAGAATGAGGGGTACTTCTCGAGATATCACCTTCGTGAAGACAGCTCTGTCGATATGCAAAGGATGGGAGACCTACCTGCCCGGCAGGTCTACACCAATCGTCAGATCGAGGGCTTATTCAGCCAGTACAGCAGCTACAAATTTTTCCTGGCCAAGGACAATCTGAGGGAAATTCTGGTTATACGGTGAGTGCATTGTCCTCGCTTAGCGCCGCTGCTGGATGGCAGTCTGGTCAGGCGCTCTTGCGACGCTCTGCCCATCGCCGTTTTTGGGCATCGGCAATTCGTTTGCGAGCTTCGGGGCTCAGGGTGCGCTTTCCCTTGGTTGCTGCAGGTTTTGGCGGAGCAGGCATCAGCGGGTTCTTACGTGGCCGACCACGACCCGGCTTTGTTTGCGGCTCTGCCGCTGCCCCCTGAAGCAGGGCGCGTGCCTGCTGCAGCTTTGCAATCTGTGCATCAATCTCTGAGATGATTCGACTTACTTCCACTGTGCTACCTCCGGTCAGATATGTGGCGGTCCGATGCACGATGAACTTGCACGATCAACGGTCCGCCAACAAAGCATTTCATGCAGTAGCGGTACTATACGCTATTGAAGATAGATCGGCGACTTAATTACTGCGAGTTTCGGTCAGCGAGTAACCAGGGGCACCATCCGTAACATCTTCAAAGCGGGACGAGCTGCCGAGTCCACGTCGTTGTGAACCCTCTTCAATGCTTTTTTGTAAGTCCTGCAGCGTGCCGGACTTATCCGTGGAGTATTCGGAAGCTAAACGAGTCAGCGCAAAGGTAACCACATCAGAATGGTGCAGATCCTGCATATTTGGGTCGCGCCGCAGATTCAACCACAGGCGATGGACCAACTGCACGTCGCTGGCGGGGATGCTGGGTGCATGTGGACCAATGTGGAAGCTATCCGTCTCCCCTCCGGGAGGAACGACGTAAAAGGTGAATTGGCGCTTTGGTTCCGGTAATGCTTCCCAAGCCTGACCTACGTGAAAGGCCTGCTCCTGCGCTGTGAGCTTCGTAGACAAGCCACTTACCACCGCTGCGACATCAAGTGAGTTGGCGGTGTGCACAATGGCGGCAAAAATGTCTCCGGCGGGAACCACGAGCAGGGAGATATGTTTCCCAAAGCTTTCAGCGACAGAAACTGCTTTGGTAAAGAGCATTTGCTCGTGGTCGCTGAACAGCTGCTCGGAGGCATCTACATATTCCGGGCCGCCTGCGCCCATCATCCGAGCTGCGAGGACGACGACGTCCTGGTCATCTGTGTCGGTGCGTGCCAGCGCCCATTTAAGGGCGTGAGGCGTGGCTGCGTCGCGCATGGTGACCAGTACACCGCCGGAACGGATGGCGAGCTCATCGCGACCAACTTCTTCCGAGTGCTCCAGCTGAAAATGTTCTTTCATCTGGCGCTTGGTCACTTTGTAACGGCGCTTGTTATGCCGCTCGGAATAACTGAACACGAAGAAGAACACAGCAGCGAAGATGATGCCGCTTACCGTTGCAACGGATTTGGTGAATAGGTTGACGACCGCGGTAGTGAGTAGGACGAGAAATACGGAGAACAGACCAATCGGTAATTCTTGGCCGCCGATCTTGATGTTAATCGGAACTTTGGAGCCTCGCTCCCCCTTATATTTCCAACGCAGGACGAGCATTGCAAGTGCGTTGAAGGTGAAGCTCCAAATGACGCCAAATGCATATGCCTCGCCGATGACAATAATGTTGCCGCGGGTAACAACGATCACAAACAGCTGCATGATCGCAACCAGGTTTACGATGCGGTAGCTTGTGCCGTATTTTTTCTGCGGCTTGCGGAACCAGTCGGTAAGCACACCATCTTCAGCCACGCGCATAAGAACGCCGGTACTGCCGACGATGGCAGTGTTCACTGCCCCGCCAAGGATGAGAAAACCAACGATGACGACAAAGACGCGGAAGGCCAGGCGAAGCGCGAGGGGGCCGGTCATGAACATGGCCATACCAGCGATGAGGTTGTCGCCATACTGGCTGACGCGCACGCTGTCAGGAATGATCATGACGGCCATGAGTGAACCCAGGCCCGTGAAGATGGTGCTGTAAATCGCGATGATGAACGCGGCGCGCTTGAGGTTCTTAAGCTTGGGGTGCTCGATTTCGCGGTTGACCTGTGCCAGCGACTCTTCACCGCTCATGGCCAGGACGGAATGGCCAAAAGCCATGAGGATGCCAAAGATGCCAAGGTTACGAGCGAAGCTGGTGTGTTTGAGGAAGCCGAGCGACTCGTCGGAAAAATGCAGGTTGCCGGGGGTTGGCAACGGCGGCAGGTGCGCGCCGACGTGCAGGATAGTGTAGCCACCCCAGAGCAGAAGTATGACCACCATGACGGTGGTGATCTTCATGATGGTGAGGGCCTTTTCGCTCGACTCCTCGATACCCTTGATGTTTTGCCACCAGAAGTAGAGGGTAATGATGGCGGCGATAAAGGCAGAGGTGTAGTTGACGTTGAACTGGTGCAGCTGACCCGCGGAGTTATAGACGAGATGGTGGTATTTCGGCGAGGCACCAAGCTGCTGCAGGACTCCGTTGAAGAGGCCGATGATGTACTGGCCGGCGGAGACGCCGGAGATGGGTCCGGTCAGCACGTAATCAAACATGAGTGCGCTGACGGAGAGCTTGGCGAAGGTGCCGCCGAGGGCCTCTTTGACGATGCGGTAGACGCCGCCGCGGGTAAACATCGAGCAGCTTTCAACGTAAACCGCACGTACCGAATACGCGAAGAGCATGACGCCCAGGATGAACCATGGAGCGGACTTGCCGACCGCCGCTTCAGCGATGCCGCCCGCGTAAAAGGCGGAGGAGCCTAGGTCATTCAGCACGATTGCCGCAGCACGCCAGAAGGAGATGAAGGTGAGCATCACCGACGATGCAACGACGAGGCGAACTCGATTGGACTTTGCTTGCGCGGCGGGAGGTGGGGCGGAGTGACGCTTGAACTGCATCTGTATGTGCGACCTGGTACGGCGAAACACAGCCGGAGCGGAACGAGCGCCCAGCGATAAGTCTAGTTGCTGGAAACGCGATGGTCAATCAGTCGGAGCGGATGCAATATTTGTGTAGTCGAATCGGGCCAGCTTCGCTTTCCGCTTTTTTGGGATCAGCTGGCCTTCATGTTGTCGGCAGTCGGCATGGCGTTTTCGCCCTCGTCAGAAAAGAAGTCGAACAAGTCATGAGCGAATGTGATGCCGACCACCAGGCTTGAACCCGCCATGCCAACGACGAACATGGGCATGAGAACCTTCGAGAGGGCACGGACCACGACGCTGACAACCGGGTTCATAGCATGGGTAAAGGCATTCAAATACAAGGCAGAGATCATTACTGTGAGTCTACGCCGTTCAGGCCGGTGTCGTTGGTGGATGGTAGACTCCCGGCGATGCGTAAATGGGGTGGAGTGGCCGGGATGTTGGTGCTGTCTGCAGTGTTGCAGACGATCATTTTTCCCGTGGCGGGGCCGTTGCCGGTATGGCGCGCTGCGCTGGCATGGGTGGCGCTGGTGCCGTGGTTCGTTGTGCTGCTGCGGCTGCCGGTGGATGGGTGGCGTAGTGTGCGGACGCTAGCTGCATGGTCGTATCTGTGTGGCACCTTGTGGTACTTCGGGCACTGCTACTGGGTGTACGACACCATGCACGAGTACGGCGGTTTGAGCGCACCGATGGGGGCGCTGGTGCTGTTTCTGTTCTGTTGCTACCTGGGTCTGTACCACTTGCTGTTTGGCGCTGTGGTGGCGCTGGTGCGGTGGGTCGTGCCGGCGAGAAGCCGCTGGCTCGTGCTTGTGCTGCCGGTGCTTTGGGTCGCTGTGGAACTGGCGCGAGCGCGGGTGACGAGCTTTCCATGGGACTTGCTTGGGTATGCGCAGGTCGATAACAGTCTGCTAACACGGATGGCGCCGCTGGCAGGTGTGTATGCACTGAGTTTTATGCTGGCGCTGGTCAATGGTGCGCTGGCTTGGGCCTGGCTGCGCTGGTACGCGCATGGCCGGCTTGTGGGTGGTCTGGCTGTTTGTTGCGCTGTTGCGGTCAGTTTGCTGGGGCTTCGACATTCGCCGACACCTTCTGCCACAGCGCAGGCCGTGCTGGTGCAGCCGAATATTGTGGTTGGTAAGGGTGCGGCGGAGACGGCCGCGGGACAGTCGGAGGCTGGTGTTGCGCCTGTGCTGAGCGCTCTCAGCACAGGCGCTGTTCGCGAGGCTGGGGTGGAGGCCTTGCCGACGAGGGTCGTGCTCTGGCCGGAATCACCGGCACCGTTCTTTGTAGACGACATGCGATTCGACCGGGTATTGACAAGGCTGGCCGCTGAGATGCAGGTGCCGGTCATAACAGGTGCGGTGCTGATGAATGCGGTGCCGGGCAGACGGGAAGCACGTACTTACAATGCGGCGGCGCTCTATGTGCCCGGGGCGGGGTATAGCGGCGTGTACCGGAAGATTCACCTGGTGCCGTTTGGGGAGTTTACGCCGTATGCGTCGCTGTTTAGTTTTGCCAGCGGATTGACGCAGGCAGTGGGGAACTTTGACCGGGGGACGAGCCGTGCGCCGTTGGTTGCGGCGGGGCACAGGTATGGCGTGTTTATCTGCTATGAGTCGATCTTTGGGGACGAAGTGCGGCAGTTTGTGCGCGGCGGTGCGGACGTGCTGGTGAACCTGAGCGACGACGGATGGTACGGGGATACGAGCGCGCCGTTCCAGCACATCAACATGGCACGGATGCGTGCGATGGAGAACCGCCGGTGGATTCTGCGGGACACGAATACGGGGATCACGGCGACGATCGATCCGTATGGGACGGTGCGTGCAGCAGCACCGCGGCATGTGCGAGTGGCGGCGGTGATGCCGTTTGGATATGCATCGGAGCTTACGTTCTATACGCGATACGGAGACTGGTTTGCGTACCTGTGTGCTGCTGGTGCCAGTGTGTTGGTGCTTGCGGGTGTGGTGAAGAGGTATGCGGTAGCGGGCGCGATAAACTAGGGTCTGGGCTTGATGCATCTCGAGGCGCCCAGGAGTTTCGTCATGCTGACAGATTTGGAATACTCGTACTCCCCGGTTCGTGCACGTGTGCGCGAACTGCGGGAGTATCTTTGACCGCACACGGATTGCAAAGGAGCTTGCGGCGGTAGAGGCAGAGATTGCTGACCCCGCGGTGTGGACAAATGCGGCGCGTTCGCAACCCCTTATGCGGGAGCGCAAGCGGCTGGAAGGCTTGCTGGCGGACGATACGGAGCTGGAGCGGCATGCCAGCGATGTGGAGGCGTATTTCGATCTGGCGCGCGAGGGCGAGCAGGTGGAACCGGAGCTGGCCGCAGAGATCACGAAGACCGAGGCGTTTGCCGAGCAGCTGGAGACGAAAACCATGCTGAGCGGTGAGAGCGATGCTCTGAACGCCATTGTGACCGTGCATCCCGGAGCTGGTGGAACGGAGAGCCAGGACTGGGCCGAGATGCTGATGCGCATGTATCTGCGATGGGCGGAGCGGGAACAGTTCAAGGTGGAGATCAACGAGATTCAGGATGGGGACGAGGCAGGGATCAAGTCTGTGACATTCACCGTTACGGGGGAGAACGCGTTCGGCATGCTGACCGGAGAGACTGGCGTGCACCGTCTGGTGCGCATCTCGCCCTTTGATTCGGCCAAGCGACGGCATACGTCGTTTTCGTCGGTGTTCGTGTCGCCGGAGATCGACGATTCGATCGTGATCGACATCAAGCCGGATGAGTTGCGGATCGATACCTATCGAAGCGGCGGCAAGGGCGGCCAGCATGTGAATACGACGGACTCTGCGGTACGCATAACGCACCTGCCAACCGGGATTGTTGCCGGCTGCCAGAACGAGCGGTCGCAACACAAGAACAAGGAGCGGGCGATGAAGCTGTTGCGGTCGCGCCTATATGAGTACGAGCTCGACAAGAAGAAGGCGACCGCGAAGAAGATGGAGGATTCAAAGCTGGACAACACCTTTGGGTCGCAAATTCGGTCGTACGTGCTGCAGCCATACCGTATGGCGAAGGACCTGCGAACGCGCGTGGAGGTGGGAGACGTGGACAGGGTGCTGGACGGGGCGCTGGAACCGTTCATCCGGGGCTATCTGCGGCTGCGGCGTGAAGGCGGTGTGCCTGCGCCGATGGTGGAGACCGACGACTAGGTGCGAGCTGCACGGCTGTTGCATCTGAGTATTTATGGCTGAAGAAATGCTTCGTCCTGAATTGTTGAAGCAAGTAAAGGCGCTGCTGGAAGGTGGGCAGGCGCATGCCGGTTTCAGCAAGGCTGTTGGAGCGATGCCCTACGAATTGCAGGGTGTGGTTCCCGCTCACCTGCCGTATTCCGCGTGGCAGATCCTGGAGCACCTGCGGATTGCGCAGCGGGACATTCTGGAGTTCAGCACCAACGCGGAGGGTGCGGGATACAAGTACTCGGAATGGCCAGCGGCGTACTGGCCGGCGGATCCCGCTCCGCCAGATGAGCGGTCATGGGATGCTTGCGTCTTCGCTATTGTGGAAGATCGGAAACGGTTTGTGGCGCTGCTTGAGGATGGTGAACTGACAGCGACGTTTGCGTGGGGCGACGGGCAGAACCTGCTGCGGGAGGCCCTGCTGATCGCTGACCACGCGGCTTACCACGTGGGCGAGCTGATTGTGCTGCGGCGTTTACTACAGGCGTGGCCACCGCAATGAATGAGCCAGATGTGATCGCCCGCATGCTTCGGGCGAAAACGATCGCAGTCATCGGCTTGTCTGACGACCCGATCAAGCCGAGTCACTTTGTATCAAAGTACATGCAGGCTGCAGGCTATCGCATACTGCCGGTCAACCCGGCCGTGCAAGCAGTGCTTGGGGAACGCAGCTATGCGTCCCTGGCAGACGTACCGGAGCGGCCGGACCTGGTAAATGTCTTTCGGCTGCCGCGTGCGATTCCGGGCATTGTGGAGGAGATGCTTGCTCTTGGTCTGACACAGGTGTGGGTGCAGCAGGGCATTGTGAATGAGGCTGCAGCGACACATGCCGAGGCGCATGGTCTTGCCGTGGTGATGGACCGCTGCCTGATGGTGGAGCACAGGAGGCAAAGGTGAACTGGATATCCCTGGCCAGGGCCGCGACTGACGCTTGTGACAAGGCCTATCATGAAGGTCGCATGAACTTTTTCTCCTTTTTGACTGCACGACTGCCGCGCCCGCTGCTGGGTGCATGGTTGCTGTATTTCTTCGTACTCATGGTGCCAGGTACCGCGGCAGGGCAGCATGGAGCGGTGGGGAACGGTGGTCCAGGGCCGGTGAAGGGGCTGCACGTCACCGTGGAAATGGTAAGCGCAGGGCCACAGATCGCTGCAGGTGGAACGCAGACGATTGGCTTCGTATTCACGCTTGAAGAAAAGTGGCATATCTACTGGAAGAATGCAGGATTTGCCGGCTTTCCACCGTCGGTGGCCTGGACTTTGCCGGCCGGCATACAGGCAGGCGATTTGCTGTTCCCGATTCCCACGCGGCTGCCTTACCAGGGTGCCGTTGACTACGGCTATGAAGATAACGTGACGTACCCTGTGGTGCTGACTGCAGCCCCCAAAACGAGGGCCGGTCGAAGTGGCATGGTGCACGTGACGGCCAAGGTGAAATGGCTGGTGTGCGCAGAGGTATGCGTTCCAGGCAGCGCGGACCTTGGACTCGATTTGAAGGTGGCGCCGCTTGGAACTGTGGTTGCGGACAGCGGAACCAAGGTGGGCCCTTTGGCGGCGGCATTGAAGCACCTGCCGGAGCAGATGCCGGCTCGGTTTGCGGCGCATGCGGTGGCCCGTGGTGACAAGCTAGCTCTGACCTTGAAGACCGGTACGCAGGAGACGGAAGCGGACTTCTTCCCGGCGGATGGCGGCGTCATTGCGGACAATGTGGAGCCGGCAACGGAATCGCTGCCGGATGGTGTCCGTATGTATGTGACTTTGCTGCCCAACACACCGGCACCCAAGACATTGCACGGCGTGGTGGAGCTGAGTGAGGACGAGGCCTACGATGTCTCCGCGGACGTTGCGGCAGGAACAGCAGCGCAGGTTCAGCCGCCGGTGGGCAACGTGGGAACACATGTTGGCGGAGCGCATGCGGCGGAGGAGGTTACGGTCTTTTCCGCGGTGTTGCTGGCGCTGCTCGGTGGTGTGGTGCTGAACCTGATGCCGTGCGTGTTTCCGGTGCTGTTTTTAAAGGCGCTGTCGCTTGTGCAGTCCAGCGGGGAAGAGCGCAAGCGGCTGCGGCTGCATGGCCTGGTCTACACGCTTGGTGTCGTCGTTTCATTCTGGGTGATCGTGGCTGTGCTGCTGTTGCTGCGCAGCGGTGGCAGTCGGTTTGGGTGGGGGTTTCAGCTGCAGTCGCCCGGGTTTGTGGCGGTTCTTGCGATGGGGCTGTTCTTTTTTGCATTGTCGCTGGCCGGTGTCTTTGAGCTTGGCCTGTCGGTGACAAGCGCGGGTGATTCGCTTACCCGTAAGCAAGGAGTGACCGGGAGCTTTTTTACCGGTGTGCTTGCCACGGTGGTGGCAACGCCGTGCGTGGGGCCGTTCATGGGTGTGGCCATCGGCTTTGCGCTTGCGCAGCCGCCATGGGTTACATTTGTCGTGTTCACGGCTTTGGGTGTGGGACTTGCGTTGCCGTATCTTGCCATCAGCTATTTTCCGGCGCTGATCCGGTGGCTGCCCAAGCCGGGTGCGTGGATGGAAGTGCTGAAGCAGGTGACGGCTCTGCCGCTGTTTGCGACAGTGATCTGGCTGGTGTACATCTATGGCCGCTTGTTTACGGGCGGCGCGCCGGGTGAAGGTGTGTACCAGGCTGCCATGCTGCTGACTGGTCTGCTGGTGGTGAGCGTGGGTGCATGGGTGCTGGGACGATGGCCGGCGGCGCGCGTTGCGACGGCGATTGCAGTTGTGCTTTTGGTGCTTGGGGTGGCGACTCCATTTGTGGAACGGCCGGGTAAAGCGGAGGCAGCATTTGCGGCGAAGTGGGAGCCCTTCTCTCAACCGTCGCTGGATGCGGCCCGCGCGAGCGGCAAGGCGGTGTTTGTGGACTATACGGCGGCCTGGTGCCTGAGTTGCCAGGTAAATGAAAAGCTGGTGCTGAACACAAGCGAGGTACAGGATAAGTTGCGTGCGGGTGACTTTGTGCTCATGCGTGCGGACTGGACGCAGTATGACCCCGCAATCACGGCGGCACTTACGGCCGTTGGGCGAAGTGGCGTGCCGACTTACGTGATCTATCCCGGAAAGAGTGGAGCGGCACCGAATGTGCTACCGGAGTTACTCTCAAAAGCTGTTGTGCTTACGGCGATCGCAGACGGCAGAAAGTAACGTGACTTATTCGCCTTCTGGCGAACTCGTTTCGCGTTGCAGGCGTTTCACCTCGTCCAGTCGCTGCGATAACTGCTTCTCGCGGCCCTGATCGGTCGGGTGGTAGTAAGTGCGATCTGCAAGGCTGTTTGGCAGGCAAGGCATGGCTGCGACCCTGCCTTGCACGTCGTGCGCATACTTATAGTCTTTGCCGTATTTCAAAGACTTCATCAGCTTGGTAGGCGCATTGCGCAGGTGTAGCGGCACGGGTTGGGCTGCAGTCGTTGCGACATCTTCGGCAACTGCGGACCATGCGGTGTACACGGCGTTGGATTTGGGCGCGAGGGCGAGATAGACGGTGGCCTGGGCGAGCGCAAGTTCCCCTTCTGGTGAGCCCAGCAGATGCATGGCTTGCTGGGCGGAGAGGCATAAGTTGAGCGCTTCCGGAGCGGCGAGGCCAATATCTTCGACCGACATGCGAATAAGTCGTCGAGCGATATAGTTTGCGTCTTCTCCGGCAGCTAACATGCGACCCAACCAGTAGAGTGCGGCATCCGCATCGGAATTACCCACGGATTTATGCAGCGCACTTATCAGGTCATAGTGCTGTTCGCCGTTCTTGTCGTAGAGCAGCACGCGTTGTTGCAGGGCTTCCGCGGCCAGTTCACGGGTAAGATGCGTTGCGCTCAGACCCAAGAGAAGATTGGCCGACGATTCCAGCGCGTTCAGGGCGTAGCGCGCGTCGCCGCTCGAAAAGCTCGCGATGGTTTGGAGTGCGTCGTCGTCCGCGGTGAATTTCAGCGCGCCCAGGCCGGTTGCGTTGTCCGTCAGCGCGGTTCGTAAAAGCTGGACGACCTGCTCTTCCGTGAGCGGCTGCAGCACGTAGACGCGGCAGCGGCTGAGCAGTGCGGCGTTCACTTCAAACGAAGGATTTTCGGTGGTGGCGCCGATCAGGCGCAGGTCACCACGTTCCACGTACGGCAGGAAGGCGTCCTGCTGAGCACGGTTGAAGCGGTGGATTTCGTCGATGAAAAGGATAGTGCGGGAGCCCATGGAGGCAGCACGCTCCGCATCTACCATCACCTGCTTGATTTCCTTGATGCCACTTGTGACGGCGGAGAACTCAACGAAGGTTGCATGTGTGGTGGCCGCTATGATCTTGGCGAGCGTGGTCTTGCCCGTGCCAGGCGGACCCCAAAAGATCATGGAGCCGGGTTCATCGCGCTCAATGGCGAGTCGCAGCGGCTTGCCGGGACCGAGCAGGTGCTGCTGGCCCACGTAGCCCTGAAGGGTGTGCGGCCGCATGCGCTCAGCAAGCGGGATGCCGCGCGAGCCTCTGGTATCAGCGGGAGTAGGTGCGAAGAGACCCACGGGATTACTGCCGGAAGCCGCGCTGGCGGGCGGCTTCGTAGAGAAGGAGTGAGCCGGCCACGGCTGCGTTCAGGCTTTCAGTGGGGCCGGGCATGGGCAGGGTGACGCGCTCGTCGGCGAGTGCGAGCATGGCTTTCGACAGGCCATTGCCCTCGTTGCCTATAAGGAACGCGCATCCCCCAGTTAGGTCGATGCGATGAGCCGGGCAGGCATCCTTGTCATCCGGCACGGCAGCGAGCAGGCGGATGTCGCGGGAGCGCAGTTGAGCCAGGGTTTCATCAGACCAGATGGGCAACGGCATGCGGAAGACGGCGCCCGCGGAGGCACGCTGGGCCTTGCCGTTCCACGGGTCCACGGTTTGCTCCGCCAGCAGGACGGCTGCAGCACCGAACGCCGCAGCGGAGCGGACGATGGTGCCCAGATTGCCTGGGTCTTGCAGGCCGGCGGCGACGATCATAAGGTCGTCAAAATACGGTGTGAAGGGGTGCTGCGGTTTGCGAACGATGGCGGCTATACCCTGGGACTGCTCCGTCGAGGCGGCGCTGTCGAATGCGTCGCACGAAAGGATGACGATTGGCAGGACACCGTGGGCGAGCACGGCTTTCTCCTGGGCATCTTCGCGAACAAAAATAGTCTCGACATGAGGTCCCAGGCCGGCCTGTTGCGCCATCACCGCTTCACTGACGAGAATCCATCCCTCCACGGCGGCGATACCGTGGGGCGCATTGCCGCGTAGAGCCGTGCGCAGATCGCGTACGCGGGTATTCTGCCGACTTGTGATGAATTCGTGCACCCATCGCCAGTTTACTTTGCAAGCGGCGGACTGCAGGAGGCCGTCAGGGTATGCTAGGCTGCGATTTTGGTGCGGTGCCGCGTCTTCGGGTAAGCGCGCCTCACTAGTGGGAGAGTTGATGACCGCCGAAGTGTTGCGAATGCACCCGGACGAACCCGAGCCGGATCTGGTGCGCTATGTGGTGAGCCACCTGGCAGCTGGCAAAGTGGCCGCGCTGCCGACGGACACATTTTACGGTCTGGCGGTGGACCCGGTAAACCTGCGGGCAGTGGAGCAGATTTATGAGATCAAGACGCGCGCGAAGCACAAGCCGCTGAGCTTGCTGATCGGTAGTGTGGAACACGGGTATGAACTGGCGCGCGATCTGGACACAGCGTTCGACCGGCTTGCGGAGCGGTTCTGGCCGGGGCCGTTGACGATCATCGTAAAGGCGGGTTCCCGGTTACCGCTTCGTGTGACGGCGCACACGGGGAATGTTGCCCTGCGCGTGCCGGAGGCGGCGATTCCCCGAGCGATTGTGGATGGGCTGGGTTTGCCGATTACGGCGACGTCTGCCAATCTACGGGGGTTGCCGGAGTGCACATGGGCAGGCTGCGTGCGGGAACAGCTTGGCGGGCAAGTGCCGCTGATTGTGGATGGGGGACCGACAGCCAGGTCGATGCCGACGACGATTGTGGACCTGAGCGGGGGCGGGAATTCCTGGATGATTCTACGGGAAGGTGCGATTCCCACGCACGAGATCGCGCTGGCTTTGCAGAGGTAGTTTGGCGACGGAGAGGGCCTGGTTTGTGAGCGGATTCGGCAAAGCGAAATTACCGCGACGCAGGAGGAGCAAGCGAGCGGGAGGGAGCGCCTTCCGCACGTTTACCTGGTGCGTGGTGATTGTCGCTGTGCTTGCCACGGCAGCCTGGTTCAGCTGGGTTTACCTGCAGATGCGTGCCGTCGGCAACCACGATGATGCGCATCCGGCAGACGCCATCGCGGTCTTTGGCGCGGCGCAGTACAACGGGCATCCATCGCCGGTGTACCACGCTCGGCTTGACCATGCGGCGGCGCTGTACCAAAGGCAGATTGCGCCGGTTGTGGTGACGCTGGGCGGAAGTTCCGACGATCGCTTCGGCGCGACGGAGGGCAGCGTTGGGCGGGACTATCTGCTGGCGCAGGGTGTGCCGTTCAGCGACATCATCGCGGAGACCGAATCGGTCGACACCGAACAGCAGGCGGAGCGGCTGGCGCAGATCTCCCGGGAGCGCGGCTTTGCCCGTGTGGTGGTGGTGAGCGATCCAACACACCTATTCCGCATTGCGGCACTGTGCCAGCAGCAGGGATTGCCTGTGTATACGTCTCCACGCAGCAGCTTTGGCAACATCTCGCACACCGACGAGACGGAGCGTGTGCTCCACGAGGTGCTGAGCTACACGGCCATGCGGCTCCACTTGCAGATCAGCTTTGTGCATCGGTGGCTTGAGGGCAAGGAGGACCTGTAGGGCGAAGGGAGTGCCAGGGCCTGTACAATCGATGGTGAGCGAAACGGACCGGCGAACTGCCGGTTCAGCACGGCGCAGGGAGCGGCATTTGCAATCGGTGGTACAGCAGAGTTGTGGCGACGCTCGTCGCGCAGTAGCAGTGGTTCACGGATCCAAGTGGCGTCCCCGCTCTTTGGGGGGGGCATGTGTGTTGTCGCTGGTGGCCTTCGGTGTTGGTTGCGGGAACAACTATCGGCCGGTGGTGAGTGCCATCAATCCGGTGGGGCCGTCCGCGCAGCCCAGCAAGTATGCGCTTGCTTTGGCCGACCCTGGGAGTGGCCAGGCGGGTGTAGCAACGCTGATCGATTTCGCAGGTGATTCGGTGGTCGGCACGCTGAATACCGCGCCGAGTCCCACGTATCTGGGCCTGGATGCATCGGCGCAGGCGTACGTGCTGCATGCGGATACCGGGCTGATCGATGCGTTCACAGCATCCACGTCGACTCTTCTTTCCACAGCGTTCCTGACCCGCAACGTGAAGCAGACGACCCTGGCGACCGGTTCGGTTCCGACCCAGATCACGGCTTTGGCAGCCGGTGCGACTTCGACCGGTACGGCGACGCCAGGGACGGTGTATGTCGTGGAACAGGGAACGACCAAGGCGGCCGCGTTGACCGCCGCCATTCCGCCGGTAATTCGGCAGGAGTTTCCACTTGGACCAAACCCGGTGTATGTTGTCGGGTCTGCCGCTACGTCGCGCGTGTATGTGTTGAGTCAGGGTGCCATCCCGGGAACCTCTCTGGGCACGGCAACCGGTGTGGAAAATACGACGACGAACGCCATCTCAAACGTGATCGCGGTGGGCCGCAGTCCCGTGTACGGTGTGGTGAATGTCGACGGACGCAGGGCTTTTGTGCTGAACAGCGCCGGCGACACGGCGAGCGGCACAGGTGGGACTTTATCTGTGATCAACACACAAACCAACGCGCTGGACTCCACGCCCCGGATCGTTGTGGGACCCAATCCGGTGTGGGCCGATGTGGATCAGGCTGTGAACGAGATGGCTGTGTTGAACGCAGGTGACGGCGTAACGCCAGGGTCGTTATCTGTGGTGTACATTCCGCTTTGCTCAGCGATCACGCAGCCGGCTAATCCAAATTGTGACGCCACAAACCCCGTGGACGCGGCCGGTTTCGGCGACGTGCTGGCCACCATACCTGTCGGCATTGGGCCGGTGCAGGTGGCGGTTCTGCAGGATCAGAATAAGGCGTATGTGGCGAACAGTGTGGATGGAACGGTCACAGTCGTTGACCTGCAGCGCATGGTTGCGACGGCGATTATCCCCGTGGGCGGCAAGCTAAACTGGATCTCCGCAACAAGCGGAACACCGACTGGCAAGGTCTATGTGACGGCCAGCAATACGCAGGTGGTTACAGTGATCCGCACGGATACGGACACGGTAGTGACAACACTTCCTCTGCAGGGGTTTGGACTGGCGGTAAAGGTTACGGCTCAGTAGCGTCGGAAGTGCAGCAAAGGGGATTGCCTGAGCCGGCAAACCCTCGTTATCATTTAACTTTGCTGGCCGATGAGCAGGATGGGAAGGGTGGGCGTTGTGCTGCCGCCGTCGTCCTCCACGGTAACACCGAAATTGCCGGCCACCGTACCATGGGGCAGCGGCGGCAGCACCAGCGTGGCATAGCCGCGCGCGTCCGGCCTGAAAGTTCCCGCCGGCATGGGCTGGCGACCCTCACCTGCGGGGATCAACCATAGCTCGTAGGTTTTATAGGGCGCAAGCGCCTCAAGATTCGTTCCCTGGAAGATCAGCGAAGCGTGCTCCGGCAGGTAGGCCACCCGGGCGGAGGGTACCGGTGCGGTGTCCTGGCGTGCCAGCACAAAGCGCTGGGCGGCGGAACTCTGCAGGGTCTGCATCAGCACGTCGGCACGCTGTACCTGGGCACCGTTGCGAGCGAGCGTTGCCGATTGCTTCTCAAGCTGCTGCTGCTGCGCCAGGTTGGTATAGAAGAGGAAGGCTGCGGCGGCGGCCAGTGCGGCGGCCGCGGCCCACCCGGTCCATGCGGATACATTGCCGAAGCGGGAACTCCGAGCCTCCTCCGCTGAGACGTAAGCACTGCGAGCGAACGGCGTGGAGGACTCGTAGCGATCTTCCGGCAGCTCAGGCGGGGGTGTCGCCATTGCCGCTGCTGGTGCCTCCCTTGTGCGCGACGGCGGTGGAGCGATTGAATTGGAGAACAAGTGCTCGACAGCGGGCGACTCTCTGCGTGCAACCGGCTGGATGGAAGATACGCCATGGGGCAGCGACGCAGTGAACGATGCAGGCCGTGCGCGATCGCTCGGGGAAGGGTCGTTCGCATCCAGGATGAGCTCCGGGTCAGACAGGATGCGCGGGAGGCGCACCCTGCTTCTGCGCTCCTCCACGGTCAGCTTTTCCATGCGCGCTCCGGGTGCGGGCGCATCGGAGGCTCCGGGTGTGTCGATGACGAATGGTGAGAGGTCCTGCATGGCGACAGGTATGGGGACGGCGCGGCCCTCCCGCGCAACCTGCTTGAGTAGCCGCTGCCGGGTGAGCGCCGGTGGCGTGTGTTGCGGTGCTGAAAGCGCGAACGCTGCCAAGTCTCCGCGGATTTGGGCAAGCTCCGCACGCGCCTCGGACGAGGAACGCAGAAGGAGGTCAACGCGTGCGACAGCAGTTCCATCCAGCAAGTGCATGGCATACAGGGTCAAATCTTCTGCGGTGATGGGCGTTTCGATCATGCGTGCATCGCCTTTCTGAGCACCAGCAAAGCAGTACGGATGCGGGTTTTGACGGTGCCCAGCGGGTCACCGGTCGTTTCCGCAATCTCGGAGTGTGTCAGACCATCAAAGAAAGCCATTTCCAATGTTTTGCGTTGTTCTACGGGCAGGGAGACCATGATTGTGCGCGCACGTTCGATCATAAGGGTCCGCTCCGACTCGACTGCCAGGTCGGTTGAAGATGCGAGCACCACATCGTCGACTGAGTCCGTGGGTTTGCGACGTCGCAAAAGGTCAATGGACCGATTGCGCGACACCACGGCCAGCCATGCGCCGATTGCTCCCCGATTGGTCACCAGAGCATCGGGTTTGCGCCAAATCTGCATGAACACCTCTTGCAAGACATCCTCCGCGGCGGCTGGATCGCGCAGCACCCGCAATGCGACGGAATACACCACGCGCGAGTATCGGTCGAACATCGCCGCCATGGCACCTTCGTCCCCCTGACCGACCAGGGCCAGGAGCACGCCATCCTCGGTGTTCTGCATGAGCGACGCTGCCACGGTTGGTGGGCCTGCATTGGGAAAGGAACGCGCCGGCACACCCGCTGGATGTTGCCGGGGACTGTTTCGGCGAAAAGAGATGTCTGCTTCTTCCATACCGTTTGACACCGTAAAATGCACAATCTACAGCCGGACCGCGCGGAAAGTATCACGGTTTTGCGGCGGTTCGTGAAAGTGTATCGCGTGCATGCAGCCATTGCCCAAGCCTGACGACGGGGCAGTAGGTGCGACAGTACAACAGGAGCTTCTTGCAATGGCGATACGTTTGGACAAGCTGCTGGTGGAGCGCGGGCTCGTCTCTTCGCGCGAACGTGCGCAGGGCATGATCCTGGCCGGACGGGTGCTGGTCGGTGAGCAGAAGCTGGCCAAGGCGGGCGCTGCCGTCGCGGAGGATGCCGTCATTCGCCTGCTGGGCAACGACCTGCCTTTTGTGAGTCGCGGTGGGTTCAAGCTGCAGGGCGCGCTGGACCGGTGGAAAATCAAGCTGGACGACAGATGGTGCGTGGACGTTGGCGCGTCGACGGGCGGCTTTACCGACTGCATGCTTCAACGTGGTGCTGCCGGTGTTGTCGCGGTGGACACTGGATACGGGCAGATGGCCGTTCCGCTACGTGACGATCCCCGGCTGCTCCTGCTGGAGCGCTGCAACGCGCGTCATCTGCAGGCTGAAGCCCTGCTCGCAGACGCGCACCGGCTGCAGGGCCCACGTGGGCCGGCTGAGCTTTCCTTTCTGGCGATGGATGTCTCCTTTATCTCTGCAACTCTGCTGCTGCCGGCGGTGTTCGCCTCCATGAGCACGGCAGGCAAGCGTTGGCGTGGGGAGGCTGTGATCCTGGTCAAGCCACAGTTTGAGGCTGGGCGGGAGTGGATTGGGAAGGGGGGCATCGTGCGCGACCCTGAGGCGCATGCGCTGAGCGTCGCGCGGGTACGGCAAGCAGTGGAATCGCTGGGTGGGACCGGAGTTGAGGTGGAAGAGTCACCCATCACCGGAACGGAAGGAAACCGCGAATTTCTGCTGCATGTGCTTTGGGAGTGACAACGTGTTGCGGTTGGGCCAAGTAGACTGGAAGTATGCCTCGCGTAGCCATCGTTTCCAAGCCGCAGAAGCCCGAGCTCGAAGGCATTCTTGCGGAACTGCTGGCGTGGCTCGACGCCCATGGATACGAGCCCGTGCTGGACAAGACCAGCGCCAACTATCTGCACCAGCCGATCTATACCGACCGAGAGAATCTGCCTTTGTCCAAACCGGACCTGGTGATTGTGCTGGGCGGGGATGGCACGCTGCTGTCCGCCTCGCGCGCGTTTGCAAAGACAGGAACGCCGATTTTGAGTGTGAACCTGGGATCACTCGGCTTTCTGACCGAGGTGCCATTAACAGAGCTGTACAACACCCTTGCAGGCTGGTGCGAAGGCTGCTGCGAAGTGGATGTGCGCGGCATGCTGCGGGTGGGCCTGCTGCGCAAGGGCAAGGTCGCGCAGCAATGGGACGTGCTGAACGACGTTGTGCTCAGCAAGGGAACGATCGCGCGCATCGGCGAGTTTGTGGTAGAAGTGGACGGCGACATGGTCGCACGTTTTCGAGCGGACGGCGTGATCGTGTCTACCCCGACGGGATCGACCGCGTATAACCTTGCCGCAAACGGTCCAATTGTGATGCCTGCCGTGAACGCGACAATCGTCACGCCCATCTGTCCGCACCTGCTCACCATTCGGCCGATCGTGGTTCCGGGAGACTATGAGATTCGGTTGCACGTGGAAGGCGCGGCGGACCAGACCTTTCTGACGATCGACGGCCAGGAGGCGGTGGAACTCACGAAGGGCGACCAGATCCAGTGTCAGCGTTCACCGTACACGGTCAACCTGGTGCGACTGGGCCAGCACGGCCTCTTCAAGGTATTGCGGTCCAAGCTGAAGTGGGGCCAGCGCTAGCACCGATCCTGGTCAGCAGCATGCAATGCCGGACCTGCTCCTTAAGCTGCTATGCTCCGGCTATGACTACCGTTGACGTCACCTACCACTTCACCGCGCCGCCACGTGAGGCTTCTGTGCTGGCGCTGGCCAGCCTTCGCGAGGTCTACGGCATTCGGCAGATGCATGTGGATGAGCGTGCCAGGCTCATTCATCTGGAATACGACGCCACGCGATTGACCGACCAGATCATCCGCCAGCTACTGCGTCGTACGGGCCTTGAACTGGATGAGCAGCCAAAGTCCGTGATGGCGGAGGCAAGTACAAAAGAGGCAGTTTAGAAAGCTCTGCACTCGATGGAGCTGCCCTTGCCCGGCAGGTCGTAAGTTGTTACTCTAACTAAGTTGCAGATGGGCAATCTTGCCTCTGAATGATGTGCACCCGTAGCTCAGCTGGATAGAGCAATTGGCTACGAACCAATAGGTCGGAGGTTCGAATCCTTCCGGGTGCACCACACTCCTCCTCTGGTGTTCTGCGAGTCGAGGCTTCTCGAAACAGCACGCGCCCGTAGCTCAGCTGGATAGAGCAACTGGCTTCGAACCAGTTGGCCGGAGGTTCGAATCCTTCCGGGCGCACCACTTTCTGAAAGCAACGACGAAGGGGAAGCGCATTGCGCTTCCCCTTTGCCTTGCTTCTATGTGCGTTTAGTTCGTTGCGGCAGTGACTGCTGCAGGCGTTATAGATGCGCGGGGCTTTGTGATGTCGTCCAGGTAGTCCGTGGTCCCGTCCACGCGCTGCAACGCTGGGTAGCGCTCACCGTCATGGTAGTTCAGGCTCACTGCAATTACGTTGTCCTGCTGTTGGATGAGGAACTGCATCGGCTCCGTCGTGCCTTTTGCGTTCTTAATTGCCGACCGCACCGCATCAGGGGAAAACGCCGTACCGTTCACCGCAAGAATCTTTTCCGCTGGTGCCAGCTTGGCCTTATCCGCAGGCCCACCGTACCGCACATCGCTGATGGTACCGTCGGCGCCGATGCGGACGCCGAGCGAATACCACGTGTTCAGCCTGCCGCTACCGCGCCGGCTCTCCGCTGCATTCAGCTGCTTCTCAGACGCGTTTGGCTTGTCTGTGTAGACCAGCTGGTACCCACCCTGGGTGATGCCGCCAAGGTCGGCACGCGCATTCACCTTGCTAATCCGATCGTGCAGGAAGGTGGCCCAGTCATACTTGACCACCTGGTTCAGGTCGGCGACCAACTCTGGAAACTCGTACCCGACGATGAGTGGGCCGGTGTTGCCGCCTTTGCCCAGGAAGATGGCGACGAAATCATCGAGCGACTTCTGGTTGTTGGTGAGCTTGCGTATTGTGGTGTCCGCGTCGAGCCAAACAAGCTCACCCTCCTGGTAGTAGTCCTGGCCTCGACGCCAGTTTACCCAATCCTGGTTGCCACCACGAATGAGGCTGCCGGCGACTGCCGTGTCTTCCGTGGGCCTCCACTCGCGGCCACTCTTGGCATCAAGCTGTGCGGCAGACAGTGCAAGCAGATCGCGGTACTGCGCCTGTGACTTGAGCCCCGAGCGCGCCGCGAGAACGTTACCCCAATACTGCGTCATACCCTCGTACACCCACATCAGGTCGCCCTGCTGCGGCGTGGCAAAATCCGACTGGGCCAAGCGCGCTGGCCGGCGATACTTGCCGTTCCACGAGTGGGTGAACTCGTGCGCAAGCAGGTCGGCATCGCCTAGTTGGTGGTCATCGTCGGAGAAGGCCTTTTCGCCCACGCCATTGTCTGAGGACTGACCGTGCTCAAGACCCTCGCCGCCTGCGACATCGGAAAGCGTCAGCAGAAAGTGGTAGTCGTAGTAGTGGTGCGAGGCGTAGTTTTTGTCGGCTTCCCGCACAAGGTTTGCAATTTCTGCGAGAACGGCCGGCCGAAGCTGCGCG
The DNA here is from genome assembly GCA_903642225.1 of Acidobacteriaceae bacterium. Lineage (GTDB taxonomy): Bacteria > Acidobacteriota > Terriglobia > Terriglobales > Acidobacteriaceae > Terriglobus. The sequence continues at coordinate 32,485 of CAHJWI010000026.1, read as the reverse complement.
TCCTCTGCGTCGTCGGCTGCTACATCCAGGTAATGCGCCGGCTTTACGTCTGGAGCGAGCGGGAATTCGTGGAAGTACTTGCCGGTCAGCACGGGGGAATCTTCCAACTGCTCGACTGTGGTCACGGCGTACTTCGTAGTGACCGCGTCGGCAGGAGGCTGGTGGCTCTCCTGGTCAACGCCCATGCCGCGCGGCGTTGGTACGGTACCGACGGGCTTCAGCGCTGTCCCAGTACCCCAGCCTGCCGGCACTGTGACGGACGGCTGGATTGCGATGTTGGCGACCGGCACGTGCGCAGGGTACATCATCAACGATTCCCACTCGAGCACCGACATGTTTGTTGTGACGCGATGGGAGTGAATGCTGTCCAGGTGCACATGCAGCGTAGTGACGCCAGCCGGAACGGTGACATGGAACTCAGCAAGAGCGACGTCGTCACGACGCCAGGGGATGACCTGCCCATTTGCCGTAAATACCACGCCGGTGATGTCTGCCAGCGGACCACCCGGCGCGTGGGTTCCAGGAATCCACTGCGGCGTGATGAACGTCGCCGGTCCGGGCTTGACGGGAAAATCGATCTCCGCGTGGTAGAGATGGCGTGCACCCTCGGTCAGATCGGCAGTGATCTGGATTGGAGTCTGCGGGGCAGATGCAAACAGAGACGAGGCAACGGCGCACAACAGAACCGCGGGATAGAAGCGGCTGGAGAAAAGCGGCATCAGAGAAGATCCTTGTGTGATTGGAATACCTGTAGAGACGCGAAGACTGTGGTGAAAGGTTTCACCCTGATGCTGTTTCAGTCGTGCGCGGCGTCCTCGTTCAGTATGCAGCCGCCTTCACCGATTCAGCGGCGAGGCCGCGCTCATCGACGGCGTAGCGGTACAAGCTTTCAAACCCTGCCAGCTGCCTAAGCGGACACCGATACGCACGATGCGGGGCGCGCCATAAAGCCTGTTCTGTGAGAACCAAGGTCGGCAAACGTCGCGGCAGGAACATGTGGTTCGTGCTTCGCCATGTTGCTGCTGGAGAATTCGCCCGCGCCCATCTAAGGCACACAGATTTTATAAAGCAGCAACGCCACTGCGGCACCGGCGCCGGCGATCATCAGGCCGGACGTTCGGCGCTTGTAGATGAACCAGAGGATTGCCAGGCCGGTCATTGACACCAGTGTGAGCAGCACCGCAGAGATGTCGATGACCCAACTCCATGCCTTGCCTGCGTCGTGACCTTTGTGCAGATCGTTCAACACAGCCACCGCGCCGTTGCTAACTTCCGTCATGGTGTAAGTGCCTGCGGGCCGGTCCACGGAGACGTCGGCGCTGTAGCCGGGTGCTTTGAAGGTGAAGGCTACACTGGTGTCGTCCACACGAACGTCATCGAGAGCGCCATGCAGGTGCTGTTGCGCTCTAACCGTAGCTGCGATTGCCGTCGTGTCAGGCTGAGCACCAAGCAGGGCAGCGTTCACTTTCGCAGAGACCTGCCGGGTATGCACCGCAGATGAAAACCAGTCGGCATGGTTAAGAGTGAGTCCTGTCACGGCAAAGAACAGGATGATGCCGAAGCTGACCATCGAGAGGTAAAGGTGGAGCCAGCGGGCGGTCTTCGCAGCCCATTGCCGCAGGCGCACGCGCCGGTCCACCACGACCCTGCCGCTGCCCAACCTATCGCTTTCGGTAATCAAGCGTGATGGCTCCCAGTTCCTTGGCACCGGCCAGCGTGGCTTGCAGCGGCGTTGCACCCAGGTCGAGCTCGTGTCGCTCCACGTCGTAGCCGCCATGCTCGCGAGAAGCCTCCACACAAATGGTGTACTTGCCTGCCTTCACCGGCTTGCCTTCGTTGTCTTTGCCATCCCATTTGAGGTTGTACTTGCCGGGTGGCCGCGTGGCCGAAGTGATGGTGCGCGAGACATCCGTACCCTCCGCCATGCGGCGCAGCTGATCGTCGCGATACCACTGCTTCAGGTCCGGCAGCCACCGAGGATTTTGCGTCCACAGCGCGAGCGTACGCACCGGAAAGTGGTCGGCATCTTCAACCCAGACGGCGACGTACGGGCGCCGATAGCGTGCGTCTGCGATGCGGGGCAGCTCCAGATCTATGTTCAGTGTGAACGCCGGATTCCACATGCCGGCGGCGGGCGTGTTTGCGGCAGCGGGTGCGTACGCCACGGGCTGCAGGCCATTGGGAGCAGGGAAGCCGGAGGTGCGTACCTCTCCTCCACTCGCGAGCAGAAGCAGGTACTGCACACCGGGTATCGCAGCGGCAAGCGCATGGCTTTGCGCAACCGGCAGAATGGCAAAAGCTGTTGCCAGCGCGCCGGCTGTTTCCGCGTCTTGCGCCACAACGGTGGAGGACACCACGTGGGACGCAGGCATCGCTGTGCGAGGGTCGATGAGGTGTGAAAACCCTGGCTCCTGCCGCTGCAAGGGACCAGCCAGCTCAAACCCGCGCCGGTAGGATCCGCTTGTCGCCACTGCGGCATCGCGCACAACAACATGGCGTACGGCAACGTCGTTCTCTGACGCAGCGTGAGGATCGGCTACAGCAATGATCTGCGTCAGACTGCCACGCACAACCACGTCGCCACCCACGTTCAGCATCACGCCGCTGGCACCCGCCGCAAGCGCTGCTTTTGCCGCACGATCGGTGATGCTGCTCTTGACGAAGGTTGCGAACGCCAGCGGCACATCGGTCAAACGCATGGCGGTTCCGTGAACGCGATCCAGCGACCAGTGCGGCTGCTGCATGGCCTCAACCGTGACGGAAATCTCATTGGGTGTGGGCGTACGACCCCGCGCAGTTGTGGACGACCACAATCGTGTTGCCGCCTCGACCGAAGCGTCCAGCGCCCCACCCGTACGCTCACGCCAAGTGTCGAATGCGGCAAGCACGTTCAGTAATTCTGGCGACACGGGTACCGGTTGCATGCTTGTCCTGGCCCAGCGTGACGCCTCGCTGTCTGCACGCCAGGTGCTCAGCATGGTCTCATCGCGGTCAATGGAGCGGAGCGCCGCAGCCTCGGCCGCAGCTGCGCTGGCCCTGTCGGCGGCACGCACGGTAAGTTCAAGCGATGTGCCCAGTACGTGCTCATGGTGAGAGGTCCAGCGTGCGTCGCCAGCGGCTTGCGCCCCAAGCGTGAGCGGCTGGGGTGCGGCAGCAAGTGACACACAGGACAGTGTTGCAAAAGCAGAGAGGCGAGAGTTCATCAGTTGCGCGCTCCTTTCAAATCTGGTCCGGACGGTTGTGTTATTCCAGGAGGAGGTCCACCAGGACCACCCTGTGGCATGGCAGCGAACATAGCCTGCATTTCGGCACTGTCCAGAAAGCCGTCATGGTTTATGTCCGCCTGCGCGAAGCGGGGCTTCAATCCATCTGGTGCCTCGTCGAGCGAGAGCTTGCCATCATGGTTCGTGTCCCACTCTTCCAGCAGGTGAGCCGCACGTTCTGCGGGGGTCTGCTGGCGCACGCGCATCTCCTCCGGCTGCAGGACGCCATCATGGTTTGCGTCCAGCGCCAGCAATTCTGCGCTGGCTGCCTCCATCTCGGCGGCGGAGATGACGGCATCGTGGTTGGCGTCGAGCGCATTCAGCAGCGGATCGAGCCGCATGTTCATACCGGCCTTTCCAGGTTCAGCACGCTGGCCCGTTGCGCGGCCGCTGTGCTGCGCCATGTCGCGGATTTCCGCCGCCGTCAACTTGCCGTCGTGGTTCGTATCGCCGCGGGTAAACATGGCCTGCATGCGCGCGGGTAGCTCGTCTGGTGTCAGCACGCCGTCGCCGTTTTTGTCGAACGCCATCAGTTGTGTGACCAACTGGTCCGGCGTTGCACCGGAGTCCTGCCGTTGCGGCTCGAACTCGTCGAAGGTCAATTCGCCGTCGCTGTTCGCATCCAGGGTTCGCAACGAAGCGGCAGCAGCCTGGATCTCTGGGGCAGACAGGGTGCCGTCGTGATCCAGATCCAGCGCCAGAAGCACGGGTCGCGGACGTTCTCGCCGCTCCTGGGACACAGAAACAGCGGTCACAGAGAGCGCACCACACATGATCATCACCGGAAATACATGACGCACCGACTTATCCTCCAACTCGGACCTAAGCTGTCGTAGTTATACATTGCCGAGTGTTTCTGCACCTACCTGGTTGGAGCGTAGAGGCCAGAAAGAGCCGGTGATCGGCCGATACCGTACTGTTTGTCTACCTCTGGTATCTGGAGCGCGCGACTCTGCGTGATTGCATCAGCGGAAACCGTCCCCTGGCCTACGCCGCTCCAGACGATGGTGTGAGCAGGCATCTGCGCTCGTCGTCTGGCAATGTTAACTGTCTGCGTACTAGACGGCGGGGCAAAACCGCCCTACCATCGAGTGCGCGCGTACATCCCAATCAGTTGGCGCTGGACTTACATTCTGAACGCTGAGGTGTTGCATGGCTCGCCCCTACTGGTCCGGTTCCATTCAAATTTCGCTGGTGTCGTTTGCCGTCAAGTTTTTTGTTGCAACGGAGTACAAGAGCGAGATCCGGTTCCACCAGATCAGCCGCTCCACCGGTGAACGTGTTCGGCATCAGAAAGTGCTGCAGTCGGCCGTCGACAACCCTGCCGGACAAGCGGAGGATCTCGATGAAACCCCTGCGGCGGCACCCACGGTGGAGAAGAACGACATCGTGAAGGGCTACGAGTATGCCAAAGGCCAGTATGTCCAGATTGAACCCAGCGAGATTGCAAACCTGCGCGTGCCGTCAAAGCACTCCATCGCTATCGAGCAGTTTGTTGATGAGAGCGATATCGATCCCTCCTTTTTCGAGAAGCCCTATTTTGTGACACCGGACGGTGATGCCCAGGCGGAAGCTTTCGCGGTGGTTCGGACGGCCCTGCAGAAGGAAAAGAAAGTCGGCATTGGCAAGATTGCTTTTGCGGGTCGTGAGCACGTGGTGGCGATCGCGCCGAACGACGACGACCAGCACCCCGGCATGATGGCATTCACTCTGCGATACAGCGCCGAGCTGCGAAAGCCCATGGAGTACTTTGGCGACCTGAAACCGGTGGAGATCGACGAGGACCAGCTTGACCTGGCGGAGCAGCTCATCAAGCGGAAAAGCGGCAAGTTCGATCCGTCGAAGTATAAGGATGGGTATGAGGTAGCGCTGCGCGAACTGGTGGATGCCAAGGTGAACCACCAGCCCATCCCACAGGATGAACCAGCCCCCAAGCGAGCTAAAGTTATCAACCTGATGGATGCCTTGCGTAGCAGTCTTGCTGCAAAGGCTGCGAATGAAGCGGATGAGGCGCCGGAAGAGGTGCCCATACCAAAGAAGGCTGCCAAGAGCGAGAAGAAGGCCGACGCGCGGCCCGGGCCTACCCTTGTCGCGTCTGCCAAGAAGGCAGCCGCGATTAAGCCTGCAAAGGCAGCCGCACCGCGTCGCAAGTCGGCCTAGAGCTTAGTCTGGCCTAACTCCCTGGCACGAACGGCTGGCCTTCCACAAAGCGCACGTCGCGCTCCACGAGTTTCGCGATCAACGCGAAAGCCTGCTGGTATGCAGCGCTGTCGTACGCTTCAAGCGCAACCTGCTTTGAAGGAAATTCAACCACGACTACCCGCTCGCAAAGGCCGGCTTCGCGAGCAGTGACCGTGTCGCCCGAAGCGCGAACTGGAAAACGACCGCCGAAGGCGATCAACGCTGGCAGCGCGAGCCTGGCATATTCAGCCATGGTCTGCGCATCTGCACATCGGTGATACACCACGATCATGTATCCCTTTATGTCAGTCTGAACTCCCACTCTTCTCACTCTCACTTCAGAGGAGGTTGGCATACATCCCCCCACTCTGACGTTGTGCATCTACTGTACGCAGTCTCTGGAAGAAGGGAAGCAGCACGCATGCCAGCCAGCAGAACACGCGCGGATCGCGCCACGAAAGAGAAGCAGCTGACGGCCAGTGCCGGGGATGAGGTCGATGAGCAGCTTGCGCGGTATCGCTCCATGCGCGACTTCAAGGTCACCGCGGAACCAAGCGGCGATGCCAAGCTGACGCCGCCCGACCTGCCATTCGTCATCCAAAAGCACGCCGCCACGCGCCTGCACTATGACTTCCGCCTTGGCTGGCATGGCGTGCTGAAAAGCTGGGCGTGCGCCAAAGGCCCCAGCTACAACGTCCATGACAAGCGCCTGGCCGTTGAGGTGGAAGACCATCCCATGGAGTATGGCGGCTTTGAAGGCATCATTCCACGTGGACAGTACGGCGGCGGCACCGTGATGGTGTGGGACCAGGGAACGTGGACGCCGCACGTGGATGTGGACGAAGGCCTTCGCAAGGGCAACCTGAAATTCGCTCTGAACGGCACCAAGATGCACGGCAACTGGGCGCTGGTACGCATGGGCGGCAAGGCCGCTCATGAGGGCAAACCGAACTGGCTGCTGATCAAGGAGCACGACGAACTCGAACGGCCGGAGGGTGCACCCGCAATTACGGAAGAGGCTCCGGATTCTGCTGTCACCGGTCGCTCGCTGGAGCAGATCGCCGAGGCTGAAACCCATGTCTGGAACTCGAAGGAGACCGCAGGTACGGGACAAGCCTGGTACCGTCAGCGCGCGCATGAAGCTGACGCCGTAGCGCGTCCGAAGGGCAGCCCGGCAACAACGAGGACTGCATCATCAGCGGAGTCTGCAAAGACGACTGCAAAAGCAGGAACGCAGGCGGTGGATCAATCGATCGCCACGCTTTGGAAGGAGAAGCTGCCGGAGTTCATTACGCCGCAGCTTGCCAGCGAGGGTGAGGCGACGCCAACGGGGACGTCGTGGGTGCATGAACTCAAGCTGGACGGATACCGCGTGCAGGCTCGCAAACACGGCAACACTGTGCAGTTATTGACGCGCACGGGGCTTGACTGGACGCATCGCATGAAGCCCGTGGCTGAAGCTTTGCAGCAGGTGGCAGCGGACACCGCTCTGCTGGATGGTGAGGTGGTCGTGCTGGACGACACTGGCGTTTCCTCCTTTGCGCGGCTGCAGGCTTCGTTCGAAAAGGGAGAGAGTCACCCCATGACCTACTTTGCCTTCGACCTGCTGCACCTGAACGGTCATAGCACACGCGACCTGCCGCTGCTGGAACGAAAGCGACTGTTACATGGCCTGTTGCCTGCAGATGGCTACAGCAGCGGCAGCGGCGAGGTCCGTTTCGGCGAGCATCTTGAGGGTGATGGCGCAATGATCTTTCACCAGGCCTGCGCCCTGCATGCAGAAGGCACGATCTCGAAGAAGACGGAGGCGACGTACACCTCCGGAAGGGGCCATGCATGGGTGAAATCGAAGTGCCTGCACGAGCAGGAGTTCGTTGTGGGCGGCTTCACCGACCTGTCAAACGGCACCCGCGGCATTGGCGCACTGCTGCTGGGCTATTACGACGAGAAGGGATCGTTGATGTACGCAGGCCGCACTGGTACCGGGTTCAACGCTCGCATACACAGCATGTTGCGCGACAAACTTGAAGCGTTGCAGCAGGTGGCCTGTCCTTTTTCAAAAATTCCAAACGAGGCAAAGCGCGGCGCGCACTGGGTTCAGCCGCAAACCGTCGTGCAGGTACGTTTCGCAACCTGGACGGGTGAGAACCAGTTGCGTCAGGCTGCATACCTTGGCCTGCGCGAGGACAAGCCTGCGGTTGAAGTGCGCAAAGAAGACGCGGCACCCAAACCCAAGCGTGCCAAAGGTGCGGCACCGGGCGAAGAAGGCAGCAGCGTTGGCAAGGCGGCCAAGTCCGCCACTATGCCAAAGAAGCCGGAGATCGCCTCAAAGCAAAGCCTGCCTGTCACTCCAACAAAAACCCTGCCTGTTCCGCCGGTCCGCCTCACCCATCCGCAGAAGGTGGTCGACACTGAATCCGGCGTCACGAAGGAGCAACTGGCCGCGTACCTGTGGGCCGTATCGCCGCAGATGCTGCCGCACATAGCGAACCGGCCGCTCTCGCTTGTGCGGTGCCCGGACGGCAGTGCTAAGCCGTGCTTTTACCAGAAGCACGTGAACCACATGCTGCCTGCGGGCGTCGGCAGCGTGATGGTCTCTGACAAGAAGGGCGGCACACCGGAGCCGTATATCACGCTGAATTCGGCGGAGTCACTGGCGGGCCTGGCGCAGATGAGTGTGCTTGAAATCCATCCATGGGGATCGAGCAACGCCGACCTGGAGCACCCGAACCGCATCGTAATCGACCTGGATCCGGACGAGTCTTTGCCGTGGTCGCAGGTGGCGGAGAGTGCGTTGGAAGTGCGCGCGCGCCTGAAGAAGCTTGGGATCGAGAGCTTCGTCAAAACTACGGGCGGCAAGGGTCTGCACATCGTTTTCCCCCTGGTGCCGCAGTACGACTTCGCCACCATGAAAGCCTGGGCTCACGGCATTGCAATGGCCATGGAGAAAGACAATCCGCGCCTGTATCTAAGCAAGATGACAAAGGCGGCGCGTGTTGGCAAAATTTACGTGGACTATCTTCGCAACGAACGCGGCGCAACGGCAGTAGCCCCATTCTCAATGCGTTCCCGGCCCGGCCTACCGGTTTCAGTTACGCTCGATTGGAAAGAGCTTGCCGAACCGGAGCGGCCAAACTTTCGCATCAACAACTTCTCTTCGGAATGGCAGCATCGTTTGAAGCGCGATCCGTGGAAGAAGATGAACGGCTTGCAACAGGAACTGTCACGCGATGTCGTCGAGCGGTATGCCGGCAAACTGAAATAGCAAGCCCCCCGCGCCTGGATGCTTCGGCCGCGGGAGGCTCGCAGTTGTGGATGTCTACTTTTGTACGCCGAAGCTGAAAACCGTTTCCGACTTCATAGTCTGCCCCGGCTTGAGCAGGGTAGAGGGAAAGCTGGGGTGATTGGGCGAATCCGGAAAATGCTGTGTCTCGAAGCACATCCCCGAACGGAAAGGGTAGCTCCGGCCGCTGGTGCCGGTCAGTGTTCCATCGAGGAAGTTGCCGGTATAGAACTGCACACCGGGCTGCGTCGTCTTTACGGTTAAGGTACGGCCGGAACCGGGGTCGACGGCTTTGGCGGCGAGCTTCATCTGGCCGTCTGGTCCGTTCAGCACCCAGTTATGGTCGTACCCCTTGGCGATCTTCAATTGGTCGTTGTCGGCGTCGATGCGTTCGCCGATGACGTGGGCCGTGCGGAAATCAAATGGCGTGCCGGCAACAGCAGGTAGATCGCCCGTGGGGATCAGCACCGAATCGACCGGTGTGTAGTGATCGGCGTTGATCATGACGGTCTCGCCGAGAATGGTACCGACACCTTCGCCGGCGAGATTGAAATATGCATGGTTTGTGAGGTTAGTGACGGTGGGGGCAGTGGTGGTTGCGCTGTATCGAATGCGCAGGTCTTCACCGTGCAGGGTGTACGTCACATGCGCGGTGAGTTGGCCGGGGTAGCCCTGGTCGCCATCCGGAGAGACCAGCGTCAGTTCCACGCCATCCTTCACCAGCTTTGCATCCCAAATCTTGCTGTCGAACCCCGCCGCGCCGCCATGCAGCGATTGGCCGTTGTTGTTGACCGGTACCTGGTATTGCTTGCCGTCAATGGTGAACTGGCCCTTGGCAAGACGGTTACCGTAGCGGCCCACGATGGCGCCGAAGTAGGTGCTTTTGTCGGCCAGATAGCCGGCGAGGTCGGGGTGACCAAGCGCCACGTCGGCGCGCTTGCCGTTCTTGTCAGGCGCAATCACGCCCATCAAACGCGCGCCGTAGGTGATGACTTTGACCTCGATGGAGGCATCCTTAAGTGTGTACACATCCACTGCCTTGCCGTCGGGCATGGTGCCGAATGGCGCTTTCGTTACTTCAGCCTGCATCGTCATTGCAATCAGTCCCGCTGCCAGCATGGCTTGCTTGATCATTATCGGTTCGTTCCTTGGTGGCCCCACTGGTGGAGCAACGCCGAAGTATACCGCGCGCCGCTAACACTCGGCTTGCAAGGCGTCGTATACTAAGGAGAGTTCTTTTGCAGGGCCATCATGCACTGCGAAGCTGCTCCCAAGGGAGCGTGCTCCGGAAGGAGCGACCACCCGGCGGCTCTTTCGCCACGATGGGGGCGTCACGGCTTCGACGGGATTGCTAGTGGCAGAGAGGCATGCCGGGGTGTGGACACCCGTAATCGCTCACAAAACTATAAGTGCCGAACCTCAGTTCGCTCTTGCTGCTTAATTAAAAACTAAGTAGCCGTCTTCAGTCGGCTTTGCCCACGGGCTGACTGCGGACGTCGCACAGTGGGATGGTCCAAGGTGTTCTGCTCGTACGCCAAGGATGACATCGATCGAGCTGGTGCTTCGCGTTTCTTTGCCCGTTCAAAGCGCGCGGTACGAGACAAATTGAACATTGGGAAAAGCATGAACGCTCTCTGTTTACAGTAGTTTCGGACGTGGGTTCAACTCCCACCGCCTCCACCATCCCTTTTCCGCAGAAAGCGCAGGCCCATCGGGTCTGCGCTTTTGCTTTGGCGAAGTAGGACTTGGCTAAGCTGCCGCCTTTGCGGCTCACGGACTACTTCGTCATACGTGTTTCGGTCAGGAGTTCCTGAGCTTCTTCGACGCAACCAGTGTCTGCATGGGTGTGGCAGCCAGTTCATCACGGCTTCGTGCGACAGGAACTCTACGGCTTCTGCTGTGCACGATGCCGGGCACGCAATGCTATGTCAGATCGTCATCCGGGCAGGTGCACTTTGGCAAACTCAACGGCAACGCTGCCGGCGTGTTCGAACTCTGCCATGACCGCAGAATCGTTTGAAGCCCACGTGACACCAGTCCAGCTGCCCGTGGTCACGTACTGTCCGGCGCGCAGGCCACCTGTGCGCACCGAGCCCTCGTTCGCGAGGTAGACGAGCAATCGCAGCAGATCGTTTCCGCCCGGATTGGAGCCGACCTTTTCCAACCTCACGCTTGCATCGAGTACCAGCGTCACCTTCTCGTTCGCCCAATTGATTTGCTGCCAGTCCGCGACGGCCGGTCCGGCAACGAAGCCGCCGTGAATTTGCATATCTGCGAAGGAAGCCAGCCGTGGCACTGTTGTGGTGTCTGCAAAGGCGGATTCGATAATCTCGATGGCCGGGTGACAGGATGCGATCGCTTCAATCACCTCATCCCGCGTGTACGGGATGCTGCGCGGCAGCAGATTGTGACCCATGCGGAAAGCAATTTCGCATTCGACGCCGTTCAACCGGTACATCGGTCCTGCAAACGTGGACCCGTTCTGACCGATCCACGCCGCCGGCATCGGCGCAAAGAACGGCTCTGCATCTGCGCCGCGCGCGCCGATCTTCCACCCGCCGATCTCGCCAAAGGCCCTGGCCATGATGTCCTGGACGAAGAATGCTTCGTTTTCATCCCCAGGCTGCAAGTCCGCCGGCAGATCGGCAATGGCGATGCCGGTGCGTCGCGCATTCAGCAGGGTATCGGCGGTCTTGTACAGCACAGCCTCGCGTGCTCCGGTGATGTCGGCCATGGCTCACTCCCTCAATCAGCTTCACCAGTCTGCTGTATGCATTCGTCTCACGCAAGCAGGGCATCTCTATGGCAAACCGACAGGCACGAACCGCTCGTCTATTAGTAATGAGCAGTATTTCTGCAAGGCGTCGATGTGGGAACGCATGATTGCCACGCAAGCTCGTCAGGGAAGAGGAACACACATGCACAACCGCACACCCGAGTTTCTTTCGTCAGAGATCACGCCCAAGGAGAAGTTTCTGAACCGGCGAAATCTGATTTTTGGCGGTCTGGCTGCGGCGGGCTTGGCGTATGAGGGCTACAAGCGCCTTCCACCTATCGGCATGCCCAGCGTCGCGTACGCGTCGTCCAGGCTGGACGCTCAGCCGGGCCCCTTCTCACTTGCAGGCGAAACTGTGACACCCAAGCCGAAGGCGATTACGTATAACAATTTTTACGAGTTCGGCACGGACAAACGCGATCCCTCAAAGAATGCCGGGTCGCTGCATACACGTCCCTGGACAGTCAGCCTGGAAGGTCTTTGCTCCAATCCAAAGACCGTCGACGTCGACAAGCTTATGCATTACAGGCCGCTGCAGGACCGCACCTACCGCTTCCGCTGTGTGGAAGCGTGGAGCATGATCGTGCCCTGGGTCGGGTATCCGCTGGCGGAACTGATCAAGTTTGCCAATCCGTTGCCAAGCGCCAAGTATGTCGAGTTTGTTAGCTTGTTCGATCACAAGCAGATGCCCGAGGCGCCTGCTTCCATCCGGTGGCCATATCGCGAAGGCCTCCGTTTAGACGAGGCGATGAACCCGCTGACGCTGCTGACCTTTGGCAGCTACGGGGAGACTTTGGAGAGCCAGCAGGGTGCACCTGTTCGCGTCATCGTTCCTTGGAAGTACGGTTTCAAGTCCGCCAAATCACTGGTCAAGATCCGCTTTGTTGCAGACCAGCCGGAGACGACGTGGAACGACCTTGCAGCGGACGAATATGGTTTTTACTCCAACGTGAACCCGAGCCACGATCACCCGCGTTGGAGCCAGGCACACGAACGCCGTATCGACACGGGCACCTTCCCACGCACGGTGCCGACCTTGCCATTTAATGGCTATGCCGATCAGGTGGCCGGCCTGTACAAAGGTATGGACCTGAATACTTTTTTTTAGTTCACAGGAGAGCATTGCCGCAGTATGAACACACGTGTCATCCGCGTCGTTAAGGTAGCCGTGTTTCTGGCGTGCTTGGTACCGCTCTATGTGCTGGTGCATCGCTTTCGCGTGGACAATCTCGGCACCGACCCCGTTGCGACCATCACCCACTTCACCGGCAACTGGGGGGTCTACTTCCTGCTGGGTGGCCTTGCCATAACGCCGGTACGGCGGATTTCGCCAAAACTTGGCTGGCTGGTGCGCTTTCGCCGTATGGTCGGTCTTTACGCCTTTTTTTACGCCACACTGCATCTGCTGACGTACGTCTTCCTCTTCTCCGGTTTCGATTTACAGGGAGCCCTGGACAACGTCAAGGGGCACCAGTTTGCCACCGTCGGCCAGAAGTTTCACGATGTGTGGCCGACCATCCTTGACGATCTGAAGAAACGGACCTTCATCCAGATTGGCCTGCTGGCCTGGTTTACGCTGTTTCTGCTCGCGCTCACATCGCCGCAGGCTGTGATGCAAAGGATGGGCGGGAAATCGTGGCAGACGCTCCATCGCACGGTGTATGGAGCGGCCTTCCTTTGCCTGCTGCACTACAGCCTGTCTGTGAAGAAAGGCAACACCGGCCCATTTGTTGAGATGATGATTTTCCTCGCGCTGATTGCCGCGCGGCCTGCATGGCAGTGGTTGGACAAGCGACGCAGAGCCGCCGTGCCGAAGCAGGCGCTCCGCGTCTGAGCTTAGAACATCTCGTCTGTGCTGCGAATGTCCAGGGGCTCCCTGGCGGCAGCGAGAAGATAGAATTCCGCATCACCGTATTTGTCCCAGAACGGCTGCACCTTGTCCAGGACCGGCAGTTGCGAGGTGTGCTCCCGGAAGGCAGCCTCCTTCAAAGCCTTGACGGAGGAGATGTCGAGCCGCACCGACCACGGCGAGGGCAGCTGAGGCTCGCGGTCGGGCAGCGTGAAGTCTGTGCTCTGCAGGTACAGCCGGTCCGCCTGCCATGGCTTCAAACCCTGCTCAGGGTATCGTTTGGGGCGTGCTGCCCAGTGGAACGCCGCGCTCGTGATGGCGCTGACCATCATGTGGTCCGGGTGTACATTCAGCGAACCATCCATCGCAAACGTGAGCACAATGTGCGGCTTGAAGGTGCGCATGCGCCGCACGATTTTTTCCGCAGCCTCACTCACGTTGGCAAACTCCAGCTTGCCGTCCTGGTAGTCCAGCAGCTCGTACTGTGAGACGCCCAGCACAGCGCAGCTTCGCTTAAACTCATCGCGCCGCATCGCCCCCAGATTGGCTGCGTCAGCCGAGCTGCCGCGGTTGGTCGCTGCCTGGCCATCGGTAAGGCAAATCACGTTCACTTCGTGACCCGCCCGTACAGCCAGCGCCAGCGCGCCGCCAAAGGCAAAGCATTCATCGTCAGGGTGGGCCACCACACACATCAGTCTTCCAGGCAAACGTCAAACTCCTTTATAGCTTCATCTTCCAGCATTGCTTCTTCGTCCAACTCCTGCTGATGTTCCGCCGCTAAAGCGCTGGCCAGCGCTGCCGCACCGTAAAACTTCGCCACTGGCGCAAACGACCGGCGATGCAGAGCACACGGGCCGTGCTTCTGCAGAGCGGCACGATGCTCTGGTGTGGCATAGCCCTTGTGTGACGCCAGCCCATACTGTGGGTGTACCCGGTCCAGGTCGCGCATCATGCCGTCGCGGTACACCTTGGCAACTACCGAAGCAGCCGCGATGGAGACCGACAGGGAATCGCCGTAGATCAACTTGGTCTGTGCGCATGTGTGGTCGATGCGCAATGCGTCGATCAGCAGGTGATCGGGCTGCGTGCCCAGACCTTCCACTGCCAATCGCATTGCCAGCCGCGACGCCTGGTAGATATTGACCGTGTCGATCCCTGCTGCATCCACCTCCGCCACGGCACAGGCTACCGCGATCTTGCGGATCTCGCGGTCAAGCTTCTCTCGTTCTTCGCGTGAGAGTTGCTTGCTGTCGCGCAGGCCAAGCCGTTGTAGCCGCGCTGTGCGTTGTGGCAGAATCACCGCACCGGCGACCACCGGGCCAAACAGCGCACCGCGGCCCACCTCGTCCACACCCGCGATGACCTGGAAGCCTTTGTACCGCAACGCCTGCTCCGGAGCATCGCTACACACAGCCTCGCGCAGCATCTGCTCCTTTGTTCGCCCGGCTGGGATGAGGGGCCGTTTGCGACGCATCTCCAAAGGGATTTGCTGCTTGGGGCGTGCGAGAACCGGCTTTGCCTGTTTACTCAAGTTGTAGTCAGTGTATCGTCCGCTGATGTAGGCTACCGGCGACACTGCAACACACTCTGTTGTTCTGTGGGGAACTCGTATGCGTCCTCTGCTTTCTGCCTTTGTGCTTTTGTTCTCTCTTTCGGGTGTACCGTTTGCGGATTCGCAGAAGGTGCAGCAAGAACCGTCGGTGCCACCACAGTCGGTGGTCAGCGAACAGGCGACGTCTCCTGTTCCGGAGTTGGGTGCCGCGGGTGCAATTCAGACCACGGCAGCGCCATCAGTACCGGCCGAATCTGCCGGTGCTGACCAGCAGCAAACGTTAACTCTGCCGGCGAAAAGCTCTGGAACAGGCGAGGCCCAGCCACAGCCGTCGGACGATACTACTGCGGTGACGCTGGACGCGAACGGCAAGCCGGTCGAGCTTTCGCCCTGTGCGAAGAAAGACAAGGAATGCGTGAAGAAACGCAAGGCCCTTCTGCATCGCAGGGAAGTCGGCATGAAGATTGAAAACGGTACCCTCACCGTGGATGGCTGGACAGGCAAGGCACACCTGAACTACGACATTCACGAGGTCAGGTTTCTGTACATCTCTGTCCCCGGCGTGGGGACAATAGTGGCTTCCATGCAGCAATTCCCAAATTCAGTGCAGCAGAAAGATGCTTTGCAGGGCAAGACGCTGACCCTGAAGGCGCCGGACGATCACACGGTGCAGCTTTCCAGTGACGAGACCCTCGTGGACAAGAAGGAGCATCCGTTTTTCGTCCTCTTGGACAGGGGGTATGTGCAGCCAGGCCGGTTTCCCAGCATGGGCTACGGCACGATTGCGCTTGCTCCGTACAACTGGCCCGGGGTTCGTCCCATGAGCGCCAACGAGCAGAAGCTTAGCGCTAGCGCACCGCCCCTACCGTCAGGCATGCAGGCGCAACGGGCGCAGCTGCCGTGTCAAAAGGTTGGGCCTGGTGAGCGACCGATCCCAGTCAAGATCAATGGAACAACAATGACGCCGGAAGTTTGTAACACGCCAGTACCGGCTGGTACGGCAGCACTTGGAACTCGCTCGTCCGAACGCTCCGGTTTGGCGGCAAATGCTGATCCGAGCATCAAGAATTAGCAAGCTAGCAGGCCGAATGGGAAAGGGTGCCGTCTCCGGCACCCTTCTCTATTCCCTTGTGTAGGTGTTACGCCGTGCGTCCAACCTCGCGCAGGCGGGCAGCCTTGCCACGCAGACCACGCAGGTAGAACAGCTTGGCGCGTCGAACCTCGTACGACCGAATCTTGTCTACTTTGTCCACAACCTTGCTATTGAACGGGAAGATGCGCTCGACGCCCTGGCCAAAGCTCATCTTGCGAACGGTAAAGCTGCCCTGCGGTCCCTTTTTTCGGGCGATGCACATACCCTCAAACGCCTGCAGACGCTCTTTTTCGCCTTCCTTGATCTTTACCTGAACACGAACGGTGTCGCCGGGGGCGAATGCGGGCAGATCGGTGCGCTCGAGCTTTGCCGCGAGCTTCTGCATGATAGGGTGAATCGACATGACGAAGGTTTCCTTGCTTAGAGTCGTTTGTTAGTTTAACCCAACTTCACGCAATGGCAAACACTTCTTCGCAAGTTCTTCGCTCCACGCAGTACGAAGGGCTACGTAGACTAAGCCACAGCCTGTCGGCGAAGCCGCTCCAACCGCACGCAGTCTTCCGCTGTCAACGTTGTTTGCTGCAGCAGATCCGGCCGGTTTCGCAGAGTTTTTGCGAGTGCCTGCTGCCGACGCCACTCTTTGATCTCCGCGTGATCTCCGTTTAACAACACCTCCGGAACCGGGACACCGTCGAACTCCGCCGGCCGGGTGTAATGCGGGTAATCCAGCAAACCCGCTGCCGCCGACACCGCGCGTGGCGACTCGTCACTCGGACGCATCGAGTCGCTGGCAACGCCGAAGCTTTCATAGTGTGCCGAATCCGCGTTGCCCAGTACGCCTGGCAACAGACGGGTCACGGCATCCACCACAACTGCAGCGGCAAGCTCACCGCCAGACAGCACGTAGTCACCCACACATAATTCACGGTCACACAGGTGCCGTGCTACACGCTCGTCCACCCCTTCATACCTGCCGCACAGCAGCACGACGCGCGCCACCGCCGCCAGTTCATGGGCGACGGCCTGGGTAAACCGCTCGCCCTGGGCGGACAGCAGGATCACGGTCTCGCGGGTTAAATCGCGGTCTTGCTTTGGCGCAATGCCCAGCGACGCTACCGCGCGGAAGATCGGTTCCGGCTTCATGACCATGCCTTCACCACCGCCGAATGGCCGGTCATCCACCGTTCGGTGCCGGTCCGTCGTGTACTCCCGCAGGTCTGTCGTGACCACCGAAGCCAGGCCGGTACGCAGCGCCCTAGACACCACACCATAGGAGAGAACACTGTCAAAGAAGCGCGGGAAGATGGTCACGATCTCAAACCGCAGGCCTCCCGGCGTGTCCGGGCTATCCATTCGCTTCCACCAATCCCAGCGGAAGGTGCATCTCGAGCCGACGATTCTTCAGGTCGGGATGCTGCAGAAACTCCAGCGCAAGCGGGATCAGGACCTCGTCGCCGTTGGCTCGACTCACTACAAGGAGCGGTGCCGCGTTTTCGAGTCGCTTGCCAGCCGTGTTCGTGGGGAAGTGCACGTCGGTGATGGTGCCCAGTTCGTCCGGTCCATCACCGCCTGCGAGGTTCACTACCACGCAACCCTGCAGATCACTCACATAAAACGTGTCTGCATCCAGCGTTACCCGCTGCGACACCGGCAGCACGATGTCCTGGCCGACCATGGCCTCGGCGTCGGCAATCGTTGAGCTTTGATTGAATTTCAGCACTACCCTGCCGGCGGAGTTGCCAGTGGGCAGCCAGAAGTCCTCCAGCATGACAGGAGAGATTTGACCATCTTTCTTCAGCAGAAAGAGTGAACGGCGCTCCGCGAAGCGTTCAGGAAAGTCGGTGAAAAGGTCGCACAGGACCTCTCCCCGCCGACCCTGTGGCCGTGCCACTCGCGCCAGTACTATCCAATCATCCGACATGCTTTCAGCATCGCAGAAAGTACGAAGAAGGCGAAACCTGGTTATGGGGCGAAGGCAGGTTCAAGGTCTCTGCCTTAGCTCTGTCCCGCGGCTTCAAGCACGTCCAGCGACAGGCGCTGCTTGGATTTGCTTGCTACTGCGCTCAATACTGTCCGAAGAGCCCGGGCTGTGCGGCCCTGCTTGCCAAGGACCTTGCCCAGATCTTCCGGCGCCACATACACGCGGAAGAGAACGCCGGATTCGCCGGTCTCTGTCTCAATGCGCAGCGCATCCGGATGATCGACCAACGAACGAACCAGACCGGTCAAGAGCTCCTGCAAACGAGTGTTGTCCGCGATGGAGGAGGTTTCATAGGACGAGGAAGTCATGCCAACCCTTGCGTATCAATTGTGCCGGTGCGCTCGCGTTCTTGATGCAAATGGGCTGCGCGTACTCAGTCGATTTCCCTAACACAAAGCATGGATTCGTGTCCAACGGTGGGGCGGGCGCAAACGGTAACACCATCGGAACCTGATCTGCGGTTCCGATGGTGCTGGGATTCAAGGTCTTTCCATATTGGAAACGCCCGAGGAAGCTAAGCAGCCACGCCTTCCGGCTGCACCGTATCGACCGGCGTCTTCGCCAGCAACTTTGCTACGATCTCTGAGGGCTGTGCACCAACGGACTTCCAGTAATCAATGCGATCGCGCTTCAGCACGACCGTCATCGGCTCGGTGCGGGGATTGTAGGTGCCGACGACTTCGATCGAGCGACCGTTGCGGGCGCGATCCTTCTCAATTACCACGATGCGATAGTGCGGCTGCTTGCGGGCGCCTACGCGCGCCAAACGAATCATAACCACTGGAAACTTCCTCTCAGAACTCTGAACTTATGTCGCACGTTATTCGGGGTGCGCAAGAAAGCGGGAACCGCTTTTGGGGTCTGCGACACAGACGGCGTGCGTCTGCACACACTGCCTCTAACCCTGTAAGTATGCCGCATTCAGGCCTGAATCGCAAGCTGCGGTGCACCAACAGCAATGCATTCCGCTCGGGCACGGCCACTTCACGCGGCTGGGAACAAAAATCGGAGCACATCGCCAAAGCGTGATGCCCATGCACCTTCGTTGTGCAGGCCGTGCGCCACACGCTCGTAGTGCAGGAGTGCGGTACCCGCAGAGCTTGGCTGGCGTGGATGTCCGGGGGTGGGCGCATGCTCCCGCATGCCGCTTGGCCGCGGCGCGTTCCTGGGCAGGGTCGATGTTCCGTCGAGGACCCATCCTTTTCCCTGCAGCAGGTGTGTCAGCAGGTCTGTGTCTCGCAGATGCACCGCTCCTTCCGCGGTCCCCATGTCCAGCCAAATGCGGAGCGGAAGCTTGCTTTGCAGTGCCCGCACCTCGTCCAGAATGGCGCGGGTGTCCCACCACAGTGAAGGTGACAGCACGCCGACCTTGCCGAATACCTGCGGATACTGCAGGGCGATTGCGAGTGAGATCAACCCACCCAGGGAGGACCCTGCAAGTCCCGTGTTTGCGGGACCGGCAGCCAGCCGCAAATCTCGGCCCAGAATCGGCAGCAGCTCCTCCACCAGCGCCCTGGCATACAGGGGGCCCTTGCCGCCGCCCAGCCGCGTATCCGGCGTGGGCGTGTACTCCGCCATACGCTCGTGGCCTGTGTTGCCGATGCCGACCAGGATCAGCGGCTCGACCGTGCCTGCGGCAGCCTCACGGTCTGCGGTCTCGCCAGCGCGCCACGTGCTGCCTCGTACGTACGAGAGGTCTCCGTCAAAAAGGTTCTGTCCGTCGTGCAGCAACAGCACAGGAAATCTACGCTCCGGCTCGGTCCAGTACGCCTCCGGCAAACAGACGAACAGGTCGCGTGGTGTGGGCAGCGCGTTGGACGACCATCCCTCGACCCGCCAGTAGCGGACACCCTGTGCGGGTGCAAGCGTGAGCTCGTCAGTAGTTAACCCGAGTGCACCTGGGCCGCTGTCACCTTCCGCGTGATCCACAAATGGCGTTGAGGTGTGTGACTCTTCTGCGGGAACTGCCACGGTTTGGGGACGAAGTGCCATGCGATACGATTTGAAAAGGGTAGCAGGATGGCCAGCCATTGTGCGCTGCCGATCGACCCAGCGGAGGCATGACGCTTGCATCGCGAGTACCACGTGGACGATTCGAACGCACTTGGTCGACGCATGGAGCGGCTGGTCTTCGGTCACGCCGGCTTGCCTGTTATCGTCTTTCCGTCGTCGCAGGGGCGTTTCTACGAGTTCGAAGAATTCGGCATGGTAACGGCGATTGGAGACAAGCTTGATCGCGGTGAACTGCAGCTGTGGTGTGTCGATTCAGTCGATGCCGAAAGCTGGTACGCGCGCGACGTGCCTGGCCGGTGGCGAATTGACCGTCATCTCGCCTATGAACGCTACATTGTGAATGAGTTGATTCCGCATATTCGCTGGCGCACGTGGCGTCATAGCGTCACCGTGACCGGCTGCAGCTTTGGCGGATTTCACGCGGCAAGCATGGCGCTGCGACATCCTGACGTCATCACGGCCATGCTCAGCATGAGCGGCGCCTTTGACATGGTGACACCCATGTTGCGGGGCCACTATGACGACGACACCTACTTCACCCTGCCTACCCATTTTCTGCCCAACCTGGGCGGCAGCTGGCAGCTGGACCGCATGCGCGGCAACACCTACATCCTGGCCACCGGGCACCACGACCAGTGCTGGAGCGACAATGAGCGGCTCGCCGCCATTATGCGTAGCAAGGGCATTCCCGTGCGGCTGGATGTGTGGGGAGACGGCACGGGTCACGACTGGCCGTGGTGGAAACGCATGGCTCAAACCTATCTATAACGGGCAGAGCAAACGAGTCAGGATCGCAGTTCGGCTGTGTAAGACAAACATGAACCACGCAAGGGAGATCGAAGTGAAGACCATCGGCATTTTGTTCGGCCAGGAGAACACCTTTCCACAAGCGTTCGTCGACCGCGTGAACGGCATGAATCTCCCGGATATTCGAGCGGAGTTTGTAGAGGTCGGTGCCGTCAAAGAGGCCGTACCGTCGGGATACTCCGTTATTGTGGACCGCATTTCGCACGATGTTCCGTTCTACCGCAGCTACCTGAAGAATGCTGTGCTTACCGGCACAGACGTGATCAATAACCCGTTCTGGTGGAGTGCGGATGACAAATTCTTCAACTATGCTCTTGCCTCGAAGCTTGGCGTCGCGGTGCCGAAGACCGTGATCGTGCCGCACAAGGAAATGCCTCGCGATACCAACGACATCTCCTTTCGCAACCAGCAGTACCCGTATGACTGGCACGGCGTATTTGACTATGTCGGCTTCCCGGCCTTTCTGAAACCGCACGATGGTGGTGGCTGGCGCGATGTCTCGCATGTCCATGACCCGCACCAGTTTTTCGACGCCTATGACAAGAGCGGCAACCAATGCATGGTGCTGCAGGCCGCGGTCAAATTTCGCGAATACTTCCGCTGCTATGTGGTGGACCAGAAGCACGTCCGCATCATGCCGTACGATCCGTCACGGCCGCACGCGGAGCGTTACGTCAAGAGCCCGCCGACGTATGATCCAGCGCTGATCGAGCGTGTGGAGCGCGATGCTCTTACGCTGTGCAAGGCGCTTGGTTATGACCTGAATACGGTGGAGTTCGCGGTGGAAGACGGCATCCCGTACGCCATCGACTTTATGAACCCGGCTCCGGATGCGGACCGCGTGTCAGTGGGCGAAGAGAACTTTGTGTGGATCGTGGACGCAGTTGCCCGCATGGCAGTCGAACGTGCTGCAGCGAATGACGGCGCGGGTCCTGAGCTGCGCTGGGCCGCATTGCTGGGACACGAGCGGCAGGGCATACCCGTACCATCGATTTACGCAGAAATGGAGAGCAGCTCAAAGAAGTCCGCCGCGAAAAAAGCTGCACCGAAGAAGAGCGCAAAGAAGGCACCCGCAAAGAAGGGGCCAGGTGCGAAGGAAGCCGGCATTAAGCACGCTGCCAAGAAGGTGCCAGCCAAGAAGACTGCCGCTAAAAAGCAGGCTGCTAATGCCGCAGAGTCAGAGTCGTACGACCCCAAGGCCGGTGAGTAGTTTGCACCTTGAGGGAACATGCAGGTACATGGCCTTGGCAGGCGTTCTTCTGTTCTTGCCGCCGATGCCACTTTCGGCATGGAGCCAGGCCCAGAACCCTACCGTGTCTTCCGCACCGGGCGGTGTGCCGGTGCCGGCTGTTCCGGTGCAGCGACCGCCAGCATCTGCGACCGCCTCCTTGCCCACGGTATCGGGCGTCTTTCGCGTGCGCGTAGTGGACGGTCGCAACGGCCTCGACATGGGCCGCGCTCACCTTCAGCTCTGGTATGACGACCTTGGCCATGACGGCGTCACGCTAATCACAAACGCGCAGGGTGTGGCGTTGATGCCGGCACCCGTGGGCTTACCCGTTCGTGTGCTGGTATTGCCACAGGACGCGGTCGATTGCACCAGGTCGCAGAAAGACCAGAACGCACCGGCAGCAGCGTACAACCTGGCCGCTTTGGCTGCTACCGGCAGCGCGTCTGTGAACCACTGCGGACACATCACGGTCAAGCCCAGGCCTGGCGAACTGGTTTTGTTCGCGCGGCCTCTGCGCTGGTATGAGGGCTTAAACCGGTAGGTCGATCCGCGCGCGAACACCCACACCGCGCATGCCTTCCGTCTGCGAACGTGCGCAGCGGTGTACGGGTATCCTTGGTCACACACCTTTCACGCGGAGAAAACCATGCGCCCATCGTTCACGCTCGGCATTGAAGAGGAGTACCAGACCATTGATCCGGAAACACGGGATCTGCGGTCGCACGTGTCGACAGAGATGCTGGCTCACGGCAAGCTGCGGCTGGAAGAACGCGTCAAGGCAGAGTTGCACCAGTCGGTCATCGAAGTGGGCACGCGCGTCTGCCAGAATATTGGCGAAGCGCAGGAAGATTTGTATGACCTGCGACGCAACATGATCCGCCTGGCAGAAGAAAATGGCCTCGTGCTTGTAGCGGGGGCCACTCATCCTTTCGCGGACTGGCGCTCTCAGGAGATTTATCCTGACCCGCGGTATGCCCAGGTAGTGGAGGATCTGCAACTGGTTGCGCGCAGCAACCTCATCTTTGGCCTGCACGTTCACGTGGGCATTGAGGACCGCGAAGCTGCGATTCGGATCATGAACTCGATCCGGTATTTTCTACCTCACATCCTTGCCCTCAGCACCAACTCGCCGTTCTGGCTCGGCATGAATACCGGGTACAAAAGCTACAGGGCGAAGGTCTTTGAACACTTTCCGCGTACCAATCTGCCAGACAGCTTTGCCAGTTATTCGGAGTTCGAGGCCTACGTCAATCTGCTGATCAAGACCAACTCCATCGACAATGCAAAAAAGCTGTGGTGGGATGTTCGGCCGCACCCGTTCTTTAACACGGTTGAGGTGCGCATCTGCGATATCCCCATGAGGGCGGCAGAGAGTGTAGCCATTGCCGCACTCATCCAGGCCACGGCCATGAAGCTGCACTGTCTGCACGCGAACAACATCGACTTCAGGCAGTACAGCCGCGCCTTGCTGATGGAGAACAAGTTCCGTGCGGTGCGGTATGGCCTGGACGGCAAGCTCATCGATTTCGGCAAGGAAACCGAAGTGCCGGAGCGGGAACTCATTGAGGAGTATCTGCACTTCGTCGACGACGTGGTCGATGAATTGGGCAGCCGCGAGCAGATTGAATACATCCGCACCATGATGCAGCAGGGAAGCGGTGCGGACCGTCAGCTGAAGGTGTACGAGGAAAGCGGCGGTGACCTGAAGGCGGTCGTGGATTACATGGTGACGGAGACGCGCGCGGGTCTGTGACCGGGGCAGTTGCGTTTTACCGCGCAAATGTTGCGACTACCCTCGCATTGCATACCAATTCAGGGTATTTTTGAGTTACACCTTCAACAATTTACGTCACCAACGATCTTGCAACCTGCTTCATCCCCCTCGCACCCACACTTCCGCGTTGCCTTGTCGCCGCGTATCCAATTTCTGTCCCCACCGCAGCATGTTCCCTGAGGAGAGGCACCATGGATTTTCAGAAGTTTCCGAGCAGCTTGAGCAGTTCCCGCCGTTCCTTCCTGCGCACTGCCGGCATTGCGACCGCTGCAGTTGCGTCGATGCCGGGTGTTTCACATGCAGCCCTGCAGCAGGCCGCCGCTGCGGCAGCGTCTGCCGGCGGCACCCTTAAGCCGAAGCGCGCCTCCGATGAATGGGAAATTCCTCGGGAGGCTCCCGGCACGGTGATCATCAGCGCCAATGAGAACCCGCTTGGCCCCTGTCCCTCAGCACTTGAGGCCATCACCAAGTATGCGCCCAGTGGCGGCCGCTACGACCGCATGCACACCGGCGAAACTATTAAGGTCATCAGCGAGCAATTTCAGTTGAAGAAGGGCTATGTTCGCCTGTACCCCGGCTCCGGCGGTCCCCTTGACCTGGCGCTGATGTCCAATCTCGGTCCGGACAAACCGCTCGTCCATGGCGACCCGACCTACGAACAGGGGCCCCGTGCCGCCGTCACCATGAAGGCCGCAGCCCTTGCCGTACCGCTGACCAAGGACACCTACAAGTACGACGTAAAGGCGATGCTCGCCGCGCACCCGAACCCCGGTGCCTACTACATCGTTAACCCGAATAATCCGACTGGAACCATCACCCCGAAGGAAGATATCGTCTGGCTGGTGAAGAACAAGCCAGCCGGGTCCGTGGTCATTGTTGACGAGGCGTACCACCACTTTTCCAACCAGGAATCCGTGATCGATCTTGTTGCGGCAGACCAGGATGTGATCGTGCTGCGCACCTTCTCGAAGATTTATGGCATGGCTGGGATCCGCGCCGGATTTGCCTTTGGCCGACCTGACCTGCTGGCCAAATTTGAAACCATTACACCCAGCGACCGTCAGATCGGCAGCATCAGCCTGGTGAGCGCCGCAGCCGCGCACGCCAGCCTGACTGACGCCGGCCTGGTGCCGTTGCGCCGCAAAATCAATCGCGACAACCTTGACACCACGCTCGCCTTCCTGGAAAAGCACAACTTCAAGTACGTTCCCGGTGCGCAAGCAAACATGTTCATGGTCAACGTCAACCGGCCGGGCAAGGAGGTGCAGGCAGCGATGCTGCAGGAGCGCGTGGCCATCGGCCGCGTGTGGCCCATCATGCCTACCTACGTCCGCGTCACTGTCGGCACCGCACCAGAGATGCAGGCCTTCCAAACAGCATTTCTAAAGGTGATGAACGAGCCCACCAAGCCGACCGCCGCGCATCTGGATCTGGTCGACCACATGCCGCATGAGCTGTACCGGGTTTGATCGAGGTCTACAGTGCGGCAAGACGGAACCCCGGCCGATTTGCCGGGGTTTTCCGCATCTGGTTACGATTGACTGCAGAAGTCGGTACTGACAGAGCATCAGAACGGTAGAGAATCGTTTCAGGAGTCATCATGTCCACTGCCTTCGCTACAACCCGCCTTTCCTCTGTGTCGTTTCCGCCGGGTTTCCAGGCAGGTGCTCACAATGCGGTGACAACCTGCCTGCGCATCCAGCAGAATGAAAAGGTCACCGTTATCACCGATGAGAAGACAATCCAGATTGCGGCTGCGATCGGCGTTGAACTTGACAGGCTAGGCTGCCACTGGAACGGATTCGTCCTGGAGGAGCTCGCACCGCGGCCTCTCTCTGACATGCCTCGTGCGGTCGTGGAAGACATGGAAAGTTCTAACGTCAGCATCTTTGCCGTGGAGGTGCAGCCCAACGAGCTCCGGAGCCGCATGCAGATGACCGATATCGTGAATCGGCGACGTATGCGCCACGCACACATGGTAAATATCACCCCTGAAATTATGGAACAGGGCATGCGCGCCGATTTTGCAGAGGTCGACCGCCTGAGCCAGGCTGTCCTCGACAAGGTTCGACAGGCGAGTTATGTGCGCGCCACAACAGCAGCCGGCACTGACATTCATGCCACCCTTAACCCCGCGTACAAGTGGTTTAAAACCAGCGGTATCATCTCCACTGAGAAGTGGGGTAATCTGCCCGGAGGTGAATGCTTCACGGCACCCGACGAGGTTAATGGCGTCTTTGTCGTGGACGGCGTAGTGGGTGATTTCCTGTGTGCACGCTTCGGGCTTTTGCGCCAGACGCCGCTCGAGATCGCGATTGAAGGGAATCGCATCAAGCGTATCAAGTGCGCCAACAAGCAGCTTGAGGAAGAGTTTTGGGCATACACCCACACCGACGAAAACTCGGACCGCGTCGGTGAGTTTGCGATTGGCACCAACATCGGTGTCGAACACGTCATCGGCAACATTCTGCAGGACGAGAAGTTTCCCGGCATCCACATTGCGTTCGGCGATCCTTACGGAGCACACACCGGCGCACCGTGGAGGTCATCCACACATATCGACGTCGTCGGCCTCGGCTTCAACATCTGGCTTGGCGATGCGGACGGGGAAGAGCAGATCATGCGGAACGGCGACTTTCTTCTGCAGTACTAGTGCCACCGCGACAGGTAGTCCGGAGCAACACGAAGCGGTCCCGGTCTGGGACCGCCCTCTACATCTCAGCTACTTACTTCGTGACGGTCGAGCGCGTCGTAAATGAGACTGTCGACTCCGCCGGAATGACCACGTCCCGACTACCGGTGAGTGCACCCGCAGCGGTTCCAGCACCCGCACCCGAAAGACCGCCAATCAGCGCACCCTTTCCTCCGCCAGCCAGCCCGCCGATCAGAGCACCGACACCGCCTCCGCCACCGATAAATCCGGCCGTTCGCTTGCCACGGCCTTTGTCGCGTTGAATATACTCTGTGGTTTCCACGCGACGACCGCCGATACTCGTCAACGCGATGCCCAGCACGCCAGCACCCTTAAAACGACCACGGCCCTTTGCCGACGTAATTTCTCCCCGCACCTCGGTACCCCGCGCAAACACCGTCGTGCCATGCACCACAACCGGGTATGCCAAAGACCCGGTAAATCCCGCGCCGGTGTCGCTATGCTCCGCCGACAAGGCTTGATTTGTAACGGCGGTGATGCGCGTACCAACCGGCACAACAAGGGCAGGAGCAGGTGCTGAGGCACGTGGAACAGTCGCTGCGGACGTGCTCGATGCTGCCTGTGTGGTGGCGGGGGTACTTGCCGCGATGGCCGCAGGTGTGGGTGCAGCCGCAGCCGGTTGACCAATGGCACTATTCGCACTGGTAGCCGGTACAACATAGGTGCCGACCGGCAAAGACCCTGCAGCAACCGGTGCCGGCAGCGGCGCATTTACTAGATTGTTCACAGGCACCACAAGGGTGGCGGATGGCAGCGATCCAGCAGTAACGGGCGCGGTGCTGCTGGGGGCAGCCGCCATATTGGCCCCGGGCGCAGGCGCAGGCGAAGCGCCTTTATTACACCCTGCCATCACAAAAATGGCGAGGCACGCGGCGCTCAACAGGTGCGTTGGAAATTGGCGGTCATTCGCATCGATCATGGCAAACCTCCAGAAGATTCTAGGATGGACACGCCAGCCTGGGCAAGTCCATCCCATCGAGTACGTGTGATGCGTCGCCGCTGGACGCTGCCGGCTAAAACTATAATTTCTGCCCAGAAACGCTGAAAGACCACTCCGCAAAGGAGTGGCCTTTAGCCTGCAAGCAGCTCGAACTCAAATCTTGGCTTCCTTGTACGGCACGTGCTTGCGAACGACTGGGTCATACTTTTTGAATTCAAGCTTGGCCGAGGTGGTTTTGGGATTCTTGGTCGTGGTGTAGAAGTGGCCGGTGCCGGCAGAGGAGACGAGCTTAATGATGGTCCGCATGATATCCCTTCGCCTGGAGCAGGGCTGCTTCAACACCCAGCTTGTTAATGGTGCGCAAACCGCGCGCGCTAACACGCATACGAATAAACTTCTTTTCGCTTGCGACCCAGATTCGCTTCCACTGTAAATTTGGCTCCCAGCGGCGACGCGTCTTGTT
The DNA here is from genome assembly GCA_903642225.1 of Acidobacteriaceae bacterium. Classification (GTDB taxonomy): domain Bacteria; phylum Acidobacteriota; class Terriglobia; order Terriglobales; family Acidobacteriaceae; genus Terriglobus. The sequence goes on along the minus strand of CAHJWI010000026.1, from coordinate 4,566 downwards.
ATTCGCGTGCGACACTTTGTTGCCAGACATGGGGCGCTTACCGGTGATGGGGCATACCTTTGCCATTATCGATCTCCTGTTGACTGTGTCTTTAGGCTCGCTCGCCCGGCGCTGATGTGTCCACACCGAAACTTCTGGCGACGCGCGGCTTCCGCCTCACTCCGCAACATGCCCAGACCAACCTCTTTATTATGCCACATTCAACAGTCAATGTGTAGCAGAAACGGTGCAACCAGCAACCGCTTACGTCATGACACATCCAATGCTTGGCGGTTTAGGATAGAGGCGTGACAGAAATGTTTCCAACCCCGGTGACCGTCCCTGCGATGCACACTTGTGCCGACTCCCAGTGCGCATGCATTCACGACGCGTCCGTCGAACGTCGTGCCCAACTGTCTCGACGTGGTCGCCAGCTTGAAATTTTTACAATCGTGTGGGCGGCCATGGAAGCTGGGGTCGCACTGGCAGGTGCCCATCGCGAGCATAGCGTCTCGCTTGCCGGCTTTGGTTGGGACAGCTGCATCGAGATGCTCTCGGGTGCTGCCCTTTACTGGCGCATGACGCACGAGATGGATCACGCCAGGAAGCACCGATCTGAGGAACTAAGCCTGAAGATCGCCGGTTTCTGCCTCTATGCCCTTGCTGCGTATGTGCTCGTGGAGTCGGTGCTGGAATTGCGTCAGGGTGGGGAACACAGTCCCGGTTGGACCGGAATGGCCATCACGACGGCCGCCCTGCTTACAATGCCTATTTTGACGATGTATAAACGCAGGGTAGCAATTGGCTTGAACAGTCGCGCCATGATGACGGATGCAGCCCAGACTAACTTTTGCGCCATTCAGGCGGGCATCGTCCTTGCAGGGTTAGCGGTACGATCGGTGTTTCACGTGGGCTGGGCAGATGCAGTAGCGGGCCTTGTGCTCGTTCCGTTCCTCATACGCACCGCCCGTGCAGCACTCAATGGCGAATCCTGCTGCGCACACTAGCGGCAAACTCAGTTGCACATTCGTCGTTGAAATTTCGACTCGGCCACTTAGCTGTGTGCGTGACGGGTGATGATCATCGCTTTAGCTGGTTTGCCTGATGGGCAGCAATATGTCCGTTTCCGCGTGCCGTCTACCCACGCAATATCCCCGGCACCCAGGGACGAAACTTCACCCTCGCTCGACAGTATAAGCATGCCTTCCATAACGAATATGAATTCAACTCCATCAAAGATCTTCGGCTTAAATGCGGCATCCGCGTCTGATTTTTCAAACTCTGCAATGCACGGAACTAGTTGGCCATCTGTGATCAGCGAATGCATGCTCTCTGAAAAGAAGGAGGGAGCTGCATCTGAATTGCGATGAATGCGTACCCGTTCTCCACGTCGCATGGTGCGGAATGTGAGCGGCTGGTCATCTCGGAAGAAGTACGCAAGATCTTTGTGGAAGGTGAGCGCGATACGAGCAAGATTTCGAACGGTAGGAATCACACGTCCCGTTTCGAGCTGCGAAAGAAAGCTGGCCGAAAGTCCTGTTCGCGTGCCGAGCTCTACCAGACCCATGCTGCGGCGTGTACGCAGCCGGCGGATTCGGTCACCAATTTGTTTTGCCTGTATCGACAGCTCAACCTGCTCGGCATCGACTGTGTCTGGACTGCTTAGTGAAAGCTTGGCTTCAGATTCTGTTGCTTCAATCTCTTCGGATATCATCACGCTTTATATGATGCTGACTTCAAAGAAAGAAGCTGCCAGAATCGGCAGCTTCTGTCCGTCATGTAGGCAACTGAGGCTGCTAGAAATCTTCGCCAAACGCCACTTCGCCCGCGACTGCGGTCTGGTAGGCAGAAACGCGGCGTTCGAAGAAGTTGGTGAGCTCCTGGACATCCTGTAGTTCCATAAAGCTGAAGGGGTTCTTGGTATTGAAGTGCGGCGCGATACCCATACGCTGCAGGCGCGAGTCGGCGACATAGCCGAGGTAGGCGCGCATGTCGCGGACGGAGAGGCCGGCGACGCCACCGGAGAGAAGGTCTTCGGCAAACTGGGCTTCGCAGTCAACGGCCTCTTCGAGCATTTCGACGATCTGCTCCTCGAGCCGGGCGTCCCAGAGGTCGGGCTCCTGCTGGCGGACGACGTTCACGACTTCGAAGGCGAACTCGAGGTGGCAGCTTTCGTCGCGGAAGACCCAGTTGGTGCCGCTCGCGAGGCCGTGCAGCAGGCCCTTGCTGCGGAAGAAGTAGACGTAGGCGAAGGCGGCGAAGAAGAAGAGGCCCTCGATGCAGGAGGCGAAGCAGATGAGGTTGAGGAGGAAGTTGCGTCGGTCTTCGCGGGTCTGGAGGGTGTCGAGGCCCTCGATGGAGTCCATCCACTTCATGCAGAAGTCGGCCTTCTTCATGATGGAGGGGATGTTTTCGACGGCGGCGAAGGCTTCGGCGCGCTCATTGTGGTCAGGAACGTAGTTGTCGAGAAGCGTGAGGTAGAACTGGACGTGGACGGCCTCTTCAAAGAGCTGGCGGGAGAGGTAGAGGCGCGCTTCGGGCGAGTTGACGTGCTTGTAAAGGTTGAGCACGAGGTTGTTGGAGACGATCGAATCTCCGGTCGCGAAGAAGGCGACGAGGCGCTTGATGGTGTGGATTTCCGCGGGAGACATTTTGCTGCGGAGGTCGACGAGGTCGGTGGCGAAGTCGACCTCTTCGACGGTCCAGGTGTTCTTGATGCCATCCCGGAACATGTCGTAGAACTGCGGGTACTTCATGGGGCGCAAAGTAAGGCACATACCCGGGTCAAGCAGGGTTTCAGGAGCTACAACGGAAGACCCGGCGTGAAGGGGTAAGGTGTGTTCAGAGGTGGCAACGGTTACGGGATCGAGGGTGGCGGACATGTGAGTCTCCTAGGGTCGATGGGTTTCCAAAAGCGGTGGCTCCCCACCCTGCACGGCGGTGAAGCCGTCGTGAAGGTGGGGGCACAATGGCGGCGCTACTGGCAGGCTTCGCAGCTTTCGGGGTTTTCGAGGGAGCACGCGATGGCGTCTGCGGCGGTGGGCAGGGGCTTAGTTTCGGATGGAACAGGATCGTGGGCGGAAATGGCGGCGATGACGCCGGGGGTGGCGGAGCTCATGGCAGCGCGTTGGACAGTGGTCTTGGCAATCTTAGTGGCGGGGCGCGAGCGGAGGTAGTAGGTGGTTTTGAGGCCGGACTTCCAGGCGAACATGTACATGGACGAGAGGCGGCCGATGTTGGGGGATTCCGCGAAGAGGTTGAGCGACTGTGACTGGTCGATAAAGGCGTTGCGTGCAGCGGCCATTTCGATCAGGGCGCGCATGGGTACTTCCCACACGGTGCGGTAGATCAGTTTGAGGTCGGCGGGGAGCTCGTCCATGTTTTGGATGGATCCTTCGGAGACCTTAAGACGGTTGCGTATGTCCTCCGTCCAGAGACCGCGGACCTTCAGTTCATTGATAAGGTAGCGGTTGACCTGGAGAAACTCGCCGGAGAGGGTCTCGCGCTTAAAGAGGTTGGAGATCTGGGGCTCGATGCACTCGTAGCAGCCGACGATGGAGGCGATGGTCGCGGTGGGTGCGATGGCGATAAGCAGTGAGTTGCGGAGGCCGGACTTGAGGATGCGCTGGCGCAAGGTTTCCCAGCGGGCGTGGTCGGTGGGCTCGACCTTCCACAGGTCGAACTGGAACTGGCCGGCTGCGTGGCGTGTTTCAGCAAAGGCAGGATGAGGACCGTTTTTCTCGGCAAGTTCTACCGAAGCGACGAGGGCGTGGTAGTAGATCTCCTCCTGGATTTTGGCGGACAGGGCCTGAGCCTCGGCGGAATCGAAGGCAAGGCGGAGCTGGAAGAAAACATCCTGGAGGCCCATGACGCCGAGGCCTACGGGACGCCAGCGGCTGTTAGCTTTTGCGGCCTGATCGATGGGGTAAAAGTTGATGTCGATGACGCGGTCGAGCATGGGAACGGCTACGCGCACGGTTTCGGCGAGCTTTTCGAAGTCGAAGACGACTTCCTTGTTTGCATTCACGGTGACGTGGCGTGCGAGATTGACGGAGCCAAGATTGCAGACGGCAGTCTCGTCTTTGCTCGTAACCTCTGTGATTTCAGTACATAGGTTGGAAAGGTGGACGACATTGCCGCTCTTACCGGTCTGGTTATTCTTTTCGTTGCAGGCGTCTTTGAAGGTCATCCAGCCGTTGCCGGTTTCGGCAAGCGAACGCATCATGCGGGAGTAGAGATCGCGTGCCTTGACCTGGCGGGCGTAAAGCTTTTGTTCTTCGGCACTTACGTAGGCGGCCTCGAACTCCTTGCCGAAGAGGTCGGGGAGGTGGGGGACGAGTTTGGGGTCGAAAAGAGACCAGATGCCATCTTCGTCGACGCGCTGCATGAAAATATCGGGGATCCAGTTGGCGGTATTAAGGTTGTAGGTTCTACGACTTACGTCTCCAGTGTTCTCGCGCAGCTCTAAGAAACTATCGATATCTGCATGCCAGGGCTCGAGATAGACGCAGCAGGCGCCCTTTCTCTTGCCTCCCTGGTTGACCGCGGCGACGGAGGAGTCGAGGGTGCGGAGCCAGGGGATGATGC
>CAHJWI010000025.1 GCA_903642225.1 Acidobacteriaceae bacterium | reverse complement strand
AACGTGCTTTTTCTGGTCAGGAACCTTTTCAAGAATTGAAGTCCGGTACTGCCGCCGGGTAAGGCAGCAGCGACGCTGAAATTAGCCATGGAGTCGGCGAATGAGGCTGCTGCTGACGCGTGCTCTCATTGCGGAGCTGGACGTCCGCGTAAAGAAGCTGCTCCTAGTGCGGGGTTCGATCCGGGGGAGGGAGCATCGGCTCAATCCGCAGGAGATTGTCCAGCGTGGAACGTTGGGTGTCCGTAAACTGCCCACGGTACTGCTCGGAGTTCAAAGCCGCCGTTCTCTGGTCAGGGGGAAGATCGCGCAGTTGCCGGAAGGTTCGCGCCACGCTGCGCCGCTGCTCGACCGGCAACGCACCAAGCTGCTGCATGGCGCCGCGCACCTGAAGACGCTGGTCCGGCGCCAAGTGCTCCATCGCCTCGTTCCGGGCGAGAAGCTTCTGCCGCTGTGCGGGAGGCATGCTATCCAGCTGATTGAGCCGCTGCCGCATGCGGTCCTGGGTGGGTTGCGGCAGATCATGGAAGCCAGGCTCGCGCTCCAGGGCATGTTGCTGCTCTGGCGGAGAAAGCTGACTGTGCTGATTCATCCACTGCGCGAGCGGTACACCTCGCCCTGCACGAGCTCCGGGGGGAAGATTGCGCTGCGCTGGCCGCAACGGCGACGCTTCTCCGACGGCCGCGCCGGAAGCGGGAAGCGCCGCAGGCAAGCGTCGCTCCACAGGCGCGGGAGCCCGCTGCACCGGGGGCGCCTGGGCATGGCTTGGCGGGTGCTGGATGTTCTGCTTCTGCGCGATTACAGGAGATGCCGCGCTGCAGCAAAACACCAGCATCCAGGCGCCGGCTTCGACCCTCCGTCCAAGGCTCCTTACTCGAGGCACACCGCCGGCCTGGCGCACTGAGCCAGGAGACAGGGCACGAACTGGCAGCGGAGGCATCATCGTGTTTCAAGAACAGAATTGAGGCAAATTCGCGCGGGTAAAACCTGGGAGGTCGCGATCGCTTAAACGCGTTACGTCGTCGGCGGTGCTCCCTCGTCTGCCCCGCTCTCATCGAGGAGCTGATCCATCTGCTGAAGCGCCTGTGCGTTATTGTCTAGAACGTTCAGATCGTTCAAGGCAGCAGAAGAAGCCTGATTGCCGCTCAGGTGTTGACGCAGGCCAACCAGCCCGGAGCCCCCGCCTACCGCAAGGACAAGAGCCAGGGCGCCCGCGAGCGCAGGCCGAAGCTGACGGCCGGTGCTGAATAAGAGGAAGGACCGGAAGCGCTCCAACAAGCCTTCCGGCGGAGCGGCGATCACATCTCGCAGCCGGGCATGAAGCTTGCCGTCAAAGTAGGCCGACGGCTCAGGCGTTTTCCATTCATCCAGCAGCGCGAAAGTCATCTGCAACTCCTGCCACTCGTGGCTGCAGGCCGGACAGGACGCGAGGTGTTCCCGGAAATCAGCACGGGTCTTGAGCAAATCCGTTTCGAACAGGAGATCCGGCATCCTGGAACGGATCGCATGGCAATCGTTTTTCGTGGTCATCGTACCCCCTTTCCGGGGTGTTCTACCCTTGTGACGTGAATGCGCCCGGTTAGGATGCGCCCTACCGTGTCAGAGCTGTTGGATTGCGTGGAGCTACTCACTAGATAAACTCCTTCAGCTTCTCGCGCAAGGTCTGGTAGGCCCGAAACAGAAGTGATTTGGTGGCCGATTCGGAAAGTTTCAGAACGTCCCCGATCTGCTTATAGTCCAGACCTTCGTACTTATGCATCAGAACCGCCGTCTTCTGGCGCTCCGGCAAGGCGAGCACGTGCTGCCGGATGGCATGAAGTCGTTCGCGCCGCAGCATCGTCGCTTCCACTGTGGGACGCGCATCCGCCACATCGGGAGTTGCACCCGATTCTGCGTCCGGTTCATCGAGAAAGACCGCCGGAGCGGATCGCTCCTTCTTGGTGTTGCGGGCATGGTTCACGCCTAGATTGGTGGCGATTCGGTACAGCCAGGTGCTGAACCGCGCCTCCGCGCGATAGGTCTCACGCGACCGATACACCCGCAGGAAGACCTCCTGCGCAAGCTCTTCCGCTATGGCCTGATTGTGCACCATCCGATACATGAAGCTCACGATCGGTCTACGGTACTTGGCCAGCAGAACGTCAAAAGCGCCCAGATTACCAGCTCGCAGCTCAAGCATGACCTCAGCATCGGACAGCTCGGAAAAATCTCCGCGTGCCGCCGCGGCCGCACGGAAAGCCACCCGTTCGTCGCTCTGCTCCACCGAAGTGATGACCCCGCGCGTTCCAGAGGCGGAAGCAGCCGGGTCAATCAGCCGAGGGTACAGAGCCAGCGTTCCCATTTCCTCCTTAACCCCATCTACGGGTGGAGGTTGCGCCACATTCTCGTTTTCCGGGCCTGCCGGAGACGAGGGTGAACCGGTCGTCTTCGGAGTCGGTGGAAAGGGCTTCATCGGACCGTCGCTGCCAAGCCCCGCTGGAGGCCCTGCTAACTCAAGCGGGTTAGACGCCCGCGAGGGAGAGCCGGTTGGCGCTGCCCGGCTGCAGTGCTATCCTTTGTGAGTTGGTTTCCCAAGTAGGCACGCACGCTTTATGGGGCTTTCCTGTGGAAACAAGGGCGCATAACTCAGCGGTAGAGTGCCACCTTCACACGGTGGAAGTCGTAGGTTCGAATCCTGCTGTGCCCACCATAAACCAAATCGACAACGCTACAGCTTCTGATCAAGGAGACTTGGTGCCATGTGGTGCCAGTCTTACGAACTGGCACCACATCTCATGGTCGGAGTCAGCTACGTAAGACGCTGCGGCGTCGTTGATTCGGTGAGCATGGTGTCGACGGTGTCTCCCATCTGCTGCACGCTCTCAGGAGACTCCTGTACGTACTCGTTTGCAGTTGGAGTCTGCACGCGAGTGCCGCAAGTCCGCCTGATGACCTTCGCGGAGCCGATGCTCTGTGTCCTGGTCGCCATGGCGCGGCGAAGGACTTGGGACGTCAGCTTGGGCCTTTTACGCGCCTCGGTGAGGGGCTTCAGACTCGGTTGCCGTAGTTGGCCGGGTCCATGCGTCGGACGTCTGCGTTCGGCAACGTAAAGAGTTCGATGCGGAGGCAGGGCGCTCCTACTCTGCCTAGCAGATCCAAGTCGCAGACTGCATCGGCACACCGCTGACCAGACCATCCCGGTCGCAAAAGGTGCAAATTACCTCCTCCTCGCCGTCGAGGACCTTTCGACCCACGGGTCGGCATCGTGTCACTCCCCCCCTAGCCAAGTGCCACACGACACAGGCACAGCTGAGTTCTGACCCTTCGCCAGACTCGGCTGCCATCACCAATCCAACGGCTCCATCCTTCTCCCCGTCCAAGTGCCCATGACTCCTGAAGAGCACAGAGCGCAGGTCGAAGACACCGCGCGTCAGCAACGCATCTCCCGCAACGAAGCACGCCCGCGCAGCCATGCCGGTGCTATTCTCCTCGGCCTGCTCCTCTGCTTTGCTCTGGGCCTTGCCGCCATGGTCCTGGCGTTGCGGTCCGCCGGCACCAGCGGCTTTGCCGGCCGGTTTGTCAGCTCTCTGCTCGGTCGCTCTACTGACTTCAACACCTCCGCCCCCGTAGTCATCGAGCAAATCCAAAAGCTCAACCGCCTTGAAACAGTGAGCTACTCCGTAGACACCGTCGTCGAGGGAAGGCACAGCTCCCCCATCCTGCCCGATGCCCTGGCTGGTGACAAGCTGCTCCTCATCGTTCACGGCCAGGTCTTTGCCGGCGTCGACCTCGGCAAACTACGGCCCGAGTCCGTCCGGGTCCAGGGCACATCCGTCTCCGTCGATCTGCCACCGTCTCAGGTCTTCAGCACCCGCATCGACGAAAGCAAATCCCGCGTCTTCGCACGCGAGACCGGCCTGCTCGTTCCCACCGATCCCAACCTGGAGACGGACACCCGCCGCACCGCCGAGGGCCAGGTCCTACAGTCTGCCCAAGCCGACGGTATCCTAGACACAGCTCGCTCCAACGCCCGCTCCAGCATTGAAAGCCTGCTGCGTGGCCTCGGCTTTACTCAGGTAACCGTGCGCTGAACTCGGCAGATCAGACCAGCTGCACTCCAGGCCGTCCACCTTCCGTCCTGAACCGGGCTGCGACCGACACCTTGCTCTCCAAGGCCGTCACCTTCTCCACCGTCCGCAGTTCGCTCGTCATTGCCTCCGGCGTCACCTCACACACAAAATACCCACGCAAGTCGTTCTCGTACGCGATATGTGGATTCTTACTCAGCTCCTGCACGGCGAACTCCGCATGCACGGCACCATCGCCACCGGACGTGATGCTCGTGCCCACCAGCTCCGTCGCCACCACTGCAGACGTCGGGTCGGCAAAGTCCACGGCTACATCCCCCACCCACGTCTCATGCGTGTCGCCCGTCACAATCACCGGGTTTGACGGCCGCCGCGCCGCCAGAAAGTCGGTCAGCCGCTTGCGCGCCGCGGGGTAGCCGTCCCACTGGTCCATGTTGTACATCGTCTCGCCCTTGCGCTCCATCTTCAGCCTCTGCACCATCACCTGGTTTGCGATCACGTTCCACGTCGCCGGTGATGTCGCCAGGGCATTCTCAAACCAGGCCTCCTGCTGCGCACCCATCATCGTCGCTGCCGGGTCGAACACTGCTGGACACACCGGCTTGAAGTTGTCGTTGCATGGCTGGTCTGTGCGGAACTGCCGCGTGTCGACCACCGTGAACTGCGCCAGTCGGCCCCACTGCAGCGTTCGGTAGATGTGCATGTCCGGCCCGGAGGGCAGCTGCGTTCGCCGCAACGGCATGTTCTCGTAATACGCCTTGAACGCAGCCGCACGCCGCGGTAGAAACGCTGCGGCTGGGTCGTTCTCCTGATCAATGGCACCCGCCCAGTTGTTCTCTACCTCGTGGTCGTCAAATGTCACAATCCACGGGTGCGCGGCATGCACCGCCTGCAGATCCGGGTCGCTGTGGTACTGCGCGTAGCACGTGCGGTAGTCGTCCACCGTGTGCAGGGCAGGCAGCGTGTGCACACGTGGCCGGTTCTTGCTGCGGTACTCATAGATGTAGTCGCCCATGAACAGCACCGCGTCTAAATCCTGCTGCGCCAGGTCGCGGTGCGCATGGTAGTAGCCGTGCTCGTAGTTCTGACACGAGGCAAAGGCAAAGCGCAGCCGGTCCACCTGCGCTCCGGGCAGCGGTGCTGTGCGGGTATGCCCTACCGGGCTCGTCGCATCCGCCGTGTGGAAGCGGTACCAGAAATCCCGGTGTGCCGGCAGTCCTGCCACCTCGACGTGCACGCTGTGGCCCATCTTCGGCAGGGCGCTCGTCGTCCCGTGCCGCACAATGTGCCGCATTGCCGAGTCGCTCGCCACCTCCCACTTCACCCCCATCGGCTCCGGTGGTAAACCTCCATCACCGCGCGTTGTATCCGTGGACAGCCGCGTCCACAGCACAAAGCCGTCCGGTGCAGGATCTCCAGACGCTACCCCCAACAGGAACGGATTCCCGGCAAGCCGTCCGGCGACGGGAGCGGTCAGCATCATCCCGCGTGTGGATTCGATCAACAGAGACGCGGTAGCGAGGGAGAGAAACGATCGGCGATTCATGACAGGGTCTTCCTTGAACAGCGGTAGAACCACAAGTCTAGGGAACCCGTATGAACAAGTAGCAAATCCGCCCGTCATCTCACAACTCATGGAAGAAAAGGTACAAAAAAAAACGGCCCTCCGGGTGGAGGGCCAATCTGCCTTGGTTCTCTCGGGTTAGGAGAGGTGCTTCGGTGTGCACTCTCGGGTGCTGCTACCGAACTTGTGGACGCGCGCCTAATTGAGTGGCGCTGCGTCAGATGAGGGAGACGAATGGGCAGCAGACGCGGTCTGACCGTCCATAGTCGCAAGGCTATTGTGAAGCAGAGTTACACGAACTCCGTTGGTCAACGGCTTGTCGCCACTCTGTGCTGCGGCGCTTGCTGAAACCCGGCCGAGACCAGACTTATATATCCTGTATACAGGCACTTGGTGCTCTGTGACCATGTAACGTACCACCGCGTCGGCCATAGCCTGCGAAGGACCGACTCCAGCCCGACTGTAGCCCTGAATTTCCAGGATGTAACCCTTTTCACCGCTCAGCTTCGTGGCTACCGTATCCAGGTCAGCTTTCGCCTTGCGGGTCAGCGTTGTGTGTCCTGCCAGAAAGGGAACCGCCGTCGCGGAGACGGTTTGGTACTGGTCCAGGTTGCTCACCGTACCGTGCAGAGCATTGGTCTTGGTGCTGGCGTTACCTGCCAGGCCATTTGCCTGATCAGCACGGGACTGTGCAGCGCCGGCGTGCTGGTCGGCAAGCGATGCTGCATCATTCGCGCGCTTGATGCCCGCGGTCGCACGGCCATCCACATCACGGATATCATTTGCGTTCTTGGACTGTAACTGGTCAAGCTCGTTCACACGATCTTTGACCGGGTCGATCTGCCGATGTACCCACTTTTTACGTGCCAGCGGGTTGATGTGGCCCCAAAAGCCCTCCTTCGACGGCGGCGCCAGCGGTTGGCCGGTGGCGTAGGTGCTGCTGTCCGCCGCGTCCTGCTTTGCTGGCGGCGTCGTGGGACTTTGGGTCTGTGCAAGAACTGGTGCCACCATCAGCATGGAGGCGAGGGCTGCGTGCGAGATTTTTTTGAGTTCTATCATGGGCTGCTTTTGACTCCTTGGTCCCGCACCAGCCACAAAACGCAGACGCTGGGAGAAGCGAAGCGGTTGGTACGTAGACAGTGACACTGCAAGCCGATGGCCAAAGCGAGTAGTAATCAAATGAATGACTTACCTTCAGCCACATCGGAACACTTGTTCGCAGTACGAAAAAAGTACCGGATGAGATCGCACTATTTGGAAGGCTCGGCCCCGGCCTCCATTGCGTTGCATGGCACGCCGCCTAAACTTCCACCAGGGCAGTGTGACACGGAAGTACCGAGACCACCTTCGCGTGCTTCAATCTCTCGGCGGCCAGTCAGCGCGTCTCTGCGTGGATCAGCGAAATACCCGGCGCCTGCGTGTTCCACCCGGCCGGCACTGTTTCAAAAATCAGGCGGAAATCGTGGCTCTGCCCCGGTCCAATCGGCTCTGCACCCACAGGCTCCAGGTCCACGTACGGCACCCGCGTTCGAATCAACGTAAGCGGAACCGTCTGCCGCTGCGGAGCTGTGCCGTCCGCCGATACAAACGTCACCTGCACCGTAGCCGACGTCACGGTCTTCCCGCCCGTGTTGCGCACCTGTCCATCCACATACGTCACCTTGCCACCGGTCCCGTTCGTTGCCTCAGACAGCGTCACGCCATCCACCGGCAGGCTCGCCGCATACGCATCCGGTGCCAGCAGGGCATTGGCATTCGCCGGCGTCCGTCGCAGCGTCGCCAGCCCCACAACCACCAGCACCAGCAGCACCGCACCCGCGGCAATCCCAATCACCTTCGGAGACATGCCCCCGCCGGAAGCACTCGTTTCTGTACTGAAAGGCGCAGCCATGGCTGCAGTGTATCGCGCACAATCAGACTCAGCGCCAGTCGTCCCGCATCCGCTCCTGATGCGCCAGCACCTCGTCAAAGCCGTCCGTTTTCTTCAATACGATGTCTCCGAACTCCGACCCCTGCCGCAGCATCACCGCCTGCAGCCGCACCAGTTCCAGCAGCGCCAGAAACATGCAGATCAGCGCTGCCTGCGAGTGCGTGTTCTGCAGCAACCGCCGCAGCGACGTAGGCTTGTCCTCCAGCATCAACCGGCGCTTGCAGTACTCCAGCATCTGCGCCACCGTCACGCTCTCCTCGTTTACGTTCAGCACCGGCCGCTTGCGTATCCGGTCCAGAATGTCGGCAAACACCCGCGCCAGGTCACCCGTGTCGGCTGCAATCTCCCGCTCGCCGCTTGCCGCCTCCTTGAACTCTTTCGTCCCCGGGTTCGACCAGGTCGCGTCCTCAATCTGCTGCTTCTGCAGCAACATCTGTGCCGCCGCCTTGAACCGCGCATGCTCTAAGAGCCGCTCCACCAGCTCGCGCCGCGGGTCTTCCATCTCACCCGCCGCCACCAGGCTGGCCTCCCGCGGCAGCAGCATCTTGCTCTTGATGTGGATTAGCAGCGACGCCGTATAGATAAAATCCGCAGCCGAATCCACATCCGCCTGCTTCAAGTGTTCGCAGTACGCCAGAAACTGCTCCGTAATCCGCGCCATCGGAATGTCATAAATATCGATCGACTGCCGCCGGATCAGGTCCAGCAACAAATCCATCGGCCCGTCATAAACCGCACCCACCGAAATCGAAAAGGGCGACTGCGACGCCTCTTCCCTGGGCTCATCTTTCGTCTTTTTCGCCGCCGCAGGCTTTACTGCTACATTCAGCGGCGGATGCTCAAGGACGAGCGTCTCAGCCGCTTCCCCGCGCCTCCCGGCGTCTGCGCCCTCTGTTTCGGCGACCCCCTGTTGCTCAACCACGTCCACTTTAGCGGCCATTCCCCTCCAGTATCGCGCACCATGGCTGAGGAAAGCTGGGGATAGAATCGCTGGACCAATCGTCCGTCCCGGATGAATACCGCGGCGCAGTGTTCGGTTTCGCAGCAACGGGCGCCATGACCGGACACCATACACCGCAACACTTAGTAAGAAGTGGCTCTTTTCAGCGGATACGACTGGCCCTCGCCGTGCCTATCTCAAGTTGGCCGGCCGTCCCGATAATCTCCCTGGCGCGCTGGCACCGGAGCCCCCTATGGATCGTATGCGCCCGTTTCGTGCACAAAGGTGGCAGGAGTCAACCCCTGTCCGCATCGCTGTCGACAGCGCGGTCTCGTCCGTTCTGGCAGTAACTTTCCCCATACCGATCGTAACTGGCGTCTTGAACATGACCAACCTACACGTTCCACTCGCTGACGTCTGCCGGACGTCCCTCTCACTGTATGGGCCGGTATTCCTTTACATCTGGCTGTGCTTCCTTCTCATGGCATTCGTTAAGCCCGCGCGGAGACACGACATTCCCCTTCCACACCTACACCCGAAGGAGGCAGAAAACACAGGACAAGGTGCGGCTTAAACCTCATCCGCGTACGGGTCCGTAGCCGAAGGTGGAATGTTCGGCGCAGGCTCTCCGTCACCCTCCGGCGTAAAGTTGCTCTCCGCCGGCGCATCCGGGTGCATCGGCCCCTGCGGTGCCAGGTTGGTATCGTGGCGACGATCGGCGTCCATCGCCGGTGGAACCACGGTGTCGTTCGGTACAGGCTTCATCGCATCAGGCATAGATCTCTCCGCACAATGGGATGCGTCCTCGCTCTTACCAACCACGGAGCCTGACCGAACACCGACCCGGCCTACAACCCGATTGCGTTCTTTACGTCCCGCATCGTCGCATTCGCAAACGCATTTGCCTTTGCCGCACCTGCCGCAAGAATCTCCCGCACCACATCCGGCTGTGCCGCAAATCCCGCTCGCCGCGCCGTAATCGGCTCAACCTCACGCAGGATCGAATCCGCACACCAGCCTTTACACTCAATGCACCCGATAGTCGCGGTCCGGCAACCGTCATACACCTTCGCCAGTGTCTCCGGCGTGCTGAACACCTTGTGCAAATCCCCCACCGGACATACATCCGGGTCTCCCGGGTCCGTCCGCCGCACCCGCGCCGGGTCCGTTACCATCGTCTTCAGCTTCTTACGAACATCCTCTGGCGCTTCCGTCAGCCCAATGGTGTTGCCGTAACTCTTGCTCATCTTGCGGCCGTCCAGCCCGGACAGCTTCGGGCTCGGCGTCAGCAGCGCCTTCGGCTCCGGCAGCAGCTGATACTCCAGCACATCCTCGCTGATCTCTGCCTTCATCAATTCCTTGTCGCTCTTCGCCGCCGCAACCTCCGGCGTCACCGCGCTCTCATACAGCTGGTTAAACCGCCGCGCCACCTCGCGCGTCAGTTCAATGTGCGACACCTGATCCGCCCCCACCGGCACAAAGTCCGGCTTGTACAGCAGAATGTCAGCCGCCTGCAGTAGCGGGTATCCCAGAAACCCGAACGTCGCCAGGTCCTTCTCCCGCAATTGCTCCTGCTGGTCCTTGTACGTCGGCACCCGCTCCAGCCAGCTGATCGGCGTAATCATCCCAAACAGCGTATTCAGCTCACTGTGCGCCGGCACATCGCTCTGTTTGAACAGCACGCACAGCTCCGGGTCCAGCCCTGCACCCAGAAAGTCCAGCATCACCTCAAGGCTCTTCTGCTTCAGGTCGCCCGGTGCCGCGTAGTCCGTCGTCAGCGCGTGGATGTCCGCGATAAAAAAGTAGCACTCGTACTCGTGCTGCAGGCGCACCCAGTTGTACAGCGCGCCCATATAGTTGCCCAGGTGAAGGCGCCCCGTTGGCCTCATCCCGCTCAGGATGCGGCGCTTGCTTCGTTCATCAGTCATGCGACTTCGAGCATAGCCGAACTACAGCCGGAACAAGAGCCGCAGGAAGAACAGGAGCACCGGCGTAAACAGAAAACCCATCAGCCTGCCCCCCACCAGGATCAGCAGCAGCAACGAGAAGCGCCCAATCTGGTCATACCGCTCGCGCCACCCAAATGGCAAAAAGTGCCGCAACACCCGCGATCCATCCAGCGGCGGAATCGGGATCACGTTGAACACCGCCAGCGAAAGATTCACCAGGATGCCGCAGAACAGCAGAAGAATAACGGGAAACACCACACCACCCGGATTCGCCGTGTCCAGCCCCAGTGCCAGGTTTACGGCTGCCTCCACCGCACCCTCACCACCCGGTAGCGCATGCCGCACCATCACCAGCAGCACCAGGCATACCGCCGCCGTCAGCAGGTTGCTCGCCGGCCCAGCCAACGTCACCAGAATGTCGTCACGCCTGTAGTTCCGCAGGTTTCGTGTCGTCACTGGCGTCGGTTTTGCCCATCCAATCAAAGGCAAATGGCTGAACGCCGCAATCAGCGGCAGCACCACGCTCCCCAGCGGATCCAGGTGCTTCGCCGGGTTCAGCGAAATCCGCCCCAGCATCCGCGCCGTCTGGTCGCCGCACCGCGACGCCATCCACGCATGCGCTGACTCATGGATCGTAAAGGCGAACACCAGCGCCACAAACTCAAACAGGATCAGAACAACGCTCTGGCTCATACCCTCTCACAAAGTGCATCGCACCAAAAGTGCTAGGCTAGCTTAGCAGGATGGGTGCCGCCATGAACGTCACAATCTTCGAAGCCAAAACAAAGCTTTCCGAACTGGTTCGCAAGGCCCAGGCCGGTGAAGAGATCATCATCACCTCCGGCCGCGACAAGCAGCCGGTCGCACGTATTCAGCCCATTGAACCGCGCACGGTGAAGCCCCTCGGCTTACGTCTGGATCCGAACTACAAAATGTCCGAAGGCTTCATGGACCCGATGTCCGAAGAAGAACTGCGTCTGTGGTGGGGTGACGGCGAGTGAGTGTACTGCTCGATACCCATGCATTCGTCTGGGCTGTGCTGGCGCCCTCACTTCTTGGGCCTCGCGCTCGTACCCTTATCGGCGAACCCCGCACAGAACGTTTTGTGTCGGCGGCCTCCCTGTACGAGATGAGCCTCAAAGTCAGCCTTGGAAAATGGCCCGATGTAGCATCCATCCTCGATGAGCTGGATGAAATCGTGCTGCAAGGTGGCTATACGCTCCTGCCGATACTGCCCGGTCACGCCCTTCGTGCCGGACGTCTACCAACGCAACATCGCGACCCATTCGACCGCTTGCTCGCAGCGACCGCTTTGCAGGACGACTACAGCTTGTGCAGTGCAGATCCCGCCATGGATACCTTCGGCGTCCGCCGCGTCTGGTAGCGGCTACTCCAGTCCAAACACCGCATACACCGTCGCACTCCGCTCCACCTTCCGCGGGCTGATCGCCAGCGGCGGTGCCGGTGCTGGTGCCGCACTCATCGCCCTTGCCATCACGATCGGCATCGGCCGCTGCTCCTGCGCCTGATTACTCGCATACAGCAGCGCCCCGACATGCGTGTGCAACCCCTCCGCCATCGCCGCCGCAATGCTCTGCGCATGCGCCAGTGCCTTGCTCGCCGCCTGCGACTCCAGCAGGGAAGCGTCCCGCATCTGCCAGTCGATGCTCCCGCTCTGATTTGCCCCAGCCTTCACCGCTACATCCAGCGTCTTCGCAGCATCGTCCGGCCGAGTCCGCACCGTCCAGCTCTGCACCAGCTGGAACCGCATCCCCTTTAGCGCCGGTGGCTGGTTCCGCAACTCATACTCGCCCAGCGGGCTCAGCTGCTGGTTCTCGCTCTCGATTTCGTCCTTCTCCACGCCGGCCCTGCGCAGCGCGTCCACAATCGCGTTTGACCGCGCCGAACCCGCCGCATACGCACCCTGTTCATCCGCGCCAAACGCCTGAAATCCCACGTGGACCACCGCAACGTCAGCCATGGCACTCGCTGTGTCCGTCGCCGTCACCGCCAGCGTCCGGTTCTCCTTGTTGATCTGGATGGTCTGCGCCTCTACGCCAACGGCAGACGCACACACGGCAACTGCAGCGAAACGATCAAACATCGTCATCAGACACCCTCCTTCGGATCCCGCTCGGTCGCTTGCAGCAAACGGCTCAGCGTCACCTTGTGCTTCGACGCGCGGTGGGCCAGTTTGGACTTTTCGTCCGGCAGCGCATGCCCGGGCGGCGGCATCCCCACGCGATCGCGTGCATTACTTTTCACCGCTTTTGTCACCGAAAAAATCTCCGGACGCCTCTTCTTTGCCATGGTAATTTCCCCGTCTGCAAGAATCGCACGTGCTCCATACCGCCCGTGTGCAAACAGTCGATGCGCGGCGCTAAAATCGATCACGGAGTCACAGATGGAAGAACGCGAGTTTTTCGACGAAAAGACCGAACAGCGCGTGCACACGCTCAACTGTACCAAGTGCGGCAAAGCCGGCGACTACTCTCTTACCTGGCTCGTCCGCCGCAAAAAAAGGCAGCTCAACGGCCGCGCGGATGACCGCGACCGAGCACGTTTCGCCAAGGCACAAAGCTACATGGTTCTTCGGGACGATATGGCCACCTGCACCAACATTCGCTGCCGCAAGCACTTTGAGATAGCCGGTCTTAAAACCATGGCCTTTCTCGATGAACGGCCACTCGTCCAGTGATTTGCAGCCGCGGCTCTGTCTCTAACAGCCCGGCTGTGGTGTACTACCGGTAGGGCAGTTGGACACAAAGACTGGGGCGGGACAGGCGATGGCAAATCTTTTAATACCGGCGGACGAACGGGATCTCACCCCTCACCAGGTTGAACTTGTAGACGCACGCCGCCGGCGTGGCCAGCTCAGCATCGTCATCGGCGTTCAGGCCCTTATCGTTACCGGCATCCTCTCCCTCTGGGTCGGCCAAGACCTCACCTACTCCCCCGGCCTGCACCGCCCCATCTTCTTCTGGGCATGCATTACAGGAGGTTTGTCGGTGATTTGCCTGCTCTACGGCCTGGCCATTCGCGGCGGCAAGCACGAGTTCATGAGCTACTAGGGCACGGCTGGACTGTCTGCTTGGAAAGTCGTTCTAGGCCGGATCATCGACCCGTCCTCACTCCTGCTCTTGCGACCAGTCAAGTCCCAGAACGGCACGTCATCGGACACGGCATTTCCGAATACCTGCTCCTGCGGACATAGTGCGTTCCGAACCCCAGGTCACAGCATCCAATCCCTAATAGCCTTTTGGGGCTGTAAAGGACAAAGTATTGGTCACCCTCGCACCCGCTGCAGTTCTGGACAGAATCGATGGTCTCTGCCCAGCTGTTTCCGTGCAGGCAGCACCGCCGTCTCGTCTGACCGACCGCTACGGTCGCGCTATTACCGATCTTCGAGTCTCTGTCACCGACCGTTGTAACTACCGCTGCATTTACTGCCGGTCCGGCGAAGACGGCGTGCAAACCACCGAACTGCCCATTGCAGACTACGCACGCATGATCGGTTTGCTCGTGCAACAGGGGGTAGAAAAGGTCAGACTCACCGGTGGCGAACCCCTCCTTCGACGCGGACTTACAGATCTCGTCCGCCACGTGCACGGGATGCGCGTCGCCTTCGACGCCGCCGGCAACCATACCGAGTCCGGCCCTCCTGTGGAGATCGCGCTCACCACCAACGGACACCTGTTGGCCAGCATGGCACGTTCGCTCAAAGAGGCAGGCCTTCACCGCGTCACTGTCAGCATGGATGCTGTCGACCCTGAAAGTTTTGCGCGCATCACCCGTGTCCCAGGTTCTTTCCAGCGCGTGCTCGACGGCATTCATGCCGCCCAGGACGTCGGACTTGCGCCCGTCAAGGTCAACTGCGTTCTCTTGCGTGGTTGGAACGACAACCAGATCGAGCTCTTCGGCGAGTTTGCACGGCGCGAAAATGTCGTACTCCGTTTTATCGAGTTCATGCCGCTGGACGAAGATCGCATCTGGGCGCCGGACATCGTGGTGCGCGAGGCAGAGATCGTGGAGCGGCTCCAACGTGTCGCATCCCTTCGCCTTCTGCCTCCAAACCATGTCAGTGAGACAGCACGGCGCTATGGGTTCAGTGACGGTATAGGCGAGATCGGCATTATCGCGCCAGTCTCCCGCCCCTTCTGCGGCCACTGCTCCCGTATCCGGCTTACCAGCGATGGCAAACTCCGCACCTGCCTCTTCTCTCAGACTGATCACGACCTCTACGGCCGCATGTTGAAGGGCATGTCCGAGTCCACTCTGCTCGCCTATATCCGCCAGGTGGTTCAGCAAAAAGAACTCCGCCATCACATCGGCGAGCCAGGCTTTCTCAAGCCATCACGCAATATGGTGCACATCGGCGGTTAACCTGTCTTTCACATCACCGACATAGCAAATTTATCCTTTTTTGGGACATGGAACTTTCTCCGCCCGTTGTACGTTACAGTCACATACGCGCGCGGTTCAGTTCCGGGCGCGATGTGTAGATCCAACGGGGCCGCAACTCCAGAGCAGGGCCCGTCGGCGGAAACCGATGATTGGACGAAGGACACGACGGGAGCGTGAGAGGGAGCTTGCACTCACCCATGCGCTGCAGCAGGACTACACCCGGCTCTTCGTTGATGTCGCGCGCGCTCTCACCTCTACCCTCCAGCTTGAGGTAGTCCTCACCAACATCATGGAAAAAATGGCCCAGTTCTTCGGCAACGAGCGCTGGTCCATGATGCTCGTCGACAAAGAAAAGAACGACCTCTACTACGTCATTGCCGTCGGCGAAGACAGCAAAACCCTCAACGGCCTGCGGATACCGATGGGCGACGGCATCGCCGGCTGGGTCGCGCTCACCGGCAACCCCATGGTCGTGCCGGACACCACCGTTGAGCCCAAATGGATCGAGTTCGAGCGTCGCCACCCCGGCCTTAGCGTGCGCTCCATCGCCTGCGTCCCCGTGCGCTCCGCCCAGGGTGTCGTCGGCGTCATTCAGCTGCTCAACTCGAAGATCGACCTTTTGTCTGACACTTCCATCCAGTTCCTGCGCGTGCTGTGCGACTTCTCTGCCATCGCCGTTCGCAACGCCGCAGACATGAAGCGAATTCACGAACTCTCCATTACAGACGACTGCACCGGCCTGTTCAACGCGCGTCACCTGTACACCCGTCTCGACGAGCAGCTGCAAACCGTCGCTGACCAGCCCTTCTCCCTTCTGTTCATGGACATGGACCACTTCAAACGCATCAACGACGCACATGGTCATCTCGTCGGCAGTCGCCTGCTAGCGGAGGTCGGCGCCCTCGTCAAAAGCATCGCCGGCGAGCTCAATCCATCGTTTCGCTATGGTGGCGACGAGTTCGTGATCCTGCTGCCCAATCACGATAAGGACGCAGGCACCGCGCTCGCCAAGCAGCTCTTCCGCGCCATGCGCTCTGCCCGCTTCCTTCAGGACGCAGGTCTCGATATCCAGGTTAGGGGATCGCTCGGCCTCGCCAGCTACCCTCAGGACGGCAACTCCATCGACAGCATCATCAAGTCCGCCGACAGCATGATGTACGAGGTGAAAGGCAGCACTCGAGACAATCTCGCCGTTGCCGGCGTCGGTCTCCTCTTTGCCCCGGGAACTATCGAAGGCGAACTTGTTGAACGCCCTAACCTGCTGCCGGAATCCGGTGCTTCCAACGCCGGTGCTCAACCCCAGTCGCTTTCAAACGAGCACGACGAAGCCGCCTGACACGGCACCTAATCTGGAGAGGAGCCGTTCTTTCGCCGCTCCAGCGTCGGAGTCTTGCGCGCCTCCGGCACGATGGCATCCCGGTTCGGCCCCGCCGTCGGGTGCACGCCAAAGTCCCACACGCCCAGGTTCACATTTTTGCTGTCCAGCACTTCCATCAGTGCGTACTCGCCAAACGTCAGCGGTTGCGCCGGCGTAATGCTCATCCAGTGCCCACCCGGCAGCGTCGCCGTCGTCGTGTTCACCACGTCAGCCTGGCGCTTCTGCTCCCCCAGCATGTTGATGGAAAAACTGGTCACCACCCGGCTCCCGCGGCGCACATCCACCCGCACAATCGCATATCTGCTCGTAGCGGAAACTTTCTCGTGCTTCGGGCCTCGTGCACCATGCGTATCCACCTGCAGCGCTCCCGCCGGCGGCTCGTCTGCCGCGCCTCCGGTATCGTCATCCAGCCGCAGATAAAGCACCGGGTCCGGCACATGCATCTGCACGGCACTCCGCTCCCCCTTCAACTCCACCAACTGGTGCGATGTCGACAGCGGGTTCACCAACGCTCGCACCACGTTGTGCGCCGTCTGCCGGTTCAGTTCACCATCCGTCTGCTGAAGGATCGCCAGTTGCGGGACACCCTGGAACGTATCCAGCGCCAGCACGCTGTCCTCGTCCGGCAGGCGCAGGTCCTTGGCCACCTCTGGCGACTTTGCCGCACGCTCCGCTTCCTCGCGCACCAGCGCCGGGTCCAGCTCCACAACCCTGTCGCCCGCAGCCGCGGCGGCCTTGCGCTTCTCCCAAAGGTGCGTCGCCTCCAGGTCCACATACTTCAGCGGAATGGATTCCTCCGCTCCGGCCCGCTCCGCCGACCGGTACACGACAATTTTCCCCTGCACCTTGTAGTTCAGCACCACCTGGTACGACCCGTCCGTCAGATAAAGCCGTCCCCGGTGCAAGCCGTTTCCGGCATCTGTCTCGACAGCAAGCGGCGTATGCTCCTGTGTCTGCGCACCGGCCGCAAAGTCCCATACGACGCACAGCACCAAGGCGATCGAAACATGCACAAGTCGCTTCACAAACGCTTAGACGCCGCCCGCCGCCTGTGCGTCTGTTTACGCCACCCAGTGCTGCCCCGAACCCGCCCCAACGCATCTACTGCTGCATGAGTGAGACAGTCCGCGAAACAACCTTCCGCATCGGCGGCGACCTTGAAGTAACACGTCTTGGATACGGTGCCATGCGCCTCTCCGGCGACGGCGTCTGGGGACCACCGAAGGATCCGAAAAACGCCAAAGAAGTCCTTCAGCGCGCCGTAGAACTGGGTATCAACTTCATCGATACCGCCGACAGCTACGGACCGCTCCTTAACGAGGAGCTCATCGGCGAATCCCTTAGCCCCTACAAGCCCGGCGTTGTCATCGCCACCAAGGGCGGTTTCGTTCGCACCGGCCCCAATATCTGGCGCATGATGGGCAAGCCAGACTACCTGGAGCAGGGGGTGCACATGAGCCTGCGCCGCCTTAAGCTTGATTGCATTGACCTCTGGCAACTCCACCGCATCGACCCCACCGTCAAAGTCGAAGACTCGCTCAAGCCCATCGCGAAACTGCAAAAGCAGGGCAAGATCCGCCACGTCGGCCTTAGCGAGGTCAGCGTCGCAGAGATAGAGCAGGCCAGCAAGGTCGTCAAGATCGTCTCCGTCCAGAACGAATACAACATCGGCAATCGCAAAAGCGAAGCCACCCTGGACTACTGCGAGCAGCACGGCATCGCCTTTATCCCCTGGTACCCCGTCGCCGCTGGCAAACTCGCCCAGCCGGGTGGCGCGCTTGACGAAGCCGCAAAAAAACACGACGCCACCGTCTCCCAGCTCTCCATCGCCTGGCTGCTCCATCGCAGCCCCGTCATGCTGCCCATCCCGGGCACATCGTCCATCCAGCACCTTGAAGAAAACTGGGCCGCGCTCCAGCTCGAACTCAGCAATGAGGAGTGGGGCGCCATCGAATCAGCCGTTCCCGCCAAATAGAGAGTCGACGGCTTGTACAAGGGACCGCTTCGGCGGTCCCTTTTCCTCTCAAAGTCGGCGATCGCCGTCCAGCTTTCTTCACGCCGTCACAGCACACCTCTTTCTTTCAGCTGCTCGCACGCACAGGCGTGATCGCCACCCCGCGCGTTCCCGGTAGTGGCATCTCACGGTGGGTGAATTCGATAGAACCTTCCACGCCGCCCACAAAGCTTCCACGCAGGACACGCAAAACGGCAAGCCCGCCCCAGGAGCTTCCATCCACATCAAAGCCAATCAGCCTGCAGACGGCCGACGCTGAAGTTCCCTGGCCTGAGCTGCGCCGACAGGCAAAACGCCACTTCGGCATCCAGCATTTCCGCTCCGCGCAAAAGGACGTCCTCGAGTCCGTCTTCCAGGGCCGCGACACCCTTGCCATCATGCCCACCGGCGCTGGCAAGAGCCTCACATTCCAGCTTCCCGCATTGCTCCTTCCCAAGTCCGTCGTCGTCGTCTCTCCCCTCATCGCCCTCATGCAAGACCAGCAGAGCCACGCCGAGCAAGCCAGCATCACCTCCGCCAAGCTCGATAGCACCATCACCACCGCACAGCGCCGTACTGCCGACCAGAACATCCGGCAGGGAACTGGCGGTCTCGTCTACGTCACACCAGAGCAGCTCCAAGACCGCGAGTTCCTTGACGAGCTTTCTGAGGGCGGCGTCTCCCTCTTCGTCGTGGATGAGGCTCACACCATCCCGCAGTGGGGCCATGACTTCCGCCCCGCCTTTCTTGCCCTTGGCCGCGCACGCAAAAAGCTCGGCAATCCGCCAGTGCTCGCTCTCACCGCCACTGCCACGCCCTCTGTCATCGCAGAAATTCTCGACCAGCTCCACATGCACGAGCCACGCGTTATCAACGCCGGATCCGAGCGCACCAACCTCGCCATGTCCGTCTTCTCTACCGCCAGCAACGACGACAAACTCGACCGCCTCACCCATATGATCGCTTTTGAAGAGGAAGGTAGCGGCATCGTCTACACTGCCTCCGTCAAAAGCGCCAATGACCTCGCAGAACGTCTCGCGCAAGAGGGTGTCTCTGTCGGTCACTACCACGGCCGCATGACCAAAAAGCAGCGCGAGTCCGTGCAGGCTGAGTTCATGGCAGACCGGCACAAAGTGATGATCGCCACCAAAGCCTTTGGCCTGGGCATCGACAAGCCCAACATCCGCTTCGTCTACCACTATGAGTTCCCCGACTCGCTCGAAACTTACTATCAGGAAGCTGGCCGCGCCGGCCGCGATGGCGAACCCGCACGTGCCGTCCTGCTCTACCGTGCAGAAGACAAGCGCATCCAAAGCTTCTTCACCCGCGGTCGCTACCCCACCTCGTACGAGATGTGCCGCATGCTCACCGTGCTCTCTCGCGACATCCCCCGCACGCTCACGGAGCTCGCCACCGAAGCCCAGGTCGGTAAGCGTCACGCCCAGGTCATCCTGCTCACCCTTGCGGCGGAAAAGCTTGCGAAAAGCAAGCGCGCCGGTTACGTTCGCCGTGGCCCAGACCACCTGGAAGAAGACGCACTGGACACCATGGCTCAGACCTTCGCAGAGCGTGCCGAGCAGGACAAAAAGCGCCTCGATGACATGATGCATTACGCGCAGTCCACCACCTGCCGCAAACAGATGCTGCGCATCTACTTCAGCGAGCCTCAGGGTGACCGCTGCGGCATGTGCGACAACTGCGTCAACCACCCAGAGCGTGAGCAGGGCTCTACCGCACACGCCGGGTCAGGGCAGGCCCAAAGCATTGAATCCCTGCACGGCAGCTTCCTCACCACAGCTCCGGAAACTCTCCCCAAGGCTCCTACCGGTCCGGTCTTTTCCATCGGCGACTCCGTTTCCCACACGCAGTTCGGCACAGGCTCCGTCATGGCTTCTGAGGGCGACACCCTCACCATCCGCTTCGGTCCGCGCAACGTGCGTCGCCTCAAAGCCTCGTTCGTCCACCACCCCGACGCCGCGTGAACCCGCAGCTCTTGCCTGCGGCTCACCTCTCACCCGGGTGCCCCGCCCATTTTTGCACTGCCGCCGTCGTCCCAAAAGGGGGGTTCCGCGCGCAGCGCTCATAAAGCGAAGCTCTCCCCGCTTCTCGCCGCCCAACTACCATCGCCTACACGCGCCCTGACCTGCCGCAGCCCCGTGCGATACTAGCAACGCCCATGTACAAACGAGTCCTGCTAAAGATCTCAGGGGAAGCGCTCGCCGCCGGTAGCGGCTTCGGCATCGATGCCCTCTTCGTCACCCGTGTCGCCAGCGAAATCGTCGAACTCGCGCAGGGTGGCTGCCAGGTCGGCATCGTCGTCGGTGGCGGTAACTTCTTTCGCGGCGTCGCCGCACAGGCCGTCCACATGGACCGCGTCGCCGCAGACCACATGGGCATGCTCTCCACCGTCATCAACGGCATCGCCATGCAAGACGCCATCGAAAAACTCGGCACCCAGTGCCGCGTCATGAGCGCTATCGACATGCACGAGGTCGCCGAGCCCTACATTCGCCGCCGCGCCATCCGCCACCTTGAAAAAGGCCGCGTCGTCATCTTCGCCGCCGGCACCGGCAACCCCTACTTCTCCACGGACACCGCAGCCGCCCTCCGCGCCATGGAAATCCGCGCAGACATCCTGCTTAAGGCCACCTCTGTCGACGGCATCTACACCGCCGACCCCAAGAAGGACGCCACCGCCACCCGCTTCGACACCATCACCTACCGCGACATTATTCAGAAGAACCTGCGCGTCATGGACACCTCCGCCGTCTCCCTCTGCAACGACAACAACATGCCCATGATGATCTTCAGCATGCGCGAGCAGGGAAACATCGTCCGCGTCGTCGGCGGCGAAAAACTCGGCACCCTGGTCATCAGCTCCCCCTCCGACAAGTAGCGACATGCCTGTACACATGTCCGGTTCGTCGGACCTATTTGAAGGTTGAAACTGGGTGCCCCATTCTTTTCGATAGTTCCATCGTTGAAAAGGGTGGGGTCAGCGCAGCGCTCATCGATCAGAGATTCGAACCGATGCTCCGGAGTCGGCTCCATCCCCCTTTAAGGCATCACGAATGAACTGAACAGCCTTCGTCAAAACTCTGCCGATCGCGGCTTGCCTGCCCAATTTTGCAACCTGCAGCCCACATTCGCGTCTACGCTAGAAGCTGATTCCTCAACCCATGTCATCCTCCGCCACCGCCGAACCCGTCGTCCTGCCCCTCTCTGAGGCGGCCCCGCCACATTACCCGGTTCCCACGGCAGAGAAGACGACCGAGAAGAAGCCACCTCTCCCCGGTCTCACCGGCATCCGCACCTTTCTTGCCGTCGGCATCCTTTTCTTCCACTACACGCCGCCCCACGCCACCTACATCCGCCCCATCATCGAGGCAGGTTTCACCTACATCGGCTGCTTCCTGCTCATCAGCGGCTTCGTCCTCAGCTATAACTATGCGCATCGCGCAGCTTCGCTCAAAACCGGCCGCTTCTACGCCGCGCGCGCATCCCGCCTTTACCCCGTCTACTTCATGTCGCTCGTGGTCTCACTCGGCATGCTCCGCCTGGAGTGGCTCGCCCGCCCCCACGCGGAGTTCTGGACCGGCACAGTTTTGACCCTGACCCTTATGCAGGGTTGGAGCCCCACCCTCGCGACATTCTGGAACACCGTGGCCTGGACCCTCTCCACAGAGGCCATGCTCTATCTTGCCTTCCCCTTCATCATCCGCGGCACCTGGTGGCCCAAATCCGCCCGCGCCCTGCTTCTGCTCTTCCTTGCCTGCTGGGCTTGCGAGCTCGTCCTCCCCATCACCTACATGGCGCTCAACCCGGACGGTCTGCATCTCATCGACCGCTACTCGTCCGCCTACTGGCTGCGGCTCTACAAATACACGCCGCTCGCCTATGTGCCCATCTTCATGGCCGGCATCACCCTCGGCCGCCTCAACAACGCCATCACCCTCTCTGACCGCAGCCGCATGTGGATGGCCTTCAGCACACTTAGCTTCATCCTTGTCTTCTTCTACTTCGCCGTTCCTCACCTGCCCTACATCCTGCTGCATGGCGGCCTTCTCACACCCGTCTTTGCCACCATGGTGCTTGGGCTCACCGGCCGCCACTGGGTCACACGTGCCATCTCCTGGGGTCCCATCGGCCTCTTCGGCCGAGCGAGTTTTTGCCTGTACCTGCTCCACTTCAACCTGTGGAACATCCTGCAGACGGCCCACGTCGCGGCACACCTCCACCTTGAGTGGGCAGAACCCTGGTTCTCCTACGCCAGCATCCTGCTCATCGCCTATCTCGCCTACGCCTTGGTAGAAAAGCCCGTCCAGTCCTACCTCCTCACCAACTACGTCTACAAATCCACCCCTCCCCGCCAGGCCACCACCCCCATCGGTTAGCCAAGGCCTTGGGTGCCCCATTCTTTTCACGGCGCCATCGTGAAAAGGGTGGGCCAGCGCGTAGCGCTCCATTGATCGAAGATCGACCCTCCTGCTCCCGTACAATCCGTCAAAATCTGCCATACTGGTCCAGTAACCCTCACATCTTCTCCTGCAAGGCGTGCTCCGACCGTCTGAGCCGTTGCATTCGCCGTCCCTGTTCCCGCAGTGCTTCACGCCGGACCGTGGCTGCCCTCGTGCATCCCGAGTACCCGTCGCAACACGTTGCCGAACCTCAAGGAGCCGTATTCGATGTCCATCTCCCGTCGCAATTTCCTGATGCGTGTTGGCCAGGCCGGTGGCTATTCCGCCGCCTTCACCACCATGCAGTCGCTCGGCCTCATGCCCATGAAAGCCTCTCTCGCCGAACCCATTGCGGCAGCGGCAGGCACCGGCAAAGGCGTCAAGGTCGTTGTCGCCGGTGGCGGTATCGGCGGCCTTGTCTCCGCCTACGAGCTCCGCAAACTCGGCTACGACGTCACCCTGCTCGAGGCCCGCGCGCGCCCGGGCGGCCGCAACTTCTCCGCCCGCAAAGGCGTCGACATCGAGTTCACCGACGGCACCAAACAGACCTGCACCTGGGACGAAGGCAACTACCAGAACATGGGCCCCGGCCGCCTCCCCTCCGTCCACGGCACCATCCTCAACTATTGTCGAGAGTTAAACGTTCCTCTCGAAGTTGAAATCAACACCTCCCGCTCCACCTTCCTCCAGAACGACAAGGTCAACGGCGGTAAGCCCATGGTCCAGCGTAAGGCTGTCAACGACACCCGCGGCCACGTCTCCGAGCTGCTCAGCAAGGCCGTCGCCGGTGGCGCTCTCGACCAGGACCTCACTCCCGAAGACAAGGAGCGCATGATCACCTTCCTCAAGCTCTACGGCCCGCTCGACAAGACTAACAAGTACGTCGGCTCCGACCGCGCCGGTTACAAAGTCAACGCCGGTGCCGGCCCGCAGCTCGGCGTCTTTGAAGAACCCGCCAGCATGCACATGCTGCTCGACGAAGCTTTCTGGGGCGGCATCCTGTACGAAGAGACGTGGGACTGGCAGGCGACCATGATGCAGCCCGTCGGCGGCATGGACCGCATCCCCTACGCCTTCGCCAAATCCCTCGGCGACATCGTCAAGTACAACGCCCCCGTCACCGCCATCAAAAAAACCGCCAAGGGCGTCACCGTCTCCTACGGACCAGATGGTGGAAAGACCAAAACCATCGACGCCGACTACCTCATCTGCAACATGCCGCTCACCCAACTCACCAAAATTCCCAACGACCTCTCCCCCGGCCACAAAGCCGTCGTCGACGGCTCCACCTACGCCGGCGCCTACAAAATCGCCTGGCAGTCCCGTCGCTTTTGGGAGCAGGACTACAACATCTACGGCGGCCTCTCCTTCATGACGCAGGGCCCCACCACCATCGTCTGGTACCCTTCCGCCAATCTCATGGGCTCCACCGGCATCCTTGTCACCGGCTACGAGGACGAGTCAAACTGGGGTTTCAACAATCTCTCCATTCCTGAAAAGTTTGAGAAGGCTCGCTCCCAGACCGAGCGCATCCACCCCGGCCACGGCCACGAGCTCACCCAGCCCATGTTCTGCGGCTGGAAGCGCGTCAAGTACAACGAGGGCTCCTGGATCCGCTCCTACGGCACCGGCGCCGACGGCTACAACGTCATCACCGAGCCCGACGGCCCCATCTACTTCGCTGGCGACCACACCTCCCACATCGTCGGCTGGCAAGAAGGCGCAGCCCTCTCCGGCAAGCGCGTCGTCCAGCAAATCTCCGACAAGGTCAAAGCCGCCAAACTCCTCGGCCACCACGCCACCACCGAGGCCTGAGACCCACGCCGTCCAGCCTTGTATGAGTAAACCCTCACTCACACAAACACATGGGTGCCCCATTCTTTTCACAGCGCTATCGTGAAAAGGGTGGGGTCAGCGCGCCAGCGCTCCATCGAACGCAGTTCGACCGCTCTCCTCCCGACCATGAAAGGCCCAATGAAAACTCTTCTCCTCACCTCCGCCCTCCTCCTCACCTCCGCCGCCCACGCCCAGGCCGGCCCCGGCGTCACCGTCAAGCACATCCAATCCGAGAAGTCCCCAATCGCCGCCGCCGTCTGGGCAGGCGACACCTTCTACCTCTCCGGCCAGCTCCCCTCCCCCGTCACCCCTGCCACCGCCACCACCCCGGCAGACTACGGCGACACCAAGACCCAGGCCACAAGCATCTTCAACAAAATCCAGGCCGCCCTCAAAGAACAGGGCCTCGACATGAAAGACGTCGTCAAGATGACCGTCTTCCTCACTGCCGATCCCAAGACCGGCAAGCTCGACTTCCCCGGCCTGCAGGCCTCCTATACCACCTTCTTCGGCACGGCAGCCCAGCCCAACAAGCCCGCCCGCTCCGCGGTCCAGGTCGCCGCCCTCGTCGCCCCCTGGGCCCTCCTTGAAATCGAGGTCATAGCCGTCCACTCCAAATAGCTGTCAAGCCCCAACTCATCTAAGTGCCACGAGCGAAACGACTTGCACGTGGCACTCTCTCAATCTTCAACTGCTACCGGACTTAGCAGCGATGGCCGCTGTACCCCGCAAGTCGGTTCAAAACACCCATTCCAATGACATGACGAATCTAGCGTCTCACTCCGGGGGATTCCGCATCCTCCATTAGCAATCCGCATCGTATGATAGGAAAGTAAAAGGAGAACCCAAAATGGCCACTGCCGTTTCCGTTCCTGAAGTCGTCACTGCCGAGGTCGTCACCTCTTCCACATCGACGAACCCAGTGAACCTGACCTCGTCTGCTCAGGCTAAGGTTAAGGAGATCATGGCCACTCAAGACCCCCTACCCGCCGGTCTTCGCATCGGCGTCGTCGGTGGTGGCTGCTCCGGCTTCCAGTACTCCATGAGCTTTGAGAACGCGCAGGGCATGATGGACAAAGTCGTTCGCTTCGAAGACCTAAAGGTTTTTGTCGACGCTACTTCGGCGATGTACTTGAACGGCTGCGTTGTAGACTATGTGGAAACCCTTGAGGCAGCAGGCTTTAAGTTTGAAAACCCACAGGTTAAGAGCACCTGTGGCTGCGGCTCTTCTTTCTCCGTATAGTTCGAATCCAGAAACCTTGAAGGGCCTCGCTCGCGCGAGGCCTTTGTAGTTGCATCCCGTCTAAACTCAAGCAGACGCATGACAGACTTTGTCGTAAAACTCGCGGACGAACGTGGCAGGGTGCAGGAGCAAACCCATCCTGCAGCCACCGCGGACGAACTGCGAGCACGCTTCACCCAGGCAGGCTACCTTGTCTATTCCGTGAAGCCACGCGGCGTTATCGCCGGCGGCGGCAGGCGCAAGAAGGTCAAGCTACAGGGATTTCTCGTCTTCAACCAGCAGTTCGTCACACTCATCCGAGCTGGGCTCGCGATTCCTGGCTCGCTCGAGCTGCTGGCACGCAGGCAGAAGGACGAGAACTTCAAAGCCCAATTGGAGAACGTCGCCGCTCGAGTGAAGACCGGGGAGTCCCTCTCCGCAGCCTTCGACGCCCAGGGTGGTTTCCCCCTGATTTTCACGACCACGTTGCAGGCAGGAGAGCGCTCTGGAAATCTGGAAGAAGTCCTGCAACGCTATACCGACTTCCAGCGCATCGCTCTCTCCACGCGGAAGAAGCTGACTTCTGCACTCGTCTATCCGTCGCTTCTGATCACGCTCGTCGTCGGCCTGCTCATCTTTCTGCTCACCTTTGTGGTGCCAAGATTCGCACAACTCTACGACCAGCTCGACGCCAAGCTGCCGGCCATCACGCTGTTCATGCTGGCTGTCGGCAACTTTGCCCAGCACTACGGCCTGTATGCAGGCGCGGCTCTGGTGCTTGCGATGTTCCTTCTGTATCGCTGGTCCCAAACGGACGCAGGCTCGACTGCCGTCGACCGGATAAGACTGGCGATTCCCACATTGGGAACGATCTGGCTGCGCTACCAGGTAGCCCTGTTTGCGAGAA
Organism: Acidobacteriaceae bacterium; assembly: GCA_903642225.1. Classification (GTDB taxonomy): domain Bacteria; phylum Acidobacteriota; class Terriglobia; order Terriglobales; family Acidobacteriaceae; genus Terriglobus. The sequence goes on along the minus strand of CAHJWI010000025.1, from coordinate 33,706 downwards.
CGCTGTCCACGTTGCTTACCGGCGGGCTGCCGCTCGTACCATCCCTCGAAACCGCAGCGAGATCCATCTCATCGCGCCAAGTGTCGAACGCAGTGTTTGCGTCTGTAACGCAGGTCCGCGAAGGACAGGGACTGTCACGGTCGCTTGAGGGAACGCGCGTCTTTCCTGAACTTGCAATCGAAATGATTGAGGTCGGTGAATCCACCGGAGCGTTGCCGACGATGCTCAACTCCGTCGCATCATTCTTCGAGGAGGACGTGGAAACATCCCTGAGCGCGGTCCTGAGCCTGATAGAGCCAGCCCTGCTCATTGGTATGGGTGTCCTTGTTGCCTTTATTCTGCTCTCGCTTTATCTGCCTATTCTGCAGCTTGGGGCCAATTCGGTCAGTCGCTAGTGTTCTGCACTCATGCTGTGCGCACAAGCCAGCGGCAACGGTGCTGCGCCTGTGGTAAACCATTGAGGACAAGGCAGGTCTAAACCAGCATGGCGACACCCCTGGCAATACCGATTGCAAACCCTGAGCTGAACGAAACCGAACGCGCGCAGTTGCTGGCGCGCCGTTACCATGCTGACTTTGTGGACCTGCGTGACTTCAAGATTCAGCATGAGCTGGTGAAGAGTGTTCCGGTGGAGCTGATGTTCCGGTATAACTTCATTCCGCTGGAGCAGATGGGCGACCGCCTGGTCATTGCGGTGAGTGACCCGTCAAAGCTGATGGTGCTGGACGAGATCAGCGGTTTACTGGGGACGCGGCTGCTGACGCGGGTTGCGACGCTGGGACAGATTACCGACCTGCTGAAGAAAACGGAGCAGAGCCAGCGGGTGCTGGAAGAGGCAACCGAGGGCCTGACGTTCGAGATGGTTCCGGGGGAAGATAGTCCGGACTCGAATATCTCGATTGAGCGACTTACGAGCGAAGACGATATTTCGCCGATTATTCGATTAGTCGATACGACTATCTTTTCGGCACTGGAGCGGCGCGCTTCGGATATCCATTTAGAGACGTATGATGACTCGTTGTTAGTAAAGTACCGGATCGATGGTGTGCTGCAACAGGCGATGGCACCGATCGCGCGCGAGCATCACCAGACCATCCTATCGCGCATCAAGGTCATGAGCGAGTTGGATATTTCAGAGCGTCGCGTGCCGCAGGACGGACGGTTCCGTGTGCGGTACAAGGGACGTTTGATCGACTTCCGCGTAAGCATCATGCCGACGGTGCATGGCGAGAATGCCGTGCTGCGTGTGCTGGACAAGGAGTCAATGAGCGAGAAGTTCAAGAAGCTGTCGCTTGACGTGGTGGGGTTCGGTGCGGAGGATTTACGGCGATTTCGCAAGTACATCAAGGAGCCGTACGGCATGGTGCTGGTAACGGGTCCGACAGGTTCGGGAAAGACGACGACGTTGTATGCGGCGCTGAACGAAATCAAGAGCGAAGACGACAAGATCATTACGATTGAGGACCCGGTGGAATATCAGATCCGAGGGATCACGCAAATTCCTGTGAACGAGAAAAAAGGATTGACGTTTGCGCGGGGCTTGCGGTCGATTCTGCGGCATGACCCGGACAAGATACTTGTGGGCGAGATTCGGGATGCCGAGACAGCGCAGATTGCGATCAACTCTGCACTTACCGGGCACTTAGTCTTCACCACTGTGCACGCGAATAACGTAGTGGATGTACTTGGACGATTTTTGAATATGGGTGTGGAGCCTTATAACTTCGTATCCGCGTTGAATTGTATTTTGGCGCAAAGGCTGGTTCGGCAGAACTGCGATTTCTGCTCGACCTATGTGACTTATTCGCAGGAGGAGTTAGTCGCGAACGGGCTGGATCCGGCGGAATGGAGCGGCTTCCGATTTCGCGAAGGGCAGGGGTGCATGGAGTGCAGTGGGACGGGGTTCCGCGGGCGTTCGGCGATCCATGAATTGCTGGAGTTGGACGACGAAGTTCGCGAGATGCTGTTGGACAAGAAGCCCGGGTCGGAGATCCGGAAGAAGGCGAAGGAGAAGGGCATGCAGTTTTTGCGTGACTCGGCGCTGGAGCGGGTACGCGATGGAATTACGACGTTGCGCGAGATCAACAAGGTGACATTTATTGAGGCAGGCAGGTGAGCGAAGGTTCGATGTGCAAGCTTTCCCATTCGTGCATCGTTCTGCTATCGGGGGATGCACGTTGGCCGTCCTAAGCATGTAGCCTAGAGAAAGTTTGCCGATGCCGTCGCTCATTCCCAAGTCGAGCTTTGAGGTTCGTCCGCGTCTTGCCGTGGAGATTCGGCCAGAGGGCGTTTATGGCGCGCGCACCGCCGATGCCAGCGGAGCGATTGCGCAGGTTGCGCGGGTGGAGTTGTTTGCCGGAGCGGTGGTGCCTTCGCTGCGTGCCGGCAACATTGTGAACCGAGCGGAGGTTGTGGCGGCACTTCGACAGGTGCTGGGTACGCTGACCGTTGGAAAGCTGCGCGATGTAACGGTGATTGTGCCGGATTTGGCGGTGCGTGTGCTGTTGCTGGACTTCGATTCACTGCCGTCGAGTGTGGAGGATGCGTTGCTGGTGGTGCGGTTTCGACTGGCAAAGCTTTTGCCCTTCTCGGCGGATGCGGCGCAGGTGAGCTACCAGGTGATGGGCGAGCGTGGACGGCAGTTGCAGGTGCTGGCGGTGGCCATTCCGTACGACGTGTTGACCGAGTACGAGATGGCGGTGCGGGAGGCTGGCTATGAGCCGGGTTCGGTGTTGCCCAGTACGCTTGCGGTTGCCGCCGCGATTAATGACGCGGCGCAGACAGCGGCGCTGTTTGTGAATGGGAGCGCGTCGTCCATGACGACGGTCATTCTACGGCGAGGTGAGGTGCTGCTGCATCGCACGCTCGATCTGCAGGCGCACGGTGGTGGCAGCGCGGTTGAGACATTTTTACCGGATGTGGGCGTGTTGCGGGCAATGGAGCGTGACGCTGCCGAGTATGGGGCCGACGACCTGACGGGCGGGGAGACGGACGAGGGTCCGGTGGTTGAGAAGTTCGTGTCGCTGCGCGATGCTGGCAAAGACGAGCAGAAGCGGATGAGCCTGGAAGTGACGCAGGCGATTTCTGTGGCCGCGGCGTACTACGAGGACTCGCTGGCAGTTGCGCCGGATGCGATTCTGACCGCAGGCACACTTTCGTCGGGTGCTTTGGGCGAGTTATTGGCGGGCAGTGGTCTGAGGACGCGTGAAGTGTTGCAGGGCCAGGACGTGCTGCCGACGGCGACAATGACGGTACCGCATGGCATGCTGGCTGGCTTGCGGGGAGCGTTGCGAAGCTGATGCGGCTAACGATCAACCTGGCCACGCGGCCCTATGTGGAACTCGATCGCATTTTTCGCCAACTGCGGATTGCCGTAGGGGTGCTGGTGTTGCTGGCTGTGGCGATGCTGGTGTTGCTGCATGCGCGCAGCGGGCAGGCGAGGGAGCAGCAGCGGGAGATTGAGGCCATCCAGGCCAAGACAGCCGCGCTGAATGCGGAGAGAACGCGGAATGAGGGCAAGTTGCGGCAAGGTCAGAATTCGGCGGTGTTGCAGCAGGTGGATTTTCTGAATGCGCTGTACCAGCGGAAAAGCTTTAGCTGGACGGCTGTGCTGATGGATCTGGAAGAAGTGCTGCCGGCGGGCGTGCAGGTGACGAGCATCGATCCACAGATTGCGTCGACCGGTGAGGTGAACATTCGGATGCGGGTGAGCGGGCCGCGCGAGAAGGAAGTACAGCTTGTGCGGAATCTTGAAGGGTCGCACCGATTTTTGGCGCCGAGGATTGTGGGCGAGGCGCAGCAGCAGCAGGAGAAGGGTAGCGGCGTGACGGTGCCGGCTTCGTATTTGAGTGGACCGGCGGGTGCTGTAGGGCCGGGTGCCGTGGGGCCGGGAGCCCTGAATGGTGTGCCGGCGGTGGGTGGGGTTTCGTCGGTGGACTTTGATTTGGTTGCCGGATACAACCCGCTGCAGCCGCGCGTTCGGGAACAAGTTTCGCGGTCCAAGCCAAGTGCCGCGCCGGAAGCGGACAGGGCTGGGGTGGCGGAGTGAGCGTGACCCCCACGCTGATGCGGCCGCGAGATGCGCGGATGGAGCAGGTACGCGGCTGGATGTCGCCGCTGAATACCTATGTCGCAGTAGCGGTTCTGCTGCTGCTGGTGGTGTTGTGGCTGGGCGTGCAGTTGGTGCTTGTGGGTTTTGGCGGCACGTCGCGAGGAGATGACGCGATTGCGGCGGCTCGCATGCAACAGATGGCGTCGGAAGTGGCGGCGAGGCCTCTGCGCGGGCTGGACGCCAAGCTGAGTGCGTCGCAGGAGCAAGCTGCCGATTTCTATCGGTCGCGGTTGCCGTTTGCTTACTCCGACGTGTTGGGAGAGTTGGGTGTGCTGCAGAAGCGCACGGGTGTGCGTCTGAGCCGGGTGGCCTATGTGCAGGCAGCACCGGCGAACGGGCTGACGGAAGTTCGTATGGACGCCGCAGTGACTGGAGAGTATCGGCCGCTGGCATTGTTCATCAATGGACTGGAGCGCGACCGAAGCTTCTTTTTGATTCAGAATGTGACGCTGAACGGGCAGCAGAACGGGCTGGTGAACCTGCGGATTCGGCTGGTGACGTACTTGCGCGAGCCGATGCCGGCGTATGCCGCTGCACAGGCCGAGAGCGGAGGACGGCCGTGAAAGTAGGTTCTGAGGATAGGAAAAAGCTGATTGCCGCCGGTGCATTAGGAGCTGTTGCGCTGGTGGCGGTGATCTATAACTTTGCCGGTAGTTCCAGCGATACGCCGACGACGCCAGCGTCCGCGGCAGCGATTACGTCGGCACGGCAGGTGCCGAACCCAGTAGCGCGTGTGAGCAGGACGGCTACCGACCCGAGCCTGCATCCCGAGAGCATGGCATTGACGGAGCGGTTAATGTACACGGGAAGTGGCAGAAACATCTTTGCCACGACTTCTGCGCCGCTGCTTGAAGTTGCAATTCCAAAGGTGATTGGCAATCCGCGGCTGCAGCCGGTGTATGCGCCCCCGGTAAACCAGGGACCGCCGCCGTTGCCGCCCATTGATCTGCGCTTCTTCGGCACGGCCACGCGGGGGGATGGGTCGCGCCAGGCGTTTCTTTTGCGCGGGGATGACGTGTTCCTGGCAACTGCGGGAGATGTCGTGAGCCGCCGGTACAAGGTGGGTGCGATTGGTACGACCTCTGTTGAGGTGACGGACCTGACGAACAGCAATACCCAACGGCTGCCGTTGACGTCACAGTAGTGTGGGTATGCGGCGAGACAGCGACTGGGTAACATCCAGAGGTGTGCTGGGGATGGGCGAACCTGTGCCGTCTCCGACAACTGGGGAGGACGGCTATCTTCTGTTGGCGCTGGTTATTGTTTTATTCCTGATTGCGCTGTTTGCCACGGTTGCGGCACCAACGGTCGCCCGCGAGTTGGAGCGCGATAAGGAGCTTGAGTCTGAGCACCGGGCCCAGCAGTACGTACGTGCCATCCAGGTGTACTACCGGAAGAACCATGCTTACCCGAACTCGATCGAGCAGCTGACGGGCAGCTCGGGGCAGGGATCCGTGACGAGCCGTACCAGCCTGCAGCAGCACTACCTGCGGCAGCAGTACAAGGATCCGCTGACGGGTGGCGACTTCCGGCTGATTCATACAGGCGAACAGAAAACCGAGGTAAAAGGCTTTTTTGGCGAGCCACTGGCGGGATTCGCGCAGGGCAGCCTTGGTGCTGTGGCGGGTCAGGCGTCGGGAATCGGTACGGGGCTGGGCGGGCAGACCAATCTAGCTGGCGGGTCAAATGGGACTGGTTCGACGCCGTCGAGCGGCTTTGGTTCCGGTACCTCAACGTCTTCAGGAGCGATCGGTACGGCTACTGGTGCATCAGGGGCGGGCACGGGAACGCCTGCAGGCGGGAGCGGAACGACGGATGCAAGCAGCACGCTTGGAGGCACCAGCGCAACCTCTTTTCAGGGTGGCGGCAAGGGACAGATTGTCGGTGTGGGCAGCAACAAGACAGGTGCCGGCATTGTGGAATGGAACAGCAGCGCCAATATTGAGGATTGGGAGTTTTTGTACGATCCGCGCGTGGAAATTCTGAAGCAGAAGGTCAGCATCTTTGGCGGTACGCCAGCACAGAGTGGGACGGGTTCATTGGGGACGGCAGGCGGCAACGCGAGCGGGCTTGGCACGAATACGCCGAGTTCTTCCGGGTCCGCTGGTCCTGGTACAGCTACGTCGACGGGAACGACCGGCGCTTCCGGATCCTCGAGCGGATCGACCGGGAGTTCCGGTTCGACAACGACGCCACAATAGGTGACTTTGTCGACTTAGTGTGTCGACCAAGTGAGGCGGCCTCAGCCTGGCGCTTCGTCCATGAGTCGCAGCGATGGTCCGCGCATCAGATACCTTGACAGCAAGACACTCACATGTGATTCTAAGCGTAGTCAATTAGTCGGTTTGAGGCAGCAGGACTTTGTGACTGTCGAGGCTTCGCGGCTGCTGCCGACAACTTTGTAGCAAATGCCGGGGGGACCGGCCGAAGGAGTAACAACGTGGGCAAGATTATTGGAATCGACCTGGGAACCACCAACAGCTGCGTGTCCGTAATGGAAGGCGGCGAGGCAAAGGTGATCCCGAACGAAGAGGGCGGACGCACGACGCCTTCGGTGGTTGCGTTTACGAAGAGCGGCGAGCGGCTCGTGGGCCAGGTGGCGAAGCGCCAGGCAATCACGAACCCGGAGAACACCATTTACTCCGTAAAGCGCTTCATGGGCCGCCGGCCGAACGAAGTGAACGACGAGCAGAAGATGGTCCCCTACAAGGTGGAGGCCAAGGGCGACGGTGTCGTGATCGATGCGCAGGGCAAGCAGTACACGCCGCCCGAGATCAGCGCGATGATCCTGCAGAAGCTGAAGAAGGCCGCGGAAGACTACCTTGGCCAGAACGTGACCGAGGCCGTGATCACGGTGCCAGCGTACTTTAACGACTCGCAGCGGCAGGCGACGAAGGATGCAGGCAAGATTGCAGGCCTGGATGTGAAGCGCATCGTCAACGAGCCGACCGCGGCTGCGCTGGCGTACGGGCTGGACAAGAAGAAGGACGAGACGATCGTGGTCTACGACTTTGGCGGCGGTACGTTCGACGTGTCGGTGCTGGAGGTGGGCGACGGCGTGATCGAAGTGAAGGCGACCAACGGCGACACGCACCTGGGCGGCGACAACCTGGACCAGAAGCTGGTGGAGTTCCTGATCGACGAATTCCGGAAGAATGAGGGCCTGGACCTGCGCGGCAAGGGCAACGAGATGGCGCTGCAGCGGCTGAAGGATGCAGCCGAGCGCGCGAAGATCGAGCTTTCGACGACGATGGAGACGGAGATCAATCTGCCGTTTATCACCGCCGACGCGAGCGGGCCGAAGCACCTTGTGGTGAAGCTGACGCGAGCGAAGTTTGAGTCGCTGGTCGAGGACCTGGTGCAGAAGTCGGTTGGACCGTGCAAGCAGGCGATGAAGGATGCAGGCATCGACGCGAGCAAGGTGGACGAGGTTGTGCTGGTCGGTGGACAGACGCGTATGCCGCGGATCCAGGCGATTGTTAAGGAGCTGTTTGGCAAGGAGCCGAACAAGGGCGTGAACCCGGACGAGGTCGTGGCGATTGGCGCGGCGGTGCAGGGTGGCGTGCTTGGCGGTGAGGTGAAGGACCTTCTGCTGCTGGACGTGACGCCACTGACGCTCTCTATCGAAACGATGGGTGGTGTGGCGACGCCGATGATCAACCGCAACACGACGATTCCGACGAAGAAGACGGAGACGTTTTCGACGGCGGCTGACTCGCAGACCGAGGTCGAGGTGCACGTTCTGCAGGGCGAGCGTCCGCTGGCCGCGCAGAACCGCACGCTGGGCAAGTTCAAGCTGGCGGGCATACCTCCCGCGCCGCGCGGCACACCACAAATTGAGGTCACGTTTGACATCGATGCGAACGGCATTCTGAATGTGACGGCGAAGGACAACGCGACGGGCAAGGATCAGAAGATCCAGATCACAAGCTCGAGCGGCCTGAGCAAGGACGAGGTGGAGCGCATGGCGAAGGAGGCCGAGGCGCACGCCGGTGAGGACAAGGAGAAGCGCGAGGAGATCGAGTCGCGCAATCAGCTGGACTCGCTGGTGTACCAGGTGGACAAGATGTTCCGCGAGAACGGCGATAAGGTAAGCGGCGAGGAGCGTGGTGCCGTGGAGACCGCGCTTGCCGATGCCAAGTCGACGCTGGCCGGAACACCGGATGCCGCCGCTCTGAAGGCAGCGCACGAGAAGCTGCAGCAGAGCAGCTTCAAGCTGAGCGAGGCGATGTACAAGAACGCCTCGGCGCCTACGGATGGGGATGCAGCCGCTGCCGGAACTGCGGATACCCATGCCGAGACGAAGAAGGAAGAGGGCGTGATCGACGCAGAGTATGTCGACGTGAAGTAAGTCGGTACAGTCCTGCAACGTTGGAGCTGGAAGTGTCCTTACCCGTAAAGAGCGGGTACTTCCAGCTTCTCCCGTTTACATTAGCCGTCTTCCGTTTACAGTAGTCGTCGAGGGTGAAAATGCTTCGAGATCAGAATGGTCGCGGGATGGTGCACCGGGGAGTTTGCATGGGCTGTGCGTTGGCGGGTGGGGTCTTTATGATGGCGTCACTGGTTGCTGGCGCACAGGAGGCGGACTTCCCTGGTGCGCAGGATCTGCGCAACGTTGCCCGGCCGGCAAATAGTCAGATCGTAGGTGCGATGCATATCGATAATGACGAATATTCGGTACCTGTTGGACCTGCGGGGCAGCGGAAACTTGGCAAGACTGTCGTAGTGACGGGACCGGTCGATGTGTTGGCGTATGCCGGGCCGACTACAGCTTCGTCGTTGACGACCTACACTGGCCTGTCGAGCCAATTGAAACAGCAGGGGTATAGCGAGGTGTTCACGTGCGTCCGGGCGACGTGTGGCGACACGTATGGGTTGATCGGTATTCTGGCCCAGCCCCTGATAGACACGATGCACGAGGGTACCTGGGGCGGCCAGATCATCGATGCGACGTTCACAAGTAACAGCGATGCAAGGTACGGAGCATTCAAGAAGGGTGAGGAGTATGTGCTGGCACTTGGAGTACTTTCTCCAGGTCACAAATCCGGTGCGATGCTCATTCGGCTGAATGGTCCTGCAGATCAAACGGTGCTTGCTCCTGCTGAAACGAAGGCTGCAGAAACCTCTGCAGCGCAGCCGGCGCAGCAGAGTAAGTCTGCGTCGAACCAGGCGGGCAGAGATGCTGTAAAAGCGGCTGCTCGCTCCATGTGGAGCAGCATTCCGCACTAGAATGCACCGCATCTATTCCGCAGAAATTGCGTCAAATATGAAGAGAAGTAAAGCAGGGAGAGCGACGATGGGAAACACACATGCAGTGATTTGGAAGTGCGAACAGTACGTCGCCGGGAAGTTACACGAGAAGACGATGTTCGATAGCGAGGCGCAGGCGCGGGAGTTTGCGCGGAAGTTATATGGGGCCAGGCCCGATACGATTCTACGGATTGAGCCGATGGCGATTCAGCATATCTGGAACTAAGTAGTTGGTTTTGCCAAGAAAGGGAGGCGCTTTAGGTGCCTCCCTTTTCTTCGTCTGCGAGCTCGGTTAATTCTCGGCACGGGCTGTGGCGTAAGGGGAGTTGTAGCGTTTTTCACCGGCGGGGATGGTGGCTTCGAGACGGTTCTGGCGGGGTGGAAGGGGGCAGGTGGCGTAGATCGTGAAGGCGCAGGGTGGGTTGTAGGCCTGGTTGAAGTCGAGGACGACGGTGCCGGGCGCGGAGGTACCGTGGTCGGGGAGCGGGGTCTGGAGGAAGCGGCCGGCGGCGTAGGTTTCGGAGCGGCTGGTTGCGTCGCGGAAGACGAAGAAGAGGTGGTCTCCGCCGGCGGTGGGTTCGAGGCGGTAGGGCTTGCCATTGATCTGGAACTCGGCATAGCCGGGGGTGGGCATGGGGAGGGTGTCGCCGAGGACGTTTCTCATGTGGAGATCGTGGGGCGGGTTGTAGGGGACCCACTTTGCGGTGACGCGGTAGGCGCGGTTTTCGGGGTACCAGCGGAAGCCGGCGAAGTGGACGCGCGCGGGATTCTCAGCGTCGGCTACGCGGAGGTAGAGGCGGTCGCCGCGCTTGATGACCGTGGCCTGTACGCCCTTGCAGGTGAGGACGGACTTGCCGGTGCTGTCGTTCTGGAGAGGCTGGGGGGTGGCGGGTTTGCCGTTGAGGGCGAGGCAGGGGTCGAAGCCGGTGGCTGGGGCGAGAAGGGTGGTTTGGCCCTTGCTTTGGCGGATGGTGAAGGCGTGGGCGGGAAGGTGGGCAAGTTGGAGCTTGTTGCCAGGTGCGGCGCCGACGGTGGTGTCGCCGTCTGCGAACCACTGGAGGGCGACGAGAGCGAGCCAGCTGTTGGGGGCGGTGACGTCGGTGGCGAGGTCTTTTTTGAGGTGGGCGAGCTCTGGGGAGTCGGCTGCGGGTGCGGGGGCGGCGAGGGCGGGCAGCAGGAGCAGCGTTCCAAGGACGGCGGAAAGACGGGGCATTGGGGGATTGTACTGAATTGGGTATCGGGCGAGCCGGAATGTGGGCGCAGCTGGCCGACGGGTGGCGAACAACGATTGCGGGGCGGCGCGAATCGCATGGGTGGGAGTGGGAGATGCCTGAGGGGAATGAGATTCATCGGTGGGCGGCGCGGCATACGGCGGCGTTTGCGGGGCGGAAGCTGAATGTTCTGCCGGGGCCGAACCACCGGTTTGCGGATGCGCACCGGGTGGATGGCAAGAAGCTGAAGCGGGTGCATGCTGTGGGCAAGCACCTGGGATATGAGTTTGGGGATGACCTGTACCTGCACATTCACCTGGGGCGGTTTGGGGATTTTACGGAGGGGTGCGGGCCATTGCCGGAGCCGAAGGGGGCATTGCGGGCAATTCTGCAGCGGGCTGGGACAGAGAAGGCGTCACGAAGCCAGAAGGGGCAGCCGCACAACCTGACATGCGCGAAAGACGATGGGACGCAGCCGTTTCCACCGGAGGAGGTGGACTGGTGCGAGCTGCGGGGGCCGACGGATTGCAGCGTGTACGACGGTGCGAAGTGGGCGGCGCTGCTGGATCGGCTGGGACCGGATCCGCTGGCGGACACGGCGCGGTCTGGCGAGAATGGGGGGCACGACGATCCGGCGCGGGCATTTGCGGCGATTTTAAGGTCGAAAAAGCCGATTGCGGAGCTGCTGATGGACCAGGCTATCGTGTCGGGGATCGGGAATATTTATCGGGCGGAGTTGTTATTTCGGCACCGGGTGAATCCGTTTACGCCGGGCAGCGCGATGGAGCTGAAGACGTTGCGAGCGATGTGGAAGGACTCCGGGCCGCTGCTTGCGGCGGGCATGGTGGACCGGCGGATTGTTTGCACGAAGCGGGTAGACCGGCCAACGAAGAGTGAGCCGGCGGCGCGTGGGGAAGAGCACTATGTGTATCGGCGGCATGGTAAGCCGTGCCTGATTTGCGGGGAGAAGGTTCTGCGGCGGGACCTTGTGGGGCGGACGCTTTACTGGTGTGCGCGGGACCAGGGGACGTCTGAGGCAGAAACGGCTACGGCGTTTGCGGAAGGTATGAGTCTGAGGGCGTCGCGAGAGATTGCGAAGCCGGGTGGCAAAGCGAGGAAAAGGGCTGGAGCTCTGCTGGCGGAGTAGGCGCGTTCAGGGCTGAGTGGGCGAGACACGACGCGGCTCGCCGACGCGGGCGGTCGTGGTTTGCGGCTGATGCTGTGGTGTGCGCATCGTATGCTGCAGGTGTTCCATTGGGAACAGAGAGCAGGTTGGGTTGGGCGCGAACTGGACAGAGGCGGAGGCGCTTGCGACAGCACTGCTCGTGCTGACCAGCGTTGCAGGTATTTTTTATGCCGGTGTGCAGTTGCGGCATGAGCGGCAGTACAGGGCGGTGAGCAACCTGGAGAAGCAGCTGGCGTTTTTTCACTCCAGCAAGTTTCGAGAGGCGAGGCGACGGCTTGCGGCGGAGCGGTTGAATGAGAACCATGACCTATTAGCGCTGAACACGGCCGAGCCGCCGCTGACGGCGTTCGAGGTACTGGACTTCTATGAGCACCTGGGCCTGTTGGTGAAGAAACGGCATCTGGACCTGTATGACGTGTGGCACACGTTTTATGAATGGGCGCAGCCGGTGTATGCGGACCTGCGGGCGGTGCTGGAGAGCAGTGAAAACGAGTGGGCGGATCATTACAGCGATTTTCGGCGCATGATGCACGGCATGGACCGTATTCAGCAGAGCCGCATGCGGAAGCGCAAGATGGCCCATGGACGACTGTGGAGCGACGATCGTATCTGCGAGCATTACAGTTATGAGTTGGAGACGACTGGTGAGTACGTGCCGGCTCGGGGGTCGCGGCGTTTAAGTAGCCGGCAGAATCAGACGCCTGTCGCCGAGTTGCAGATTGAGGCGGCCGCTGCCAATGAACCGCTGCACAAATAGCGGCGTGCGCACAGGGCGACGATGAAGAGAGTTGAGGGAACGGATGGCAGGGCCAGACAAGAAAGACTACTACGGCGCGTTGGGCGTGAAGAAGACGGCGACCGCAGATGATATTCGCAAGGCGTTTCGCAAGCTGGCACGCAAGTACCACCCGGATGTGAATCCTGGGGACAAGAAGGCTGAGGAACGCTTCAAGGAGATTTCCGAGGCAAACGATGTGCTTTCGGATCAGAAGAAGCGCAAGGTGTTCGATCAATTGGGGTTCTACTCGGATTCCGTTGATCCGTCGCAGGCGGACGCTGCGGCGCGCGGAGGTTACGGACAGGATGTATACACCGGCGGTACTGCGGGCGCGGGTGGACAGGGAGTGCCGTTCGACTTTGGCGGCTTCGATTTTTCAGGGTTCCAGGGTGGGCAGGGCGATCCGCGGCAGGCGCGGCCAAGCAGCGGTAGCGGCGGCGGGTCGTTCAAAGACATTTTTGGGAGCATGTTCAACGGCGGTGCCTCGCGGCAGGAGGCACCACGCGGACCCCAGCCGGGAAGCGACCTGGAATATCAGGTGCAGATCGATTTCTGGACCGCCGTGCGTGGTGGTACGACGAGGGTGGAGATTACGCGTCAGGAGCAGTGCCCAACGTGTCGCGGCAATGGAACTGTGGGAGTGCCGCATACCTGTCCGCAGTGCAACGGCACCGGGCAGGTGCAGCAGATGAGTGGGCGGATGAAGTTCAACACGCAGTGCCCAATGTGTGGGGGCGCCGGTAAGGTGGGCGACGATTGTCCCACGTGTCATGGCGACGGCGCGGTGCGAAAGCGAGACACGCTGGAATTCAGGATAAAACCGGGCACTCGGGATGGTCAGCGCATTCGGCTTGCAGGCAAGGGGAATGCCGGCACCAAGGGCGCGGCTGCGGGAGACCTTTACCTGATTATCAAGGCTGGACCGCACCCTGTGTTTACACGCAGTGGCGACGATATTCGTATTACCGTTCCGGTGATGGCGTTTGAAGCCGCGTTGGGTGCGAAGGTGGATGTGCCGACGATCGATGGACGTACGCAGCTGAAGATTCCACCGGGGACACAGGGCGGTCAGAAGCTGAGACTGCGGGAAAAGGGTGTGCTGTTGGCTGGTACCGACGGTGTACGCGGTGACCAGATTGTCGAAGTGCAGATCGTTGTGCCCAAGATCCACGATGAGCGGTCGAAGGAAATCCTCAGGGAGTTGGCGAGGCTTAACCCCGCCGATCCGAGGGATGATCTGTTCCGTGACACATAAAGCGGGTCTAGATATGAGGAGGGACCGGAAGATCCCGGCCCTCGTTATGCAACAAGGGTGCTCAGGCGTGGTAGTCGTCTTCAACACCGGTGTAGATATTTTCGCCAGTGAAGGCGACGGGTGGCGGGGTGTATGACTTCTTGGGCGGCTTGGGTGTGTAGCTTTCCACAAGGCTTTCTGCTGTTGCCTTGATAGCGCTCCAGATGGCCGAAGCCTGGTGGACGGGGGCGAGTACCACGTCTTCAACCCTGCTCGCGACGCGGCCAGCACCGGAGATGGTGCTGGTGACAATATTGTCGACGCGATCGGTCTGGCGCTTGGCCTTGGCGGCAGTGTCGGAGATGAGCGCTTCGACTTCTGCCAGCTTCGCTCGGTAGACATCGCTGGTATCGGCGAGGTTGGTGGTGACACGCTTTACCTTGGGAGTACTGTCTGCAACGATGTCGCGCACATGGGCTGTAATCTCGTTGGCCTTGCCGCTAATTTGTTTCACGTTGTCCATGATCGGGTAAACCTTGGGCTTGAGTTCGTCCAAAAGCGCAGTGACGACGCTGAGCAGTTTCACGACGACCACCGCCATGGCGACAAGTGCGCTCATGCCCAGAAGCACCGCGATAGCGTTCAGGCACGTGAGTGCGATGAGCCAGTGCGCCTGGCTGTCGGTCAATCCGATGGAGCTTTGCAGCCACGCAAGTGTCAGTGAAGCCTGGGAGGTGATCATGAAATGTCCAATCTTTTCAGTGATGAAAGCGAACAATGCAAAGGCCGGCGAACAATCGCCGGCCCGCCTCTAAGCCCTGTCTACGTTTGCGCTAAACGTGGGTTGGGTCTGATTCTTCCTGGTAGGCCTGCTTGCCGGCGTTTACCGCACCCGCAACTTTGTCCTGCTGCTCTGCCAGAAAATCCTTGCCTTTGTCGACGTACTGGCTCCACTGGGTGCGGCCCTTTTCGTAGTAATCGCGGCCCTTATCGACGTAGTCGTTGATCTGGTCCTTGCTCTGATCCACGATCTGACTGGCTTTTACTTTGGCGTCTGCAGCCTGGGCTGTGAGGTCATCCCGCGTCTCGCGACCGCTCTTTGGCGCGTAGAGTACGCCTACCAGTGCACCAATGCCGAGACCGGCCAGGAACCATCCAAAACCGCTGCTGCTGTCGTCTGCCATGTTTAGCTCCTTGTGGACCTTGCCGATTACGGCGTTCAGAATATTGGGTTCAGGTGCGTGATCTTACCCACCCCAACATATGGAACGGATGCGGCTAGCATGAGACTGGTTGCCGAAACTATGTCAAAGTGAGGAAGACGGTTGTTGACGACACATCTGTTCGGTACCCGGGTGTCGAAGTGGGTGCGCGTGAAGCCACTCTGGTATGCAGGTCTTTGCAGAGCTTTCAGGGCGGCAATCGTCAAACTCTTAGAACAGCTTGTACGGAGATGGAGATCATGATGATGAAGTCAGAACAGAGGAGCCGCCGCTCTTCACGGCAGGGTGCGACTTTGGGTCTTGCCTGTGTGCTGTGTATGTTGCCCATTGCCTGCAAGCAGCAGCCGGCGCTGGTGGACGATGCCACGTTGACGGCGAACGTGCAGAACAAGATTCAGTCGGATGGCGCACTGAGCGTGGAGCCGATCCAAGTGTCGACGCAGGCCGGCGCCGTGACCTTGAATGGGCAGGTGAGCAGCAGTGCTGCGCGAAGCCTGGCGGCCAATGACGCCGCCGGAATCGCCGGTGTTCGGCAGGTAGTGAACAACCTGGTGGTGGCTGGGAATACGCCACCGGTAAGCGCCATGGTCACGACTCCCCAGCCTGAGATTGCACCGGCACCGATGGCTCGGCAGCGGGCCCGAGTGTTGCCGCCGCCACCGCCACCGCCACTGCGCAACCAGCCTTTGCGGAACCAAGCACCCATTGATCGCGAAAGTGCGCGGAACAATTACCAGCAGCCAACACCTCCACCATCGGCACCTGTGCAGCCGGCGGCTCCGGCATTTCGTAATGTTACGGTGCCTGCGGGAACGGTGATCCCGGTCCGGTTGACGCAGTCGCTGGATAGTGAAACGGCGCGTGTGGGCGACACGTTCAGTGGAGCGGTGGCTGCCGACATTGTGCAGGACGGCTTGACGGTTCTGGCGCGCGGTACGGGTGTGAGCGGCCAGGTAACGGGAGCGAAGGACGCTGGGCATTTCAGTGGGTCGTCGCTGCTTGCCATTCAGCTGACGGGCGTAAATAAACGCAGCCAGCAGATTGCCGTGCAGACGGACACGTTCAGCAAGGAAGGCAATGGTCGCGGCAAGAACACAGCCGTGAAAACAGGTGTGGGTGCCGCTGCGGGTGCGGTGTTGGGCGGCATCTTTGGCGGCGGCAAGGGTGCAGCCATTGGAGCAGCTGCGGGCGGCGGTACGGGTGCCGGCATAAACGCTGTGACTCGGGGCCAACAGGTACAGATACCCAGCGAGACGGTGGTGCGCTTTACGCTTGCCAATTCCATTACGGTAAGAACGTCGACGGTGCCTGGGGGGTCGGCGGAGCCGTCGTTACAGAACCGCTAAGAGCGTTCCGGTACATGTCCGTGCGAAGCCTGCCGACCTCCGGCAGGCTTCAATGTGTGCCGGGTCGCACGGGTGAGTTGTAGCGATGTACCCTTGATTTGCGGGGAGCGGAATGGCAGAACGGAAGGCGTTTTTAAGCATCGTTTTGCATGCTCACCTGCCGTGGGTGGTAAACCATGGCACATGGCCGCATGGGCTGGACTGGCTGCATGAGGCTACGGCGGAGACGTACCTGCCGCTGCTGCGAATGCTTTGGCGTCTGCAGGCCGACGGAATTCAACCAGGGCTGAGCATGGACTTGTCGCCGGTTCTTCTGGAGCAGCTTAGCCACCCGGTTTTTCGGGACCGATTTCCGCAATATCTGCAGCGCAAGGTGCAGTTTGCGCATGACGATGAAGCCGCGTTTGAGCGAGCAGGCGAGCTGCAGATGGCCGAATTGGCGCGCTTCTGGCAGGGCTGGTACGCGGAGGCTTTGGAGCACTACAGGCGGTTGGATGGCAACATCATCGCTGAGTTCCGCGGGCTTGCGGAAGCGGGCATGGTGTCGCTGATGACGTGCAGCGCAACGCATGGGTACAGCCCCCTGCTAGGGACGGATGAAAGTTTGCGAGCGCAGGTGCGGCTGGCGGTGCTGACGCACCGCCGCCACTTTGGGGCGTCGCCGCGCGGCATGTGGCTGCCGGAGTGTGGGTACAGGCCGGACGGGTACTGGCAGCCGCCCGTGGAGGGTGAAGGGCAACAGGCGTATCCGAGCTTCTTTCGGATTGGCGTGGACCAGGCATTGGCGGAGAGCGGACTGCAGTTTTTCATTGCGGATGGGCATCTGATTGAAGGTAGTGGTGGACCCGGGTCGCCGAGTGGCGTGTTCAATGCAACGGGGATCGCTGCAAAGACAGAGAAGGTGGGCAGGGCCGCGCCCTCACTGTATCGGCCGTATGGTGTGCTGGACAGAGACGGCCGGGATGGGGTGCGGACGGCCGTCTTTCCACGGGATCCCCGGACGGGTTTTCAGGTGTGGAGCGGCGATTCCGGTTACCCGGCGGATGGGGTGTACCTGGATTTCCACAAGAAGCGCTCGCCTGGTGGTTTGCGCTACTGGCGGGTGACCGGTGCGGGGATTGGACTAGAGGGCAAGCTGCCGTATGATCCGGCGGCGGCGTTGCTGCGCGCGCGGGAACATGGCCGGCACTTCGTGACCCTGGTGGCGGGTGCGCTGGGAGAAGCGGCTGCGGATCTGCCGCCGGTGTTGTGCTCACCGTTTGACGCTGAGCTTTTCGGTCACTGGTGGTTTGAGGGGGTTGCTTTTCTGGAAGCGGTGGCGCGGGCAGGTGCCGCAGGAGGGTCTGGTGTGACGGCGATTGCCTGCGCGGACTACCTGCGACGGTATCCGCCGCCGGAGTCGCTGGAGTTGCCAAGGGGATCGTGGGGCGAAGGCGGCGATGACCGGGTCTGGCTGAACGAGACGACTCGGTGGACGTGGTCGCGGCTGTATACGGCGGAGCATGTGCTTCGCGACCTTTGCACCGAGGGTGAGTGGCGGGACGGCGCCGATGGCGAGCGGCTTCTGAAGCAGATGTGCCGGGAGCTGTTGTTGATGGAGTCGAGCGACTGGCAGTTCCTGATGACCACGGGGGCGGCACGGGACTATGCGGAACGACGGTTCAGCGAGCATGCAGCGATGTTCGATGAGCTGCGAGCGATGTGGCTGCAGTTTCGGCGAACGCGAAGCCTGCCGGATGAGTTGGTATCGAGGCTGATGGGTATTGAGTTGGTTGACGATCTGTTTCCTGAAGTAAACCCGGAGTTCTGGGTACTGGGTGCGAAGGCTTCCGGCGTTTAGCGCCGTTTTACGACGCCCGCAGCTTAGGGGGTGGGCGTCAAGCTGCCGTCACTAGAATGAATTTGTGTCGACCAGTGCAATTCGTGCTGTGCCCACGGCGGCAGGCTTGCGTGCACGGGGGTTTTCCGCCGACGGTTGGTGGGTGCAACCGCTGCGGTACTGGCACCTGCTTAGCCTGGATGCTCCCACGATTGCGGCAGTGTGGCTGCTGACGTTTTATTATGGCGAGGGTGCCAGGCAGCACGTAAGAGAGGCGATTGCGCTGTTCCTGGCGGTGTGGCTGCTGTATGTGGCGGACCGGCTGTTGGACGCACGCGGAGCATCGGGTTCGCTTAAGGCAAGGCACCACTTCCATGCTCGCCATGCGCGAAAGTTTGTGTGTGTCTGGGTGTGCGTTGCGCCGGTCGCTGCGGTGCTGCTGGCGTGCCTTGCCGCGCCAGTACGGTCGGCGTGGTTGTGGTTGTCGGTACCGCTGTTGGGATATGCGGTTTTGGTGCACAAGGCCGGTAGCCGCGCTGTGCCGAAGGAATGGATTGTTGCCGCCATGTTTGCGCTTGCGACCATACTGCCGGCAGCGGTGGGCGCGCAGCAGCCGGGAAGGTTGTGGGCTGAGGCAGCGCTGTTTGCGGGGATCTGCCTGCTGAACGGCATAGCGATTGCGCAGTGGGAGCACGCGGAGGCGCGGGGCCTGCCGGTTTGGAACGCGCTGCAGTTTCGTGCCGTGTGTCTTGGTGTTGGACTGGTTGCCGTGCTGGCCGCTCCATGGCTGTCGAGGGTGCCGGCGCTTGCATGTGGCCTGAGTGCGATGCTGCTGTGTGCGTTGGGTCTGGTAAGCGAGAAGTTAGAGGCTGTGACCCTGCGTGCACTGGTGGATGCGGCACTGCTGACGCCACTGCTGCTGGTTGCTTTGTTGCGATGAGTGCGCCTCAGACTTCGCGAACTTCCGGTTTCGACAAGCTTGCCCAGGCATATAGCTGGATGGAGTACGTGAGCTTTGGACCCATGTTGCAGCGGTGCCGCGTGCATTTTTTACCGTTTGTGGGTGATGCGCGGCAGGCATTGCTGCTGGGGGATGGGGATGGCCGGTTTTGCGCGGCGCTGCTAGTCGCGGCTCCACAGGTGCATGTGATGGCGGTCGATGAGAGCGCGCGCATGTTGCAGGCATTGCTTCACCGGGTGGAGCGCAGCGGGAACAACAGGCGCGTGACGACGGTGCATGCGGATGCGACGGCGTGGTTGCCGGACGGGGAGGTCGACCTGGTCTGCACGCATTTTTTCCTGGACTGTTTGAGCGATGATGATGTGGAGGCGCTGATTAAGGGAGTTAGGCTGCGATGTCCGCGTGGGCGTTGGGTGATTTCAGAATTTGCGGTTGCGCCGGCACCTTTGAAATGGCTGTCGCGAGCGGTTGTGGGAGGGTTGTATCTCGCGTTTGGAGTGCTGACCGGCATGAGGACGCGGCGATTGCCGGACTACGCGTCGTCTCTGTGCAGGCATGGCTTTGTGTGCACTGCGGTACACACGAGGATGTTGGGCTTGTTGCGGTCGGAGTTGTGGCAGAGTGGCCTTGCGGATGGGAAATGACCCTGTCGTTTCAGTGTGCATCCGAATGTCGAAAGGGGGACGTATGGCGGACGAAGACCTGAGCAAAGAAGGAGCGAATGCAGATGGCGCCGAGGTGCCGGAGATGTGGCCGGCGACCTACCCCGCGCAGGGCGAGGATGCTGAACTGCCGTGGTTGCCGTTGGACCCGATACCGAACACCGAGCCTGAGGCTCCGGGTTTAGCATGCCGGATCCTGCGCTCTACAAGGCACAGTTCTGACGCCTTCGTTAGAATTGGGAACGATGCTTGTTTACCTACTTCGACATGGTTCGGCCGGTACGCGACGCACGAACCCGGTGCTGGATGCGCGACGGCCCCTGGATAAACAGGGCAAGCGCGACTGCCTTCTGCTGGGGAACACCCTTTCGTCTTTGAAGACGTCGTTCGATTTGATCGTGTCGAGTCCGCTGAAGCGCAGTCTGCAGACAGCTTCGCTGGTGGGTACGGAAACAGGGTACGAGAAGCCGATTCTTCTTTCGGATGCACTTGCGCCGCAGGCAGATTTTGCGCTGTTTCAAAAGCTGCTGGCGGACTGCGCGGTCTATGAATCTGTATTGCTGGTGGGCCACAGTCCGAATCTGGTGCAGTTTGCGGGTTTAATGGCGCAGCCGGCAGGTACCGGCGGCCAGGGTGAGTCTCGGCCAGCTTCCATACGCATGCGCAAAGGTGCTCTTGCGCGACTGAATGTAGAGCGCGGTGGTACCACGATGACATGGTTGCTGGATCCGCGCGTGACGCGAATGCTCTATGCGACTTCAACAACCAAGTCGCGGCGAAAGACCTCGCGGAAGTAGCTTTTTTCTTTCTTCAGCGACCACTGTTCGAGTTCGGCACCGTGTTTGGACGCAAGTTCAAGCAGGATGCGCTTGGGGTAGGCGCGCGATGTGAAGCGTACGTGCTCGCTGGCCTGGTCCTGGTTGAGTGCGACAGCAAGACGGAGAAGTACGACAGCGCGGATGACGTAGCTGTGCTCCTCAAGCGGGACGGTGCGCAGCGGGCGGTCCATGGCGTCTGGCCGGCTTTTGCCGAGATAGCGTGCGATGGCAGCGACGATGGCGCGCTGCGCCGGGCTGAAGCCGAACATCTCAGAGTTGGCGATGAGATAGTACGTGTGGCGATGGTGGCCCTGGTGCGAAACGAATTTCCCGACCTCGTTCATCATGGCGGCGGCGGCGAGCCATTCGCGGTACTCCGGCGGCAGGCCATGTATACGTTGCAGATCGTTGAAGAGTTTAACGGCGTCCGAGCGCACGGGTTCTGCACGCTTCAAATCGACGGAGTAGCGCTTGCAGATGGTGAGGACGCCGTTCCAGCGCTCTTGCTCAATGGCGCGATGCACGGCGGCTCGGGTGTCGGTATCCGCAAGCATTTGCGCCAGCATGCCGTCGCGCAGGCCGAGGGGCGAGTAGCGAAAGCCTTTGAGTTTGAGCCTGCCCAGGATTTCGGCGTAGACGAGCGCGCCGCCGATGATGATTTCGCTGCGCTTTGGGCCGATGCCCGGAACCGCGAGTCGCTCTGCATTGGTCATGGTGACGAGCCGGTCGGCTAACGACCGGACGGAGGCAGCGGTTGCTGTAAGGGGCTCCAGCTTTAGACCGGATCGAAGTTCATGGACGTCGGAACTGTCGCTTTTCTTAACGGTGACTTTGCCGGACGGTTTTGCCTTGGTCCTGGTGGGTAGTGGTTTGTGCGGTGCCGTGCTGGCCTCGGCCAGTGCAGCCGCTGATCCGGAGGTCGCGATCACCAGGGGGATGGCTGGCTGGCCGTTCAGCTTTCGTTCCAGCTTTCGCAATTCGCGGTCGATATAGGTACGAAGCTGTTGCTGCTCGTCCTTTGTGGGTGGGTCGGTGTGCAGAAACTCCTGTTGCAGGCGTACGGAGCCGAGGGGGAGGGAGACCATCTCCTGGACGCGGCCGCCGTCGGAAAGGGTGATCTCGCAGGAGCCGCCGCCGAGGTCGATGAGCAGGCATCGACCGCGAGCGCCGGGCTCATGTGTGGTAACGCCAAGGTGGATGAGCCGGCCTTCTTCGAGTCCTGAGATGACCTCGACGGTCCAGCCCATGGCCGATTTGACCCACGCTGTGAAGGCACCTGCGTTGCGTGCGTCCCGCATGGCGGATGTTGCGACGACGCGTACCCTGTCGACGACCTCGGCCTGCACGGCTTTCTGAAAACGTTTGAGTGCGCGGATGGTGTTGGCCATGGCGTCCGGCGAGATCATGCCGGTTTCAAAAACGCTTTCGCCCAACCGCACGACCTCCCGGTCTTCATGCAGGATTCTGAGTTCATGCTGCTGCACCTCGGCAATCGCGAGGCGACAGGAGTTGGAGCCGATGTCGATGGCAGCGAATTTTGGCAACAAACACTCCCGGCGCGGTGAGATGCAGGCGCAACTTCTGCACGATACACGAACCGGCTAGTCGTGGTTAACGAGGACGAATTTACCACCGGAGGATGCGATGATTTCACCACCGTGCGACCGTTGCCATGCAATGGTGCGGGAGGCGCTGTGGGTGACGAAGAAGACGCGTTGCGGGCCGCTCCATTGCGCGTCGAAGCTGCTGTCGTCAGTGAAGCGTTCGGGTGCATCCGCGTAAAGCGAGCCGTACCACAGGTTGTTGATGCGGCCGTTGAGCATGGTCAGCGAGTGGTGGGTATAAAAATTGAGGCTGCTGGCGTTGCTGTATTCACCGTCAATAACGATTCCGTCGCCGTTTTGCCACTGGTGGTTTAGTGCTGCGGCAAGAGGTTGGGAACCCAGGATGGGATAGAAGACCTGAAAGCCAGCGTGTACGCTGCCCATGACCGCACACATACCAAGGGCCAAGACAATGTTTGCGGCAAGTGCGCGGTTGCGGCATTTGAGCCACAGGGCCATGCCGGATGGCAGGAGCAGGCTGAGAGCCATGAGCAGCAGGGGCAGGCGGAAGAAGCCGAAGGCAGCCGTGGTGAAGTCGAAGAGATGGCCGAAGGAGAGAGCGTAACTCTGCGGGTGCTTTTGCAACTCCTGCCACAACTCCGTACCGGCGGCGGGTGCTTTGGCCAGAATGTATAGCAGGAGGCACGTGCCGGCCAGCACTGCGCTGCCTGTGAAAAGTGCGACGTAGGCCAGGCGACCGGTGCCGCGTTCACAATCGCGACGTGCGAGTGTGACGCCGGCCAGCATTGCGAGTGCGGGGATTGCGGGGATGGTGTAGTACTCCTGCCGCGTGGAAAAGGTGAAGAAGCCGATGATGAGCAGGGCCCACAAGGCGAGCGCGACGACGGGACTGTTGAGGATTCTGGCGCCCGCGCGGAAGGCCGCCAGCCAGCGCCAGCCGGCACGAAAGAGGAAGACTCCCCACGGCAAGGCCCACACGAGGACAAGCGCGTAGAACAGCAGCAGTGGGACCTTGTCGTAGTCACGCGGGATGCGGGTATTGAGATAGCGATTGATCTGGTCGTTGACGAAGTAGAACCAGATAAATCCGCGGGAAGAGCCGCTGGCGCGGTTTTGCCAGGCTGCGAGGATGTGCCAGGGTGCAGCCGTGACCAGGAAGACGAGTGTGCCGAGCAACCAGCGAAGCCGCCGGAGAAGCTGAAGCCGTTTGGTGAGCAAAAGAAAGCCGAGCAGAAGGGCGACTGGGAAGACGACGCCGATCAAACCTTTGGTCAATACTGCCGCTGTACATGCGAGGGCGAAGCCGGCGGCCTGCCATGGGCTAGCCTGCCCCTCATCCTTCGCGGTCGCGATCATGCGCATGGTCATGTCGAAGGCCACTGTCATCCACAGGCCGACCATGACGTCCGGGATGAAGAAACGCGTGTAGACGAATGGGCCGAGTGCCGTGGCGATGGCACAGCCGGCATAAAAGCCGGCGCGTTCGCCGAAGAGCCTACGACCCACCGCGTACAGGTAGAGCGTGAGGGCGAGCATGGTGAGGGCGAGTGTTGACTTGACCGCCCAGTCGGTTTGGCCGAACAGGCGCATGGCACCCGCAGCGAGCCAGTACGGGAGGGGTGGTTTGTCTAGGTAACGTAGGCCGTCGACGTAGAGGGTAACGTAGTCGTGGCGGACGAGCATCTCGCGCGCAGCTTCCGCGTGAATGGCGTCTACATCGTCAAGCAGAGGTGGGGAGAAAAGGCACGTAAGCTGGGTGAGGCACCAGAGCAGAACGAGAAAGGCCACGGATCGCCCGGACGCTTTCGATAGACCTGAACCTGCAACCGGTGCCGTCAGGTTCGGCTCTTCGCGATGGTGGTCCAGGTCTGCCAAGGGTGCTTGGGCGTACATGCGTTGGGCGGTAAGTCCTTTCACGTGCAGCCGTTCACGGTGGCGCTGCCCTGAGATTAGTGTTGGATGTTCCGGCAACAGTACAGGGTGCGTCGTTTGCGGTCGCGTGTTCGCCGGACCTGCTCTATAGTCAACGGGGAACTCTGCCATGACGGCGAATGCCGAACTTTCAAAATCTTTCTCGACGGCGCACCTGGGTGATACACCCATACGCGGATCGTCGATGCTGGTACTGGTTGCTGTGTGGCTGGTGTTGCACCTTGGTTGTCTGTTTACTCCGGGTCTGCTGGACGATGTGGACTCAATTTACATTGAAGCCGCACGCGAGATGCTCGTGCGCCACGACTACGTGACGCCGTATGTGGATGGTGTGCGATTTTTCGACAAACCTCCCTTGATGTACTGGATGGCTGCAGCCAGCATGAAGGTATTGGGGCCATATGACTGGGCCGCGCGCCTGCCTCTTTCCCTGTGTGTTCTTGGGCTGTTCTTTAGTGTGTACGCGCTGGGCAAGCGCCTGTACGGGGAGCGTGGCGGGTTCTATGCGGCACTCGTCATGGCGACGAGTCTGGGACCGTACCTGTTCACGCGGTTCTATATTCCCGACATCCTGAATGCGCTGTGGATGACGCTGGGCGTTCACCTATTCCTGATCGCCCTGGACCAGGCAAGGGCAGGCGAGCGGACGGCTTTGCCTATGTTCTCCTTCGCTGTCGTGATGGCGTTGAACCTGCTGACAAAAGGCCTGATTGGGATCGTGTTTCCCATCGGCTTTGTCGCGCTGTATGCGCTGCTTACCGGGCAGGTTCGCCAACTTCGGCGCATGCATCCTGTTAGCAGCGTAGCCATTTTTTGTGCTGTTGCGCTGCCCTGGCATGTGTTGGCGGCGTGGCGCAATCCACCCATCCCCATGCCGGCGGGAGTGGGCCTGCCGACACGCGCCGGGTGGGCGTGGTTCTACCTTGTAAATGAGCACTTCATGCGCTTTCGTGGTCTGCGCATACCCCATGATTACGGCCAGCTGCCGATACCGCTGTTTTGGGCCATGTTCCTTTTGTGGCTCATGCCATGGGCAGCATTTCTGCCGGGTGCCGGACGCTGGTGCGTACAGGTGTGGCGCTCCCGACGTTCCACTTCGACGCGCACGCGTGAGGCTGCACTTACACCGGTGCTGTGGGCTGGCATGGTGCTTGGCTTCTTTACGCTTTCATCGCGGCAGGAGTACTACTCGCTTCCAGCATTGCCTGCATTGGCGCTGCTCGCCGGTTGTGCGATGGTGATGGCTGAGCGTGGTGATGGGCACGTGGCCCGGTCCCTGCTGCGATGGTCCGCGGTACTTCTTACTCCAGTGGCGCTCCTGTTGGCCCTGTTGTGCGGCACGCTAGCTATCCGGGCGCCGTCCGCTCGTGCCGGCGCGGATGTGAGTGAAGTGCTCACCAGCAATCCCGACCAGTACAACCTTGCACTGGGCCATATGCATGACCTGACCACGCGGGCGATGGGCTTTTTTCGAGCGCCGCTGCTGGGTGTTGCTGTGTCCTTGCTGGCGGTGGGTCCATTGGCATGGCTCTTGCGACGGCGACGCCACACCTATGCGGCGAACCTAACGCTCGCAGTGGGTATGTGTGGCGTGCTGCTGTGCGTGCACTCGGGCTTATCAAGGTTCTATCCCATCATTGGGTCGAAGGGCCTGGCGATGGACATCGCGCACGATTTGCGACCGGACGACGGTGTGTGGCTGGACGGTGAGTTGACCAGCGGGTCGACGTTGCTGTTTTACACGAGGCATCGTCTGGTCCTGGTAAATGGACGTGTTAACGGTCCGTGGTTTGGATCGTTCTGGCCGGACGCACCGTCAATCTTTGCGGACGAAGATGCTCTTCACCGTGCGTGGACCGGTCAGCAACGCATCTTTTTGATGACGTATTCTGCGGCGCGGGAGACGGACCTGCGAAGGCTTGGACCGACAAGGGTATTTGCCTCTGTTGGTGGGAAGACTGTGCTGACGAATCGATAGGCCTAGCTCTGCTTTGAGAGCCGGCCGTCCGGCATGATGCGAAAGGCGGTGCCGTGATAGCGGGTGTCCGCAGGGAGATAGCTCGCAAGCCAGATGAGGCTGCCCAGCAGATCGCGGAGTGGATAGATCAACACGTCTTTGGCGGTGCGCTTTGCACCCAGCGCGTGCAGAACAACGCTGGCCTGCACCAGGCGATTGACGATGGCGGCAACGAGAAAGAAGGATGCAAGCGCCCAGTGTCCGCGAAGTACCTCCGCGAAAAAGCCGAGCACACCGAAGGGCATGGCGAATGTGAGGCCTGTGCCGAAGTGTCCCCAGGGGCGAGAACGGCGTGTACTTTGCGCCCACCGGAGCTGGTTGCGCAGGGAATGCGCAACGCTGTCGGCAGTGACGACGAGGCCGATGACGTGGCTTGCCACAGCCACACCCTTGCCACTCGAGGCGAGCCGATTGCCGAGAACAAAATCCTCGGCCCAGAAGTTTCCGAGGTCAGCAAAGCCACCGGCTTCTGCAAAAGCCTGTTTGCGCAAGATCATGGTGACACCAAGTGCAAAGTCTGTGCCGCTCAGCATGTCTGCAACAAGCACGCCGGAGCTCATTTCGACGCTTTTGCCGAGAGCGTCTAGCCGCAAGGGCAGACCGGGTTCGTCGACGATGCCGATGTACAAGCACGAGGCTAAATCTGCGCCGGGATGTGCGAGTTCTTGCACACAGCGGGCCAGGTAGTCCGGGGCAACGCGTGCGTCGGCGTCGCTTGTGACGAGCAGGTCGTGGGTTGCGGCTGCGGTCAGTGCAGCGAGCGAGTACATTTTGGGATTGGGAAACTGCGGCTCGCCGCATGTGAGGAAGTGCGCGTTGACGGACGGGTGTCGAGCCGCGATGGAGCGCGCCAGTGCCAGGCCGGCATCGTCTTCATGCCTTGCGCAGAAAAGAATTTCGTACTCGCCGGCATAGTGCTGCAGGAAGAAGCTTTCCAGGTTGCTGGCGAGCCCTGGCTCTGCTCCGTGCAGTGGCTTGAGCATGCTGACGGGAGGTGCGAAGTCGGCGGGTGTGGCCTCGGCCCCGGTTCGGCGTCGGTTGAAGCGCAGAGCAGCACGCACTACGAGCGCGCAGTAAGTGGTGGACGTGGCGATGCCGACCACGGCGATGTCAAATGCAACACTGTTCACACCCAGGCTCAACGCTTCTTGGCTGCCGGCTTGCCGCTGGGCAGGCTTCGTGCGGCTTCAACCAGGGGCGATGCTGCACGTGGTACCAAAACCGTACGGGCGCTGGTGCGGGGCATGGGCACCAGCCCCGCCGTGTCGCGCGGCATGCTCTGCATGCGGGTCAGCATCTCCGTTCTGACGTAATCGACGAAGCCCTGCATCTCGGTGTTCATCTGTTCCATGCGTTCACGCATTTGCAGGATGATCGCAATGCCAGCGATGTTGACGCCCAGGTCGCGTGCGAGATTCAGGATAAATTCCAGCCGCTCCAGGTCTCCCTCGGTATAGAGGCGGGTGTTGCCGTCGGAGCGGGAGGGGCGCAGGAGGCCTTCCCGTTCGTACAGGCGGAGCGTTTGGGGGTGAATCTCGTACATCTCGGCTACGGCCGAAATCATGTACGCGCCGCTCTTTTTCCGCCTGGTTGCCATTGCGTACCTCATTCTACGGAATCGTATTGACGGCGCGCCAGACGTGGGGTGAAGGCCCGCACAACGGCGGGGTCATCCGACTGCGTCCTACTCGGCATGATTGGCAAAGTGTTGAAGCTGGGTGGCAGGGCGGTGGTGGGCTACGCGCGGTATAAGGCGCGGGTTTACCGCAGAGAGAGCACGGTTGCATTGGCCCTGCTGGGTGCCGCAGCGACGGCGTCTGCGGTGTATACGGCTCGCCGTCGTGCGGATGCTGTGAAGGGCAGGGTGGTGGTGGTGACTGGGGGCAGCCGAGGGCTGGGGCTAATGGTCGCGAAAGAGTTCGGTAGACATGGGGCGCACCTGGTGCTTGCTGCTCGTAAGAACGAGGAGTTGCACCGGGCGCTTGGGACGCTTGCGCGCGAGGGTGCCATTGCGAATGCGTCGACTGCCTTGACCGTGGAATGCGACGTGACCAAGGTGGAAGACTGCGAGCGGCTCATGGCAATGGCAATCGAGCGCTATGGGAGGGTAGATGTGCTGGTGAACTGTGCCGGTGTTGTTGATGTCGCACCGTTCCAGGACCAGCCATTCAGCGCGTTTGAGGAATCGATGGCGGTGAACTTCTTCGGTGCAGTTCATACTATTCAGGCTGCTTTGCCTCACATGCAGCAACGAGGGAGTGGAAGTATTGTGAACATTGCTTCGATCGGTGGAAAGATCGCCGTGCCGCACATGCTGCCGTATGTGGCTTCAAAGTTTGCGTTGGTGGGCTTCAGCGAGGGTTTGCATGCGGAGCTGAGTGGCACCGGGGTTTGTGTGACGACTGTCTGTCCTGGGCTGATGCGGACTGGATCGCATGGCAATGCGAAATTTGGTGGTGATTCGCAAGCCGAGTATGACTGGTTCAGCCTGGGTGCGATGCTGCCTGGAGCTTCGGCCTCTGCAGCAAGTGCGGCGCGGAAAATCTACAACGCGACGGTGGATCGTGTGGCTGAGATCACGATTACACCGCAGGCGTGGCTTGGAGCGAGGGCCGTTGGTTTGGCACCTTCGGTTGCAGCCGGTGTGGCTGGGTTGATGACGCGTGCGTTTTTGCCGAAGCCGAACGGGAACCAGGTTGCGGTGGCTGGATCGACGCTGAAGACACCGAAGTTGTTGCAGCGTTGGAGCGATCATCTTGAGGAAACTCATAACGAGTAGCAGAGAGAAGCCCATGTCTTTCGACATGGGCTGGGATTTGGCTTGTGGCTGCTTCACCTGATCCATCCTCCTCCGACAACCAGGTCATGTTGGAAGAAGAGAGCAGCTTGGCCGGGAGTGATGGCTCGTTGCGGGTTGTCGAAGGTGCACTCGACGAGGCTGTCACCGTGCATCCGCAGAGTGGCCGGAGCGGGCTCGTGGCGGTGGCGGATTTTTGCGAGGACGCGCATGGGTTCGCGCAGCTCAGCGATGCTGATCCAGTTGGCTCGGTCAACGATGGCGGTGCGCTGGTGGAGAAGGCTGTCTTCGCCGACGATGACACGGTTGCTTGCAGGCTCGATGCCGAGGACGAAGAAGGGTGTTTGCTGGTGCGAGGTGAGGCGTTGCTGGACGCCTTTTTTCTGGCCGATGGTGAAGCTGTGGATGCCTTCGTGGTGGCCGACGACTTCGCCGTCAGGGGTGACGAGGTCGCCTGAGGAGTCCGGCATATCTCGGCCTTGTTCACTGAGGTAGGCGGTGAGGAAGGTCTTGTAGTCTCCGCCCGGGATGAAGCAGATTTCCTGGGAATCCGGCTTGTTGGCGACGCGCAGGCCCTGGGCGGCAGCGAGCTTACGGACGGCTGGTTTGACCATGTCTCCGAGTGGAAAGAGGGTTCGGCTGAGCTGCTCCTGGGTAAGGCCGAAGAGGAAGTAGCTCTGGTCCTTTGCCGTGTCGGCGGGCCGTTTGAGTAGCCAGCGACCTCTCTCTTCGTCGAAGTTCACTCGAGCGTAGTGACCGGTGGCAACGCGCTCGGCTCCGATGCCTCGGGCGGTGACGAGGAGTTGGTCGAATTTGAGGTGGTTGTTGCACAGGGTGCAGGGGATTGGAGTTCGGCCGTTGAGGTAGTCGGCGACGAAGGGTTTGACGACGTCTTCTTCGAATCGCTTTTGCTGGTTGACGACGTAGTAGGGGATGCCGAGGTGTTCGGCGACTCTTCTGGCGTCGTAGACGTCGTCGATGGAGCAGCAGCGACCCTGGACGGATTCTGGCATGCCTTCGTGGTGAGCGAGTCTTCGCTGGTCCCAGAGCTGGAGGGTGAGGCCGATGATGTTCTTGCCCTGGGAGTGGAGGAGGGCAGCGACTGCGGAGGAGTCGACGCCTCCGCTCATTGCGACTGCGATGGTTTCCTGCATATCCCCCTCCCCTTCTTTTCTAAATTCCTGATTGCAAAGGACCGGTTTGTAAGTTCGTGACTTAGCGGAACTTAGCGTCTTTCGGGTTTTTGCTGCTGTTTCTATTTTACCGGGCGGGTAATATAGAGTGTGCCAAGTATTTTCGGGGCGTAAGTTGTTGCGATGCTGCAGCTTGCGGGGCAAGCAAGACGGATGGGGGGTTGACAGGTTTCTGGTGGAGGGAACCGCTGGGCTGGGTTGTTCGTAGGTGGGCTGTAGAATCTCCGCAACCTCAACAAGGATCACACCTCATGCGCCGCTCCCTGCTTGCCGTTGCAGCCGTTGTTGTATTTTCTTCCACGTGGATGACCTGGGCGCAGACGCCGCGGTTGCTGCGAGCGCCTTCATTGTCGGAGACGGAGGTGGCATTCCGGTATGCGGATGACGTCTGGCTGGTGTCGCGGGGCGGTGGAAGCGCGCGGCGGCTGACGTCGACGGCGGATGTGCAGGATGGGCCTTACTTTTCGCCGGATGGGCGCACGGTGGCGTACTCCGTGCGGGCGGCGGGCAACACGGACATATATACGGTGCCGGCGACGGGTGGGGTGCCGCACCGGATTACCTTTCATCCGGAGGGCAATTACCTGGCGGGGTGGACGCCGGACGGCAAGGACCTGCTGATGACGAGCATGCAGGAGGCGGTGCGCACATATTTCAAAATGTACCGGGTGCATGCGGACGGATCGGGTCTGCCGGAGGCATTGCCGCTGCCGAGCGCGAGTGACGGTTCGATGTCGCCGGATGGATCGCACCTGGCGTATACGCCATGGCTGCAATGGCAGGCGGAGAGCTGGAAGAGGTACCGGGGCGGGCAGACGGAGCCGATCTGGGTAGTGGACCTGAAGACGCTGGACCGGGTAAAGGTGCCGCGAGAGAACAGCAATGATACCCACCCGGTGTGGATGGGTGATGCGGTGTACTTTCTGTCGGACAGGAACGGTCCGGTGTCGCTGTTCCGCTATGACGTGGGTACGAAGCTGGTGAAGCAGGTGCTGGAGAATGGCGTTGCGGGACGCGGTGGTCTTGACCTGAAGACGCTGAGCGGCCACAACGGAACCCTGGCGTACGAGCAGTTTGGCGTGGTGCACCTGCTGGATGCGGCGACGGGCAAGGATGCTGTGCTGAACGTGCAGTTGGACGGCGATCTGCCGGCGCTGATACCGCACCTGGCAAAAGTAGGACCGGATGAGATCCAGAACGCAGGGATTTCACCGACGGGGGTGCGCGCGGTGTTTGAGGCGCACGGCGAGATCTTTACCGTGCCGGCGGACAAGGGCGACGTGCGAAACCTGACCCGGACATCGGACGCTGCGGAGCGGGAGCCAGCGTGGAGCGCGGACGGCAAGAGTGTGGCGTACTTCAGCGATGCGAGCGGGGAGTACCAACTGTACATCCGCGACCAGGATGGGCTGGCTGCGCCGCGGGTGATCGACCTGGCGGGGGCAGAGCCGGGACAGCCGCCGACCTACTATTACTCGCCGAAGTGGTCTGCCGATTCAAAGCGGCTGCTGTACAGCGACAAGCGGCTGAACCTTTGGATGGTGAACCTGGACCCTGCGCTGGGTCCCGCGAGGCCGGTGAGGGTAGACAGGGAGATGCGCGAGGGGTTTGGAGCTCCGGGGTTTGCCGCGAGCTTTTCGCCGGACGCGAAGTGGATTCTGTATGCGCGGTCGCTGCCGTCGCTGGAAAATGCGGCGTTTGTGTATGAGATTGCAACAGGCAAGTCGACGCAGATGACGGACGGGATGTCGAATGTGACGAACCCGGTTTGGGATGCGGGTGGCAAGTACATCTACTTTACGGCAAGTACGGATATCGGGCCGGCCATTGATGGGTTTGGGTTGGGAAGTTTTAACCGAACGACGACGGCGAGCGTGTACGTGGCGGTACTAAACAAGGACGATGTGAGCCCGATTCCGCCGCAGAGCGACGACGAGAACGCCAAAGCGGAAGAGGACAAGAAGCCGGCGGCGACGGATGCGGCCAAGACGGATGAGAAGAAGGACGCGGCGAAGGATGGGGACGGCAAGGGCAAGGACGGAAAGGACAAGGACGGCAAGGACAAGAAGCCTGCGCCGCTGCCGACGGTGAAGCTGGACCTGCCGGGGATTCAGCAGAGGATTGTGGCGCTGCCGATACCTGCGCGGAACTACGTTTCGCTGGTGCGGGCAAAGACGGGTGTGATTCTGCTGGGTGAGGGGAGTGCGGCGGCCAACTCTGCTGCGGATGGGCAGCAGATGCTGCGATCAATCTATCGCTTTACGCTGGAGAGCCGGAAGACGGAAGACATTCTGCACGGTGCGCAGAGTATGGACGTGTCCTTGGACGGGGACAAGCTGCTGTACCGCAAGGGAGACGGAGTCTTTATCGCGGCGGGGTCGGACCTGACGCCGGCAGCCGCGGACGGAACGCCGGGCAAGCCACTGCATGTGGATGCGATGCAGACCAAGGTGGATCCGCGGGCGGAGTGGCGGCAGATGTATGCCGAAAGCTGGCGGATAGAGCGTGAGTTTTTCTACGATCCGGGCTTGCACGGCCTGGACCTGGCGAAAATCAAGGCAAAGTACCAGCCGTATGTGGACGGGCTGAGCTGCCGGAACGACCTGATGTATTTGCAGGAAGAGATGCTGGGCGAGATCACGGTAGGCCACATGTTTATCAACGGGCCGCACAGCGGCGGCGACGGACCGAAGACAGGGCTGCTGGGAGCGAACTATACGATTGAGGGCGACCGGTACCGGTTTGCGCATATTGTGCAGGGCGGCAACTGGAATCCGCAGCTGTACAGTCCGCTGACACAGCCGGGCGTGAACGTGCATGACGGCGACTTTCTGCTGGCGGTGAACGGGACGCCGCTGCATGCAACGGACAACCTGTACGCCGCGTTTGAAGGACTGGCGGGCAAGCAGACGACGCTGACGGTGGCGCCGGCTGCGGACGGGAAGGGCAGCCGCGATGTGCTGGTGGTGCCGGTGCCGAGCGAGCGGGATATGCGGTCGCTGGAATGGATCGAGAACAACATCAGGAAGACGACAGAGATGAGTGGCGGGCAGGTGGCGTATGTGTACCTGCCGAACACGGCGAGTGCGGGCTTCAACAGCTTTAACCGGTACTTTTTTGCGCAGGCGGACCGCAAGGGCGTGGTTGTGGACGAGCGTTACAACCAGGGCGGCGATATTGCGGATTACGTGATCGACGTGCTGAAGCGGACGCCGATGCTGAATTACGAGAGCCGGCAGGGGCTGCGGACGACGGAGCCGACGGGTGCGATCTTTGGGCCGAAGGCGATGCTGATCAACCAGAACGCGGGCAGCGGCGGGGATGCGATGCCGTGGTTATTTCGGCAGGCAAAGCTGGGGCCGCTGGTGGGGACGAGAACGTGGGGCGGGCTGGTGGGCATCGGCGGCTACCCGGTGCTGCTGGATGGGGGAAGCATTACGGCTCCGCGGACGGCGCTATATGGGCTGCATGGGGAGTTTGAGATCGAGAACATCGGCGTGGCTCCGGATATTGAGATAGAGGACGATCCGAAGCTGGTGCGGGATGGGCACGATCCGCAGCTGGAGCGGGCGGTGCAGTACGTGGTGCATGAGTTGAAGAAGA
>CAHJWI010000024.1 GCA_903642225.1 Acidobacteriaceae bacterium | reverse complement strand
CCGACGTAGCTCAGTTGGTAGAGCAGCTGATTCGTAATCAGCAGGTCAACGGTTCAAGTCCGTTCGTCGGCTCCACAGATGCCCGAAAGCAAGGCGGCCCCGTTATGAGCCCACTTCAGGCTGTGTTGTATTGTTAAAGTGCTTGTATACCGCCGCCCAGTCCCCTTGCGGATTGGTTGTGCGACGTTGCTTCTCCCAACCAGTACTGCAGGGCTTGCTCCTGCTCATTAGACTTGCGAAGACTTTCCGGCAGAGGCTGGCAAGACCCACTTCTTTCGTGTGCAGATCACCACGCAGGGTAGCGCGGGTGACACTGCCGGATCATCTATCCTCAACGTTCAGTGGAACTCTGACGATGGGGGCCGCTTTCTAATTACCCAGCCATTGCAAGCAAGAGCATCACGGATTGTGGTTTTGGGCAGCGCGCCGACGCCGACCTTCCCTTGCTTTCACATCGTGGGCGCCCCGCTTACATCTTTTACGTTGGGTACGGGTTATCCACCTGTATTCCCCCTGTATGCCTTGATTCCGGCAACGCCCGCATCGCATACTCCGAGAAGCGGTTATGAGAACCGGCAGCATGACGATGGGCGTCTGCCGCAACGGTTCGCAAAGGGTTTCAGCGATGGCTTCAGCTCAGGTGATCAACGCGCCCACGCGCTATTCCCTGGCGCAGGTGGCGCGCATGCTTGGTGTGGCACCGCAGCGACTGAGTGCGTGGAAGCGGCTCGGGCTGTTAGGTACCATTATGGAAGAGGATGAGACGTTGGGCGTAGCGGGCCTGGCGCGGGTGCGCCGCCTTGCCACGCTCAGCAAGGGACGGGTCAACACGCGTTCCATTCGCAGGTCGGTAGAGGCCATGCAGCGTCGCTGTGGCGTCTCTGATCCGTTGGGCGATCGCATGCCGTTGCCGCAGGGCGCGCGGCTGGTCTTTCGCTATAACGGATCCCTGCTTGACCCGCTTACGCAGCAGTTCGGCTTTGATTTCGAGGCACCCGCCCGCAACGCGCAGCCATCCCCTATCCGTGTGGGGCCTGCGGTCGGTACCGGGGTCTCTGCCCAACAGGTGCAGAAGGCTCAACAGCTCTTCGCGGATGCCGTCAAGCTGGAGGAGCGGCCTGAAACGGTGAGTGCGGCGACCGAGCTGTACCGCGAGGTGCTGCAGCTATGGCCCACACATGCGCCCGCTTCTATCAACCTTGGCACCATCCTGTACAACGACGGACGTTACGCCGATGCGGAAGGCTGCTACCGTGCGGCGGCGGAGATCGACCCCGACTATGCCCTGGCATTCTTCAACCTGGGCAATGTGCTGGACGAATTGCAGCGCCTGCCAGAAGCTGTTGCCGCATACACGCGGGCTATCCAGATTGTGCCGGAATACGCGGATGTGCACTACAACCTGGCACTGGCCTATGAGCGTCTGGGCGAGCGCCGCCGCGCTTTGCGCCACTGGATGCAGTACATCCGGCTTGACCCGGTCGGACCTTGGGCGGCGCACGCGCGAGCGCAGGCAAAGAAGGCCCTTGCAACCGAAAAGTTGAGTATCGTGAGCCGCTTCGGCCAGTTGGCTGGTTAGCTCTAACGGAAAGAGGCCGCCAAACTCATGGCGGCCTTGCTTGTCCCGATCAATTCAGGCTGTCTCGTCAGCAACCTAGGCTGTTACCTCCACCTGCGGCACACCGGCAGCCTTCTTCGAAGCAACGGCCTCCTGCTTCTTGCTTGGTGCCAGTATCGCGTGCAGCGTGGTGCCTTCCATGCGCGGCATGAATTCGACGATACCGGTCTGACCGATGTCCATGATGAGGCGGTTGATGATCTTGTATCCCAGGTCGCGGTGGGCCATCTGCCGGCCTCGGAAGCGTAAGGAAGCTTTGACCTTGTCGCCTTCGCCAAGGAAGCGGACCGCCTGGTTCTTTTTTGTCTGATAGTCGTGCTCGTCTACCGTCACTGAGAATTTTACTTCCTTGATGACGATAACCTTCTGCTTCTTGCGTGCGGCGCGCTCGCTCTTGTCCTTCTCGTACAGGTACTTGCCATAGTCCTGAATGCGGCAGACCGGCGGAACGGCATTTGGTGAAATCTCTACGAGGTCGAGCGAACGCTCGCGGGCGATCTTCAGCGCATCGAACGGTGCCATGATGCCGAGCTGTTCACCGTTGTCATCAATCACGCGCACTTCACGTGCACGGATCTTTTCATTGATGCGGATAAAGGACTTCTGCGCGCGCTTGTCGGTAAACGGTGGAATGGGTAGCCTCCGCGGTAACTCGCCCCCCGATGAGCCTTTCCGGCGCATTCTGCGGTTCCGCAAACAGTAGTATACAACGCTGTTGTTTCGGTTTAGTGCAGTTTTAGCGCCAAAACCTGTGCGACGCAGCGAACTAGGATGGGAGTAGAGGACAGCGATCACGTCCTGGTCTGCAGCCAGCCGGATACAAAGGAGGACGGGCCCATGCCGCAAACACACGCCGACGATACGTTGGTATCGCG
The DNA here is from genome assembly GCA_903642225.1 of Acidobacteriaceae bacterium. GTDB lineage: Bacteria > Acidobacteriota > Terriglobia > Terriglobales > Acidobacteriaceae > Terriglobus. The sequence goes on along the minus strand of CAHJWI010000024.1, from coordinate 59,660 downwards.
TGGGCCCAGCTTTCACGTCATGGGCCGCCAGCCTATCCGTCCGGCGGCGGTGCTGATTGCGGTATGTGTCTTCGCGGGAGTTTTCTCCGGCATCGCGTACGGATTGAACCACAGCCGAAAACATCATCGTGCGGATGCCCCTAAGGCGAGCCGTGGCGTCGCTTCGTCGCAGGATGAGAATGACGACGACCAGGACGACCCGTCGCAGGTGGATGTCGTTTACGTTGGCGATGCGGGAGATGCGCCGGAGCCGGCGCACCCTGGCAAGGCTGCGTACCGCAGGGTTCACCCCACCATTATGGTGCGCCTGCCGCGCTTTGGCCCGCAGCAGGGCCTTATCCCTGACGATATCGCAGGCCACGCACTGTACCGCTGGCTGGCGGCGTTCAACCAGTCCGATGCGACGGCTCTGGAGCAGGCCGTGCCCAGCAAGGCTCCGGACGCCACGGTGGATGCGTTGCTTGCGCTTCGGTTCAAAACAGGCGGGCTGCGCCTTCTGTCGGCAACGGAGATTGAGCCGGGCGTGCTGGTGTTCCGGCTGCAGGACCAGACACCCGATGCGGGGGAGACGCTGGGTGCGCTTGCGGTACGACCCGGTTCAACGGAGCTGGGCAGCTTTGCCCTGCGCACAGTACCTGCGACTCCCTCTGCGTCACCGACCGTAACAAAGCCCTAATCCGCCTGCAGTATCAAACATTTCAAGTAGCGTGTTTCGGGAAGGGTCAGCACCTCTGGATGATCCGGTGCGGCGGCGCGAGTCTCCAGCAGGCGCAGGTGGCGACCTGTGTCGCTGGCTGCCTCGGCCACGGTGTTGGTCAGATCCTGCAGGGAGATGTGGTGCGAGCACGAACATGTAACCAGGATGCCCCCTGGATTCAGCATGCGCAGCGCACGCAGGTTCAGCTCCTTGTAGCCACGCAATGCACCTTCTACCGCGCGGCGGCTCTTTGCGAATGCAGGTGGGTCCAGCACGATGCAGTCGAACTTCGTTCCATCGGCGTCGAGCGATCGCAACAGCTCAAAGGCGTCGGCTTCCACCCAAGCCACCTCCGCTGAAAGCTCAGACTGATTGCGCTGAAGATTGGCCTCCGCCGTCTCCAGTGCAGTGCGGCTGGCATCCACGCCGGTAACGTGGGTGCACACGCGCGCCAGGTGCAGCGCGAAACCGCCCTGATAGGTGCAGATGTCGAGCGCGCGGAAGTCACCGGCAGCTTCAGTCCGCGCAGCGCGTGCAGCCGCAGCGTGGCGGGCCGCTGCCGCATAGTTCAGCCGCTGATCGAGAAACGCGCCGGTCTTCTGGCCGGCGTTGGCGTCGTAGTCCAGGTGCAGGCCGTTCAGGGTGAACGTTGTGTGCAGGTCGGGGCCGGTGCCGGTCTGTTGAAATAACGGGGCTGTTGGAGGCGCAGGCAGGTTTTCGAGCTCGCGAATGCGGGGATCAGGACGCTCGACCACGGTACGTACGCCTGGCAAGGCCAGTTCCTGTGCCAGCAGCTCGCGTACATCGGCCTGCGCTGTGCCTTGTGTCAGCAGTTGCACCACTACGAGGTCGTGGTACCGGTCGGCAATGATGCCGGGAAGGGTATCCGCTTCTGCAAACACCAGGCGTGCAGAATCGGTCTCGCCGGTCGCTAGCATCGGCGCACGCAGCGCTACCGCGGCACGGACACGGGTACGCACGTCGTCAAGGTACTCGCCACGCGTCAGCCTGGGTTCGGCGGAGATCCGCCGCAAGGTCAGTTCACTGCTGTCGCTGAACAGGGCAGTGCCTAGAGGGATCAGTCGACTATCAACAAGTGTCACAAGCGAGCCTGCCGCAATTGTTTCGCTGCCAAGAGCGGGGATCAGGCCCTCAACCTCTGTCCGATACACCCACAGATGCCCCGCGCGCAGCCTGTCCGCAGCGCGACGAGAGAGGATGGCGGCGGGACCGATGGTGTCGGCTTCGCGGTAGGGCAGTGCAGCGGTTTGCGCGCGCTGGGGCTTGCGGAGCATGCTTCATGGTCGCATAGCCGCCTGCTTGCCTATAAAGCCAGGTAGGGTGCAAACAAAAAGCCCCACGCCTCGCTTTCGCAAGGCGCGGGGCTTTGCCGTTCAGCTAATGTGCAATGAGGTTGAAGAGCCAGAACAGGCATCCGCTAAGCAGGGCAGCCGCCGGCAGCGTAAAGACCCATGCCATGGCGATGTCGCGAATCGTCGACATCTGCAGGCCGCTGCGGTTTGCCGCCATGGTGCCTGCCACTCCAGAGGAGAGCACGTGCGTGGTGGACACCGGCAGGCCGGCACCGTCGGCCAGGCCGATGGTAATCATGGCGGTAATCTCTGCAGCCGCGCCCTGTGCGTAGGTAAGGTGCGTCTTCCCGATCTTTTCACCTACTGTGATGACGATGCGCTTCCAGCCGACCATGGTGCCCAGGCCCAGCGACAGAGCCACGGCAACCTTCACCCATGTTGGGATGAACTTGGTCGACTTATCGAGAAAGCCCTTGTAGTTGGAGATGATCTTGACGTCAGGCTGGCTGATCTTGGGGCCGTACTTGGGCAGCAGGCGGAAAGTTTCGCTGGTCAGGTACATCTGATTCCGCACGTTGGCCTGCATGTCCTGCGGCACGTTGCCGAGCGAGCCGTAGCCCACTGCCTCGTTGCGCACGTCGTTCACCATCTGCTGCAACGCAAGCATGGTGGCTGGCTGGTACTTGTGAGACGAAACAAAGCGTTCGAGCTCCTGGCCAGAATCGGAGACGCTGGCGGACGGCTCGACATAGTGGCCGACAGACTCAATCACCTGCTGGGAAACAGCGGCAAAGGTGGTCACGGAGCCACGATCGACAGTGTGATTCAGCGCGTATGCAGTCGGTACCGTGCCGACGAGGATGAGCATGATGAGGCCCATGCCCTTCTGGCCGTCGTTGGATCCATGAAAAAAGCTGACGCCGGTGCAGGTGAGCACCAGGAGCGCGCGAATGTAGAACGGTGGCGGTTCTGTGCCTTCCGGCGCCTTGTAGAGCCGCGGGTCGCGTGCCACAAATTTAAACAGCAGGAAGATAGCCGCTGCCATCACAAAGCCCACGAGCGGCGACAGCAACAGCGCCTTGAAGACCTTGAGGACCTGCTCCCAGTCGACGCCCGCCGTACCGGAGTTGCCCTGCATGAGCTGGTTGGCGATGCCCACTCCAAGAATGGAACCAATCATCGTGTGTGAGCTGGAGGCAGGCAGGCCGCGATACCAGGTCGCCAGGTTCCAAAGGATGGCCGCAACCAGCAGTGCAAACACCATTGAGAAGCCTGAGCCCTTGCTCACCTTCAAAATCAGTTCCACCGGCAGTAGCGAGATGATGGCGAACGCCACCGCACCAGAACTTGTAAGCACACCGATAAAGTTCCAGATGCCCGACCAGACCACCGCGACATGCGGCTCCAGCGAGTGAGTGTAGATCACGGTTGCGACCGCGTTCGCGGTGTCGTGGAAGCCGTTGACAAACTCAAAGCCAAGCGCAATCAGCAGAGCGAGACCGAGCAGAACGAACGGGAACACCGATGCGGAATGCACCACTGACAGGTCAGAACCGAGCTTGATGCCGATATAAATCAGACCGGTAACGAGCATGATCCCAAAGACCAGAGCGCCGGCTTTGCCGCCCTTTGAGTCTTTAAGCTTCTGATCGAGGATGGAAGTGGGAACGGGAGCTGTGGTCGCCATAGGGCACCTGGGAAAGGAATTTAGGTGAGGACACCTCTACCGTAAAGTGGCGGTGTGAGATGAGAGATGAAAGACCGGTGAATCTGAATTAGGACGTAGCCTTTGGGCCGAAATAACCCGGCTGTGTCGATGTATTTACAGTTCCGTAACAGCCTGACCGTATGTTTGGGACGAGTGTGTGTCTCCCAAAAGCGCGCTCGGAGGATTTGCGTGAAATTGAGATCTCTCGTTGCGGGAGCATTCGCCCTGGTTTCGGTCGTCGCCACCGCTGGTGCACAGAGCCTGAACGGCGCGGGTGCCACCTTCCCGAACCCCATCTATTCCAAGTGGTTTTATGAGTTCAGCCAGCAAAAAGGCGGTCTCAAGATCAACTATCAGCCCATCGGCTCGGGTGGCGGCATCCGCCAGGTGTCGGACGGCACGGTCGACTTCGGCGCAACCGACGGCCCCATGACCGACGACCAGATCCGCGCCGCTAAGGTCAAGACACTTCATATTCCGACGGTGCTCGGCGCCGTTGTGCCCGTCTATAACTTGAAAGGCGTCAGCAAAGACCTGAACTTCTCCGGCGACGTACTTGCGGCCATCTACATGGGCGAGATCAAGACCTGGAACGATCCGCGCATCGCCAAGGATAACCCGGGTGTGAGCCTGCCCAACGACCCCATCGTTCCCGTCTACCGTTCCGACGGCAGCGGCACAACATACATCTTTACCGACTACCTGAGCAAGGTAAGCGGCGATTGGCAGGGCAAGGTCGGTAAGGCAACTTCTGTAAAGTGGCCCACAGGCATCGGCCAAAAAGGCAACGAAGGGGTTGCCGGTATGGTGCGGCAGACGCCGAGTTCCATCGGCTATGTCGAGTTGATCTACGCCTTGCAAAACAAAATGCAATTCGGAACGGTAAAGAACGCCGCCGGTAAGTTCATCAAGGCAAGCACCGAAGGCGTAACTGCGGCCGGTGCCAATGTGAAGAATGGGCCAGCGGACTACCGCGTTTCGATTACCAATGCACCCGGCGCTACCACTTACCCCATCTCGTCCTACACCTGGTTGCTGATTCCGGTGAAGTCAACAGATCCCAACAAGGGACGCATCCTGGTGGAGTTTCTGAACTGGATGCTGGATCACGGCGAAGCTGAAGCTCAAACCCTGAGTTATGCAGCTCTGCCTGCCGGCGTACAGACCAGCGTTCGCCAGACCATCAAGCAGATCCAATAATCGGTACGGACATTGCCGGCGCGCGGATCCTCCGTCGCGCCGGCTGCACCTGCCACTTGCACGCTTACGATTCGGCCCGGCAGCACATCCTTTCGTTCAAACTGGTTGTCCTATCTGTGCATCCCTAAACTCCCGGACCCAAGGCCCGACCATGATTAATACAGAGCCGAGTCGCACACGGCTACCCGCCGTTCTGGCGACAGCGAAGAATTCCGATGGCGCTCGCGACGAACCAGGTGAGGAAATTCCCCAAACAATCTCGCCCATTCGCACCTTCTTAATGGGCCGAAGCAGTGGCGCGGGTGTAGACCTGCTGTTTTACGGTGTGATGGTCCTGTGCGCGGTCAGCATCTTTGTCATCGTGCTGGCGATTATCTTTGTGCTGTTCCAGAACTCGGCGCTTAGCCGCCATCAGTTCGGCTTTACCTTCTTCAAGGGCCAGGATTGGGATCCGGTCAGCGGGCTCTTTGGCGCGTGGCCCTTTATCGTGGGTACCCTGCTGTCTTCGCTCATCGCACTGGTCATCGCCGTTCCGCTGGCGCTTGGCGTCGCCATCTTTGTTACGGAACTCTGCCCAAAGTTTTTGCAGGGACCGATCTCGTTTCTAACAGAGCTGCTCGCGGCAATTCCCAGCGTTGTGTATGGCCTGTGGGGCATCTTTGTCCTTGTCCCACTCGTCCGGGACCATGTGGGTCCGTTTCTGCTGAAGTACCTGGGTTGGACTGGCCTCTTTGGCGGCCTCAACATCGGCGTTGGCTTGCTTACCGCCGGCATCATCCTTGCCATCATGATCCTTCCTGTCATCTCCTCGTTGACCCGAGACGTCATGCGCGCTGTGCCCACATCGCAACGTGAAGCCGTGCTTGCGCTGGGTGCAACGCGGTGGGAGATGATCCGCACCGGTGTTCTGCGGAATGCGCGTATCGGCATCGTCGGTTCCATCATCCTTGGCCTCGGCCGCGCCCTCGGCGAGACCATGGCGGTGACCATGCTAATCGGCAACCGTGCAGAAGTGCCGCACTCGCTCTTCTCTCCCGCACACACCCTGGCCAGTGTTATCGCGAACGAATTCTCCGAGGCCACCGGCGATCTGTATCTCAGCTCGCTCATTGAGATCGGTCTCGCGCTGTTCGCCGTCACCATCGTCGTCAATGCAATTGCACGTCTTCTCATCTGGGCCGTCACCCGTGGCGCGCCGGCAAGGGTGGCCTGATTATGGCAATCGAACCGGCAGGCGTGTCGCTGCCTGACAATACTCCGGGACCTGTACCCGCCTCTGAACCCAAATCCACCGGTCCTGGGCGTAATCGTAACGTGCTTCGCAGCGTCATCGACCACAGCGTTACCGGCTTGTCCATCCTTGCGACAGTCGTGGTGCTTGCACCGCTCGTAGCTATCCTGGGCTACCTGCTGTTCAAGGGCTTCAGTTCGCTGAACTTCGCCTTCTTTACCCAGGCTCCGCGGCCGGTGGGCGAGGCCGGCGGCGGTATGGCAAACGCCATTGTTGGCTCGGGTATCGTTCTGGCCATCGCGAGCGCCATCGGCATACCCGTTGGCATCGGTGCCGGCGTCTACCTTGCGGAGTACGGCCGCAACGGCGTGTTTGCCAACTTCGTCCGATTTACCGCGGACGTGCTCAACGGTGTTCCTTCCATCGTCATGGGCATCGCCGCGTACTCACTTATCGTGGTGCGGCAGCACCACTTCAGCGCCATGGCCGGCGGCATCGCGCTCGCTATCATGATGGTGCCCACCATTACCCGGACTACGGAAGAGATGCTGGCCACGGTTCCCGGTGCGGTTCGCGAAGCCGCACTGGGCCTGGGCATTCCCAAGTGGCGCACCACCATCTCCGTTGCCTTGCGTACGGCGTCACCGGGGATCATTACCGGCTGCATGCTGGCGTTTTCAAGGGTCGCCGGCGAAACTGCACCGCTGCTGTTTACCGCATTCGGCAACCAGTTCTGGAGCGTTAAGCTCGGCCAGCCTATTGCCGCGCTACCGCTGCAAATCTACATCTACGCAGTTTCGCCATACGACGAGTGGCACCGCCTGGCCTGGGCCGGCGCGCTCGTTCTTATCGTGCTCATCATGGCATCAGTCACGCTGGTGCGTATCTTTGCCGGTCGCGGCGTACTCAAGGGGAACAGCTAAGTGGGCGTCGGAATTGAAGTCAAGGATTTGAACGCATGGTATGGCTCGCCCCATACCCTTCAGGGCATCACCCTCAACATCCCCGCCAATCGTGCAACGGCGCTCATCGGCCCTTCCGGCTGCGGCAAATCCACCTTTGTGCGGTGCCTCAACCGCATGCACGAGACCAACCCCACGGCACGCGCTACCGGTACAGTTCGTATGGGCGATGTCGACATCTATGCCGACGCATCGCCGGTGGAGATCCGCCGCCGCATTGGCATGGTATTTCAGCGGCCAAACCCATTTCCCACCATGTCGATTTATGACAATGTCGCCAGCGGCTTGAAGTTGAACGGCTATAGCAACAAGCGTGAACTTGACACGGTGGTCGAGAGTTCCTTGAAAAAGGCCGCTTTATGGGACGAGGTTAAAGACGACCTCAAGAAAAAGTCCGGTGCGTCACTTTCCGGCGGCCAGCAGCAGCGGCTCTGCATTGCGCGCGCGCTCGCCGTGGACCCGGAAGTTCTGCTCATGGACGAGCCGGCCTCGGCACTCGATCCGGTGTCTACCTCGAAAATCGAGGACCTCATCTTCCAGCTCAAGCGTCAGTACACCATCGTCATCGTGACGCACAACATGCAGCAGGCTGCGCGCGTGGCTGAAAATACGGGCTTCTTCCTTTCCGGTCACCTCATCGAGTTCGATGCGACCGACAAGATCTTTACCAATCCCGGCGACAAGCGTACCGAAGATTACATCACTGGGAGGTTCGGCTGATGCGTCTCAATTTTCACCAACAGCTCGACGCATTAAAGGCTCAGCTCATGACGATGGCTCACCAGGTCGACCGCTCGTTCGCGGATTCGATCGAAGCCTATCGCACTGCGGATCTCGACCTGAGCCAGCGTGTCATCGGCGCCGAAGTGCAGATCAACATGATGGAGCGCGAGATCGATCGGCTGGCAATCGACTTGCTTGCGCTGGAACAGCCGACCGCTATTGACCTGCGTTTTATCTTGTCTATCATGCGCATCAACTCAGACCTGGAGCGCGTTGGCGATCAGTCTGTCAGCATTGCCACTCGTGTGCATGAGCTGCGTTCGTCCAGGCCGTTTGACTTCCAGGTCGATATTCCCCTGCTCGCCAGCCACGCACGCGAGATGTTCACCATCGCCATGCGCGCCTTCCAAGAGGGTGACGCCGAGCTCGCAAACTCCGTTCTGGCACTCGATGACGAGGTTGACACCATGAATGCGGATGCCTTCACGAGTCTTAGCAAACTCATCGCCGACCAGCCTGAGCTCGCACCCCAGGCCATGAACATGCTGATCGTTGCACGCAACATCGAACGCGTTGCAGACCACGCGACCAACATCGCAGAAGATGTCATCTTTTGGCGGCGTGGCGATGACATTCGCCACGGAGGCACACACTAGGTACGTGCCACACAAGCCTGCACAAGGGAAGGGGGAGGCGGTATGCGCCAGCCCCCCTTTCTCTTTTGCTCGTGCGCAGGAACGCTTCGCGCTATGCCAATCGGCCGTGTAAAGCTTTGGTGAATTTCGGCAAAATCGCTCCCAGTTTTCCAGCTGATTCGCCGTCTGTTCACACGTACTGGCGACACTGCTGCTATCGCGAGAAACCATGCGTCACACGTTCTCTGCTGAAGCTGTGTGCGCATCCACTTGCGTTTCGAGGAGTTCATGACCAAGCCGCTCAACCTAGCCATCGCGTCCGTGCTGGTGGCATCCATCCCGGCCGTGGCACAGACCACAACGACGACCACCACTAAAAAGTCGCCGACCGCCGTTACCACCACAACCACCACGAAAACGGCCAAGCGCACCGCAGCGCACCGTCGGCCGGTCGTGCACCGCGAAAGCGCAACCGCAGAGCAAATCCGCCTCTTGCGGGCTGATATGCAGGCGCAGATCGACAGCCTGAAGCAGCAAGTGGCCGAGCGTGATACCCGTCTTGCAGACGCCCAGACCACGGCTGCTGCCGCGCAAAGCCAGGCTACCATCGCCGCAGCAGAAGCCCAGAAGCTGGACACCGTCAACACGGAAAACAACGACAAGATCCAGGCCCTGCAAAGCACCGTGGCTGACCTGCAGGTCGCCAACAACGGGCTGACCCAGACCGTCATCACCAACAAGACCGACCTGCAGGAGCAGATCGAGTCGCCCACGGTGCTGCACTACAAGGGATTGACCATTACCCCGGTCGCGTTCTTCGCCTTTGAAGGTGTCTACCGCAACCGCTCTGTCAATTCGGACATCAACACGCCCTTCAACACCATCCCGTTTCCGTCTGCAAATGAAGGCCACGTCAGCGAGTTGAACTTTACCGGTCGCCAGAGCCGGTTAGGTGGCTTGTTTGAGGGCAATGCCGGCAAGTATAAGCTGTCCGGTTACTTTGAAGCGGACTTTCTGAGCGCAGGCGTCACCAGCAACAATAACCAGTCCGAAAGCTACACCTTCCGCCAGCGTCAGATTTGGGGTAAGGCTGAAACCAAGGCCGGCTTCGCCGTTACCGGCGGCCAGATGTGGTCCATGGTGACGGAAGACGGTCTGAGCACAAACACCCGTACGGAAAAGCTGCCCAACACGGTCGATTCCCAATACATGGTGGGTTTCAGTTGGGCGCGTCAGCCAGCTATCCGCGTGCAGCAGCGCTTTGGTGATCTCAAGAAACGTGGCATTACTCTCGCCGCGTCCCTGGAAGAAGCACAGATCACAAACTTTACCGCTACGTCCGCAACCGCTGGTGCCGTACCCACAAACTTCTTTTTCTCCGGTACCGGGGTCAATGGCGGCCTGTACAACGCCTTCAACGGAACCTACGCGAACAACGTTGCTCCTGACGTGATCGTAAAAGCTGCGTTCGACTTGCCCAAGGCCCACTTTGAAGTGGGTGGTCTCGCCCGCTTCCTGCGCGACTTCTACTACCCCATCGTCAGCCTGAGTGCGCCCACGACGGCGGCTCCCGGTGGCGTTTACACCTATTCCGCCAACTACACTTCCGACACAAAAACCGGTGGCGGTGTTTTTGGAAGCGCACGTGTCTCACCCAGCAAATATGTCGATGTTGCGGTGCAGGCTATGGCCGGTGATGGTGTAGGCCGTTACGGTTCTACCCAGCTCGCTGACGCTACCATCCGTCCCGATGGCACGCTGGAGCCCATCCGTAACTACCACGGCATGTTCAGCCTGGAGGGACATCCCACTAAAAAGCTGGACACGTATGCCTACTATGGCGGCGAGTATGCCCAGCGTACCGTGTACAGCAACAGCAACGGCGCGCTGCTTGGGTATGGCGCTCCTAACCTGAACAATGCCGGCTGCTACGCCTTGCCGGTGAACCCTGCTTCGGCCACCGGCGGAACCGACGCCGCTGTCACCTGCGCAGCACCCACGCGCTACATGCAGGAAGGCATGATCGGCGCAACCTACCGCGTCGTCAACAGCCCCAAGTACGGTCGCCTGCAATACCAGCTCACCTACAGCTACCTGCAGCGCAATCTCTGGTCCGGTGCTGTCTCAGGAACAGTGGCAAACGCACCGCCGGCGGCCTTCCGCACCACCGGCCCACGTGCGCTTGACAACATGATCCACGTTGGTATGCGGTACTACATTCCGTAGAACGCAGCCGCTCGAGTCGCGGACTCACCGTCACCCTGCTCCGCAAGGCCCCCGAAATGGTCGGGGGCCATTCTTTTGCGCATCGCTCCAGAGTGACAACGGATATGTGAGTGTCGGGTCGTCATATTTTATGAAGCTCCCGTTGCTGGCCAGCATCTTAAGATGTGCAGGTTCGGTTGAAGGATTTCAAGTACACCTATGGCGATGAATTGGGAAAAGCTCACAGTCAAATCGCAGGAAGCACTGCAGGCGGCGGCTCGTATGGCTGCGGAAAACGGTAATCCAGAGGTCATCCCCATGCACCTGCTGGCGGCCATGCTGGAGGACAAGGACGGCCTTGTGCTGCCGGTGCTCGAGAAGATCCACGCGCCGGTACAGCAACTGCTCTCCGGTGCGAATGGTGCCATCGGCAAGTTGCCGAAGATACAGGGTGCCACGCAGATGCCCGGCGCGGGCGCCGTTCTAAGCCGTGTGCTGGACCAGGCGGATAAAGAGGCGAGACACTTCAAGGATGAGTTCGTTAGCACCGAGCATCTGCTGCTGGCACTAACCAACCAACGTACCGAACCTGTAGGTTTGGCTCTGGCTGCTGCCAACGTCACGCACGATGCCGTACTCAAGGCCCTGGCAGAGTTGCGCGGGTCGCAGCGAGTAACGGACCAGACACCCGAGGGCAAATTTCAGGCCTTGGAAAAGTATGCCAAGGATGTAACCGCACAGGCGCGCGCAGGGAAACTCGACCCGGTGATTGGCCGCGACGAGGAGATTCGCCGAGTGATCCAGGTCCTGTCCCGGCGCACCAAAAACAACCCGGCACTCATCGGCGAACCCGGTGTTGGAAAGACAGCCATTGTTGAAGGTCTGGCGCGCCGTATCGTGAGCGGCGACGTGCCGGAAAGCCTGAAGGACAAGCGCGTGATCTCGCTAGACCTGGCGAGCATGCTCGCCGGAGCCAAGTTCCGCGGCGAGTTTGAAGAACGCCTGAAGGCCGTCTTGAAAGAGATCGAAGACTCGAATGGTCAGATCATCCTCTTCATCGACGAGCTGCATACGCTTGTTGGCGCGGGTGCATCTGAAGGCGCAATCGACGCCAGCAACATGCTGAAGCCGGCGCTCGCTCGCGGTGGCCTGCGTGCCATTGGCGCGACCACGCTGGCGGAGTTCCGTAAATACATTGAAAAGGATGCTGCGTTAGAGCGCCGTTTCCAACAGGTGTACGTCGGTGAACCGAACGTCGAGGACACTGTCGCCATCCTGCGCGGCCTGAAGGAGAAGTATGAAGCGCACCACAACGTGCGCATCAAGGATGCGGCTATTGTCGCGGCGGCGGAGCTAAGCCATCGCTATATCAGCGATCGCTTTCTGCCGGACAAGGCCATCGACCTGGTAGACGAAGCAGCCGCCGCGCTTGCCATCCAGATTGGGTCGGTACCGGAGGAGATCGACGCCCTCGACCGCCGTGCTATGTCGCTCGAAATTGAGCGCACAGCGCTGAAGCGGGAGGCCGATGCGAACTCGCAGGAGCGCCTGCACGCCGTAGAACGCGAGCTCGCAGAGCTTCAGGAACGAGCCGCTGGCCTGCGCGCCAAATGGCAGCACGAGCGCGAAGGTATCGGCCGTATCACCGAACTCAAAAAACAGGTGGAAGCCTTGCGTTTCGAGATGCAGGACCAGTCCCGCCGCGGCGTACTGGAGCGCGCAGCGGCGATCCAGTACGGCGACCTGCCGAAAGCCGAAGCGGAGTTGCGCACACTTGAAGCCGAGCAGGATGCGCTCAAGAGTGGCACGGTCGCACGCATGCTGAAGGAGGAAGTCGACGAAGATGACATCGCTGGCATCGTCTCCCGCTGGACCGGTATCCCGGTCAGCAAAATGCTGGAAGGCGAAGTGCAGAAGCTGGTCCAAATGGAAGGCCGGCTCAGCGAAAGGGTCATTGGCCAAGCTGAAGCCATCGATGCGGTTGCCAACGCGATCCGACGCAGCCGCGCCGGCCTCAGCGACCCTAAGAGGCCCATTGGCAGCTTCATCTTCCTTGGCCCCACCGGTGTCGGCAAGACGGAGACCGCACGTGCCTTGGCAGAGTTCCTTTTCGACGATGAGAATGCCATGGTCCGCATCGACATGAGCGAGTACATGGAGAAACACGCTGTGGCCCGGCTTATCGGCGCGCCTCCCGGGTATGTCGGCTTCGACGAAGGCGGTCAGCTAACCGAGGCCGTGCGTCGCCGCCCCTACTCCGTCGTGCTTTTTGACGAAATCGAGAAAGCTCACACCGACGTCTTCAACGTGCTGCTGCAGGTGCTCGACGACGGCCGCCTGACCGACAGCAAGGGCCGCACCGTCTCGTTCAAGAACACCGTCATCATCATGACGTCCAACACCGGCGCACATCTGTTGACCAGCGCGTGGGCAGAAAGTGCGGACGGCTTCCAGGATGTAAAGTCGCGTGTGATGGACGAGCTGCGCAAGCAGTTTCGGCCGGAGTTCCTCAACCGCGTAGACGACATCGTCATCTTTCATCCGCTGGGCGAGGAGCAGTTGACCCACATCGTCGACCTCCGGCTGAAAGACTTGGAACGGCTGCTCGCAAACCGCAAGATCACGCTTCACCTTACGGACAGTGCGCGCAAACTGTTGTTTGTCGCGGGATACGATCGGGCCTACGGCGCACGGCCGCTCAAGCGAGCCATTCAGCGCATGCTGCAGGACCCGCTGGCGCTGCGCATATTGGACGGTTCAATCAAGCACGGTGACCGGGTGCTGGCAAACGCTCAGGGCGGTAAGCTCGTCTTCCAAACCGCCGATGTGTCTTCCACGCCAGACCCGGTGGCTGTCTAAATATGCAGATCTAAGGTAGTCCACGTCGACCACCGTCACCGTGAGCTTGCGCTGCGCGGCGGCGCTGACACCGTCCTTGGGTGCGCGCTGCGGCTGCAGGCACATCTCGAACTCAAGTAGTTCTGTGTGCTGAGAGAACAGTCGTTCCGTAGCAGCTTCTACCTGCTAGTGGAGCACGATTGAGTCGAGATGCGCTACCATCCGGCTTGGCCCCACGATGAAGTCCTTCCTCCTCCAGTTTCGCGCTGCACCCAACCTGCTCACGCTCCTGCGGCTCTTCATCATCCCGTTCCTGGTGATCAACCTGCTCGATCACCGCAATCGCATCGCGCTGCTCCTGTTCATCCTCGCCGGCATCACGGACGCGCTGGACGGCACGCTCGCCCGTAAGCTGGGCCAAAGCACCCGCCTCGGCCAGTATCTTGACCCGATCGCCGACAAGCTCATGCTCAGCACGCTCTTTCTCACCGTCACCCACATGGGCCTGGTTCCACGCTACGTAACGGTGCTGGTGTTTGCCCGAGACTTCGGCATCCTGCTCATCAGCACGCTGCTCTTCGCCACCAACACCTTGCGCGACTTCCGCCCCAGCCTGCTTGGCAAACTCAACACAATCCTGCAGATCGCAACCGTGTTCCTCGTCCTGATCGAATCCGTCTACCCCCGCCAACCCTGGCTTATGATCCGCCACGCCCTCCTCATCTCTGTTGCCTGGGTGGCGCCCCTTTCAGCAGCACAGTACGCCTGGATCGTCACCCAACGCCTGAGCGCATCACCTGCAGGCAGAACCGCCGCCGCATAACGCAGCTCTTCGATAAGTCCTATCAAACAGCCTTGCCAGTCCCGCAGCATCGGCCTACACTTAAAAGGAGGGTAGATGTCCGCGAACTGCGGTCGACCCCGCTCAATCAAGCATGTTGCGACTCACCAAAAAAGCGGACTACGGCCTGATGGCGCTGAAGTTTCTCGCTGAGCAGGCGCTGGTCACCGGTTCACCGGTCGCACAGTCCGCCAAAGACATAGCGGACGCGTATCACATTCCGCCGCAGCTCCTCGCTAAAATCCTTCAGACGCTCACCCGTGGAGGCATCCTTGTGTCCACAGCCGGCACAAACGGTGGCTACGTTCTTGCGCGGTCGGCGTCTGAAATCACCGCCTTTGACGTTATTCGCACCATCGACGGGCCGTTATTCATCACCAGTTGCATCACGATCCACGGCACCTGCGACCTTGCCGGCCATTGCACCATCAAAGAGCCGTTGCGCAAGGTAAACGACAGCATCAAAGATCTGCTTACTGACATCCGCGTTTCCGACCTTGCGGAACCACAGGACAACGCCGTTCATGCGCCACTCGCCGGCGGCCTCGTCAGCATTGCCATGTAGCCGCAACACCAACGCGTTCTTCGTCATACGTCACAGATTGACCGCCTCATTTTCCGCTCAGCACCAGCCGCCCACCGGGCGAAGCACGACAGGGAGATCAGTTATGAGCACTGCCGCCGTAGAACTTCTCGAGTCCACGCCCGTCCACACCGGCGTCCAGCTCCCCATCTACATGGATAACCACGCCACCACCGCGCTCGACCCCCGGGTGCTTGAAGCCATGCTGCCCTACATGACTAAAATCTACGGCAACTCCGCCAGCCGCAATCACCAGTTCGGCTGGGAAGCCGAGCAGGGTGTGGACAAGGCGCGCGAGCAGATCGCCAAGCTCATTGGCGCGACCTCCAAGGAGATCATTTTCACCTCCGGCGCCACCGAGTCCAACAACCTCGCCATCAAGGGCGTTGCGGAGATGTACCGCGAAAAGGGAAACCACATCATCACCCAGGTGACCGAGCACAAGGCCACCCTGGACGCCTGCAAGCGGCTTGAGAAGAACGGCTACAACGTCACCTACTTGCCGGTCCAGGCAGACGGTCTCGTCTCCGTCGATGACGTCGCAAAGGCCATCACCGACCGCACGATCCTGGTCAGCATTATGTACGCCAACAACGAGATCGGCACCGTCAACCCCATCCAGGCCATCGGCAAGCTCTGCCATGAGAAGGGCGTCCTCTTCCACACCGACGCCGTGCAGGCCGTCGGCAAGATCCCCGTCAACGTCCTTACCGACAACATCGACATGCTCTCGCTGAGCGGCCACAAGGTCTACGGCCCCAAGGGTGTTGGCGCGCTGTACGTTCGGCGCCGCAACCCGCGCGTCCAGCTCAGCGCCCAGATCGACGGCGGCGGCCACGAACGCGGCATGCGTTCCGGCACGCTCAACGTCCCCGGCATCGTGGGCCTGGGTGAGGCCTGCGAACTGGCGATGAACGAGATGGAGTCCGAGGCCAAGCGCCTGAGTGGCCTGCGCGACTACATGAAGGACAAGTTCCTGAACGCGCTGGACTACACCTACGTGAACGGCAACATGGACCACCACCTGCCCAACAACCTGAACATCAGCTTCGTCTACGTGGAAGGCGAGTCGCTGCTGATGGGCATCAACGATATCGCCGTCTCCTCCGGCTCCGCCTGCACCTCGGCCACGCTGGAGCCCAGCTACGTTTTGAAGGCACTCGGCCTGGGCGATGATGTCGCGCACAGCTCCATTCGCTTCGGTCTTGGCCGCTTCAACACCCGCGAAGAAGTGGATTACGTCTCCGACAAACTCATCGACACCGTCCTCAAGCTGCGCGAACTCAGCCCGCTGTACGAGATGGTGAAGGAGGGCATCGACCTCGAAAAGGTCGAATGGACCGCACACTAGAGTATGGATATCTTGCCTGAGGTCCTCGTCTGGCTTGCTGAAGCACTCTGGTACGTGGCAACAGATTGGCTCCTATTCTCCCTATGGCATAGGGCTGATAGAGAACAGGCAAAGCGGCGAAGACTTCAACATTGGCATATACTTCGACTGCAAACCGGCAAGCAGATCACTTCAAGACCGGCAGGCATCTAACAGTTACGTTTCGCTCAGCAACACAGGAGAAACACCATGGCATACAGCGACAAGGTCGTCGACCATTACGAGAATCCCCGCAATGTCGGTACCCTCGACAAGAGCTCTGACGAAGTCGGCACCGGCCTCGTTGGCGCACCGGAGTGCGGCGACGTCATGCGCCTCCAGATTAAAGTAAACCCGACGACCCAGGTCATCGAAGACGCCAAGTTCAAGACCTTCGGCTGCGGTTCTGCCATTGCCAGCTCCTCGCTCGCCACGGAGTGGGTCAAGGGTAAGACCGTCGCCGAAGCCCTCGCCATTTCGAACACCGAGATCGTCAAAGAGCTCGCTCTTCCCCCGGTAAAGATCCACTGCTCGGTTCTGGCAGAAGACGCCATCCGCGCCGCCATCGGCGACTGGAAGAAGAAGAACAACCTGGCAGAGCAGGCGGCACCCCAGCACGATCTCGTCGGCGCCGTAAACTAGCTCGGGCCACAAAGACAAGATCGTTGCTACCTTCCCCCTATCGCGTCGGCCCCTTCATCTTGCCGGCGCGATTGTTCGCTTACCGGTCCGGTTTCCTTTCGGGTGCAAGATCAGCCAGCTCACGGCGTAACGCGTCATCGCTTCGGCGGCGCATTCTGCGCTCATAGCGCCATACCCGCGCCACATATGTCACCACAAACCCGGCAACGCCCAGCATCGCGCCATCCATCACACCCACCACAATCGCGGCGCCCAGCATCTCCCGGTGGCGTGGATACGTGCGTAACATATACGCCCGTGCCAGCCACCAGGCGAGCCCGCCCAGCCCCATCGCGGCAATGCACCCCACGCGTAACGATGCAACAAGGTCTCCGGGAAAGCGGTCAATCGAGTCCGGAACATCACGCCACATGCACCAAATCCTAGCGCACTCCTCGCGTTTACTCCTCCAAGACTCACGCACGAACCCTGTGCAGGTCTGCGCATTGTCATGTCGTAGCGCAGCAAAGCTCTAACGCTTGGTGCCCGCTGCATCTCCCAGGCGTTCGCGCAGTCTAAACTGGAGTACAGCACACGAAAGGGAAGGGAACAGTCATGTCCATGGTCGGCATCAGCACCTCCACCAGCCAGGAGATGAGCGCACCCTCTCCCGCGGCAGGCGCGGCACCGGTCTACAGCAGCGCCATCGTTCCGCCCGTCTCCCAGCCTGAGGCGAATAGCAAGGCCCAAAACATCCAGGTCACCGAGAAGGCGCTGAAGCGCATCCACGCAGCCATGGCAAAGGAGGGTGTGTCCGCCAATGAGGGTGGCCTTCGACTCGGAATTACCGGCGGCGGCTGCTCCGGCCTAAGCTACAACATCCGCTTTGACTCCAAGCCCCGTGAGCGCGACCGCGTCTACAAATACGAATACGCCGAGACACCGGTCCAGATCTTTGTCGATCCAAAGAGCTTCCTCTATCTCAGCGGCATGGTGCTCGACTTCGAAGAGACCATCATGCGCCAGGGCTTCAACTTCATCAACCCGCACAGCACAAGAAGCTGTGGTTGCGGCAGCAGTTTTACCGCCTAGCTTCGCCCGGTCAGATCAAGAGGCAATTTGAGTGATGTCCATCTGTGCCAAAGGTGAACCGCACCTGATACGCCTCTTCCGTCTAACCTCTTCTGTGGTTGGCCTAATCGCATCCCTGATGCTAAGTCTCGCTGCGCTGGCTGCACTTTTGCCGTCAGCGACGGTGAAACACCGACCCGCTAATTACACCTTCCTGCTCGTGGCGGCTGCGCTTAGCGTTTGTTGCGGCTTCGCTGTGCGAACACCTTCACGGTTCCGTACACAAGGCCTGCTTCTCATTGTCGCAACCTTCGTTGCGCTCGCTTTTTCCGACCTCGGCCGTGGTGTCTCCGGTTGGACCTACACCAATTCATCGTCAACGCGGTATATCGATGGTTCAGTGCCTGCGGTGTTCCTTCTCGGCTCGGTTCTGCTGTGCACAGAGGTGGCCGCCAGACTCGAAAGGCGAACCAGCTGCAAGTGCAGCTAATCGGGAGAGCAATGACGGTCGCTCCTGAGCAGGCCGCCGTTTGCAGCACGGGACGCCTACCTGGCCAACAATGCCTCCGCGGATACGTAACCATGCGTTGCTTCCACAAACCCTGGCTTGTGCAGAAAACGGCCTACCTCGTATCCTGCCGCCTCCGCCCGCTCCAGGAGGCCTTCGTTCGTTTCAGCCTCTGCGCCCACCAGCGTCAGCGTCCTTGGGTCGAGCTCTAGCCACGGCAGCAGCGCCGCAAACAGCTCACGGTCAAAGTACGTCTTTCCCTCGCTCTCGTTCACCGCCAACAGCCAACGCACATCGCCATCGGCCCAGAAACCCTCTGTGTTCACTGATCCAATGTTGTGCGCCAGGGCCACCCGCGTCAGCGTCGCCACACGCCACGCGTTGTCGCCCTCTATACCCATCGACCAGGCCGCTTCCGCCATCGCATGCCGTCCTTGCAGCCGGTCAAACAGCTGCGCGTGCGCGTGGGTGCTTGCGTTCGTATCCAACGGTACCGACCGAATAAGCGCCCAACCGAGCGCCGGTAGTGTTCGCAGAACTCCGTTCAGCTGCGGCACTCCCGGTACCAAGGGCTTCGGCGGAGCGTCCGGCATCTCGTCCTCGCTAAAGTGCTCGCGTACCTCCGACAGCAAAACCTTCAGCGCCGCGCGGTACTGCTGCTGCACCGTCGCGTACGGCTCCAGGTCTTGCTCATCCTCAATCGCCTCTGACATTGGCGCGGCAATCTCACCTTCCGGGAGGCGCCCCATCGTCACCGGAACGCCACCCGCATCCGCAATGACAACGTCCGGCTCTACTGGCGCGGCAAGCGTAACGATGCCTTCCGTCGATACAGGTACAAGTCCCGCTGCATGCAACGCGATCGTCGCCGGCACGCCCACCTCGGCATACACCTTCGGCTTCTTCGCTGCGTCGGCAGTTGGTCCCTTCTTCGCATCCTGGGCCTCCAACGCCGCCAATACCTCCTGCGAAACCGGCGTGTACTCCTTTCCAATCGCGACGACTTCTTCTACGGCGTCCGGGGAAACGACTGCGCCCGTGCCAGAAGTGACGGCCGTCTGCTTTATAGGCTCCATGGGCTCACCCTCACCATCAAAGTAGGCCATCACCTGCTCCAGCACATGGTCAGCATCCAGCGCCAACTGGTAATCCGATCCGCCGCTCACTAGTGCATACAAGTTGTCCCCGCGCAGCGCGTGACGCATCGCCTCGTGCAGCGGCCGCAGTCGAAGCCGTGTCAGCGCCTCTTCCACGCTGTACACGCCGCCGCCATTCAGCGTGTCGAATAGACGGTCCCATGGCTGCTCTGCGGTCTGGCGAAGCTCACGCCAATTAAGCAACACCACGTATTGAAACCCACGCAGGTCCAGCGTCAACCCGTTCTGCTGTACATCGTTCGCCCGCCGCAGATATTCAAGGTTGCTCGTCACATCGCGGTAGGCCACAAACAAACCATCGTCCCATGGCAGTCCAAGCCCGTCCGCCAGCGCACGCTGCCGCATCTCGCCAGCGCCCTTGTCCATAAAGCCAGTCGAGTGGTGCAGTGTTCCATGTGTCGATCCGTAGCTGTTATTGTAAGCCACCAGCGACCGCTGACCCTCGAAGTTATTGGAGTAGGCGAACACATTCTCGTTCACCGATCCATCGCCGGTCCAGAAGTCATACAACGTGAAGTTCGCGCTTTCGGCAAAGATCCGGCGATTCCGCAACAGCGGCGCAATCTCATGCTCGAAGCGTGCAATCAGCCCCTCGTTCGGGGTTTCCTGCATCTTCGCGGCCTTGTACTCCATGCCGTATTGCTCAGTAAAGCCTTCGATCTGCCCATGCCCAAACATCGGCAGCCCTGGCAGCGTCGCCATCAGCGTACTTACTCCAAAAAACTTGTCCCCCGACCCAAACTGCGCAATCGCAGTCTTCTCGTCCGGGTTACTCATAAAGTTCACGTACCGCTTCAGAATGTCCGGATCAAACTCCAGCGTCTTTTTCAGGTAGCTGCGGTACTTCGCATTCTCCTCGTCGCGCAGCATCACCATAAATGCCGAGTTGTACACCCGATGCATGCCCAGGGTACGCACAAAGTAGCCTTCCAGCATCCAGAACGCCTCTGCCAGCAGCAGCGTTCCCGGCACCTCCACCGCGACGCGATCCACCACCTCGCGCCAGAACTCCACCGGCATCAGCGCGTTAAATTCCTCATCGCTCATGGCGTCTTCCGCACGTGACGGGATAGACCCGCCCGCGCCCGGCAGCGGAAACCACAGCCTCTGTACGTGCCGCTTTGCCAACACCATCGCCGCATCGAACCGAATGATCGGGAACAGCCGCGCCACATGCAGGATCACCTGCATCACATGCTCGCGCACAGCCGCCTTGCTGTAGTCCAGCTGCGCCGTATCGTTCCAGGCAAACGTCGTCCCGTCATTACCGTGATACATAAATCGAGTATCGCCGTTACTATGCCGCAGCCGGAATGTTACTGCAGCATCTGTCTGGTCATAGTAGTGATCCTCGATCTTGATTTCCACGCGCGGGTCATTCGATAAGTCAGGCCCGTTGAAGCTATAACTCGGGAAGGGCGATTCCCACCGATAGAGAAACCAGTCAGGATTGTCGATCACCCACGGCGAGTCAATTCCCATGTGATTCGGCACCATGTCACTGGCCAGCCGCAAGCCGAAATGCGAAGCACGATCGCGCAGGTTCTCATACGCGCTATTGCCACCCAGGTCCTCTGCAATCTGGTAGTCCTTCAGCGAGTAAGCCGACGCCACCGCATCCGTGTTTCCCCGCAGATGCTTGATCGTGCGGGACGCAACCGAGCGCTCCCATAGACCAATAAGCCACAGCCCCGTAATACCCCGCCGCGCCATGAGACTAAGTTCTTCGTCCGGCACTTGGTCCAGCTTGTAAATATGTCGCAGGTATTTTTGTGATAACTGCTCCAGCCACACATAAGTACTCTTTGCGAGTAACACGACATTCGGCATCCACGCCTGGTCCGCGCTAAATGCCTCATATTCATCCAGCGGCGCTTGATAACCATGCGCGTACCGTCGCACACGCTTGCCATCCGGCCCAATCACCCACTCGCCATACTCGTCGAAGCCCACATACTCGTCACCAACAAATCCCTCGTGCGCCGTCCCAAACGCTCCATGTCGGTGGTTGTCCGGACTCGCCGGGTTGAAGCGCATCCAGATCGCAATATCCTCTTCGCGCAGAACATCGATTGCCAGCAATGCCCGCTTCAACTCCGGCCCTAGGTATGGCTCCCAATGGGTGCGAATGTAATCCAGTTGCCCCGTCAGCGAATCGGGCGAGGCCAGCATCGGCGCAATTAGCGCATCCAGAAGCGTGCCAACCTCCGGCGACAGCTTCGGCCTTGTCTCAAAGTACGTGGGCAGCGACGTGGTCACTGTCCTGTACGCCGGATCCCCCCCCGTCAGTGCCGCGTCCTCGAATAGTGTCAGGAACGGTTTGAATGCGGGGTTCACGTTTGCAAGCCACAGCAGCAGCAATTCTTCAAAGGCGGCTTCGCGATTCGGCAACCCGTCTGTGGTCCCCGCCAGCCACTCCGCCGGCGTCAACTCGCCGCGGTAAACGGCGCTGTTCGGAAACTGTGTAGTGAATGCGAGTAGGAGCTTCTCCAGCCGTGCTCCGCCAATTCCCGCGGAAAAATACTGCAGCGCTGCTGTCATAATGGCGGGGTCGACGCTCTTTCGGTACGCTGCCACGAGCGCGTGCTGCAACTCGTCGATCAGGCCCATGGCAAACAGTGCGCCGCCTTGAACCGTCCGCTTCGGATCATCTTCCGTGCCCAGCCCTGCATTCAACTGCTGCGCCAGCTTGCGGCTCGCAGCAACGTTCGCAAATACCACGTTGCCGGTGTAGCTGAACAGGATGTCGTCAACGCCGGTCAGCTCACGGACGGATCGCGCAATATGAAATTCCATGGTCGGACGCATGCGGCACGCGCTTTCTCACTTCCCTAAGCCTGCGGAAGCGGGTTGGAGAGAGTCTCTAAAATCTAATTCGGCGCCGCACACAACGCCGGGGCGAAACCAGTGTGAGGGTAGATGCAGTGAATAGACGCTTGGTAACGCGGACCTGATTCAGCCTTGATTGCGCGGCTGGAGCGAGCCGCGTCACGGCCGGCAATCGTCTGGCAGCGCATACCAGGATCGAAATGGTATTCTCCTCCCCCATCCGCAAATCGCGCGGGACTCGACGCGCAATAACGCTTTCAGGGGCACATCATGGCCGCACCCTCCGTTCTCCGTTCTGCCAGCACCGTATACAAGCCCGCAAAATCTTCCCTGCAAATCTTCAACATGAGCTTCGGCTTTCTCGGCATCCAGTTTGGCTGGGGCCTGCAACAGGCCAACATGAGCGCCATCTACGAGTACCTGGGCGCGCGCCCCGACCAGATTCCCATCCTCTGGCTAGCCGCGCCGCTCACCGGCCTGCTCATCCAGCCCCTCATCGGCCACATGTCCGACCGCACCTGGGGCCCACTCGGCCGTCGACGTCCCTACTTCCTCGTCGGTGCCATCCTCAGCACCATCGCTCTCCTTGCCATGCCCAGCGCCAAGACCCTCCTCTTCGCTGCGACCATGCTTTGGATCCTCGATGCCTCCATCAACATCAGCATGGAACCTTTCCGAGCCTTTGTCGCCGACCTGCTGCCCGAAGGCCAGCGCACCCGCGGCTTTGCTATGCAGAGCATCTTCATCGGCCTCGGCGCCGTCATCGCTTCGTCCCTGCCGTGGTTCCTCACCAACGTCGTGCACCTGCACTCTGAAGGCGGCACCCACGCCATCCCACTCACCGTTCGCATCAGCTTTTACGCCGGTGCCGCCGCATTCCTGGGCGCTGTCCTCTACACCATCTTCACCACAAAGGAGTACCCGCCAGAAGACCTGGAATTGTTCCGCGCGCACAAGCAGGCCAGCAAGGGACCCGGCGTCGCCGTTCGCGAAATCCTTACGGCCGTCCGCGAAATGCCCATGACGATGCGCCGCCTAGGCGGCGTGCAGCTGCTCACCTGGCTGGGTCTCTTCTGCATGTGGCTCTACTTTCCCGTCGCCGTCGCCCACAATGTCTTCGGCGCGACCGACACCAACAGCCAGCTCTACCGCGACGGTGTGGAATGGGGCGGTCTCTGCTTCGGCGCATACTCCGCCGTTTGCTTCGCCTTCTCCTTCGCGCTACCCACCTTGGCGCGCCGGCTTGGCCGAAAACACACCCACTCCGTCTGCCTTGCCTGCGGCGCTGCAGGCCTGCTCGGCGTCCTGCTCATGCACAACAAATATCTGCTCCTGCTCAGCATGACCGGTGTCGGCATCGCCTGGGCAAGCACCCTCTCCATGCCTTACGCCATGCTCGCTGCCGTTTTACCGCCGCGCAAAACCGGCGTCTACATGGGCATCTTCAACTTCTTTGTCGTTTTGCCTGAGATCCTGGCGTCGCTCTTCTTCGGCCTCATCATGATCCATGTCCTCCACAACAACCGCATTTACGCCATCGCCGCCGGTGGCATCTGCATGGCTTTGGCGGCGTTACTCATGCAGCGTGTCGACGACCCGCAAACCCTGAGCGTGGCCAACATCTAGCAGAATGAACAACATGCACTCCTGCTGAATTGCGGTTCAGGCACGCTACATGCCTCTCCGCCCCATACACAGTCAAACCATGACGTTGCGCATCCAATCGGCAAGCAGGTGCAACAGATGGGTTGGGCAGGTTGGTTTGCAGCGCACGGCTACCTGGCCGTCGGCGGTGTGTTGTTCTTTTCGGCGCTCGGACTTCCCATGCCGACCGTTCTTGCCCTGTTGCTTGCCGGGGCTGCCGCTGCTCATGGTTCGCTTGCCCTGCCGTTGATTTTTTTGGTTGCTGTACTTGGCGAAAATCTTGGCGCCACCGTGATGTACTTTGCCGGTCGGGCCTCTGGCTGGTGGCTCCTGGGCAAGCTCTGCCGCGTTTCCATGGATCCGGAAACCTGCATCTTCCGTTCGGCGGACTTCTTCTACAAGCGCGGTGCCCGCACCCTGATCTTTGCGCGCTTTATTCCCGGACTGGCAAGCATGGCGCCGCCGTTGGCAGGCTCGCTCAACATGAAGCCCGCTCGATTCTGGCGTTACGACATCACAGGTGCGCTGCTACACGTGGCTGCATGGTTATCGATTGGCTACTTTTTCAGTCGCATTATCCGCCGCATCACGGGGGCCCTTGCCTTGGTTGGTCATGTCGTCCTCGGCTTCGTGGCTCTTGTGGCACTCGGCTACCTGGTCAACTGGGTCATGATTAAAGTCCGCGATAACAAACTCCGCGATGTGGAGAAGATCACGCCGACCGATCTTGTTGCTCGCCTGGAAAACCCTGACCCAACACGCCCTATCGTCATCGCCGACGTCCGCTCCCACGGCTACTACGACCCTGGCATGCAGCGCATCAAGAACTCCATTCGAGTGGAACCAAACCGCCTGCTGACGGAACTCGACGCACTGCGCGAAACCCTCGCCACCGAGTGCGACATCTACGTTTACTGTTCCTGCGTCCGCGACGCCACCTCTGTCCGCATCGCTCACACGCTCTCTGAGCACGGCCATAAAGTGCGCGTCATTGAGGGCGGCCTTCGCCAGTGGCTCAGCTCCGGCAACCCCACTGAGGCCGTTCCCGAGAACGAGATGCACCACCTTCCCCGCTTCGAATAAGCCGCCACGCAAGAGCGCATAAACTAAACCAATGTCCGGTTCCTTTGACATCCTCATCGTCGGTGCAGGACATGCTGGCTGCGAAGCCGCCGCGGCGGCAGCACGCATGGGCCTCCGAACCGCGCTGTTCACTCTATCGCTCGACAAAATTGCCCAGATGAGTTGCAACCCGGCGATCGGCGGCGTTGCCAAGGGTCATCTTGTGCGAGAGGTCGATGCGCTCGGCGGCCTGATGGGCCTCGTCGCCGACGCCAGCGGCATCCAGTTCCGCATGCTCAACACCTCTCGCGGCCCGGCCGTCCAGTCTCCCCGTGCACAGTGCGACAAGGCTCACTACCGCGTCGTGATGCGACAGATGCTGGAGCAGATCCCCAACCTGCATCTTCTCGAGGCAGAAGTCGCGGACGTCCTGCTCCTGGAAGAAGACGGCCAGCGCACCTGCACCGGCTTGCGCCTGGCAGACGGCACAGAACTCCATGCCCGTGCCGTCATCATCACCACCGGCACCTTTCTCAACGGCCTCATCCATTGCGGCGAAGAGCGCACCAGCGCCGGCCGCACCCCTACAGAAGCCGCCTCCGTCCTTCTCGGCGAGTCCCTCAAGCGCCTCGGCCTTCGCCAGTGCCGCCTCAAAACCGGCACACCACCCCGGCTCGACGGCCGCACCATCGACTGGTCCCGCTTTACCGAGCAGCCTGGCGACGCCGACCCCACCCCGTTTTCCCTTCGCTCGCCTGCAATACCGCCCCTTAGGCAGATCTGCTGCCACATCGCCACCACCACGCCGGAAACCATGCAGCTCATCCGCGACAACGTTCATCGGTCGCCCATGTACACCGGCGCCATTCAGGCGATCGGCCCGCGCTACTGCCCCAGCATTGAGGACAAGATCGTCCGCTTCCCCGACAAGCTCTCGCACCAGTTCTTTCTCGAGCCCGAAGGTCTCGACACCGACGAGGTCTACATCAACGGCATGTCGACCTCGCTGCCCCGCGAAGTCCAGCTCGCCATGGTCCATTCCATCCCCGGCCTTGAACACACCACGATGCTGCGCCCCGGCTACGCCATCGAATACGACGCAATCGACCCCACCGAACTCGACCGCACCCTGCAGGTGAAATCCATCGCGAACCTCTTCCTCGCCGGCCAGATCAACGGCACCAGCGGCTATGAAGAGGCCGCCTGCCAGGGCCTTATCGCCGGCATTAACGCGGCACTCCAAGTCAAAGGCGAATCAGCCTTTACCTTGGACCGTACCCAGGCCTACATCGGCATCCTCATCGACGACCTCATCAGCAAGGGCACAGACGAGCCTTATCGCATGTTCACCTCGCGCGCGGAGTTCCGCCTCCACCTCCGCATTGACAACGCCGACACCCGCCTTACGCCTCACGGTCGAGCCCTCGGTCTTATCGACGACACCGCGTGGGCCGAGTTCAACCAGCGGCAGCACCGCTTCGCATCCCTCACCCATCTGCTTCAGACCACCCGCGCCGACAGCGCCATCGCCGAAGCGCTCCAAGTGCAACTGCACACTTCTGCACAGCACCCGTTCGATCCCTTAGGCTCCGACGAAACACAGACTCCGGGCGCTCCATTCTTTTCACAGCTCCAACTTGAAAAGGGTGGGGTCGAAGCGGCGCTAAACCCTAACCGGCAGCCACCTTTGCAGCAGAACTCAAGCCATAACGGGGGCCACACCGAAGCCTCAGAACCCTGGCTCATCGAAAACACCAAGGGCCAGCTCCTGTCCGACCTACTCAAGCGCCCCGACCTCCGCATCGAGACCCTCGCCCCCCTGCTGCACGACCGCCTTCTTGTGAGCGAACACCT
The DNA here is from genome assembly GCA_903642225.1 of Acidobacteriaceae bacterium. Taxonomy (GTDB): domain Bacteria; phylum Acidobacteriota; class Terriglobia; order Terriglobales; family Acidobacteriaceae; genus Terriglobus. The sequence continues at coordinate 32,609 of CAHJWI010000024.1, read as the reverse complement.
GCAGCCCTACGCCAACAACGCGCTCCCGGCCACTCTTCGCAACGAGCTTCGCGCTGTCGAAACGGAACTCAAGTACGCCGGCTACCTAGACCAGCAGCGCCGCTCCATTGAAAAACTTCATCGCGCAGAGCAGCGCCGCATCCCCGTCAACTTCCGCTACACCGGCCGCAGCGGCCTCAGCCGCGAACTGCAGGAAAAGCTCGAACGCATTCGCCCCGCTACCATCGGTCAGGCAGGCGGCATTCCCGGCGTCACCCCCGCTGCCATGACCCTGCTCAACGTCCTTGTCGAAGTCCATAACCGCGAGGCGGCCGCACCCACCCTCACACCTGCCTAAGGCACAGGCGTTCCAAGCCAGGCCTTCAGCACTGCAAACCCCACGCCCCGCTTGCTGTATGTGTTGAACAGGTCCGCCTTTTCCGTATTGGCCACCAGCACCACCGCAGCATCCCGCCCCGGCAACAGCAGATTGAGCAACCGCGTTCCGCCAAGCTCACCCTGCCGCTCCACCACGTGTACCGGCGGTGCTGTCACTGGTGAGTTATAAGCCCAGGACCCCAGCCCCTCGCCACACAGCTTCGGGTCCGCCGTAAACATCACCTCGGTCCACTGCGCGCTCAGCAGCCGGTTATGCAGGAGCGCGTCGTCCCACTTCGCCACGTCTAGCGCATTGCCGAACAGCGCACCCGCCGCACAGTACGTCGCAGGATTTTGTGCCAGCTCCACTGTCCCGTCGGCACTGTACCCCACCGCCACCGGCCCCCTTGGCTTCGCCGGAAACAGACCCCAGCTCGTCAACCCCAGTGGCCGAATGACCCGCTCCTCCAGCAGCGCTGTATAGGTCTTGCCGGTCACTGCCTCCAGCACGGCACCCAGCACAATGTAGTCGCAGTTGTTGTACTCAAACTGCATGCCCGGCTCGCGCTTTGCCGGTCCGGCACACGCACCCAGCGCTGTGGCCGTGTTGCTGCCCACATCCGAGCCCGTGCGCAGATAGAAGGGCGGCACGACGTTGTCCGGCCCATCGCTCGGATTCGCCAACCCGCTCACATGCTGCAGCAGCTGCTTCACCGTCACCCGGCCCGTCGTAGCCGGCAGCGCAGGCATAGCCTCTCCGGCACGCTCGTCCAGCCGCAGCTTGCCAGCCGCCACCTCCTGCATCACCAGCAGCGCCGTTACCTGCTTGGTGAGCGAGGCCAGCCGAAACACCGTCGCGGGTGTCATCCGCTGCGCCCCAATACCACCCGTGCCACGGTTTGCCTCACCCACTGCTTTGGCCATCACCACCCTGCTGTGGTCCAGCACCACCACCACGCCGTCGAACCCTCCAGCAGCATGCGCCGCGTCCACGGCTACCGCTGCCGCCTTTACATCCTGTGCCTGCGCCTTCCATGTGCCGCACGTCACCACCAGCAACGCCGCAACGCCCACTACTCCCAATCTCATCAGCACTCCTGGGCCACGTGCATCCGCCCCTATCCACACAACGAACCTACGCGAAATGCCGCTTCCGGTTCCCTCCCAACCTGCGCGCCCTCAACAAAACCCTGCATCGTCTACCATTCACATCAGCCCACAAGCGGCTGCCCGGAGTCCTCGCCATCAAGATCGCCACCTGGAACGTCAACTCAATCCGCGCCCGCCTGCCCCTTGTCACAGAGTGGCTTGCTGCCCGCCAGCCAGACGTCCTTCTCCTCCAGGAGCTCAAAGGCACAGACTTCCCTACCGACTTCTTCACTACCCTCGGCTACAGCAGCACCGCCGTCACGCAAAAGGCCTACAACGGCGTCGCCGTCCTCTCCCTCCATCCCATCCAGTGCATCAACACCACCCTCGCCGGCGACGAAGAAGACTCTCACGCCCGCTTTCTTGAGGTCATCGTCCAGGACACACGCATCGTCAACATCTACCTGCCCAATGGCAATCCCGTCGGCACCCCGGAAACCGGCCATACCGACAAGTTCCTCTACAAGCTCGCCTGGATGGATCGTCTGCTCGAGCAGATGCGGCGCTGGCGTGACAACAGCACACCCACCGTCATCGCCGGCGACTTTAACGTTATCCCGGAAGACATCGACTGCGACAACCCCAAAAACTGGACCCGCGACGCGCTCTTCCAGCCTGAAACCCGCGACCGCTACCGTGCCATGCTCGCCATGGGCTACGTTGACGCGCTGCGCACCCTGAATCCGACCACGCCCGACCTCTTCACCTTTTGGGACTACTTTCGCCAGAACTTTCAGAAGAACCGCGGTATCCGCATCGACCACTTCCTGCTCAGTCCGGCCCTCGCACCGCGCCTGCACTCCTGCGAGGTCGATAAGACTCCAAGAGCCCAAGAGAAACCCAGCGATCACACCCCGGTCCTGCTCACGTTGGCTTGATCCCTCGCTTCGTCGCAGCAACCGTGTTCGGCAACTGTAGCGCACGCGAGCCACGCCAACCTGCGCCACTGCCTGTCCCAAAACGGTTCAGCAGATAGCATCAGGCTCACACCCCCAGCCTTCAGGAGCCTAATGCCTCGCCTTTGGTCCGCCTCGTCCGTCCTGCGTCGTTGTACCCTCGCCATTTCGCTTGCATGGGCGCTCTCGGCCTCCGCGCAGGTCGTAGATGTGCCCGCCAGGCCGGCCGTTGGTTCCTCCAACCCGGCCACCGCGGAGCCTCCCGTCAGCCGTCCCTCGACCAGGCCCTGTACGGAGACCCTCTTCGACAACGAAGCCTTCAACGACTACAGTGCTCATCCAATTGCCTACACGCCGCCCACCGGCTGCGGCAATGGTCACTGGGCAAAGGTCGTGCTCACCGTCGACTTCACCGTCACCGCCGGTCGGCAGTACGACCGCACCGCCTCGCTTTACCTGGGCAACGCAAACATCTTCTACGGCACCACCGCCGAGCCGCGCAAGGCGCTCAGCCCTTCGTGGCATGTTGAGCGCGACGTCACCGACCTCTCGGCCATCTTCAGAACCGCGCAGACCGGCCAGGCCATCATCTACAACATCTACGACTCCACCTACAATGGCGGCATCTACAGCACGGCCAAGCTGCTCTTTTACCCGGCAGATTTCCAGAACCTGCCAGCCATCGTGCCCGAAGCTGTCATTCCGGTCAGCGGCGTCAACAGCCCGTACGAGCTCGACACCACAGCCTCAGAGCTCACCACTTCCGTCATCGCGCCGCGCAACACCGTTAAGGCCTACCTCGACGTGATTGCCCAGAGCCAGTCCAGCGATGAATTCTGGTATCTCTGCGTACCCAGCGACGTTGCGGCCAAGCTCTACAGCTGCCCCGGCACTGCCTTCCGCGAGACGGAGGTCACCATCGACGGCAAGCCCGCCGGCATCGCGCCCGTGTACCCGTGGATTTACACCGGCGGCATCGACCCCTACCTTTGGGAGCCCATCACCGGCGTCCAGACGCTCAACTTTAAGCCCTACCGCGTCGATCTCTCGCCCTTTGCCGGCGTCCTCAGCGACGGCGAGCCGCACACGGTTGGCGTCAGCGTCTTCAACGCCAGCAGCTACTTCCTCGCTACCGCCAACCTCCTGCTCTATACCGATCCGTTCCGCCCAGAGACCGGCGGCGGCCTGCTTGAAGACACCCTGAGTGTCGCACCCACACCCCAGGTCGTCGAAAAGCTCACGACCGACGCATCCGGCAACACCACCGGCACCGTTGTTGTGGACTCCAACCGCACCTTCACCGTCAAGGGCTACGTCAACACCTCACTTGGCCGCGTGGAGACCACCGTCCTGCAGAAGGTCGACTTCCAGAGTGCGCAGACCTTTAACGTCGGCACAAACGACATTCAAAACGCCGTGCAGACCAGCACCGTTGAAAGCAAAACCGCAAGTCAGCTCGGCTTTCTGCGCGAACTAACCGAGTCGAACATCAGCTTTCCGCTCACCCTCGACTATGCCTATACCGTCAACGGCGACGGCACCTCCGCCCAGGTCGTCACCTCAAACCAGAGCTATGCCAAGAATGAGAAGAAGTCCATCAACGGCTCGACGCTCTTCACAAACCGCGTTGCGGAGCAGGTGCGTTCCACCGACACCCTGAACTTCTCTGCAGCGGGCGCCATCACCTCGGTCGGACCCACGTCCAGTTCGGCAACCTACAAGAGCGAAGACAACCGCGGCAACTGCTACAGCCGCAAGCTCATCTCCCGCACCCGCGTCCTCACTTCGGTAATTGATGGCATTGGCTGTCCCGCAAAGTAAAAACATAACCAGTGGAAGCCGGCAGAGGGTCCCAAAGCGGGGCCCTCTTTTCTTGCTCTCTACACGCGGGCCTTATTGCACGGCCCCGCTTACCTCGTCGCTTGGCGAGTCCATCTCCGCCTCAAACCCTGCGCGGATCTCTTCCAGAAAGTCCTCCGCGTTCACGCCATCGTCCTGCTGCGCATGCGCGCCCGCAATATGCCGCGCCAGGTCAGCCAGCAGCAGCCCCCACGCCGCCGGGTCTTCCCACATGCCAAACGCCAGCGCGACGTGCTGCTCGCCATTTGCAATCCACACGCGCAACACCTCCAGCGACCGCGGATCCTTCATCGCAGCCGGCGGAATCCCCAAAGCATCTTTCTGTGACATTGCGTCCTCTTTCTCCGTCCACAGGTCCACAAAAACCATAGGAAAACCGGGCTTACTGCAACGGTACGTGTGCAATTGTAGCTGCCACCGCAACCGCTATCCTTGAGGTGCCGCCACAGCCCCGTGGCCTTTCAGAAAGCACCCATGGCCACCTTCCTCCAAATCGTCGAGCGCGAAGGCCTCCCCTCCTCCGTCCACACCGAGCAGGTCATTCTCGGCTCCATGCTGTCCGACCCCGTCGCCGTCGTCGACGCCAGCGCCAAGCTCCTCCCCGACGACTTCTCGCTCGACTCCCATCGCCGCATCTACTCCGCCATGCTCGAACTCTCGGAGCAGGGCCACGCCATCGACTTTGTCACCGTCCGCGACGTACTTGAAAAGCGCAAAGAGCTGGAGGCTGTCGGCGGACGCTCCTACATCTACTCGCTCACCGAGAGCCTTCCCCGTCACCTCAACGTCGAGCGCTACGTCCAGATCGTCAAGGACAAGTCCATCCTCCGACAGCTCATGCAGGTCTGCGAGCTCGGCCTCAACCGCGCCGCCGACCAGTCCGAAAACTCGCTCGACGTCCTTGGCGCCGTCGAGACCCGCCTGCTCGAAATCTCCGAAAACGCCATCAAGCGCGGCTTCTCCGACATTGGCCAGATCGTCTCCGAATCCTTCGGCTCCATCGATCAGCTCTACGAGCAGGGCCGCGAAATCACCGGCCTCGAGACCCACTACACAGAGTTCGACCGCATGACCTCAGGCCTGCAAAAATCCGACCTCATGATCATCGCTGCCCGTCCGTCCATGGGCAAGACCGCCTGGGCCATCAACATCGCCCAGAACTGCGCCGTCCGCGATCAAAAGGTCGTCGCCGTCTTCTCGCTCGAAATGTCGAAAGAAAGCCTCCTCCGACGCATGCTCGCGTCCGAGGCCCTCGTCAACAGCCGCAAAATCCAGACCGGCTTCCTGCCCCGCGAAGACAAGCAAAAGCTCATCAACGCGCTCGACCGCCTGATGGGCTCGAAAATGTTCATCGACGACACCCCCGGCATCACCCTCACCGAAATGCGCGCCAAGGTTCGTCGCCTCCGCCAGCAGGAAGGCGCCCTCGACCTCATCCTCATCGACTACCTGCAGCTCATGACCATGTCCACCGGCGCCGGTGGCCGCAAGCCTGAAAACCGCAACCAGGAGGTCTCCGCCATCTCCCGCGGTCTCAAGGCCCTCGCCAAGGAGATGGGCGTTCCCGTCGTAGCCCTCTCTCAGCTCTCCCGTGGCTCGGAGCAGCGCCAGGGTGACAAAAAGCCCCTCCTCTCCGACCTCCGCGAATCCGGCTCCATCGAGCAGGATGCAGACGTCGTCTGCTTCATTCACCGCGAGGAGTACTATGACCGCGAAAATGAAGACATCAAAGGACAGGCTGAAATCATCATCGCCAAGCAGCGCAATGGGCCCACCGGTACCATCAGGATGGCCTACCTCGCCGACTTCACACGTTTCGAAAACCTGCAACCCGGTGGCAGCGAGTATTAGGCCGGCGGCGCATGCGCAACTCCTGCGACCTTCCACGCCAGATCGCGTCTGAACCTACACCTATGAAACCTGCCATCTTCCTTGCCGCTGTCTTCGCCTGCCTGCCCCTGCACGCGCAGCAGACTCCCTCATCCCAGCGGTCCACCAACGTGCCCACATGCTCGGCAGATGACGTGTCGCTTGACACCGACGATGAAAACGGCAACTTCAACGCCACCAGCCACTCAGGTGTCCTCGTCGTTCTGCGCAACGTCAGCAGCCGCGCCTGCCGTGTCAGCCCTGTCGCGCACATTGAGTTCTCCGACAAATCAGGCATCCTGAAGGTGCGCGCCACCACGCCCGGCTTTGGCGCACAATCCAACGGCACCATCTTTGGTCACGGCCCCGTCGTTCCGCCGGTCATCGTCGCCGCCGGAGCGGAACTCACCAGCTCCCTCCGTTGGGTCTCCGGCGAGGTCTTCGACCAGAACACCTGCATCACCCCGACAACGCTTTCCGTTGCCATCCAGGGTGGCAAGCAGTCCACACCTCTCCACGCTCACATCTGCGGAGACGCCGATCACGGGGGCATCGCCTTTGAGCAAACCCGCTTCGCGCTCGATCCGGTCTACACACCGACTGCGCCCGTTCCCACGCCTTGAACGCAACGGCTGCCCAACAGATTGAGCACGGGTCGCATAGCTCAGGCGAGACTCCTTCTTCCCACCCTTGCTTCCAGTGACTTATTACTTGGCACCCTTTGTAAAGATTTCTTCGGCCAGGTAACTTTCCACTTTGGCCTGGTCTCGCACCATCTCCAGGTAAGCACTTTTCAGTAACTGCGATCGCGAATTGCGTAACTGGTCGCGAATATTCTGCTGCACCGCCGGGTTGGTCAAATCCCTCTGTCCTGCGCTCTCCCGCGAAAGCATCTTCAAAATAAAGTAGCCGATGACCTGCTTTGATCCAGGCCCCGCAAACATCGGCAAAATGTCCGTCGTCTCTCCCGCCTTTAACTTTCCTACAGCAGCAAACATCGCGGGATCCTGCCGCAACTGCGACTCCGACGGAAAGCCCATATCCCCCCCATTTGAGGCAGTTTGCGCGTTCTCGCTGTAGTTCGCCGCAAGCGCTCCAAAGTCTGCGCCGGTGTCAATCTGGTTTTTCAGGCTTTGTATCTTCTTCTTCGCATCGGCATCCGTCGACGCCTTGCTGCCCTGCAGGTTCGTCGGCCCACCCTGCGCCGCCTGGTCCGGCAACGACGTCACAACGATCTGCGCCAGGTGATAACGGTTCTCGACAAGGTTGAAGTCCGCCTTGTGCGAATTAAAGTAAGTCGAAACTTCTCCGTCCGTCACGTTGATCTTTGAATTGATCTCTTTGTTCAGCAGCTTATCCAGCGTCACAGACCGCCGTAAGTCGCGGCGTACCTCCTCCAGGGTCTGTCCACTCGCCTTCAGCCGCTGCTGAAACTGGTCTTCCGTGAACGGCGCTTTCATTTCGTTCAGCTTGCCGTCGACCTCGTCGTTGGTTGCCGTCAGCCCCATCTTGGCCGCGCGCTGCTCAATGATTTCCTGATCGATCAGCCCACGCAGAATCGTCAGCCGCTCGCTGTCCGCCTGCTCCGCTGTCTCCGGCGCGGGGTCCTGCTTGTTTTTCTGCTGGGCGTCATAGTAATGGTCCAGGTCGGCCCGCGGAATCGCATGCCCATTCACGCTGGCAATCACCTCTGCGCCATGCTGCTTCTGGCAGCCCGCCAGCAGCACGCATGCCATCGCACCCATCGTGGCACACCTGCGCCACATTAATCCACCAACCGAGTAGCACGTCCGGTTCATCACACCCTCAATCGTACCCCGCGGTACTGCCTAACCTGCACGCAACCAAGGTGCAAACTCTCTTACTTCGCGGCAGCAGCCTCAAGCGAAGGCAGCGGAACCGGCGGCGGCGGCTTCACGCCCTCGGCCACCAGCGCCTCGTCGATCGCCCGGTACACAAACTCCACCGGAGCCGCACCATTGATCTGCTCGCCATTGATAAAGATCGCCGGCACGCCATTCACCTGCAGTGCCTCGCCCTCGCGCAATCCGGCGTTCACCAGCGTTTCATCCTGCTTGTCCACGCACGCCTTCAGTTTGGGCGCATCCACCTTTGCCACCGCACCCAGGTCCATAGCGGTCTTGTCCAGGTCGATTTTCGCCGCCGTTACGCTATGCTCCGCACCGCCGATGTCGCCGGCCTTCGCGTGCACTGTGTCCACATAGTTCCAATACGCCGGCCCATTCTGCGCTGCCAGGCAGTTTGCGTTGTTTTGCGCATGGATCGCCCACGGGTGCTGCGACAGCGGAAAATCCTTGTACGCTATTCGCACCTTGTCGCCGTACCGCTGCAGCAGGGCAGGGAACAGTGCCGCATGCTCCCGTGCGCAAAACGGACACTCCAGGTCGTCAAACACCACGATCTTTACCGGCGCACCCTCGCCGCCGCCGCGGGCCGGCCGTCCTGCATCGCTCACCAGCGTCTTCGGGTCTTTTGTCAGGTCAAACGTCGTCAGCTGCGCCAGTGTTTTCTCATCCTTGCTCAACAAAAAAACGATTGGCCGCCCTGGCTTGCCTGCATCGCCCACCAGCACCGTCACATCGTCGTAGCCCGGCAGCTTCTCGCTCTTTGAGCGGCCAGTCACGACCACGTCATAGCTAAACGGCAATTGCGCACGCTGCCGAATCAGCACCTCGATGCGCCGCTGCATCTCCGGCGTCATGCCCGCAACGGCGTGGCTGGCTGATCCCGCGGGTGGCACCTGAGCGCGGCAACCGGAGGACGCAACCAGACCAGCAGCAAGAACACAGGAGAGGGCAACTTTCTGAAACAAAGCAGGCTTATACACAGTACTTGGATGATCGCACGCCCGAAACGTAACCCATCCGATAGATCCGGCGTCCTGCGACGCCTAACTCGTGTGATCCAGCACAATCTTCCAACCGGCGTCTGCTGTCTTCTCAAACACCAGGCTGAACACGCCGCTCGCGTTCCCGCCAAACTTCCTGCCCCGCTCCAGGTTGAACTTTCCCGTCAGCACCGCAAAGTGTTCGTCGAGCAAGCGTGGCTCCAGGTCACTAAAGCTCAGCGTTCCCATCGCCTCCTTGTTCGGATAGCTGGCCTTGTAGTGCGCCGCCGTCTGGTCCCACCCATGCTGCACCTGCAGGCCCACAAACGTCGTCTCCGGCGCGTGCTTGTACCCCGCCAGAAATGCCTGAAGATCGCCGTTGTTCCAATCCCGCTCCTGCGCGGTCAGCACCTTCACCAGCTCCAGCGAGTCGTGGGACATCAACGTCAGGCCATCTCCCTTCTGGGCGCCCAGCGGCCCTAGCCCCATCAGCACACCCACCAGAACTACCGCTACCCATACTTGACGCATCCGCACCTCCCCCAACCTGCTCATCTACAGCCTGCAATAGCTAAAATCATGCCATGGGAATATCCGCGGCAGAGCAACCCGAGCCCAACCCACTTGCACAGGACGCAACAGGGAACAGCACGCAGTCCCTGGCAAGCGGCACGCGACAGCAAGGCAGCAGCACGCGGCAGCATTACACCACCTGCTCGCTCGATTGCCCGGACTCCTGCCGCGTCATCGCCACCGAAGACGTTGTCACCGGGAAACTCACCCGTCTTGCCGGCGATCCCGCCCACCCTGTTACCCGCGGCTTTCTCTGCGGCAAAGTCGCCCGCTACCTCGACCGCGTCTACGCCCCGGACCGCCTGCTCTATCCCATGCGCCGCAAGCCCGGCGTACCCAAAGGCAAACTCCAGCCTGGCATGGAGCACGAATCCTTCCAACGCATTTCCTGGGACGCCGCCCTCGCGGAAATCGCCGCAAATCTCCAGCAAATCTCCGACGCTCACGGCCCCGAATCCATCCTGCCCTATAGCTATGCCGGCACCATCGGTCAGCTCGGCTTCGGCAGCATGGACCGCCGCTTCTTCCATCGCCTCGGTGCCTCCCAGCTTGACCGCACCATCTGCGCCTCAGCAGGTGCTGCCGCGTTGAACGATGTCTACGGCACCCGCCTCGGCCTCGAGCCCCAATCCTTCGCGAAATCCAAACTCATCCTCGCGTGGGGAGCCAACATCCACGGCAACAACATCCACCTGTGGCCGTTCATTGAGCAGGCCCGCCGCTCCGGCGCACGCCTGGTCGTGATCGACCCGTACGAGACCCGCACCGCCGCCCTCGCCGACCAGCACCTTCGCCCCCGCCCCGGCACCGACGTCCTTCTCGCCATGGGACTCATGCACATCATCCTGCGCGACAACCTGCAAAACGACGCCTACATCGCGAGAAATACCCATGGCTTCAAAGACCTGAAAAACCGCGTATTCACAGACACCTACGCCCCCCAGAACGTAGCTCGCATCACCGGCATCCCCCAGGCCGACATCGAAGCCCTCGCCTACACATACGCCACCACCATTCCCGCCGCCATCCGCGTCAACTACGGCGTCCAGCGGTCGGAGCAGGGTGGCGCCGCCGTCCGCGCCATCGGCATGCTCCCCCTCCTCACTGGTGCCTGGTCTCACCCCGGCGGCGGCCTCCTCCTGTCCACCTCGGCGGCCTTCCCCTTCAACAGCACCAGGCTTCAAATGCCGGAGCTCATGCAAGCCTCGCCCCTGCACCGCGAAGCCCGCACCATCAACATGAGCCAGCTGGGCCACGCCCTCACCCTGGAAAACAACCCGCCCATCAAGGCCCTGTACGTCTACAACAGCAATCCCGCCGCCGTCGCACCAAACCAGACTGCCGTCCTTGCAGGCATGGCCCGGCCAGATCTCTTCACCGTCGTCCACGACCTTTCCTTCACCGACACTGCGGACTACGCCGACATCCTCCTGCCCGCGCCCACCTTCCTCGAACAGACAGACATCCAGGGTGCCTATGGCCACTACAACATCGGCTACTCGCCCGCCGCCATTGCGCCTCTCGGCGAATCCCGCGCCAACGTCCCTGTCTTCGCCGAACTCGCCCGCCGCATGGGTTTCCCCGAACCCTGCTTCCACCACACCGAGGCCGACCTGATCGACCAGGCCCTCGACACCGACCACCCCTGGCTGGCAGGCATTACCCAAGCCACCCTGTGCCAAAGCCTCGAAAGTCCTGCTGCCGAGGCCCACGGCTTCCATCCGCTCACTCTGCCTCTAAATGCAGCCGGCGAATACCTTCCCTTCTCCTCCCCGGAATGGTTCCGCACCCCCACCGGCCGCGGCGAATTCAGCTCCAGCACCCTTGCTGCCCAGGGCCTCGACCCGCTTCCCGCCTACATCCCTGGCGAAGAAGGCTCTGAAGCGCGCACGGCCGCTTTTCCCCTCCAACTCCTCCCCCGCAAGGCGGACAACTGGATGAACTCCACCTTTGCCAACCTTCCCACGCACCAGCGCATGCAGCGAAACCACACCGGCTTCCTTGAGCTCCACGCCGACGACGCACTCTCCCGCAACATCGCCGATGGCGAAGCCGTCACCGTGACCAGCGCCCGCGGCACCCTCACCCTCACTGCCCGCATCTCCGCTCACACCAGCCCCGGCGTCGTCGCCGCCACCCTGGGCTGGAACAAGCTCGCGCCCGACGGCAACGGCATCAATACCCTCACCTCTGAGCGCCTCACCGACATCGCAGGCGGCGCTACCTTTTACAGCACCCTCGTCCAGGTCACGCGTCGTTAGAACCCGGGTGCCCTGCAACCCGAAATGCCCTGCCCGGGTGCCCCATTCTTTTTACAGCCATCGTGAAAAGGCGGGCTCAGCGCAAGGCGCTCTTCTTGAGCGCAAGCTCGACCTACCCGCGCCGAATCCCGCCGCCCTGGCAAGCCATTCCTGCCAACCTGCATCCAACACCTTGTGCGACAGCGGACATCCCGCGCGCAAAAGTTTTGAAAGGGACCACCAATGGCAGATCAGAAAGAAAAAGCACCAAAGAGCAAGATGTACAAAAACCGCGTCGCCCTCTCGGACGACGTTAAGCAGAAGGTTGTCGACCTGATGGAAGTGCCGCTTGCGGCCTCGCTCGACATGTACTCCCAGGCCAAGTTCGCGCACTGGAACGTCAAGGGCCTGAACTTCTACCAGCTCCACCTCGTCTTCGACGCCACCGCAAAGGTCATCTTTAAGCAGATCGACCCCATCGCCGAGCGCATCACCCAGATCGGCGGCGTGGCCAACGGACTCGTTCGCCAGTCCGCAAAGTACTCGCAAATTCCGCCGTACAACAACGAAGCAACCAGCGGCCCAGAGCATCTCAAGTCCCTCGCGGACTCGCTTGGTGCCTACTGCAAAATCCTTCGTGAGACAGGCGATGCAGTCGAAGAAGCCGGTGACGGCCCCTCCTCCGACTTCTTCAACCAGCTCATCGTCGACGCTGAAGAAGAACTCTACTTCCTCGAGTCTCACCTCGAAGCCGGCGACGTCCAGTAGTTTCGCCTCATCCGGTACAGCAAGCGGCGTGACCCAAGGGTCACGCCGCTTCATTTGTCGCCTCTTCAGAGCATCTGGTCCACCGCCCGGTCGATCGTCGCATCCTTTGCCGCCCGGCTCACCATAACCCGCACATCCTTCGCATTCCGCAGCGCAAATGCCGGCGGCCGGGTAGGTGCCGTCACTGCAAGAAAGTCAGCCCGCTCCACATCCTCCAGCACAAATGACGGCCGCCCATCCTCCACCTTCGGTGCAATCTCCACGTGGCTCATCTCCAGGTTGCGCAGGTGCCGCAAAAAGAAGCCCTGCGCCGGCATCGGCCCAAACACTCCCGGGTCCGGATACCCGTCGATCTTCTCCGGCGGCACAATCCTCGCCTGCTCCGCGCCCAACCCGCCCGTGTGCTGCATGTACATGTTGCTGATCTTCACGTCCTCAATCGGGTACCCCGGAATGCCAGTCAGAATGCAGCCGATCTGCGCATCCGAGTTGGACGACACCACATTCGACACCACAACGCGCCGCAGCGCACCCACCTTCGTCGTCCCCTTCGGCCCCCTCAGGCGCGCCCCCAGCCTGAAGAACAGCGGCCCATACGTCAGGTCACGCATCGTCATGTTCGAGATCGCAATGTCCTCGCATAGCGCCCCGTCCATGCTCTCCAGTGACAGGCTGTTGCACCCCTCGAACACGCAATTGCTGATCGCAATGTTCTTGAAGCCCCCATTCGACTCCGTCCCGCACTTGATCCGCCCCGTCCTGTAAATGTTCTCGCCCGCCGCAAACCGCTGAAACGTCCCGTCCAGCACCGTGCCCAGCCTGTAGCACCCCGTCACCGTGCATCCCGTAATCGTCACGTTCTCCGTCGCCCGCGCGAATCCCAGCGCAAAGCTCGACTTCGGACAGATCGCGTCGTCCCACGGACTGTTCACCGTGCAGTTCGACACGTGCACATTGCGGCAGCAATCCAGGTCGATGCCGTCGCGATCCGTGTCAATCATCAGTCCATCGATCGCGACGTTATCGACGCCCGTCAGCAGCAACGCAAAGTGGCCGCCCTTCAGCACGCTGAACTCCCGCAGCACCACGTTCCTGCAGTTCTTCAGTGCAATCGCCTTGTTGCCCACACCCGCCTGCTCCGCCTTGTACAGCGGATAATCGCCACGCTTCTCCCCGTCAATCCAACCGCCAAACGACAGGCCACGTCCATCGATCCGGCCCGGCCCGCTGATGCCCACATCGTGCAGCCCCTCGCCCCAGATCAGCGAGTTGTGCCAGTGGTTGTGGCCATAGTCCTGGTACGCGTCGTAGCTCATCTTCGGCTCGGCCGCGTCGTACACCCCACCCATCTCGCCCGTCGTCTGCCCCGGTAACGGAGACGCCGCCGCCAGTATCGTCGCGCCCTGCGACAGGTACAGCAGCACACCGCTCTGCAGCCGCAACGAAAAGCAAAGGTACGTTCCCCCCGGAAACACCACCGTCCCGCCACCCGCCGCCGCCGCCGCATCAATGGCCGCATTCACCCCCAGCGTGTCCAGCACCCGCCCGCTGCCGGTCGCGCCAAACGCCCGCACATCGAACATCAGCGGCGTTCGAGCGCCATCCCGCACCTCGCCCCTCGCCTCACCCGCAACCATTCCCGCCAGCGCTAGCGGCGACATTCCCAACAACCTTCGACGTTCAGAATTCATGCGAGCACTGTAGCAGGAGCCCTGCCCTGCGACTCCGCACCTGCTCTGCCCAGCTCCCGCTCCCAGACTCCACGATCCTCGGATATCCTCAAGCCATGGTCCCCAAGTGGTACGCAGACTGGATGATCCGCTGGGAAACCGCGCTCACCACCCGAGACACCAACCGCATCGTCCGTCCCCTCGAGTGGGGCTTCGATTGGCTCAGCAGTTTCAGTGAAACCGCCGCGCACTGGGCAAAGGTAGAGAACCCCAACACCCGCGAAGCCCTCGCCGCCATGACCGTCGTCAACGCAGAGATCGTCTCCCGCGGACAGGACTTCTACGGCTACCAGACCCCCACCGACTTCCGGCTGGAAGACCGCCACCCCGCCCTCTTCCCCACCAACGTTCGCCCTGAAACCCTCGCACAGGCCGCCCAGCTTGAGACTGACGCCGCCTCCGGCAAGCTCGGCAAAGCAAAATACCTCCGCTTCACCAGCCCCACCCGCACCCGCTACCCAGAAAACGACCAGGTCAACGCCCGCTGGTACCCCGAACCGCCGCACAAGGATTCCAGACGCAAAAAACAGGCCATCATCGTCCTTCCCCAGTGGAACGCCGACGCCTTCTCCCACAATGCCTTGTGCAGCATCTTCAACAAATTCGGCATCGCCGGCCTCCGCCTCTCCAAGCCCTACCACGACATCCGTCGCCCTGCCGAGCTTGAGCGCTCCGACTACGCCGTCTCCTCAAACGTCGGCCGCACCATCCTCGCCGCCCAGCAGGCCGTCGCCGACATCCGCAGCTGCATCGACTGGCTCCAGACGCAGGGCTACGAGCAGTTCGGCGTCCTCGGCACCTCCCTCGGCTCCTGCTACAGCTTCCTCGCCGCCGCCTTCGACCCCCGCATCCAGGTCTGCGCCTTCAACCACGCCTCCACCCAGTTCGGCGACGTGATATGGACAGGCCAGTCCACCCGCCACGTCCGCGCCGCCTTTGAAGAGAACGGCCTTCACCAGCAGGACGTTCGCGCCATGTTTGAAGGCATCAGCCCCATCACCGTCATGGACCGCTACGCCGCCCAGACCACCCGCCAAAGCCTCGTCATCCACGCCATCTGGGACCTCACCTTCATCCGCGAGTTCTCCCTCGACGTCCTCAAGAACTTCCGCGACCGCCGCGTCGACTTCACCTCGCGCGTCCTCCCCTGCGGCCACTACACCACCGGCGAATCCCCCTACAAATACATCGACGGCTGGTACATGGGCTCCTTCGTCCACAAAGCCTACAAACGCATGCGCCAGCAACCCGCATAGGGTGGCAGTCACAGGAGGCAGGTCAAACTTTCATCTGCCGCGAAAGCGCGTAGACAAGAGACGGAATTCGCGGGAACCGCTCCAAGTTGCTGACGTATCAGCATCTTAGCCCTCATGGTCCTGGTGGTCGTTCTCCTTGCAATCCTTGCGGGTGCTCTCGCACCTCTCCAAAGTGCCAACGCCGAACTCTTCAAGTTTTGGCAGCAGCCCCTTTGGACCGTCGGCTGGGTGTACCTCAGCGGACTCTCCGGCGTTCTGCTTCTGCAACTCCTCTTCCGCCAGGCCGTGCCGGCAACCCAGGCCGTGCATGCGGCTCCGTGGTGGGCTTGGATGGGCGGCATCGCCTCTATCGCCACCACCATCATCTCCCTCATGTACGCCCAAAAGCTTGGCTCCGGTATGTTCACCGGCCTCACCCTTACCGCCTCCATCATCGTCAGCATCGTGCTTGACCAGATGGGCTGGCTTGGCTTCAAACAGCACGCCGCCTCGCCCCTCCGCATCGCCGGTGGTGCGCTCATGGTTGGCGGCGTCTGGCTTGTCTCAAAATTCTAAGCACCTCTGGAAGGCAGATTCCATGAGCACAATCACAGCGACCAATCCAGCAGAGGTCATTACCAACATTCCGCCCCGCCTTGACCGCCTCCCCTGGTCGCGCTGGCACCTGCGCATGTCCGTTGCTCTGGGTATCACCTTCCTTCTTGACGGCCTTGAAGGCGGCGTCGGCGGCTCCCTTGCCGGTGCCCTGCAGTCGCCACAAACCCTTCACTTCACCAACGCACAACTCGGCCTTGCCTCCACCGGCTATCTCTTCGGCACCGTCATCGGCGCTCTTACTTTCGGCTATCTGGCAGACCGCTTCGGCCGCAAGTCCCTCTTCACCTGGACGCTGATTTTTTACGTCTGCGCCACCGCCCTCACGGCCCTCAGTTGGAACCTGCCCACCTTCCTGCTCTGCCGCATGATGACCGGCGCCGGCATCGGTGGGGAATACACCGCCATCAACTCCGCCATCGACGAGCTCATCCCCGCGCGCGTGCGTGGCCGCGTCAACCTCTTCATCGGTTCCAGCTTTTGGGTCGGTGTCATTCTTGGCTCGGTCATCGCCGTCGCCTTCCTGTCCGATGCTGCCTTCGGCCTGCGCCTCGGCTGGCGTTTGGCCTTCCTCTCCGGCCTGCCCATCGCCGCTGTCGTCCTTTACATGCGCCGCCACATCCCAGAGAGCCCCCGCTGGCTCCTCGTCCACTCGCGCGACGCCGAAGCGAACCAGGTCGTCGATGGCATCGAGAGCGAAATCGCCGAACATCTTGGCTCCATCGCACCAGAACAAAAGACCGTCTGCATCCAGCGTCGCACCAAAGATCCCATTCGCAACCTCGCTGTTCTCTTCCAGCCTCGTTATCGCGGACGCGCCGTCCTCTGCATGGCCCTGGTCATGGCAAACTCCTTTTTCTACAACTCGGTGTTCTTCTCCGCGTCACTTATCCTGCTCCGCTTTTACGGCATGTCCCCTGCAAACGCCGGCCTGCTTTTTCTTCCACTCGCCCTCACCAACTTCGTCGGCCCTCTGCTGCTTGGCCGCCTTTTAGACACGGTCGGCCGGCGCAAGGTCATCGCCATTAATTTCATCCTCGCCGGCTGCGCCCTCATCATCTCTAACCTGCTCTTTCTGCACGCCGGCATCAGCCTCTGGGGCCAGGTCGCGTGGTGGTCTGTTGCGTTCTTCTTCGCCGCAAACGCGGCAGGCTCGGCCTATCTCACTACCAGCGAGCTCTTTCCGCAGCAGATCCGTGCCACCGCTATCGCCGTCTTTTATGGCTTCGGTACCCTCTTCGCCGGCGTTGCAGGCCCTGCCATCTACGGCGAACTGCTCAGCCGCGGCAACCGCCTGCCCATCTTTTGGGGTTTCATGGCCTCCGCCGGCGTCATGCTCCTTGCCGGGGTCGCACAGGCCATCTGGGGTGTGGCTGCAGAGCGAAAATCTTTGGAGGAGATTGGCTAACGCGCTGTCACCGCCCGCGGAGTGGTCCAAGCAGGAACGCCACGGCACACGGCACTACGATCACCACTACCATCAACACGATTGCCAGGCCAATACTCATACGCGCTCTCTCACAGGCTCACATGTAGACCCACTTCATTTCTTCACCACGGAGCGCCTGTTTTCAACCACCCATGCGCCCGCTTTCGGTGAAAGAATGAACCCATGTCCACTGCCTTTGACTCGCCTCTTTTTGCCAGCGACCCAGAAATCGCCTCTCAAATCGAACATGAGGTCGTTCGCCAGCACGACGGCCTTGAGATGATCGCGTCGGAAAACTTCGTCTCCCGCGCCGTGCTTGAGGCCGCAGGCTCCGTCTTCACCAACAAATATGCCGAAGGCTACCCTGGCAAGCGCTACTACGGCGGCTGCGAGTTCGCCGATGTCGTCGAAAACATCGCACGCGACCGCGCCAGGCAGCTCTTCGGCGCAGACCACGCGAACGTCCAGCCCCACTCGGGTTCCCAGGCCAACGCCGCGGCCTACATGGCGCTCATCCAGCCCGGCGACACCCTCCTCGGCCTCGACCTCGCCCACGGCGGCCACCTCACCCACGGCCACAAACTCAACTTCTCCGGCAAGCTCTACCGCATCGTCCCCTACCAGGTTCGCCGCGACACGGAGGTCATCGACTACGACGAGCTGGAAGCCCTCGCCGTGCGCGAGCAGCCGAAGGTCATTGTCGGCGGCGGCAGCGCCTATCCCCGCCACTGGGACTTCGCCCGCATGCGCCAAATCGCCGACAAGGTCGGTGCCTTCCTCTTCATCGACATGGCCCACTTCGCCGGCCTCGTCGCCGGTGGCGTCCACCCCTCGCCCATCCCGCACGCCCACATGGTCACCACCACCACGCACAAAACCCTGCGCGGACCCCGTAGCGGCCTCGCCTTGTGCAATGCCGAGTTCGCCCAGGCCCTCGACCGCTCCGTCTTCCCCGGCCAGCAGGGCGGACCGCTCATGCACGTCGTTGCCGCCAAGGCCGTCGCCTTCCGCGAAGCCCTGCAGCCCGAGTTCAAAACCTACGCCGCCCAGATCGTCGCCAACGCCAAGGCCCTCGCCGCCGGCCTCCAGGATCACGGTTTCCGCATCGTCTCCGGCGGCACCGACACCCACGTCCTTCTCGCCGACGTCTTCGCCAAAGGCATGCTCGGTTCCGAAGCTGAACTCGCCCTCGGCAAGGCCGGCATCACCGTCAACAAAAACGCCATCCCCTACGACACCAACCCACCGCTCAAGCCCTCCGGCATCCGCTTCGGCACACCCGCACTCACCACCCGCGGCATGAAGGAAGGCGAGATGACACAGATCGCCGCCTGGATCGCAGAAGCCCTCGAGCACCGCACCGACGACGCCCACCTCCGCTCCATCCACAACCGCGTCACCGAACTCGCCGACACCTTCCCGCTCTACAATTGGCTCCGCGAACGCGTCCCCGCCAATCTCACGGCTGAACCGGTCAGCGCCTGACACCCTCCGCGTTGTAGGCCGCTGCCCGTCGATGTAGCGGCCCTGCCGTTTTGCAGCGTCGTACTCCTGAATCGCGCGCAGACCGGTATCCTTGCCTCGGAGATTCATCACATGTCGCAACAGCACTTCGACGCCGTCGTCATTGGCTCCGGCCAGGGTGGCAATCCCCTCGCCCGCGCCATGAGCACCCATGGCTGGTCTGTCGCCGTCATCGAACGCCGTTTCCCCGGCGGCACCTGCGTCAACGACGGCTGTACCCCGTCTAAAACCATCGACAGCAGCGCCCGCAACGCCTACTTGGCCAAACGCGGCAAAGACTTCGGCGTCCTTACCGGCCCGGTCTCCATCGACATGAAGACCGTCTGGAAGCGCAAACAGAAAATCGTCCTTCAATCCCGCGAAAACAACACCAAAGGCGTCGAAAAGACCAGCACCCTCCTCCTTGGCGAGGCCAGCTTCTCCGCCCGGCAGCCCGCCGACGGCACCTACAGCATCGACGTCCTCATGCAGGACGGCTCGCCCACCCAGACCCTCACCGCCACCCGCGTCTTCCTCGACACCGGCGAGCGCCCATCCTCACCCGACCTTCCCGGCCTCGACGAAACCCCCTTCCTCGACAGCACACGCATCATGGAGCTCCAGACCGTCCCCGAGCACCTCCTCGTCCTCGGCGCCGGCTACATCGCCCTCGAGTTCGCACAGATGTTTCTCCGCTTCGGCAGCAGGGTCACAGTCCTCGAACGCGGCGATCGCATCGCCGCCCACGAAGACCCAGACATCGCCACCTGCCTCCGCACCATCCTCACCGAAGACGGCATGACCATCCTCACCTGCACCTCCGTCGACAAGGTCAGCGGCGACGAAGATTCGATCGCGATCGAAATCACCACCGGCAACGGCCCACAGACCCTTACCGGCTCCCACCTCCTCGTTGCCACCGGCCGCACCCCCAACGTCGAATCCCTCCACCTCGACCGCGCCGGCATAAAGCAGGACGACAAAGGCTACATCCAGGTCAACGAACGGCTTGAGACCACCGCCAAAAACATCTGGGCCCTCGGCGACGTCAAGGGTGGACCAGCCTTTACCCACATCTCCTACGACGACTTCCGCGTCCTCCGCACCAACCTGCTTGAAGGCGGCAGCCGCTCCACAGAAGGCCGCATCGTGCCCTACGTCATGTTCACCGACCCCGAACTCGGCAGCTTCGGTCTCAACGAAACCAGCGCCAAAAAGCAGGGAACCGCCTACCGCCTCGCCACCATGCGCATGGAAAACATGGCCCGCGCCGACGAGATGGACGAGTCCCGCGGCATGATCAAAGCCCTAGTCGACCCCGAAACCAACCTCCTCCTCGGTGCCACCGTCCTCGGCGTCCACGGCGGCGAAGTCGCCGCGCAACTGCAGATCGCCTGCATCTCCGGCGCCCCCTACACCACCCTCCGCGACGCCGTCTTCTCCCACCCCACTCAGGCAGAAGCTCTCAACAACCTCTTCACCAGCTTCACCGACGGCCAGCCCTAAAGCGGTCACGCAAGACACAGACGCGACGAACAGTAAGCTCTCTTCGGCTGCCTCGCTTCAACATCAGCAACTTCAGCCGTTGCAAAGCCCCTCGTGTCGTCTATGGCCAACACCGGTGCGGGCAGCGGTGCACGTACGCCATCCAACATACAGCGCTGCACGTACCCCCACCCCGCCATGCCGGCGAGCCGTGTGCACAGCGTCCTACCAGGAGATCCTGCATGCGCACACCCCCTCAAGACCTAGAACTCTGGGCTGGCATTGAAGCCACCATCAATCGCGTCGGAGACACCTACCTCGATCAGGATCAGTGGTCCGGCCACCGCAACCGCGTTGAAGCCGACCTTGAACAGATCGCCGCCACCGGCATCCGCACCGTGCGCACCGCCGTCCTCTGGGAGCACCACGTCGAAGCCGGCAACTGGAACACCGCCGACCGTGCCCTCGCCGCCATGCAACGCCTTTACCTGCAGCCCATCGTCGGCCTCGTCCACCACGGCAGCGGCCCGCGCTCAACTGACCTCCTGGACCCTCACTTCCCAGACAAACTCGCCGCGTACGCCTTGGAAGTCGCGCAACGCTACCCCTGGGTCACCGACTACACCCCCGTCAACGAGCCCCACACCACCGCCCGCTTCTCCTGCCTCTACGGCCTATGGTACCCCCACCACCACAGCGTCCCCAGCTACCTGTGCGCTCTCCTGCATGAGGTCAAGGCCACCGTCCTCGCCATGCGCGCCATTCGCACCGTCCAGCCAGAAGCCCGGCTCATCTACACAGAAGACGGTGGCAGCATTTACAGCACGCCCGAGCGCGACTCCTTCCGCCAGCTTCGCGACGACCGCCGCTGGCTCGGCACAGACCTGCTTTGCGGCATCGTCACACCGGCGCACCCCCTCTTTGAGGACCTGATCGCGAACGGCATCTCTGCTGAAGACATTCTCTGGTTTGCTGACAACCCCTGCCCGCCCGCCGTCCTCGGCCTCAACTACTACCTCACCAGCGACCGGCTCCTCGACCACCGCGTCAACATGTATCCCGCCCACTTCCGCGGTGGCGAAACCGGCCACGATCCACTCGTCGACATTGAGTCGTTCCGCGTCCGCACCGAGCCCTTTCCCGGTGTTGAGCCCATCCTGCTTGAGGCATGGCAGCGCTACGGCCTTCCCGTTGCCATCACAGAAGTCCACCTCGGCGACGCGCCAGAAAACCAGATTCGCTGGCTCAACGACATCTGGTCTGCCGCCCAGTCCGCCCGCGCCGCTGGTGCAGACGTCCGTGCCGTCACCGTGTGGGCCGTCCTCGGCTCGTGGAACTGGAGCAATCTCGTCACCCGCGACGCCGGCCACTACGAGCCTGGCCTCTTCGACATCCGCAGCGGCACCGCCGTCGCCACACCGCTCGCCGCCTTTGCCGGCCAGCTCGCCACAGGTCAAACCCCACACGACCCAGCCCTCGCGGAGCCAGGCTGGTGGACCCTCCCCAACCGCATCACCTTCGCGGAATCACTCACTCCCTCGGTATAACTCCAGCCAACTTTCGGGGTCCATGTCTAGCGTCCAGAACATGGACCCTTTGTTGTCCCTGCTACTCACCCTGCCGGGCCACTGACAACGTTCTGCCCGTCATCACGCCATACCCGCTGCCCACATTACTGCACCTGTGCCTGGCTAAAGTTACCGGCACACATACCCGCCGCCGGCACCACCGCCAAGGTTGCAGAGGATGCATTGCCGTACGCATATGCGTCCGCCGTTTCTAGCCTCTGGTACTACACCAGTGTTCCACGAAGACAGCAGTGTTCAATGTGCGCCCCCATCTCATTCCCTGACCATCCGCGGCAGGAATCTTGCGACGCCGCCCGGTCATTCCATTCACTCTTGATGACCGGCTTTTCTGGCGCAGCGTCACAGAAACAGCCTTACGTGCCAATCCGAATCTCCAAGCACGAACAGCACCTGCAAATCCCACCGATTCACCGCACGGACAACATCGGCCAGTTGCTTCCGCGGCATCTCTGGGGCAAATGCGACACCCCGCCGTTTCCTGTCATCCAACCGCGCATGGGTTACGTCCTCGTCCTCCTCCTGGGTGTCCTCACCGGCCTCCGTACGCTCACCCCCATCGCTGTCATGTGCTGGTTCGCGTACATGCGCGGCACGGTTCAGCCGGTCCTCCTGCTCACCGGCTGGCGTAGCTTCATCGGCAATCCCATCTCCGTCGGCGTCTTTTCCCTCATGGCCCTCGGCGAATACGTCGGCGATAAGCTGCCTAACACCCCCTCCCGAACTTCACCCATCGGCGTCGCTGGCCGAGTTCTGTTCGGCGTTGCTGTCGGCGTCATCATCGCTCCCCGCGTCGGCGGCCACCACTTGCTTAAAGGCCTCACCGGCGGCATTGGAGCCCTGCTCGGCACCTACGGTGGTTGGTACATTCGGACCAAACTCTCCGCCAGAGTCGGCAAAGACTGGCCTGTCGCCAACCTCGAAGACTGGTTCACCATTGCCGCCAGCATCCTCTTGCTGAACGTCATCACCCACTCCGACCTCTTCCGCTGACGCCGCAGATAGCGAAGAATACTGCCGGAAGACCTCTGCCCCTGCAAGCGCTCCACGCGTTTACGCCCACCCCGATTGCGCACCAGTAGTTAATGTTCATCCAGGCAAAGCCGGATTCCGGCCTGCGTTTGGTGTATGGCTGCGTCGCCGTTCAGCGCCATCTACTGCCGTCGAGCCGTCGCATCAACATTCCGGCCCGCCCGCTCGTGCCGACCTTTTGCCGTGCCCATCTAACGCAGCAGAAGGGTTTCCCGATGATCGCCATGCGTCTTTCCACACTGCTGCTCTTCACCTCACTCGCTCTCACAGCCCAGGCACCCTATACGCTGCATGCCGTCGTCACCGGTAGCAAGAACACACCCGCTCCTAACCTGCCTGCGACCGCCTTTACCCTCCAGGACAACGGCCAGCCCACGCCCATCCTCAGCGTCCGCGCCGGCGACCCGCAGCCCGCCAAACTCCTCATCGTCATCGACGCCGTAAACGCCAGCTACACCCAGGTCGCCTACCAGCGCAGTCAACTCGAGCGTTTTCTTACAGCAAACGGCGGCACCCTCGCGTACCCGGCGTCCATCGTCATTGCTGCAGACACCACGCTCCAGGCCACTCCCGGCTTCACTACCAACGGCACCACCCTCAACGCCTCTCTCCAGCAGCAAACCGTCGCTCTGCGCGACATTCGCCGCAGCGCCGGCTTTTATGGTGCGGAAGAGCGGCTCGACATATCGCTCCAGGCGCTCCGCAAAATCCTCATATTCGCCGGCAGTACCCCCGGGCACAAGCTGATCCTTTTCATTTCTCCCGGATGGCCTTTGCTCTCCGGCCCCGGCGTCCAACTTTCCGGCAAAGACGAATCCAGAATCTACACGCAGGTTGAGAGCCTCTCCCAGGCAATTCACGCCAGCAACAGCACGCTCTACAGCATCAATCCTCTGGGCGCGGGAGAGGATCTTGTCCGCGAGGATTCCTACGAGGCATTCCTTAAAGGTGCGACCAAGCCCTCACAGGCCCAAATCGGCAACCTCGGCCTGCAGGTACTCGCCATCCAAAGCGGCGGCCTTTCGCTCAATGGCAACAATGACATCTCCAAATTGCTCATGCAGTGCGTGGCCGACGCAACCGCGCCGTACACCCTTACCTTCAATCCCGCTCTCGCAGAGCCCGGCAGCGACTATCACCGCCTCGATCTCCACGTCGCCGACCCCGGCCTCAAAGCCCGCACCACGACAGGCCTCTACATCACCACACCCAGGTAAGCTGTTTTGCGTTGCAGACACACGCTTCCAGTGGCGATCATGCCGCTTATAAACAATCCTGTGAATAGATTGCGTCTGTCTGCTCGGGCAGACAGACGCAAGTAGCAGGCGGGCCTATAAGCCGGATTCTGTCGTGAACGATCATTCCTCTAGGACTTGCATCACTGCAAGCCTCAAGCAACCTACCCGCGAGTCTGGCGCACCGGGCCGATGCGCTCATTCGGCCCCGTCAGGGGTCGAAATCTTCCCGCCTATTTGGTCTTGCTCCGTGTGGGGTTTACCTTGCCGCCTGCATTACTGCCGGCGCGGTGCGCTCTTACCGCACCTTTTCACCCTTACCGCAACGCTCCCAAAGGAACGAAACGGCGGTATCGTCTCTGTGGCACTGGCCGTCGCTGCATCTTGAAACACAGCTCCCGGGCGTTACCCGGCACACTGCCCATCGGAGTCCGGACTTTCCTCCCCCGGCTGCACCAAAGCAGCCAGCGGCGATCGTTCAGCCCGCCTGCTGCCATAAGTATACCGGGGCTTGTCTTGCAACAGGAATCGCGACATACTTCTGAGCGAAACGGAATCTGCATTCATGGCCATCGCTCGGATCACGATCAACTACACCATCTATTCGCCTGCGTTCATCCCGGGGGAGGGCATCTGGCTATCCTGTCGAACTTTCCAAAAAGCGAAAGGTCTGGCCAGAGGTCTAGGCGTGGGGTCGCGAGTCCGACGCAACTTCGATCTCAAAGAAAAGGATCAACAGACTGACTGGTGGACGAGTGATTTCGACCGGCTTTGGGACGGGTCAAAGTATCGGAAAGTACGATAACCGCTTGATTCAGACCCTCGGCCTCATCGCCGGCAACGGCCAGTTCCCCTTCCTCCTGCTTGACGCTGCCCGCGCCCGCAACCTGCGCGTCGTCGTCGCCGCCATCAAAGAAGAGACCGACCCCGCCATGAACATCCGCGCGCAGCAGGACAGGGATATTACCGTCCACTGGCTCTCCCTCGGCGACCTCTCCAGGCTCATCGAAACCTTTCAGCGCGAAGGCGTCACCGAAGCCGTCATGGCCGGCCAGGTCCGCCACAAGCAAATTTTCAGCAGCATCCGCCCGGACTGGCGCCTCGCCAAGCTCTTGCTCAACCTACGCACCCGTTCCACCGACATGCTTCTCGGCGCCGTTGCAAAAGTCCTCGAAGACGAAGGCATCCACCTCATCAGCAGCACCGCCTACCTCGAGCCGCTCCTCGCCAAACCCGGCACCCTCACCCAACGTGCACCCACCCCGCAAGAGCAGGAAGACGTCGCCTACGGCCTCCGCATCGCCAAACACCTCGCCGCCGTCGACCTCGGCCAAACTGTCGTCATCGCCGCCACAGCCTGCGTCGCCGTCGAAGCCATGGAAGGCACCGACGCAACCATCCTCCGCGCTGGCCAACTTCTCAAAGAAAGAGAGGGCAGGGAAGCGCAAACCCTTGCCGATACGCAGACGTTGTCCACTGCACTCACCGTCGTCAAAGTCGCCAAGCCCAATCAGGACCTCCGCTTCGACGTCCCAGTCATCGGCCTCGCCACCATCAGCACCATGAAGGCTGCCGGCGCCACCTGCCTGGCCATTGAAGCCGGCCGCACCCTCATCTTCAACCCGCCCGCCGTCATCGGCGCAGCAGACGACGCAGGTATAGCCATCACCGCAGAAGTGTTCTAAGTCTGCAGCGACGCGCCCGTCGCCCTCACTCCCCATTCGCCGGGTGCACCAGGAAGCCAGCCGTAAACGTCACACACACCGAAAGAGCGAACCACGCCGCAAGTATCGTCATCATGACAACAACATCGGCTCCGCTCCCGCAAGCATCAGTCCGCATCCCGTCCTGCGACGAGACACGGACAAGGCCCATCCCTACGCCATAACCTCCGGATCGCCTGGCAGCAGACGCCGCCGAATCACACCCGCGACGCCGAGCACCCCGGTCCCAAGCAAAGCAAGGCTCGATGGTTCGGGCGTTGCCGCTATCTCGGGCTCCGCAGATGTAACAAAGTTCGATGCCACAAACGCCTGGTCGTTCAACGTCGAAAATCCGAACACCCCGATATTGCTGCCGTTGTTGTAAGTAAATCCGGCATTCACAATCAGGTCGAACCCGCCATCGGAACTCTCTTCGATAAAGTTCTCGTAACTGCCGTCCAGGGTCAGCACGCCGCCTGCATAAGTGCCATCACTGCGCCCTCCAAAACTCGAATAGCTTTCGAGTATGAACGATTGAGCGGACTGTAGCACGCCGTTGTAGGCCACGCTGTTCAAGCCAGAAACGTTAAATGTATTCCCGTCCGCCAAAAACGTGCCCGTCAGGTTTGCCGTCAGCACGTCACTGTTAGCAAAGGTGTAACTAAAATTGAAAACATCGTCGGCACGGGCGGCAGCACTCGCAAAAAGTAAAACCGCAGCAGAAACGAAACGCAAACGCATAGAGGACATCTCCGGAGTAGCACAATCTTGTGCCAACTTAGCACACCATTTCCACCCTCCCATTCCTTTCCTGCCTGCGTTTTAAACGCACCATTACGTAGAAAAACGCACATATTTAGGCCACTCTTCACATACTTCCCACCTAAGTCGCCGTTTAAGAGACCGATCGATCACCCGAAAGTTCCAGGTAGAATTCCGCCTTTGGTGCAGGAATCCAGAGTCGCTCAGCAGCCATACCTGCGAAGACAGTGCACCTGTTCCTGCCCCGCTCCTGCCCCTTCGGATTCCTCATGTCAAATCAGCCGACGAATTTTCTCGACCACAGCGGACTTCCTGCAACTTGCCCCGGCACCCGCTTGCTGCTCTACTATTCTGGTCCCTTAGGAGCCACACATGACCCAGCGTCTAGCCATCTTTACCCTCCTTGTCCTAGCCTCCGTCGGCGCCCTCTTTACCGCGCGTCAGGCCAACGCCGCGGCTGCTGCAGGCCTCCTTTCGGACGGCTCCACCGCTCCCACCTTCACCCTCCCCTCCCAGGACGCCACACCCGTCTCCCTCGCCGACTACAAGGGCAAGTGGGTCGTCCTCTACTTCTACCCCAAGGACAAGACCTCTGGCTGCACCCTTGAAGCCCACAACTTCCAGCGCGATCAGAGCAAGTTCACCGCCCTCAACGCCGCCATCCTCGGCGTCTCGCTTGACACCACCGACTCGCACAAGAGCTTCTGCACCCAGGAAAACCTCACCTTCAAGCTCCTCGCAGACCCCGAGCACAAGGTCGTCGATGAGTATGGTGTCCCCGTTAAGTCCATGGGCCCCATGTCTTATGCCTCGCGCGTCACCTACCTCATCTCGCCTCAGGGCAAGGTCGTCAAAGTCTGGCCAGACGTAAAAGTCGGCAATCACAGCGAAGAAGTCCTCGCTGCCATACAGTCCGCCCAGAAGTCCTAACTCTCCCCAAACACCCGGCGCCTAAATCATCAAGTGCGCCGCACACCGCGTACCCACTTCCCACAGCTTCATCGTGAAAGGGTCGGCTGCTCTTCGTTGCGGTGAGCCGCTCTTCCTGCCCACACACGACATCCCTTACCAGACGTAAAAAGGCCCGGCTCCCAATCAGGATGCCGGGCCCTTTTACTTGCCTTACAGACGTGCCGTTAAAGACTTGCCTGGTACATCACCCTCGCAAATCGCGAGGGGTCTCTCCCTGAACAGGAGACAAATTACTTTGTGGCTTTCTTGGCAACGGTCTTCTTCGCCGGTGCTTTGTTTGCCGCAACCTTGGTTGCTGTCTTCTTTGCCGGAACTTTGGAAGCGGTCTTCTTTGCTGGTGTTGTCTTGGCTGCGGTCTTCTTCACTGCAGTCGTTTTCTTCGCGGGTGTTGCGGTTTTCTTTGCCGCAACCTTCTTTGCCGGTACTGCTGCTTTCTTGGTGGCCAACGTCTTACCTCGTTGTGTGGATTGTGCTGCCTTCTTAGGTGCAGCCTTGCCGCTACGAACCGCCGCCGACTTTGCAGCCTTCGTCGCCTTCGCAGCAACCTTCTTCGCAGGCACAGGGGTTTTGCCACCCTTTGCCGTCGCGGACTTCGCAGCCGCCTTTGCCGCTGAAACCTTGCTCGCCAAGGCCGTAGCCTTCTTGGCGGGGGAACTCTTCTTCGCCGCAGCCTCTACCGCGATGGCCTTCTTCGCAGCAACCTTCTTTGCAGGCACTTTCTTTGCTGCCACCTTCACTCCAGCAGCTTTCTTCGCGGGTGCTTTCACCGGCGTCGTTTTCTTTGCCACAATCTTCTTCGCGGGAGCCGTCTTGGCTGCAACCTTCACCGCGGCTTTTGCGCCTGTGCGCGCAGGTGCCTCAATAGAAGATGACTCTGCGATCCCGGCTTCAATCGCTTCGTCGTCCTCGCCACTCTGAACTACATCCACGGCATCGTCTTCTTCGCCGCTCCGGTACGGGTCCACCGCATCGGCCTCACCTGTCCGTTCACCGATGCCTTTAGACGGTGTACTGTCCTCATCCTCGTCACCCGACTCGCTGAACGCCGGCAGGTCCGTCAGCTCAGCCTCCGTCGGGTTCTGTTCCGGCTCCTTGCTCGTCCGGTCCGGTGGTGTGTACGGGGCAGCCTGCGAAGAAGGCGACGCATACAGCGTCGCCTGTTCGGAGTGCGGTTCACTGCGCAACATCGCATCGTTGCCCTTTGCGTTTACCGGCTCAGCCTCTTCATCGTCATCATCCTCGTCATCGATGTCGTCGTCTTCGTCGTCAAGGGTGTCGTCGTCCTCATCGTCGTCTTCGTCTTCATCATCCGACGTCGTGCTTACCTCATCTTCTTCGTCGTCATCATCATCGTCATCGTCGAGATCGTCGTCTTCCTCATCGTCGTCTTCGTCGTACTCTGCGTCGTCATCCTTCGCGGCGGCGTAGAGCTTCAGGTCTTCTTCGTCGTACGGCATGGTCCAACCCTCCAGCTTGCGATGCCCCATAGGATGCAAACAAACAGCCCAACGGAATACACAGATATGGTGCACCGCAGTTGGTGCAATGGCAAGCATTAACTTTCAATCCTGCCATTCTTTTTTGCCGCTTCAGAACGCATGTCTTCAGCGCAGCTGCTTTCATCCCAACAAGCCCTCGCGCACTAGCTCGTTTTCCTCTGGTACACACGCATGCGAACCTCTCGCCTTCACCAACAACCCCTGTCCAGGACGCGCTCAGTCCCATCCGACACACACCACGCACTAGCGCCGCTTGCGCTTCGAACCACCGGCATGCGCCGTGCCATGCTTGCCGCTCGAAGCACCACCAACACGAGCTCTTACACCGCCGCGCGCTGCTGCACTGTGACTTACGCGGCCACGAGTAACACTGTTCCGAGCAGCGCCACCATCACGCAACCCGCTCCGCCGCAAAGCCGAGCCACTCCTCCGCGAAGCCGTACCACGCCTCACCGCACCATGTGCTCCACCAAACCGCACAGACCTCCGTCCGCCTCGAGCCGCAGCATAACTGCGTCCCCTGCCCCGCACATGTCCACGCCCCGCCGGCGGCAGTCGCACCGGCTCACTCACATACAACACGTCGCCCTGGCCCACATCGCCCGAGCCCAGGTGATTCCACTCCCGCAGCTCTTCCGTGCTCACGTTAAAGCGGTCCGCCACCGTCACCAGTGTGTCTCCATTGCGAGCCGTGTACTGCAGCGGCCGCGTGCTCGGCTGTCCCGCATTCTGCACCGGCACCACAAGCTCATCGCCCTCGCCGACCGGGTCCGCATCACTCAGGTCGTTCGCCACGCGAATCTCAGTCGAACTCACATGAAATAGTTGCGACACGGTCTCCAGCGTCTCCCCCGCACGCACCTCGTGGAACCTCCACGAGCTCCGCTTCTCCATCGGTATTGCCGCAATCCGCTGCTCGAACTCCGCCTTCGTCCCCTGCGGCACGTGCATGTCATAGTGGATTCCCGCAGGCGTGCTTAGCCGCAACAGCGCCGGGTTGATCGCCACAATATTCGCCAGCGTCGTCCCCGTTACGTCCGCCGCTAGCCGTAAATCCATCGCATAGTCCACAGCAACCGTATCGTTCACGATCGGCGCATCGGCCATTACACCTTCCAGGCCATACCGCGCCGGATTCTTTGCCATAATCGCCGCCGCCAGAATCTGCGGCACATAGTTCTTCGTTTCCCGCGGCAACGCATTCCGGCGATACAACTCCCAATAATCCGCATAGCCCGTGCGCATCACCGCGCGCTGAACATTCCCCGGACCCCAGTCATAGGCCGCCATCGCCAGGTTCCAGTCGCCAAACTGGTTGTACAACCCCTTGATGTAGTGCGCATACGCACGCGTGCTCTTTTCCGGGTCGAACCGCTCGTCGAAGTACCCATTGCGGGCCAACCCATACGCGCCCGTCGGCATAAACTGCCACATGCCACCCGCACCACTGCGCGCATTCACCACCTGCAGCTGGAATCCGCTCTCCGCCACTGCCAGGTAGATCAAATCCTGCGGCACGCCCTCGTCCTTCAGCACCTGCTGAATAAACACTCGGAACCGCCCCGCGCGCTCCAGGCTCTTGCGCATGTGCGCCTTGAACGACGACGAGTTCGCATACGCATTGATGTACCCCGCCACCGTATCGTTGATCACCAGCGGCAGGTCCGACGTCGTATTCAACTCACTCTTCAACTTCGCCGTAAGCGCCGCATCCGCCGCCGGAAACGTCAGGTCATCCACCGCCTCCACAGGCGTCTCTTCCGTCTTTGGACTGAAACCGTTGCCCTGCTTCAGCGCGTCCATCTCCAGGCTGTTCACGGCATTCACCGTTCGCTCAAACTCATCGTTCAGCGACGCGTCCGCCTTGATGTCCAGACCGCTCGTCAGCATCAGGTCCACGGCAAAGTCAAAGTCCAGCCGCGCCGCATCCAGCCGCCCCGTGCGGTAGTTCTGCACGCCGCTCGCATAGCTCTTGTCCACCTGCTGCGTCAGCGCCTGCACCCGCCGCGCCTCCTCCTGCGCCGCAGCCACCTGCTCCCCACTCAGCGGCTTCGCTGCCTGCTGTGTCCCAGCCGGCGCCACCTGCTGCTGCCCAGCCTGCGCCCCCGCCGTACTCCGCCCACCCGCATCCAGCCCTGCCGCATTCCGCGCATCCACCGCCGGCGCAGTCGTCTCCACAGGCACCTTGCCCGGCGCTCCGCCCGCATCCGGACATCCAGCCAGCAACACAACAGGCACACAACACGCACACGCAACTAGGCGACGCACAACAAAAGTACGGAAAGCGGCCACACGGCCCTGGGGTCTCAACACACCCTTCATTCTATCCACGCGCGAAAGTGTCCTCATCCGGCACACCGCTCTTTCACTATTGCGCCATCTCCTTCGGACCACCCGCACGTTCACCTACCCAGCTCGCTCCGCACCCGTGCGTCTCCTGTCCCGCCGCCACACCCCTCTGTGCAATACCCGCCACGTCTTTTCAGCGCGATAGTCAAGAAGTCGGCAGGGCAGCCCAACTCACACAGGGCAGCCAACACACACATTGAAAGGACACCACACCCATGCTCGATCTCCTCATCGCCACCGTCTTCGCCCTCATCGTCCCCGCCTCATCCTCCTCGCCCCCGGCTATCTCGTCACAGCCCGCAACACCCTCAGCCTCAAACCCGCCTAGCGCACTCATTCGACCGCTCTTCGTTCCTCTTCTCCAAAACCTGAACCCTTGCCCTTCAACCTTCCAAACCTTAACTCTCCACCCGCAACCAGAAAGGCCCGCCACTCATGCACGACGCCCTCATTGCCTCCTCATTCGTCCTCCTGCTCCTCGTCCCCTGCATCGTCGCCACCCGCGCCCTCACCTCCTCTGACGCCGCCTAGCTTATGCCCACCATCACGTGAACCCACCCACTACCAAGCCCACCACAACCCGCCCTGCAAACCGCCGCCAAACAACCCCAAAAAGGACCCGCTCCCATGCACGACATCCTCTACGCCGCCACCTTCGTCCTCATGCTCCTCGCCCCGTGCGTCGTCGCCACCCACGCCATCGGCACCTACGCCGAGGCTGCCTGACAGAACAGAACCGGCGCCCGCTCCTCCGCAGACATCCTCGTCGAACCGTTGTCATGCTGCCCCTCCGCCGTGGGGTAGCCGCACCACGTAAACTAAAGGGGACCTCAATGGACCCCAAACTCATCCGCAACTTCGCGATCATCGCGCACATCGACCACGGCAAGTCCACCCTTTCCGATCGCCTCCTC